>JAIRRS010000104.1 GCA_031255855.1 Tannerellaceae bacterium | reverse complement strand
ATTTCGGTACCTCATCAACGGTTCATTTGCATTCACCTTTTACATGGTTACCTGCCTGCCTCCTGACAGACTTTTCGGACATCGCTCACGACCATAGCTTTTGACTAAAGCCGCATGCCGCGGTTTGAAACCTCCTCCTGTAAGGCGGTTTCGAGGGGCCTACCCTCATCTCTCACGAAGCACCGAACTACCGTTATTCAGGCGATAGTTCGTTCGTGGCACACTACGACTTGCAAACCTCCAACAATGTCTATTACTGCTGGGGAAGCGGCCACTCCGCAGACCTTATACTTGGTTCATCCGAACAACTCTCGTCGAATACGATTTCGCACAAGAGGCTGGTTGGTATAGAGCCGTCCGACGAAAAACTGTCTATCCTCTATTATATCTCCGTCACTCAACAGCAGCTACGGAAAGAGGCTTACGATTATTTTGCAAACCTCCAGAAAAACATCAGCCAGTCGGGTAGCCTCTTCTCGCCTATCCCCGCCGAGATGACAGGCAATATACGTTGCCTCACGCAGCCCGAACGGCCGGTGATCGGCTATGTGGAAGTCGCTACCATCGTCTCCGCCGACCGGTTTATCCCCGAAGCTGCCGGCCTTTACGAACCGCCCTTGGGACAATGCGCCCTGCAGGTTGTTCATGCTATGCAAAAAGACTTTACCAACAACGCTATATACGATTTTATACAGGAACAGGGACAGGGGCCGGGGCCGGAGCCTTACATGGTGGTAGGCACGCCCTTGTCGTACGGTCCTTTTTCCTGCCTGGACTGCACCATACGGGGCACAAAAAACAAGCCGGCTTCGTGGCCGACAGATCATTTATAAGTAAAAGTGAATGTATGAAAACGTATCTTTATTTCAAAAATATCACTAACTTTGCACCTTAATGATAAAAGTTATTGTAGATTATATGCCTGACAGTATTGTTATTATCCCCACCTATAACGAAAAAGAAAATATAGAAAATATTATCCGAACAGTATTTGGCCTGCCCAAAATATTTGATATACTGATTGTGGATGATGGTTCCCCGGATGGAACTGCAACTATCGTAAAACAACTACAAACGGAATTTCCCAAACGCCTGTTTATTATTGAACGCGAAGGCAAGCAAGGTTTGGGCACAGCATATATATGCGGGTTCAAATGGTGTATTGAACACAAATATGATTACATATTTGAAATGGATGCCGACTTTAGTCATAATCCGAATGATTTGATTCACTTGTACACAGCTTGTACCGAACAGGGTGGAAATCTGGCTGTCGGTTCGCGCTATATCAATGGAGTAAATGTTGTGAACTGGCCGTTAGGCCGCGTGCTGATGTCGTATTTCGCGTCGGTTTATGTACGAATCATAACGGGAATGAATATAAAAGACACGACTGCCGGATTTGTATGTTATCAACGCGAGGTACTTGAAACAATCGATTTGGATAATATCCGTTTCAAAGGATATGCTTTCCAGATAGAAATGAAATTTACAGCATATAAATGCGGATACACATTGATAGAAGTCCCTATCGTATTTGTAAACCGTGTTTTAGGTGTTTCCAAAATGAACTCATCCATTTTTGGCGAGGCATTGTTCGGCGTTTTAAAACTCAGGTGGTGGAGTTTCTTTCGTAAATATCCTCAAAAAAAATGAGGAAGACCTGGATAAAAGATGCCCTTATTATTAATGAAGGCCGGTCGTATACCGGCTCCTTACTACTTGAAGGAGACAAAATAAGCGCTGTATATGAGGGTAATGCCTCTGTATGCCCGGGCGCGGACGAAGTAATTGACGCAACCGGCAAGTGGCTGATGCCGGGAATGATAGACGACCAGGTGCATTTCCGTGAGCCGGGGCTTACGCACAAAGGAGATTTACACAGTGAAAGCCGTGCGGCCGTTGCCGGCGGGGTCACAACTTTTATGGACATGCCCAACACAAAACCGCAAACTACCACCCTTGAGCATCTACATTGGAAACTGGAAAGAGCGGCCGAAGTATCAGCAGCCAATTATTCATTCTTTTTCGGAGGAACTAATGATAACATCAATGAAATCCGACGGCTGGATAAAACCCGGATTCCCGGTTTAAAATTGTTTCTCGGTTCGTCTACCGGAAACATGCTGGTTGACAAGAAAGAAACCCTTGAGCAAATCTTTAGTGAAACAGACTTGCTGATTGCCGTTCACGCCGAAAGAGAAGAAATCATCAAACATAACATAAATTACTATACCAATCTTTACGGAAAGGATTTGGATATAACATTCCATAGCAAGATCAGAAGTGAGGAAGCCTGCTATGCTTCATCGTCTGAAGCCGTAAAAATGGCAACCCGTTTGGGTTCCCGCCTTCATATACTCCATCTGTCTACAGCCAGAGAAGCATCATTGTTAAACAGCAGTATTCCTTTGGCCGATAAAAAAATAACCGGAGAAGTTTGTGTTCATCACTTATGGTTTACGGACGAAGATTATCCAATATCAGGAAATCGAATCAAATGGAATCCTGCCATAAAAACAAAAAAAGACAGGGACGCCCTGCGCGATGCGGTAAATACAGGAGCGATTGATATTGTAGCAACCGACCACGCTCCCCATTTGCTCGGGGAAAAAGCGGGGAATTGCCTGACCGCCGCATCCGGCGGCCCACTTATCCAACATTCATTAATCGCGATGTTGGAAATGGCTTCCAAAGGTATTTTTACTCGCGAAAAAGTGGTTGAAAAGATGGCTCATTTACCTGCCGACCTTTTCCATATCGACCGGCGAGGATATATACGTCCCGGCTATTATGCCGACCTTGTGTTGATTGACCCTGAAATATCCATTACCGTTGCGAAAGAAAACATCCTTTACAAATGCGGATGGTCGCCATTTGAAGGACACACATTCCCTTATTCTGTATGGAAAACATTTGTAAACGGGCAATTGGCCTACAACAACGGGCGGGTCGACGATACGGTTCGCGGCATGGAAGTAAGGTATAAGAATTAATCTTGTTGTTCCGGCTCGTTTTTTTCTTCCGCGCCATTGGTGTTCTCATTCGTTTTTTCTTCCATATATGCTGTCGGAGACATGCCAAAATATGCGTTAAAACTGCTGCTGAAGTAAGAGGGCGTGTTATATCCTACCTTGTATCCCACTTCCGACACACTCAATTTTCCGGTGCTGAGTAGATACGCCGCTTGCTTCATTCGAATCATTTTTATGAACTCAACAGGACTTTGGCCAGTTAACGCCTTTAACTTTCGGTGAAGATGGGTACGGCTCAGCCCCAAATTCTTACTCATTGCCTCAACACTCAATTCCGGGTTTTCTATATTGGTGCGAACGTAATCAATCGCGTTTTGCAGCAATCGCTCATCTGTGCTGGTAAGAGTAATTTCCTGCGCGTCCATATTGATTGATTTACTGAACCGTTCCTTCATTTTAGCACGCAACTCAATGAGTTTCTCAACACGAATTTGCAAATATTTCGTGTGAAAAGGTTTGGAAATGTAACTATCGGCTCCTGTCTCCAAGCCTTCAATCCGATGTTCCATGCTTCCTTGCGCAGTAAGAATAATGATTGGGATATGGCTGGTATCCGACTCTGTTTTAAGGATACGGCATAATTCGATACCGTTTATTTCGGGCATCATCACATCTGTTATGATAAGGTCGGGCATTAATTTACGCGCCATTTCAAGGCCTGTTTTTCCATTTGCCGCTTCCTCTATTTGGTATTGGTTTTCCAATTCTTGCCGAATAAAGAAGCGCATATCATTATCGTCTTCGATAACCAATACGAGAGGCCGGTTGGGATCTGTCCTTTTATCTTTAATGGAAACGGAATCCGGGGATAATTCTACAACCGATTCTACAGGCTCGTTTATCCAGGAATTTTCGTTCCTGTTTTCTATAACATGTTGGGCAAGGTCGTCGTCTGTCATTATTTCATCCGCGGAAAAATGACTTTTGCCCGGAAGGATCGTTATGTAGAAAACGCTTCCTTTGCCTGGTTCACTTTCAAGGGTAATCGTTCCTTTATGCAACTCAACGACCGTTTTAGTCAGATGCATACCAATTCCCGTACCTGTATTATAGTATTCCGAACGTCCTTGGTAAAAGCGGTCGAAAACATGTTTTTTGGTGTTTTCATCCATGCCTATACCTGTGTCATTTATGGAAAGAATGACCTTTCCGTCTTTCATAAGTTTTAGATTGACATGTATTTTACCATTTTCAGGAGTGAACTTATACGCGTTATGAAGCAGGTTTATCAACGACTTGTCGAGCATATCGGCATCATACCATACATTGACAGGCTCGGCATCCCATGTATACGAAAGGGTAATCTGTTTTTGACGAGCCATTTCGGTATATAAGCTTATAATGTCGGCTACAAAAGAGACCAACTCTATTTGCTGTACACGCAACGTTATTTTTCCATCTTCAATTTTGTTCAAGTCTAATATCTGGTTTATCAAGCGTTGAAGGCGTTCCGCGTTCCGCGAGATGATTTGCATTATCTTTTTTCTTTCTTTATCTTTTTCTTCATTGATCAAACGTTTCAATGGCCCGATAATTAATGTAAGTGGGGTACGGAATTCGTGACTGATATTTGTAAAGAAATCCGTTTTAATACGATTAAGTTCCCCTTGTTGCTTTAATTTGAAACGTTCAATACGTAACGCGTCTTTTACTTTTATCCGGCTGATTATAAATCTTATAACAGTATATATCAACAACAATACCAAGATGGCATAGATTAATTTCGCCCACCATGTATTCCAAATCGCCGGTTCAATCTCAATAATTAATGAGGTTTCCTCGTCAGTCCAAATGTCGGGGTTGCTACTGGCTTTTATGCGGAGTGTATAAGTACCCGGATTCAGGTTTGTGTATGTAACGCTTCGATGTGTATAGTCATATTTAATCCAGTCTTTGTCGAATCCTTCCAATTTACAGGAATACACTGTCAGGTATGGGTCGAATATTCCCATGGCGACAAATTCGAGTGTGAAGTTCTTTTCATTCTGCTTAAGCTTTATCTTCTTTGCCACTTCAATATTCTTGGTAAGCACAACCCGTCCGTTTATTTTTTTATTGATGGATACCGGTTCGTTCGATATCTTTAAGTTAGTAATGTATACTTTAGGAATTATGATGCCATCAAAAATCTCATTCGGTTTGAATATGTTTAATCCGTCTATACCGCCGAAAAACATGTCACCTTCCGGGCTTTTGTAATAGGAGGCTAACAGGAACTCATTACTTTGCAACCCACTGTTTACAAAATACCGTTTCAACTCCCCGGTTTGAGTATCATAACGGACAACGCCATGATTTGTGCTTAGCCATAATTGTTTCTTGTTGTCGTCGGCAATAATGCCATTGACAACCGGACTGTAATATTCTTGCAATTTGGGATAAACCTTTGTGAACATATTTTCTTCGGGATTATACCTGTTTAACCCGTTGGCCGTACCGACCCATATTGTACCATCGCCATCCTCGGCAACCGAAAAAATAGACAAACTGCTCAATCCGTTTTTCTGGTCGAAAAAAGTAAATGACTCGGTATCTATATCCATACAACTTAAACCAAAGTAAGTCCCAATCCACAAGCGGTTTTTGCTGTCGATAAATAAAATAATGATGTAATCATTTACAAGCCCTCTGTTTTCCGCGCTCCGGAATGTGCGGAATGTGTTTTTGTCTGGGTCAAAACGGGTCAAACCTCCGCCATTTGTCCCCAACCAAAGAAATCCTCGCTTGTCTTCCTGGATACTTTTTATGTAATCTGACTGCAACGAGTTGGCATCAGTTCCCGCCCGATACCTTGTAAAGGTTCTACTTTCTTTATTGAAAAGACATAGGCCGCCCGTATAAGTCCCGGCCCAAATCCGGTTTTTACTGTCTCGAAATACACTGACTACGGCATTGTCGGATATGGTACTCCTATCATTGGGGTCGTAAGTGTAATGGGTAAAACGTTTTGTTTCAGGATTGTAGTGATTTAACCCTCCTCCATCTGTCGCAACCCATATCGTACGTTCTTCATCCGTTGTAACAGCCGTAACCGCAGCATGGCTTAATGAGTTGGAATCATGGTTTTTTTTCTTGATCGACTTAAAACCGCTATCTTCATGCCCTACGACAAAGACGCCTTTGTAGCTTAACGACATCCACAGGTAACTATAATTCCCCTTATGAATATTATGTACTTTCGAATTACCAATAGATTCGGATAATTCGCGAAAAACAGGATGCTGCTCCAGCTCCCGTTTTACGGGATCAAAGATAAACACGCCATCGCCTTCTGTTCCCACAAGGATATTTCCCTCATGGTCTTCAATTGCACAAAAGATTGAACGTGTGTTCGGTTTGTTGAAGACATCCAAATATGCCATGAATTGATCTTTTCGCGAGTCATAGATGGCAAGCCCTCCCCTTAATGTTGATACAAGCATATTGCCGTTCGACAAAAGACACAGATCAAAAATAGCATTACTGGGCAAACGGCTGTTTTGCATATTATAGTTCCGAAACGTTTGTGTTTCAGGATTATAAACAGAAAGGCCATTATCTTGCGATGCAAACCATAAATTGCCGTCTTTGTCTTCCGCCATGGAACGTATATAGGAGCTACATAAGGAATGTGACGTTTGGTTTGTCGGCGTCAGCAAATTACTTTTTCCTGTATCAGGCGAATAGCATAAAACGCCGTAACCGGAAACAGCAAACCACAGATTCCCCTGTTTGTCTTCAATGATTTTCGTGCATTGATTATGTTTTATCACTTCATCCGGTTGATTTAAGGAGGCGCTTAAGAAACCATCGCATGCCAGGTCGTAATATTCAAGCCCGGCAATCGTAGCCACCCATAAACGGTTGTTCGAATCTTGGAACAAGGCTGTAATATGATTGCTGACAAGAGATACGGAATCGCCGGGTTGAGATTTGTAGACAGTGAAATCATACCCGTCAAATTTATTAAGCCCGTCTTCTGTCCCAATCCATAAGAAATTTCTATTATCTTGCTGAATACATGTTATTTTTGTACTTGATAATCCATGTTCAGTAGTAAAAAGATAAGTCGTTGTACTTTGCATGTCGGGGTATGCAAATAGACGGATATTAAGAGCGGTCAATTGAAAAATGAAGATAATAAGCAGGGTTTTTTTCATCTAATTAATTTTATGTAATGTAAATATATATTATTTCTCTCAATAGTAAATCATTTTTATTTAAAAAAATACACCCGAAAGAAATAGACATCAAAAAACGACGCGTTGTATACTTGTCGCAATTTTATACATTTTCCCACTTCTTACACAAAAAGAAGTGATGAAATTGTTGACCGACGATTGTTGGCTAACAAAAACGGGACTTGTTTTTTATGAAATGAAACATTGTTGAATGGATTGTGTACATAATTGACAGCCCACAGTGTTCTTTTTTGTGATCTTTGCAACAAAGCAATAAACTAACCCCAATTATAATAAGCACCGCTGTCCTAACCGACAGTAACAGAAACACAACCTGAAACCAGGCGAGCAATCTTTCGCTGGTTTCAGGTATTTTTTATACCGAAAAATCTTTTGTTTTCACTCTATGATATATTTTTTATCTTTGCATCAGTAAAGAAGCAAGTTATGTCGTTTATACTCATTGTTGAAGATGATCTTACATTTTCTTTAATGCTTTCTACTTGGCTGAAAAAGAAAAATTTCAAAGTAGAAACTGTTGCTTCCGTCACCAATGCCAAGCAGAAAATAGAAGCTGAAGATTATGATTTGATTTTGTCGGATTTCCGCCTTCCCGACGGAGACGGCCTTGGTTTGTTGAAATGGTTAAAAGAGACAGGTCGTTCTTTGCCTTTAATCATGATGACAAGTTATGCAGATATACAAACGGCTGTGAGTTCAATAAAATTAGGTGCGTCGGATTATATTGCAAAACCATTAAACCAGGACGAACTATTACTTAAAATCAATGAGTTCATTAAAAAAGACACCCTGAAACCACAAAGCGTTCCTCCATCAATAAATGAATATATAGAAGGACAAAGTCCGGTAGCAAAGCAGATGTACGAATATGTGCGTTTGGTGGCGCCTACGGATATGTCGGTATTGATAACAGGTTCGAGCGGTACAGGGAAAGAATACGTGGCTCGTAGTATCCACGAACAAAGTTGCAGGAAAGATGCTCCGTTTGTAGCAGTGGATTGTGGCGCAATCCCGAAAGAGTTGGCTGCTTCTGAATTTTTCGGACACGTAAAAGGTTCATTCACCGGTGCGATCGACAACAAAACGGGAGCTTTTGAAACAGCCCACGGTGGTACTATTTTCCTTGATGAAATAGGAAACCTCACGTATGAAGTACAAGTGCAGTTACTTCGTGCTTTACAAGAACATAAAGTGAAGCCCATAGGCAGTAACCAAGAAATAAAAACCGATATACGTTTGATATCGGCCACGAATGAAAATCTGCTGAATGCAATAAACAATGGTGAATTTAGGGAAGATTTATACCATCGAATCAATGAGTTTGCCATCCGTATTCCGGATTTGAAGGAGAGAAAAGACGACGTAATGCTTTTTGCCAACCACTTTTTGAGTTTGGCCAATTTGAATTTGCAAAAAAACATTCTTGGATTTGACGCAGAAACAATAGAACTATTCAGTTCCTGTTCCTGGTCCGGGAATTTAAGGCAGATGAAGAATGTGGTAAGGTACGCGACGCTATTGGCCACCGGGCAATATATAACGGTGAAAGATTTACCACAGGAATTGCTTCAGTCCTCCCCTCCGGTTGTGGAAGGCTCTCAATTGCGGAATGAGACCCTTGAACGCGAACTGATACAAAAAGCGCTTATCGAATCCGGAAACAATAAAACCGTAGCTGCACGAATTTTAGGCATTGACAGGAAAACCTTGTATAACAAATTGAAGATTTACGGATTCGACAAATAAAAAACCGTCTCCCGGCTCAATCAAGCATCAAGCTCATGTAAGCCGTTTTATTCCGGTAGCCGAACAAATGAGAAGTGAGCGCCCTGACGTCCATTGATTTCATGTCATCGGTTGTCACGTTACTGCCAGGATGAGTTTCAGACCATAAATCAACCAAATATTCACAATCAATAACACGCGCCATTCCATATGGATAGGTGATCGGTCCATCATTAAAAGGAATCCGATACACCGCTTTAAAAACCTTGAAGTGTTTTGTTATTTCAAAAAGCAAGTGTCTTTTAACTCTTTCATCGTCAAACAAGATTTCTTTGATTATAACACTTCCCGGAATTTGTTTTTTTCCCGGAGGAGTGACAAAAGCCATTCCGACCAAATGATTCTCCTTATCGTAGGCTGCAACGCATTTGCCTTTGCTAATCTTCAAATCTTTAAGGATTGTAATAAAATCGTCATAGGTGTGAAGAATACAAGCCGGGCGCTCGCGAAGCTTTTTGTTAACGTATTCATAACAAGACTCATCCTGTTTGCCGTCGACCAGAGAAACATACAGGTCACGCTCGGGTTTGATGTATTCATGCCGTGTATACACGTTCAAAGAATACTCGAATATTTCGGTATAGCCTTGTCTTCTATAATAGTCAAACAGCCATTTTTCGGCAGGAATTAAAGCGGTTAAGGCAATTCCTCTGTTGCGCATTTCTTCGAAAGAGTTTCTAAGTAACTGCGTCATTAATCCCTTTCCTTGCTCGGAAGGCAACGTACAAGCGCCGGAGATGTATGCTACTGATATTTCCTCCCCGCAAAATGTCATTGTATAAGGAAGCATTTGCAAGGCGGAAAGAATTTCGCCATCACGTTCGATCACCAAAGCATTTTCATCACGGTAGACCCTTTCAAAATACAAACGCGTGAATTTGTCTGAATCGTCAAATGCCGTTTTCCATAATTCCAGGACTTGTTTTTTCTTTGTTTTCACTTTTACAAATGGGACTTTGTTTGATTTGTAAAAATAAATAAAATATTTTTACCCGGACATATCCTTTATCGTAATTTGCCTATTTATTGCAAACGGCTCAAACATAAGTATATAACCTCTATTGTTGTGTTATTGGAAAAACATCCAGATGTTTTTCCGGTTTCATTGGGATGATCCTCCAAAATCATTGGGATGTTTTCCCCCATTCATCCAGATGATTCCAAATTTTTATTTGGATGATTTCCAATTCATGAATTGACAACAACCAGATTCCCGTCCTTATCCCGTGGAAATAACCGATTGGAAAGGATCGATTGGAAAGGACGGAATGGAATAATTCTTAAAAATTAATGGAATAATAAACGAATTATGGCTTGATATTTATATATTTGCAGCCA
>JAIRRS010000082.1 GCA_031255855.1 Tannerellaceae bacterium | reverse complement strand
CCTGACAAGTTCCGGACTGTTTCAAAACAGGTTTTTTCCCCATGATACCCTCCCGTTTCCGGTTTACCACGGCTTCTGGAGGGTGTCTAGCCCTTAACTTGTTGACAGTGCTTTCTGAACAGCTTCGGCGATGCACTTGCCTCAAGTGAACGCGCCGTGATTGGCAACGAGAACCGCCGGAATTCCATTCTTTGTTCCAATAAAACTCCATTAAATTTTCTAAATTTTTTTCATACATCGACGGTGTTACGAAGTTAAGTTTCAAACCTAATCCATACAGCAAGCCGCTTGTATATTTATTAATATCTTCGTTCCGCCCGAGTGTACTCCACATGTATTCGTCGAAGTAGTTTTGATTGGTATTGCTGAAACCATCCGCGCCAGCAAACGAAACACACTTAATGTCAATCTGAACAAGAAAACGAAGGAAAAGTAACATTGAACTGATATATTTATCGTTCTTGTTGAACAGTTTCACATAGTTCAGATGATAGTCAGAGTTTGCGGCGGAGAAATTCGACGAGGTAATAATTTTACAATCGCGCTTGCCGAACATCTGGTAACGTCTGGCGTTTCCGAAAAAAACATAATCCGTGGTATAATCTTCCGGAATAAAGTTCACCGAGATAATCACGGGCTTACGTACGGCAATAAAATCGGTTATGGCTTTTCTGTGAGTGGTCAGTGTCGCGCCGGGAGCAAAAATAAGCATATCGCGTTCGGCAAATACCGATCTGAGTTGCTCACGATCGTTCGTATCATCAATATTGTTGGACTTATACTCGACGTAGAGCAAATCGGCGTAGTCTTCGTCAAATGTGGTTTTTTTCTCTTTGTCAAATTTGTCAAACAGCGCGTTTATATCACGATGCGTCAAATCGCCTTTGCCAAGGTAATAGTCCGAATAGTTCCGATGTAAATTATGCCGAGCCGAAAGAAAATATGCGGGATTGTAACCCCATTCCGCCTTGCCGTGCATACTTGAAATATGGTTCTCTATTGAATCGAGTAAAAATTCAATCTTATACTCTGCATCGAATATGTCGTTTATATGATCGGCGATAAGTTCTATGGGTAGATTACCCGGATCGCGCCCTATTCCCATCAGCGAAGCATCTATCGTGATATTACGGCGGAGTCCGATATCCAAGAACCGTTGCGACAGCGCGACGGACAGAGCCATATTTTCATGCAGATGGAGCCCAAGCCGAGCGTTCGGGTTTAGTTCAATGTCCAGGAATCGTACAAGACGTTCTAGGTCTCGCAGTTTCATACTGCCAAAGGTATCCACAATCGAAAACTGATATGGGTCTATCTCGTTGACCTTCCTGATAATTCCAAACACCTGTTGAGTCGTATAACCCATAATGTTAATCGGGTTAATAGACGTTTTGTATCCGAGAGACTTAACCTTCGCCGCAAATTTCAGTCCCTCGTCAATGTCATAGTCGTGGGCGGTAATTCGGATAAGTTCGATACCTTGTCCACTATAAGGAGAGAGTTTTGATATATCGTAATTGCTGCACATTGCCATCGCAGAATAAATCGAACAACCGCATTCATCAGGAAGCAGACGGTTGAGCTCTTCAATATGGTTACAGACGGTTACATCTTGGTCGTATCCGTTCACATTGCGAAGAAATCCGACTTCGATAAAGTCAACACCAGTACGCGTCAGATTCAGGACAATATTCTGCGCCCGCAGAAAACCCCACTTCCAATTATTTACATACCCGCCGTCACGGAGAGTACAGTCCAGTATCCCTATTTTATTGATATTCATTGTTATTTATACGCTTTTCTATTTCTTTACGAACCAACTCTAAATCTTTAGGCGTGTCAACAGAAATAGTTTTATATGGTGAACGTATCATAATAACCGGTATTCTGTTTTCGACAAACCGCATTAAATCATTCTCTTCTGCTTTCTCAAGTATCGATTTCGATGTCGTATTATAGAACTGTAATGCCGTCTTTGAGAATATTTGTACGCCGGTTACTTTTCTATACACGAAGCCAAGCAATCCTTTCGGATAAGGAATAGGGCTTCTTGATATAAGAAGTGTCTCCCCCCATTGGTTGGTAACAACTTTTTGATTGCTGTAATCTATGACTTCTGTGGGGCTATGCAACTCGGTGGTTAATGCCCTTACACAGTAATTGATGGTCTTTTCTTTAGGTATAATTAAGTCAAAGCAATTCGCATTAACCAAAGGTTCATCGCCCATAATTAATAAATAAAAATCAGCTTCTAATTGTGTTGAAACTTCATAAAGCCTGGAAGTCGGAGTATCATGATCCTTCGAGGTGAGTAAAACAGGCATTGACAGCGAATTACAGGCATTTACAATTCTTTCATCATCGGTTGCTACATACACAGCAGAAAGCGCATTTGCTTTTATCGCCTGTTGATACACCCACCAAATCATTGGTTTTCCGCAAATATCTGCCAAGGGTTTACATGGAAGCCGACTGCTTTCGTAACGCGCGGGTATGATGCCGATAATCTTCATTACGCCGCCCTCCTTCTGGAAAAAGAAGAGGACAAACCAAAGGAGCACTTCAGCCATTTATGTCTCCTGTACAAGAAAGGACGGGTGGGGGGGGGGGGCATCTCCTTTTCTATAATTTTTCTAACCATAACGAGATCGGCCGATGTATCTACTGATAAAGAATCGCAATTATCGGCCTTAATAAAAAGAAGCTTCTTTCCATAGTCAATAAAACACAATGTGTCAATTCCCTCAATTGTTTCAAAACGGCCGGGTTTTGAATTCGCGTAAAAATCAAGCATCATTTTATTATATCCAATAATACCAACGTGCTTATAATAACTAAATTGTGTTGATTAAAAAGGATATGGTATAGGGGTCCTTGACATATACAGGGCATTAAATGCAGTATCAAATACTACTTTGATGTTCGATGCATCCATGACTTCCTGAGGATGTTGTATCTTTGTAATGATATTAGTTCCAAATTCTGTTTCTCGTATGATTCCATTTGGAATAACCATATCTATCACCTCCGGATTGATTAGAGGCTCATCACCATTCAATTGTAAATAGAAGTCGGCTTCAATATATTCAGATATTTCCTGCAATCTATTAGCTGCTGTCAAATGATCATTTCTTGTCATTATTGCATTTATATCGTATTGCGTACAAATATCAACTATTTTTTCATTGTCAGTTGCTACGCATACACCAGAAAGCCTTTTTGCTTTTTTCGCCTGCTGATACACCCACCAAATCATGGGCTTGCCGTGAATGTCCGCCAACGGCTTGCCGGGAAAGCGCGATGACGCGTAACGCGCTGGAATTACGCCGATTATCTTCTTGTCTTTCATGTAACCTCCTCGTTACAGCAGGCTCCGCCT
>JAIRRS010000148.1 GCA_031255855.1 Tannerellaceae bacterium | reverse complement strand
TACCGGATTATAGCTTGCGTCCTTACCGGAAGGAGTTATTTTAGAAATTATTTGTTAAGGCATCCCACGTTTTTTTACTTTTCAGATAGAACGCGGCGATAAGGCTTCGTCGCATAAGTTCGGGGATGGGATTCAGTATGGTTTTCTGTATATTTTCTTCACGGACGGATTTGTAAACCGGTAGTAAACGATAGAACTCTTTCCGCGCTTTGTAAACAGCTTTAGCATTCTCCGGGTGGCCTGTTAAGAAAAATTTCAATGCTGCTGCATAATCAAGCCAGAAACGGATACGCAACACGTGTTTCAAGTCTTCCTCCGGAAGGTTCTTATATATCATTAATAGGCTGTTGCGGAAATTAAAAAATGTTTTCCGTGGATTCTCGGTGGTTAATGTCGCACCTCCCACATGATAAACAACCGACTGTGGGATGCACATTAACCGATAACCACGGCATCGCAGCCGCCAGCACATTTCAACCTCTTCCTGATGGGCAAAGAAGCGGGCGTCAAGGCCTCCCTCCTTTTTGTAAACGGATGTGCGGATAAACAAGCAGGCCCCCGTAGCCCAAAGGACATCTATCGGGTGATCATATTGCCCTTTGTCTTCTTCCACAACGTGTAATACGCGTCCTCTGCAAAACGGATAACCATAGCGATCAATAAACCCCCCTGCGGCGCCGGCATATTCAAAATATCGCTTATTGTGATAAGACCTTATTTTAGGCTGCACGCAAGCGATGGTAGTATCCGCATCCATCGCTTTGACAGGGGCTTCGAGCCAACCGGGCGTTACTTCCACGTCGCTATTAAGCAATAGCGTGTATTCTGATTCTATTTGTCCTATGGCCTGGTTGTATCCTTCGGCGAAACCGTAATTTTTCTCCAACCGGATAATACCTACTGTTGGAAACTTTTCCTCCAGCATTGAGAGGGAATCGTCGGTTGAACCGTTGTCGGCAACAATTACGTTGGAATATTCCTCCGGTGAATACCTGACGACCGACGGAAGGAATCGTTCCATTAATTCACGACCGTTCCAATTTAGTATTACAATGGATATTTTTTTCATACCGTTTCCCGTTTGTGTTTCCAACGTTTATGTGTCCAAAGCCAATAAGCAGGATTCCGCATGACGCACGTATCCATCATACGGGCGTATTGTTCCGTCAGCCAAAATTCAGGCGCTTCTTTGGAGGATTCAGACATCCGTTTAATTTCAAGGGTGTAATATCCCCGTTTTATTTTGCGGACATCCAGGAAAACAACCGGTAAGTCCAATTTGCGTGCTATCCGTTCGGCGCCGGTAAAGAAAGGGCTGTCCTGATGGAGGAATGATGTCCAGTAATGAATATTTGCTTTACTTGGAGTCTGGTCTGAGATAAATACAACAACAGAACGTTCCTTTTTTTTCTCCAATGTAATCACTTCCCTCACCGTATCATTTTTTTTGATGCCATCCGACCCAAACCTTGTACGCAGATGAATGAATAACCGATCGACCGGTTTACTTTTCAACGGACGATAAATCTGATACAATTTGGTATGTTTAAATGATAAACATGCTGAAGTAAACCATTCCCAATTCCCATAATGTCCCATATAAGCTATCAGGCATGCATGTTCTCCGGAAGTACATTGGTCTATCATTTCGGGATTTTTTACAAATGCCCGTTTCTTTATTTCTCCTTCCGAGATATGTGCCAGTTTAAAGGTTTCGACTATATAATCGCAAAAATGATGATAAAACGCCCGTTCCATCTGCCGGAGTTCCGTATTAGGTTTATCAGGGAAAGAGGCTTTCATATTCTGTCTAACTACCTTTAACCGATATTTTACAATCTTATATACCAATACATATAAAATATCAGACAATATATAAAGCACACGGAAAGGGAGTATAGCATGCAGCATTACCCAGGCATACAGTAACGCATAAAATATATTATTCCACATGGTTGAGTAATTTGCATGTTAAAGCGGATTGATTGTCATTCCATCCGGCAAGGATGACCTTTTGAGGGGCATTGACAAGTTTTGAGTCATAAGGTGTTTCTACCTTTATATAGTTAGCCGTAAAACCATGCATCAGATCTCCGCGGCGGGTATGTTCAAAAAGAACATCGGCTGTTTGTCCTATATGTGCCTCGTAAAAAGTTTGCAGTTTCCGGTCTGAGATATCAAGCAACTGTTTACTGCGCACATGTTTAGTTTTCGGGTCGATAGCATAGGAAATCTTTAACGCTTGCGTACCCGGACGCTCCGAATAGCTGAATACATGAAGTTGCGAGATATCAAGGCTTTCGATGAACAATCGCGCTTCCTCAAACAATTCGTCTGTTTCCCCCCTTGTACCAACAATTACATCCACTCCGATAAACGCATGGGGCATTATTGTTTTTATCTTGTTAATCTTATAACAGAATAAAGCCGTGTCGTATTTCCGTTTCATTAAATTAAGCACACCATCGCTTCCGCTTTGTAAAGGAATATGGAAATGTGGGGCAAAGCGTTTGCTTTTAGCTACGAATTCTATTATCTCGTCTGTAATAAGGTTTGGTTCGATGGAAGAAATGCGGTAGCGGGTGATTCCTTCCACTTCGTCTAATGCGCGGATAAGGTTGATGAATGTCTCTCCTGTGCTTTTTCCGAAATCTCCGATATTCACACCCGTTAGTACGATCTCTTTTCCCCCTTCAGCAGCCACATCCTTTGCTTGGCGAACCAAACTCTCAATTGTCCCGTTTCGGCTACGACCACGGGCAAACGGAATCGTGCAATAGGAACAGAAATAATCGCATCCGTCTTGTACTTTCAGAAAATGGCGTGTACGATCGTCTGATGAGCATGACGGGGAAAATGTCCGGATATTTTTTGTTTCGGAAGCAATGATGGCGCCTCCATCTCTCCTTTTATCCAAATCGTCCAGATAAGAAAGGATATCAAGTTTTTGCTCTGCTCCAAGTACCAAATCCACCCCTTCTATATGAGCCACTTCTTCAGGTTTTAGTTGTGCATAACAACCGGTAACCACAATAAAAGCTCCAGGATGCTGCTTCCCGATTTTCCGAATGGCCTGACGGCATTTTTTATCGGCTAATTCCGTTACGGAGCAAGTGTTAACCACACAGATGTCAGCTTTTTCACCGTTCCTCACCTTACGTATACCTTGTTCGGAAAGAACTTTCCCAATCGTGGAAGTTTCGGCAAAATTCAGTTTGCAACCTAATGTATAATAGGCCGCCGTTTTATGCTCGAAAACGGTTTTATCTATCATTTATTATAATCTATTAAAAACGCAAAGTTATGTAAAAGAGCGTAAGTTCAGGGCAAACGCATTTAAAAATTGAGTGGTTGATTTCTATATTCTTGATAGCGTGCCACTTATACTCTTTTTTTTGTTATTGGAAAAACATCCAGATGTTTTTCCGGTTTCATTGGGATGATCGTCCAAAATCATTGGGATGTTCTTCCCCATTCATCCAGATGTTTCCCCCTATATATTTTGATGTAATCTGAATTTTGCTTTCAGATTATTATTACCTTTGTGCCCGAACTACATAACTACTCCAATGAGAATATCTAAATAAACAGAACCGCTTGGTTCCTCCAATTAAAGCCCCCAATTACTTCGTGGGACAAATCGTTTATTCAATTTAGATAACCTTCTGCTGTTGTTGCAGATTTATTTCCTTTTTTATGAGTATTATTTTACAACAGGTAACTTATGTGCATCCGGATAAAGAAGCCTTATTCCGGAATGTCTCCTTTAGTGTCAATAAAGGTCAGCGGGTGGCTTTAATCGGAAACAATGGGTCGGGAAAATCCACTTTGCTACGGATTATTGCCGGAAAGCTGCATCCTTCGGATGGCGATGTTATCTGTTCGTCTACCCCTTATTACGTTCCCCAACATTTCGGACAGTATAACGACCAAACCGTTGCCGGGGCGCTACAAATAAACGATAAACTCCGGGCATTTCATGCTATCCTGAATGGAAGCACATCGGAAGACGACTACGCAATGCTTGATGAAGACTGGAGCATAGAAGAACGATGCCTTACCGCCCTATCTTTTTGGGAGTTAGACCATCTACAACTAGACCAACCGATGAATACATTGAGCGGAGGAGAGAAAACGAAAGTGTTCCTCACCGGCATACAAATACATGAGCCTTCCATCGTATTGATGGATGAACCAACAAACCACCTGGATGTGTGGACCCGGGAAAAACTTTACGCGTACGTGGAATCCACGCGTGTCACTTTGTTGATCGTCAGCCATGACATGACATTGCTGAATATTGTCCCGTCTATTTATGAACTAAATAAAGATGGGGTTACCGCCTACGGCGGCAATTATGAGTTTTATAAAGAACAAAAAGAATGGATGGTGAACGCTATGCAGGAATCCCTTAATGAAAAAGAGAAAGAACTTCGCCAGGCAAAGAAGATTGCCCGTGAAATAGCCGAACGGCGGCAAAGGGAGAGCAGCAAAGGCAAAAAACGGAACGAAAAAAAGGGATTGCCCCGTATCGTTATGCGTCAATTAGGCAACAACGCGGAAAACAGTACCGCTAAATTAAAGGAGATACACTCCGGAAAGATGGAATCGCTGAAAGACCATATCAAACAGATACAAAACAGTCTACCCGATAATCGGCTGATGAAGCTTGATCTGCACTCGTCGCCGTTGCACACGGGAAAGATATTACTGACAGCTAAAGAGATTGATTTTCGTTACGGAACGGATAAACTATGGCCCACCCCTCTCTCTTTCCAAATAAGAAGCGGCGACCGTTTAGCCATTGAAGGAAAGAATGGATCGGGAAAAACAACGTTGCTGAAGATAATAACCGGAGAACTAGCCCCTCAATCCGGTGAGGTGATTCGGGCAGACTTCAACTATGTTTATGTAGACCAGGAATATTCCATCATACAAAATTCGCTTACATTGCTTGAACAACTGGAACAATTCAATTCCTCCAACTTGCGCGATCATGAGTTGAAAACACTATTAAACCGCTTTCTGTTCCCGCATACCGTATGGGACAAAAAATGTAAAAGCCTGAGTGGAGGCGAAAAAATGCGTCTTGTGTTATGCTGTTTGCTTGTAAGCAATAATACGCCAGACATGATTCTGCTCGACGAACCCTCCAACAATCTCGATATCCAAAGCAATCATATGCTGACTTCTGTCATCCGCGAATACAAAGGAACCGTCATTGCCATATCCCATGATCTGCATTTTCTTTCAGAGATAAACATAACCAAGTCATTTATTATAACTTAGAATCATTTTTTAGTAACGTTGCCCTCGTTATCTATAACAAAGGTTCTTTCAAGTATAAAATCTTTTTCATCTACCTCAACATTATATTCGACAAAGTAGAAGTTGGTGCTTTCTTTAACCATCCTGTAGCTGATAGTGTATATTGTATTCTTATCAATTGAAATCAATTCATTCTCTACGTCTGAGATAACCGGGGGATAAGGACGTAAAATATAAGATGGAAGAAATAGCGCATTATCGTTTTTTCTCTCAAAATAATGATATTGAGTATTGTATTTATAATCTTTGAAATAGTCTTCACCATCTTGTATAAATCCGACTTTAGATGTTAAATTCACTTGTTTTTCATCATTATCGTCACTACAACTCGTAAAACAGATAATAAACAACAAAATTCCTATCAACATCAAACTTTTTGTTTTCATGTAAAGCTATTTAATTTGAATACTCCGTCAAAGATACGGGAATATTCAGTAAATAGTTGATAATTACATTTTAATTCCTTTGTTTTCCTTTGCTATCGGTCTTATTATGGTTCTTGTCGTTTGCTTCAACTGTGTGTATTATTCCTTACCTGTCTTGAAAACCTTTATCCCCGATACGAAACGTTTCCGCAGGGAACTCAGTGGAGTGCATAAACAAATCTTCCGCTCCACGCTGTTCCCGCCGGATAAGCTGCTGTTGAAGGGCAGCCAGACAGACAAGCTGGTGGAAGAGAATGGCACTGCCGGTAAGCACTACTTCACCGCCAAAGAAAGAAGAAATAAACGCTTGCTCGTAAAAATTTAATCAAATAGCAGCCTTGTGGTCGATTTGTGACCATTTTGTGACGATAAATTGTTGCTGCTTCCATTTTTTTTTAAATTTGTGTCATCCTGCATGTATATGTCGCGGGAGAAAAGGTTCCGACACGTCCGGTGATAACTATTGATGGATATTATCCATCTATTTAGTAAATGTCTCTGAAAATCTGGACATTGTATAACCAAGAGTGACGGAACAATCGTATAGCAGGATTGTATTTTTTCCGGCGAAGGCGGCTATCCCTATATGATAGAATTAATTAAAAATCAATTATAATCAATACGAATATGAAAAAAAATTTAATTATATTATTTTTATTTATTGCAATAAACCCTTTAATTATATCACAAAAATTAACTGGTAGAGTTTTTGACATAAGTAATTCGCCAATAGAAAATGCTAAGATTATTCTTTATAATAATGATTCAATATTAAGTATAAATTTCACCAATAAGAATGGTGACTTTCTCATAAAATATGAAGTAAATAATTTTGATGTAGCCATTTCTTGTTTAGGATATAAGGAAAATAAGATATCAATTGTAAATGCTACTGAAGATGTAAAAATGAAAGATATTATTCTTATTAAAGATGTGATTGAGCTTGATGAAATTGTTGTAAATGCTAGAAATATTATTAATTATGGAAATAGAATTATAGTTTTTCCCAGCAAAAAAGATGTTGAAAACTCAAATAGTTCTATCGAATTATTTCAAAAATCTAATTTTCCAGGATTATCTGTCAATTTGATGGCACAATCAATATCAATTGACGGCAAATCAAACATCACCTATCGAATAAATGGTATAAACTCTTCTTTGCAAGAGGTTTTATCTCTAAGTCCTGAACAAATATCTCATGTTGAATATCAAAGAATTGCATCTGATATTCGAGATATAGAGAGCGTTGGCATAATTAATGTAAATTTGAAAAAATCAACAGGTACTTTTCTTTCCTCTTCAGCTACTGGAGCTCTTGCTACAGGGTTCCTTAACGGAAACTTAAACTTGACAAGTGGATATACAAATTCTAATATAACATTTAATTATGGCATAAATTGGAGAGATTATAGTAAACGTATATCCCTTGAAAATGAATCCTATCTTAATTCTAATAAAAGAATGGATTTCTATAAAATTGGAAATGAATCTCCTTTTGGCTATTTGCAGCAAAATATCAATTTAGGATATACTTATAATAAAGGTAAAAACATCTTAAGTGCTAAATTTTTGAATAATATTTATTCAAGCCATGACAAAAACGATATTGATATATACAATAATATAGACAATCAATATTTATCAAATCGATATATTTCTTCTCAATCCCATTTGTATATCCCAGCATTAGATTTATATTATATACATAAGTTTGATGATTTAAAGCGAATAGAAATGAATATAGGAGGAAGTATTTCAACTTCAGACTTTCAACGTGATGTTTTGGAACAATACTTTTCAACTATTGATTCTATAAATACGAACTTAAATGGTAAGGCGAAATCTTTTTTTTATGAACTATATTATGCAAATAATGCAAAATTATTTAATTATAATTTAGGTTTTAAAGTTTCTTATTCAGATGTCCGGAATAAATCTATATGGACAGGTGAAAAGGATAGTATAAGTCGTTTGGATATATATCCATATCTATCATTAAATGGGAAATTGTTGTTTTTAAATTATAATTTTGGAATTGGTCTGAAAATATTGAATAATAATGCAAACGATCTTTCTAAAACCTATATTAGGAACTTGTCAAACTTATCATTGTATTACTCATTTAAGAATTTAGGTATACAATATTCTTTACATTATACGCCAAATTATCCTCAAATTTCGAATATGACAAATATGGTTTTAAAACAAGATCCATATTTGTATATTTCAGGAAATTCATCCCTAACTACATCTCAGCAATTAGCGAATAATTTGGAAATATCATACAATCATACTCTTTTCTCGACATCAATATCTTTTTATGCATTACATGAATTTGATCCCATAAGAGAAATTGTTTTCTTTGAAAAAGAAAAGTACATTTCAAGATTTGAAAACATAAATAAGGAAAAAAACTATGGGGTATATTTTTATTCTTTCATCCCTTCTATATTTAATATGTTTAAGCTTAAGTTTGATCTTGGGTTCAATTATTATAAATCATTATTAGACAATATGCAGAATAATAGTTTGACGAATTTTCATTATTCTGCTCATATTGAATATTATTATAAGAATTTTTCTTTAAGTATTGGTTGGAAAAAGCCAACAGAAACTTTAAAAGGTGAATTTATTATAAAAGGTGAAAATAATTCTTATGTTAATGCTTCATATAAGATCAAAAATCTTTTAATTGGTGCAGCTTTGTATTACCCACTTACTTCAGGGTCGAAGTATAATACAATAAGAAATTCGGATCAGCTTTATAGTAATCGGGAAATTATAGTTAAGGATAACGCAAATATGTTTGTTATAGGTGTTGTTTATACTATGGATTGGGGAAGATCGTTATTTAATTTAAGAAAAACATTGAATAATATTGAGTTTAATAATCCGATAATGACCATTAAGGATAACTAATTTCTGTAAATTTAATATATCCTATTTTATAGCCACTGTGTTTCCTTCAAATCTGTTTTATGCATTTTAGTATCTCAATATAGACGCATTTATCGGAGAGAGGGAAGCACTCTTCGTTTTCTTTTCAAATAAAATTTAAACAGCCTTTTAGTCCGAATAGTTGTTGCAAAGAAATATAAATGAGACGCAATACCCTAAAAGTGGGGTAACCAGTGTATTGGGAATAGCTCTATATTTGTTTCTATAATATGTACTACCTGTAATAGCATGAAATATATGATGATCTGATGCTGTTATTATTGTTTGTCTTGAACTAATATGCTAAGTTTTGCGATATGGAAATAATCATCAACAACCCTTACCGGATCATAGGTATCCTTGCCGGAACGACCATGAGAGAACAACAGCGGCAAATAAAACGTTTAATACAATTTATTGAAGCTGAGCAAGAAATTCAAGATGATTTTAGCTTTCCTGAACTTGCAAGAATCAAGCGGACGGTTGATAACGTGTCGGATGCGGCGTCGAAGCTCAATTTGGATACGGATAAGGTGTCGGCTGCCTTGTTTTGGTTTTATAAAGGAAACGAAATAACAGACGAACCTGCTTTCGAGGCATTGAAAGGGGGAGATGTTGAAAGTTCAAGAGCTATCTGGGGAAAACTGACCTCCTCAGGGGAAGTAACCAGGAAAAATGCTTCTGCCTACCAAAACCTTTCTACCTTGCTGCTTTTATTGAAGACAGAAGAATTTAAAAAGGGTATTCAGTTAAAATTGAAATTTTTGGAAAGCAACTTCGTGACTGATTATATCAGACAAGTGGCGGATACTACTTATAAATTGTCGCAAGACGAATTGCAGTTGCTCTTTCTTAATCAACTTTATGGTGAGATAGAGAAATCGAAGGAGATAACTACCGCTAATTTTCTGGAAGTAATAACTGATCAACATTTTTTGTCGAAAGAGGCTTTTTTAAAAGGCTTCGTGGTGAAACTTGTTGATTCGGTAGAAAAGAAATGTGAGGAAATAAGAATCAAACGGGAACATGTTGCTAAAAATAGTTTGAGTTTAGGTAAACAATTGCATGATGAAACAATAGGGAATCTGGATAGAATAAAATTGATCGTGGGCTCTTCGGATTTGAAGTATGTTTCGGTTGCCGATAAGGTTGCAACCGAAATACTACAATGTGGCATAAAAGAATTTGATATATATAATGAATCGGGGAAGGGTTCTGTAACGGCTATACAAGACATTTATAAGAAGGCCCAAAATGTCGCGGCCGGGAATCTTATCAAACAGCGATGCCGTGA
Organism: Tannerellaceae bacterium; assembly: GCA_031255855.1. Lineage (GTDB taxonomy): Bacteria > Bacteroidota > Bacteroidia > Bacteroidales > Tannerellaceae > DFXE01. The sequence goes on along the minus strand of JAIRRS010000148.1, from coordinate 41,592 downwards.
AAAGTCCGAGGAATTACAGCAATGGATTGAAGATAAGCCTAAACGTGAAAAAGAAGATAAAATTAAGGCAGACCTTGTAGGGATTACCTCCATTTTAGAAAGGCTTAAAAATGACAGCACAGGACTTAACGATAAAAAACTTCTGCTAAAGCAAGCCAGGGAAATAGTAGGCAGGCTGAAAAGTGTATTGGGAGCAAATGACAACTTCTATAAAAATGTCTTATTGGAAATAACGACATATGAATTGTTGTATATAATTAAAAAATTTGAGAATGAACGTTCTACGATTTATAATGCCTTGTCGTTGATTGGCGAGTCCAAATCTGTATTGAATACGCTTAAAAGCGAGTTGGGTGTGAAGAATGATACCTATTTACAGGCTTCAACAAGGATTGCGTCCGACGCGTTAAGTTTTGTGATTGCAGAATTCAATAGTATGGCCAATCAGGGGGGATCCAGATATACGATAGAAAATACGGTGAAGGAAGCAGCCCAGGCAATCGTTGAAATAGGGAAGTTGGATATGACGAAAGACTTTTTGATAAAAAGGTTTAAACCGAATAGTAAAGTTATTTTAGAAACATCTTCAAAATTATCCGGCCGGAAATCTTTCTCGCCTTGTTATATCGCCACAATGGCATACGGTGATTTTAACCATCCCCAGGTGGTGGTTTTAAGGCAGTTTAGGGATGAAGTCCTTGAACGATATACGTTGGGTAAGTTGTTTATTCGGGTTTATTACGCGGTGTCGCCCAAGCTTGTTTTGATCCTGAAAGATTCAAAAACAATCAATTCCGTTATCCGGAAAGTATTAAATCAATTTGTTAAATATATAAAGAAATGAAGTACGCGTTGTTAATCTGTCTGATATTGTCGTTTGTGTTTGGCAAAGCCCAAAACATGGAATACGAAACCCTTGTCAATACGTTGTTGGAAAAAGTAGAGGCGCTTGAATCGAGAAATAATGGATTGAACAATGAACTTAGGAATCTGAAAACAGCTATTTCTGCCTTGGAATATAAAGTGGATAGTTTGCAAAAGCAAACAACAAATAATACGTTGGCCATAAACCGGACAGCAGAAGAGTTGGGTGTGAAAATAACGACAACAGAGACTGCTACAAACCAACGGTTTGCTGCGGTTGACAAATCCATGAGCAAGAAGACGCTTTATGGCATCATCGGCGTGTTGATTGCGGTGATAGTGTTTGGCGTGCTGTATTGGCTGCTTAGGAAAAAACAATCGTCTATTGAAGAAAGCTTGGTGAAAGAACTTGGAAAACAGGCCGAATTGGCCGAAGAACAACTGGAGCTTATCAAGCAACAACAGGTGGCTGCGCAAAAAACGCCGGATGCGGAAATAGACCATTCGCTGGCGCTTAAACTATCCAGTGAAATTGTTTTGATGGAACGTAATATGCACATGATGGATTCGGGAACGAAGGGATTAAAGCAGCTAAACCGTTCTATTGGTAAGTTGAAAGACAACCTGGCTGCAAATGGATACGAAATTCCGGAACTCTTAGGAAAGCAATTCCATGAAGGAATGAAAGTGATTGTTGTCAATTCTATTCCCGACGAAACCTTGGATAAAGGTTCGGAAATTATTACGAAAATACTTGTACCTCAAGTTAATTATAACGACAAAATGGTTCAGACGGCGCAAATAGAGGTGTCTGTTGGTGTTTAACCTTTAAAAATAAATGTAAGATGAGAAATAAAATTGATTACGGGATTGATTTAGGTACTACCAATTCGGCGATTGCCAGAATGGAGAATGGCGCCCCGGTTATTAAGAAATCCGATACACTAAAGGATACGGTTCCTTCATGCGTGCATTTTAATAAAAAACGAAGTATATTAGTGGGCGACCCCGCTTTTAATGTAATGAAGAATGATAATACACGTGCATTAAAAACGTTTCAGGCCGGAAAGACCAATACATTTATTGAATTTAAAAGAACCATGGGGACCACTCATACCTATGAGAGTTCGAATATGGGTAAGGAATTCACTTCGGATGAATTATCGGCCGAGGTGCTTAAAAAACTAAAGTCGTTTATACAAGACGAAAATCTTACATCTGTTGTTATTACTGTTCCTGCTAAATTTCTGAACCCACAAAAGGATGCAACAGTAAAAGCGGCCAAATTAGCCGGATTCAAACATGTGGAATTGTTGCAGGAGCCTGTTGCTGCTGCTACGGCTTATGGGCTTACAGCCAAGGATAAAGACAGCTACTGGCTGGTGTTTGATTTTGGAGGAGGTACGTTTGACGCAGCCTTGATAAAATCGGAAGAAGGTATTTTGACGGTGAAAGATACGGACGGTGATAACTGGCTGGGAGGTAAAAACCTTGACGAGGCGATTGTTGACCAAATTATTATTCCTTACCTGGAAGAAAATTATGCTATTAATAGTATTTTGCGTGATGCAAGCAGAAAAGAGATTTTGCGTAATGCTGTAAAGCCATTTGCGGAAGAAGCCAAAATACAATTGTCTTTCAAAGACGCCCACAATATTTTGTCGAATTTAGGAGATTTGCCGTTTGAAGACGACAATGGGGATGAACCGGAAATAGACATCACGCTTACTCAAAAGGATATGGATAAGGTATTAAGCCCGATATTCCAAACAGCGATTAATATAACGAAAGGATTGATGAGCCGGAATAATCTGAAGAGTTCCGATTTGGGTGCTTTGATTCTGGTGGGCGGGCCTACCCATTCTCCTATTTTAAGAAGGATGCTGCAAGAACAGGTTTCAGACAAAATAGATACATCTGTAGACCCGATGACGGTCGTTTCAAAAGGCGCTGCTTTATTTGCTTCTACAATCTCTGTTTCGGAAGAAGTGCAGGAAGCTGCCCGGGATAAAACGAAGTTGCAATTGGAGATAAAATATGATGCAACGACTGTTGAAGTGGAAGAGATGGTCAATATAAAAGTATTGAAAGATAAAACGGTTGGTACTTTCCCTTCAAAAATCTATGCGGACGTGGTGCGCTTTGATGGCGCTTGGGCAAGCGGGAAAAAACTGATTGGCGAGAAGGCTACCTTGATCGATGTCCAATTGCTTGAAGGACGTTCTAATGCTTTTGATGTAGTTGTGTACGACGAGCAAGGGAATAAATTGGAATGTCAGCCAAATCAATTTAGTATCTTACAAGGAATTGGCGGTTTGGACGGGATGCAGGTATTGCCTTATCACATAGGGATAGGCAAGTATTTCCAGACAGAGGGGAAAGATTTGTTTTATCCTGTAAAAGGTTTGGAGAAAAATAAGAAAGTGCCGGCGACAGGCGTAGCCAATGGATTGAAAACCAGGCAGACTCTTCGCCCGGGTATGTTGTCGGATTCGATTCGTATACCGATTTATCAGGGTGATTATAATGCGGAAGGGACGAATCCTTTGCTGAACAACCTGATTAACGAGGTGATTATCACAGGTGAATCTTTGCCTGGCTTGCTCCCGGAAGGAAGTGATGTGGATATAACCATTAAAGTAGACCGTTCGGAGCAAATTCAGTTTATTGCTTATTTCCCACGACTGAATCACACGGAAGAATTAAAGATTGATATCAAACAAACAGAACCTCCGACAGAAAAAGAATTGAGAAGTGAAATCAACAAAGCCAAAGAGACCGCTAAAAAAGTGAAGGCTGATGAAGTGCTCGAAAAACTTGACACATACGAACAGCTACTGGAAAATGAAGCGGGAAGCGCCGACGGTAAAATGAAAATATTGGACGGACTACGCAAAGAACTCCTTGTTTTAGACGAAGCTGAGAAATCGACCAGATGGCCTGAATTGGTAGAGAATTTGAAAGAATCATTTTATGAATTGGAAGATTTAGTAGGGAAAATCAAAACAAGTCCTGACGCGAAGAATGTAAATATGGATAAAGTAGATACGCATCTTCAGGAGTATAAGAAAATGATACAACAAATTATTAACGAAGAGAACAGCAAAGAGGCCAATCGAGTAATAAATGAAATAAAAGCTCTTGATTTTGAGCTTCGTAATTTGGTGACAAAGAATGCGATGGATGTTCAGTTGTTGATATATATGAATGATAATTTCTCATCCTTGCCCTGGAAAGATGTAAACAAAGCAAAACAATTATTGAATCAAGGGTTTCAATTAGTAGCAGAAAACAGGACAGAGGCCGTAAGGCCGATATTGTCTGAGCTGGTGAAATTATTGCCTAAAGATATACTTGGTGGCGGAAGCACAGGAATAGAATAAAACAATGGATAATTTGAAACAGGGTGTATTACCCAAAAAATATATAGTAGACGATAAGTATAGTGTTTTACTTTTTATTAAAAAAGGAAGTAATGCAGAGACGTATCGGGTGAAAGGGAAAGATGGCAAGATTTACTTTCTGAAATTGTTTAATTATGCGAAATTACATCGTTCGGCGTTTGACGCCGAGAACAATTTGTTGGAAATAGAATTCTTGAAACGTATCGGTAAGGATGCCCAACCGAATATTGTTCTTTATAAAGACAGTGGGGAGTTAATTGCCGATGGGAAGAAATTCGGCTATCTGGTATTGCATTTTATTGCCGGGGAAACATTATCGGAACAAATGGAGCGTGAGCCTTTTTCCATGATATATGATGTTAAGCGGATTGTGATTGGCGTCTTGAATGGGTTGAAGTATTTACATTCTTTACCCGAACCGATTATCCACAACGAGATTACGCCGCAGAATATCATGTTGGATTTGTCGGAGTCGCCTTACGAAGCCAAACTAATTGATTTTGGTTATGCCCGTTCGTTTCATCAATCGATGAAATCGTTTAACAAAGAGGGGTTGAATCTGAATTATGTGGCGTCGGAATGCTTTAATGACCTGTTTTCTCCGCAATCCGACTTGTTTTCTATTGGCGCAGTGATGTACCAGATGTTATTTGGAATGCCGCCTTGGCTGGTAAATATGTCTGATTATGTGGCGAGTCGTGTGAACTTGGAAGAGACGATACTGGAAGAACGTAAGAAACCTCTTTTGTTCCCTAATATAGAGAACCGGATTGTTGATTTTGACGAGTCTGTTATTGAGATAATCAATAAAGCGCTTCAGGGTAATCCGGAAGACAGGTTCCAATCGGCTGACGAATTCATACGTGCGCTCAATGGCGAGATGAAAATTGCGCCATTAAAACGAAGTGATGAAAAAAAGACGCACGCTTCAACACCTGACAGTCCGGAAAAGACGGATAAAAAGAAGAAAAAGGGCTTTGCCGCCATTGCCGGTATGAAGCATTTGAAAGAACAGTTGCAGAACGATGTAATAGATGTGATTGAGAATCCGGAAGAATACAAGAAGCATAATTTAAGTTTGCCCAATGGAATGCTTCTGTATGGCCCTCCCGGATGTGGGAAGACCTTCTTCGCCGAACGGTTTGCGGAAGAGGCCGGTTACCATTTTATTAAAGTTGTCTCATCCGACTTGGCAAGTATTTATATTCACGGTACGCAGGAAAAAATAGGGAAACTATTCAGCGAGGCACGGGAGAAAGCTCCTACTATCCTTTATTTTGACGAATTGGACGCCATGGTTCCCAATCGGGAAAGACTAAACAACCAGAGCCAGGGTGGAGAGGTGAATGAATTCCTTTCCCAATTGGATAATGTCGGAAATTCGGGAGTTTTTGTAATTGGTTCGACGAATAAGCCGGATTTGATTGATAAAGCGGTATTAAGGGCCGGGCGTTTGGAAAAATGGTTTTTTATTCCGCCTCCCGATTTTGAAGCCCGGAAAGCGATGTTTGAACTTTATCTGAAAGACCGTCCGATTGATATCGGTATCGATTACGACAAATTGGCCCGGATGACGGAAAATTATGTTTCGAGCGATATCAAACTGCTTATCGATGATTCGTCGAGGAAGACGATAAAGGACAAGAAAAAGCGTATCACGATGGAAACACTGGAGTTTGTAATAAAGAAACAAAAACCGACTGTTCCTGCTTCCGAATTGCAGCGGTATGAATTAATCAGGAAAGAAATAGAAGATGGCGGCGTGCAAGATGATTATCAACCAAGGCCGCGGATTGGTTTTAGGAAGCCGGAAGATTAGGGCGAACTTGAACTTGAAATTCATCTGAATGTTTCTCCGGTTTCATTTGGATGATCTCCAAAAAACATCTGGATGATCTTCCAAGATCATCCAGATGTTTTTTTGTCTCAAATTTTACAATTAAATCCGTACTTTTGCATATCTCCCGAATGTGGAGATAAGTAACGACTATTGATTAAGAAAAGGGGTATGAAAAAAGTAATTTTATCATTTATGACTGTAGGTATATTGATGTCTTGTACGGGGCAAAAGATTGAGAAGGAGAAGGATAGTACGGGAGAATGCGATTTTAATTATGTGGTGGAACAGTTTGCCGACTTGCAAATACTTCGTTACCAGGTTCCCGGATTCGAGTCGCTTTCCCTGAAACAAAAACAATTACTTTATCATTTGTCGGAAGCGGCATTGATGGGGCGGGATATATTGTTCGACCAAAACAACCGGTATAACTTAGCCATCCGGCGTTTTCTTGAAGTGGTTTACCAAAATTACACGGGCGACCGCAACGATGAGCCGTTTAAAGCCCTTGAAGTATATTTGAAACGCGTCTGGTTTTCTAACGGGATACACCATCATTACGGACAGGACAAATTTGTCCCGGGATTTTCTCCTGAATTTCTTATGGAATGTATGCACAAGGTGAATGTTTCCCAATTACCCCTTCGGCCGGGGCAAACAATCGACCGGTTCGTGACCGAAATTTTCTCTGTTATCTTCGATCCGTCGGTGATGCCTAAACGGACCGTTCAAAGCGGCGACCGGGATTTGATACTGGCTTCTTCGAATAACTACTATGCCGGTGGCATCACCCAGAAAGAAGTGGAGGATTTTTATCAGAAAATGGCCGATCCTAACGATAATACGCCTGTTTCGTATGGTTTGAACAGCCGTCTGGTGAAGGAAAAAGACGGAACAGTCGTTGAAAAGGTGTGGAAAATAGGCGGATTATATACCGAAGCCATTGAAAAGGTTGTGGCTGAATTGCAAAAGGCCATGTTTTATACGGAAAACGACAGGCAGAAAGCCGTAATAGAAAAGCTTATCGGATATTATCAATCAGGGGATTTAAAAACGTTTGACGAATATGCAATCCTTTGGGTGGAAGATTTGGATTCCGAAGTCGACTTTGTCAATGGTTTCACAGAAACATACGGAGATGCCTTGGGGATAAAGGCAAGCTGGGAATCGACGGTGAACTTTATCAATAAAGAAGCGACCAAACGGACAAAAATAATCAGTGAGAATGCCCAATGGTTTGAAAATCATTCCCCGATAGACGATCGCTTCAAAAAGAAAGAGGTGAAAGGTGTCAGCGCGAAAGTGATTACGGTTTCGATGTTGGGTGGAGATTGTTATCCGGCCACTCCGATAGGTATTAATCTTCCGAATGCCGACTGGATACGTCGCGACCATGGCTCTAAATCGGTAACCATCGAAAACATTACCGAGGCTTACGATAAGGCTTCTCAGGGAAACGGCTTTAATGAAGAATTTGTTTGGGGCGCTGCCGAACGCGAAACGATTGAAAAATATGGTTTTATTACAGACAACTTGCATACCGACTTGCACGAATGCCTGGGGCATGGATCGGGAATCACTTTACCGGGAGTAGATCCGAATGCTTTACGCGCCTATAGCTCTACATTGGAAGAAACCCGTGCCGATTTGTTCGGACTTTATTATCTGGCCGATTCCAAGTTGGCCGAGTTGGGTTTGACGCCGGATGCGGAAGCTTATAAAGCGGAATATTATAAATATATGATGAATGGCCTTATGACCCAGTTGGTGCGCATTGAGCCGGGGAAAGATGTGGAAGAATCGCACATGCGCAACCGCCAACTGATTGCCCAATGGGTGTATAGGAAGGGAAAAGCCGACAATGTTGTGGAACTCAAAAAGAGAGACGGGAAAACATTTGTCGTAATTAATGATTATGCGAAACTGCGTGGCTTATTTGGAACCTTACTTGCCGAAGTACAACGGATAAAGAGTGAAGGAGACTTTGCCGCCGGACAAAAACTGGTAGAGGAATATGCGGTGAAAGTAGACCAGACATTGCATGCCGAAGTGCTTGAACGTTATGCGGCATTGAATTTATCACCCTATAAAGGTTTTGTCAACCCGGTGATGAAAGAAGTAAAAAACAGCAAAGGCGAAGTAACGGATATCGTGTTGGATTACACGGAAGATTATGCCGGGCAAATGCTTCGTTACAGCCGGGATTATTCATTCCTGCCGACGTACAATGATTGAATGCCTACGCATGCTCAACGATATCCGTAGTAAATTACGGACAGCAATGAACGGGGTTGTTTCAACAAGCATGCGTGAGTATGGCGTTGATTACAGGTTGAACTTCGGTGTGTCTTTGCCTGAGATAAGGAAAATAGCCGCGCAATACACAAAAGATTCTGTGTTGGCTGATACATTATGGGCGCAAAATGTGCGGGAACTGAAGATTATGGCTACCCTGTTGCACCCTGTTGAAGGATTCACCCGTGAAAAGGCCGTGCGGTGGGTTGCGGATATCCGCTATCAGGAGATAGCCGAACAATATAATGTAAATTTGTTGCAGTATCTTTCGTTTGCGGAAGAACTGGCTGATTCATGGATTATCCGCGACGAAGAATTTGTTGTGGTTACGGGTTTTCTTTTGTATGCCCGTTTGTGTTCGAAAGGACATGGTTTATTGCCGGAGCATGCCGTCCGGTTGTTTGTCCGGGCGCGTAATGTTATGGATGCGGGTCTTTCACGGCAACAAAGAGCTGCCGTTTTGGCCTTGAAGCGATACGGGCGTCAGGGCAGGCGTCAAGCGGCTGAAGTCTTGGATGTGATTGCAGACTACTCTTCTTCCGGCTCTCCCGAAAAGCAGGAGTTCTTTAATGATGTTAAATTTGAGTTTGATTTTTATTTTTAAGTGATTGAATTAGGAATAAATAAATACGTATCTTTGTCAGTTGCGTAGAGTCGCTGTCTTCATGGAAAGCAAACTATATAAAGAAATAAAGGATCGTTTCACGGAATATCTGACTGAAAAGAAACTGAGGAAAACCGAAGAGCGCTATATAATCCTGAAAGAGATTTGTGCTTTTTCGGGAAACTTTGACATAAATGAACTCTACGAAAAGATAAACGAACCTGTATTCCACATAAGCAAATCAACCGTTTATAATACGTTAGGCCTGCTGTTGAAAGCAGGATTGGTGGTAAGCCATCAAATCAGCACCCTTTCGGTCAAGTATGAACTAAAGAGATTGGCAGAGACGCATTTGCATCTTTACTGCACGCAATGTGGGATGGTTCGCGATGTTAAGAATAGTAACCTGAAAAGTTTTATATATGCAATGCAAACGCCCAAGTTCACACCTGAGTTTTATTCCTTGTATGTATATGGTATTTGCTGGAAATGCGAAAAAAAACTGAAAAAGAAAGTAAAAAACGGAAATAAAAAAGCTTTATAAAATCAAGATGAAAGTAGATGTATTATTAGGATTGCAGTGGGGCGACGAAGGAAAAGGGAAAATTGTAGACGTACTCACGCCTGGGTATGATGTGATAGCCCGTTTTCAAGGAGGCCCTAATGCCGGGCATACGCTGGAGTTTAACGGAAAAAAATATATCCTTCGTTCGGTTCCGTCCGGTATCTTTCAGGGAGGCAAGGTGAATGTGATAGGAAATGGCGTTGTACTCGACCCCTTATTGTTTAAGCAGGAAGCAGAAGCATTGGCCGCAAGCGGGCACGATTTGACTAAACGTTTGTCTATTTCGAAGAAAGCACACCTTATACTGCCAACCCACCGTATACTTGATGCGGCTTATGAAGCGGCGAAAGGAGAGGGTAAGATCGGAACGACAGGAAAAGGGATAGGGCCTGCATATACCGACAAGGTGAGCCGTAATGGTTTGCGCGTGGGAGATATCCTTCATGATTTCGAAGAAAAATATACGGTAGCAAAAGCAAGGCACGAAAGAATCCTGAAATCATTGAATTATTCATACGATATAAAAGAACTGGAAGCGGAATGGTTTGAAGCATTGGAATACCTTAAAACGTTCAATCTGATAGACAGCGAACATATGATTAATCATATGTTGAAGGAAGGAAAGTCGGTGCTTGCGGAAGGTGCGCAGGGGACGATGCTGGATATAGATTTCGGCTCGTATCCGTTTGTCACGTCGTCTAATACGGTTTGTGCCGGATGCTGTACCGGTTTAGGAGTTGCCCCGCGTAATATCGGCGAAGTATACGGGATATTCAAAGCATACTGTACCCGTGTAGGCAGTGGACCTTTCCCGACAGAACTACACGACGATACGGGTGAAACGATTTGCCGGGTAGGTAAGGAGTTTGGGTCAGTTACCGGACGTAAACGTCGTTGTGGATGGATTGATTTGGTTGCCCTTAAGTATTCCATTATGATTAATGGCGTAACCAAACTTATCATGATGAAGAGCGATGTGCTCGATGGCTTCGAAACAATAAAAGCCTGTGTAGCTTATAACATTAAAGGAAATGAAGTGACGGAATTCCCATACGAAGTGGATGATTCCCTTGAACCTGTTTATGTGGAGCTGCCCGGATGGCAAACAGAGATGACAAAGATGCAAAATGAAGATGAATTTCCGGAAGAATTTAACGCTTACCTTACATTCCTTGAGGAAGAACTGGGTGTACCTGTCAAGATTGTTTCTGTAGGACCCGATCGCGAGCAGACGATTATCCGGTATCAGGAAGACTAATTTGTCAGTATCCTGAAAGATATATATCATACAAAATGGCAGAAGACCACACTTCGCGAGGGACGTCTTCTGCCATTTTTGCTTCTGGCAGGCTTTTTGATTGATGATAAATAGACTAAAAAGAAATGAATTTGTTATTTAACTAAATAAGAGAGTTTATGGCAATGTATTGGACTATATTTATTGGTATTGCGCTTTTAAGCTGGTTGGTTTCATACCGCTTACAAAGCAAGTTTAAAAAGTATTCGCAAGTTCCTATTCCGAACGGAATGACCGGACGGGACATCGCAGAAAAGATGTTGCGTGATAACGGTATTTACGATGTGAAAGTCATCTCGACCCCAGGACATTTAACCGACCATTATAACCCGGCCAATCAAACGGTAAACCTGAGTGAGTCTGTTTATAACAGCAACAGTGTAGCCGCCGCTGCCGTGGCTGCCCACGAATGTGGTCATGCCGTGCAACATGCAACGGCGTACGCCCCGCTGAAGATGCGTTCGGCTCTTGTGCCGGTAGTCAGTTTCTCGTCGAATATTATGACATGGGTGCTGCTTGGAGGTATGCTTTTGATAAACACATTCCCTCAATTGCTGCTTTTCGGTATTATATTGTTTGCTACTACCACCTTGTTTAGTTTTATAACATTGCCGGTAGAGATTAATGCCAGCCAACGTGCTGTGGCCTGGTTAAGTAATGCCGGAATTACGAATGCTGATACATATCCCAAAGCTGTTGATGCCTTGAAATCGGCTGCTTATACATATGTGGTGGCTGCTCTGGGTTCCCTTGCTACATTGTTGTATTATATAATGATATTCATGAGTGGACGTAGCCGCGACTAGCGTTCGGAATCCAACGATTGGTTTTTGAGAGAAAATGCTACCTTTGTGGCCTGAATTATAAAACGATAGAAAATGCAGAAACCATCTATACCCAAAGGTACGAGAGATTTTTCGCCCGAAGAGATGGCGAAACGTAATTATATCTTCCATACGGTTCGCAACGTATTTCATCTGTATGGATACCAGCAGATAGAGACTCCAGCTATGGAAAATCTTTCTACATTGATGGGAAAATATGGAGAAGAGGGAGACAAACTGCTGTTCAAGATATTGAATTCGGGTGATTTCTTTTCAGGTGTTACGGATGAAGCTTTGGCTGAGCGTAATCCTCAGAAGCTTGCTGTAAAGATATCCGAAAAAGGATTGCGCTACGACCTGACTGTTCCTTTTGCCAGATACGTGGTACAGCATCGGAATGAAATCAGTTTTCCATTCAAACGATACCAGATACAACCGGTATGGCGTGCCGACCGTCCGCAAAAGGGGCGTTACCGTGAGTTTTTCCAGTGTGACGTCGACGTAGTAGGATCTGATTCATTGATGAATGAAGTAGAACTGTTGCAAATAACAGACGAGGTATTCAGCCGGTTTGGCGTGCGGGTAGTGATCAAGTTGAACAACCGGAAGATTCTTTCGGGTATAGCAGAGATTATCGGCGAACCTGAGAAGATTGTGGATATAACGGTTGCTATCGACAAGCTGGATAAAATAGGTTTGGACAATGTGAATGAAGAACTTCGTGCTAAAGGATTGTCGGAAAAAGCCATTGCTGGTTTGCAACCCATTATTCAATTAGACGGAAATAACCAGGAGAAAATAGAAAAGCTTAGGGCAATTTTAGCCTCGTCGGAAATCGGATTGAAAGGGGTAGGCGAATTAGCTTTTATATTGGAACGGTTGGAAAATGCAGGCCTGAAAGTGGCATTGGAAGTAGACCTGACATTAGCCCGGGGGCTCAATTATTATACGGGCGCGATATTCGAAGTGAAGGCTTTGGATGTGCAGATTGGGAGCATTACAGGAGGCGGGCGCTATGACAACCTGACGAGTGTGTTTGGTATGGAAGGTGTTTCGGGCGTAGGGATATCTTTTGGCGCCGACCGTATTTTCGACGTATTGAACCAATTAGACCTTTATCCCGCGGATTCTCTACGAACTACTCAACTGCTGTTTGTTAATTTTGGGACAAGAGAGGAAGCCTACCTGCTCCCGCTTCTTGGCAAAATCCGCGCGGCAGGTATCAGTACCGAACTCTATCCTGAACCGGCAAAAATGAAAAAACAGATGGGCTATGCCGACACTAAAAAGATTCCTTTTGTAGCCCTTGTAGGCGAAAATGAGATGATTGAAAAGAAGATAACACTGAAAGATATGTCTACCGGCGGGCAAGTATTAGTGGATGTAGACGAATTGATTCGGAAATTCCAATGCTGTCAAAACGGCATTTGACTTGTCAGGAGAACTGACAGGATGTTACATTTGCGGAATTGGCATAGTATTCGTAAGGTGTAAAACAAAAAAAGAAATTACATAATATAATTATCAACAATTTTAAAAACAACAAAAATGAAGATTAAGCCATTAGCAGACAGAGTGCTAGTTAAGCCTGCTGCAGCAGAAGAAAAGACAGTTGGTGGAATCATTATTCCTGACTCAGCAAAAGAAAAACCTTTGAAAGGTGAAGTTGTGGCCGTTGGTAACGGAACAAAGGATGAAGAAATGGTTGTGAAGCCTAACGATCAGGTTTTGTATGGCAAATATGCCGGTACGGAAATCGAATTCGATGGCGAACAATATCTGATCATGCGCCAATCTGATATTTTGGCAATTATTTAATTTTATTCATGTAATTCTAAAACATTTATATATCATGGCAAAAGAAATCAAGTTCAATATGGAAGCCCGCGACCTTTTGAAAAAAGGTGTGGACGAATTGGCTAACGCAGTTAAAATCACATTGGGTCCGAAAGGCCGTAACGTGATTCTGGAAAAGAAATTTGGTGCGCCGCAAATCACAAAAGACGGTGTGACAGTAGCGAAAGAGATCGAATTGGAATGTGCTTATGAAAACATGGGCGCCCAGTTGGTAAAAGAAGTTGCTTCTAAAACAAACGATAACGCTGGTGACGGAACAACTACGGCTACTGTATTGGCTCAGTCTATTATTGGTGTAGGTTTGAAGAACGTGACCGCCGGCGCTAACCCGATGGATTTGAAACGTGGTATCGACAAAGCTGTTGCTAAAGTTGTTGAAAGCATTTCGGATCAGGCGGAAGCCGTAGGTGATAGCCTTGAAAAGATTGAAAACGTTGCTAAGATTTCTGCTAATGGCGACGAAAGCATCGGTAAACTGATTGCCGAAGCTATGGGAAAAGTAAAAACAGAAGGTGTTATTACTGTAGAGGAAGCTAAAGGTATCGAAACATATGTAGACGTAGTAGAAGGTATGCAATTCGATAGAGGATATATCTCTCCTTACTTTGCTACTGATACTGAAAAGATGGAAGCTCAATTGGAAAATCCTTTCATATTAATCTATGACAAAAAGATTTCCGTATTGAAAGAACTTCTTCCTATCCTTGAACAAACGGTACAAAGCGGCCGTCCGATGTTGATTATCGCTGAAGATATCGACAGCGAAGCATTGGCTACACTGGTGGTTAACCGTCTGCGTGGTTCATTGAAAGTATGTGCTGTCAAAGCTCCCGGATTCGGCGACCGTCGTAAAGCCATGTTGGAAGATATCGCTATCCTGACCGGTGGTACTGTTATCTCTGAAGAAACAGGTTTGAAACTGGAAGGTGCAACAATAGATATGCTTGGATCGGCTGAAAAAGTGACTGTAAACAAAGACAATACAACTATTGTAAACGGTGCAGGCAACAAAGAAGATATCCAGGGACGTATCGGCCAGATTAAAGCTCAGATTGAAACGACTACTTCTGACTACGACAAGGAAAAATTGCAGGAACGTTTGGCTAAAATGGCCGGCGGTGTTGCCGTTCTTTATGTAGGCGCTCCTTCTGAAGTAGAAATGAAAGAGAAGAAAGACCGTGTTGATGATGCATTGAGCGCTACTCGTGCTGCAATTGAAGAAGGAACAGTTCCCGGTGGTGGTGTTGCTTATATCCGTGCAATTGACAAGCTTGAAGGTTTGAAAGGTGAAAACGAAGACGAAACTACAGGTATCGAAATCGTTAAACGTGCTATCGAAGAACCTCTTCGTCAAATCGTGATTAATGCAGGTAAAGAAGGTGCTGTAATTGTTCAGAAAGTAAAAGAAGGTAAAGATGATTTTGGTTACAATGCACGTACAAACGTTTATGAAAACTTGTGCAAGACGGGTGTTATCGACCCTGCAAAAGTAACTCGCGTGGCGTTGGAAAATGCAGCTTCTATTGCTGGTATGTTCCTGACTACCGAATGTGTAATCGCTGAAAAGAAAGAAGATACTCCTGCAATGCCAATGAACCCAGGTATGGGTGGCGGCATGGGCGGCATGATGTAATCAGCCGTTTTAGGTAAAAGATAAGAGGGGAGAAGTGAAAGGTATTTTACTTCTCTCCCTTTTCTTTTTTTAAATAACACAAGAAACAGCAGGCCTTGCTTCCCCTCTTCCTGAAAGGAGGTAAAGGTGTATCGTGTTGCATGTCCCGTTTTGTTTAAATAAAGAGAAAGAGGCTGGTTGCCATGACCACCATACCGGCTACGAGGCCAATGATAGAAAGGTGATGCTCTCCGTACTTTTGGGCGCTGGGAAGAAGTTCGTCCATCGAAATAAAAACCATAATTCCTGAAACAGCAGCGAGAATTAAACCGTTTATCGAAGGAGTCCAAAAAGGAATCAGCAATAAGAAACCGACCAATGCACCAATAGGTTCCGCCATTCCTGACAGAAACGACAACCAAAAGGCCTTTTTCCTATTACCGGTAGCCTGATAGATAGGAATTGAAACAGCGATTCCTTCCGGAATATTGTGGATGGCAATAGCCAAAGTGATAGGCAGGGCTATCTCCATACTGTTCAACGCTGAAGTGAAAGTGGCGATACCTTCCGGGAAATTATGGATACCGATTGAAAGAGCTACTAATAATCCGGTACGTTTCAATCCTGACTGCTTTTTATCCAAGTCGGAGATATCCCGCATTTCGTGAGGATTCTTATCTTCCGGAATTAGAAAGTCGATCAGGTTTATAAATAGCATCCCTCCGAAAAAGGCCAGTAGCATATACAATATGCCGGTACGTTCGCCGAAAAACTCCGTTAGGTTTTCTTTTGATTCCGGCATCATTTCCATGAAAGAAACGTATATCATTACTCCGGCTGAGAAACCCAATGCAATGGAAAGAAACTTCGTGTTTGTGCGCTTGGTGAAGAAAGCCATGACGCTGCCTATTCCGGTAGATAACCCGGCAATCATCGTTAAACCCAGCGCGGCTAATATTGTTTGAAATTCCATAACGTTTTATCTGATAAGCAAAAGTAAGAAGTTTTTCATATATTTACAGCCAAAAGAAAAAGAATGCAACCATATAAAGAAGACGGATTGATAGAGCGTTTGTGTGACCCGACGAGCCAACGGGAAGCTTTTTCCCAGGTTGTGAAGACGTATAGCGAAAAGCTTTATTGGCAAATACGTAAGATGGTCTTAGACCATGACGACGCAAATGATTTGTTGCAAAATACATTTCTGAAAGCCTGGACGAATATTGAGTATTTCCGGGGCGATGCCAAATTGTCTACCTGGTTATACAAAATAGCCATCAATGAATGTATAACATTCCTGAACAAGCAACGCAACATGAACAATATATCCATGGACGATACGGATGTGTTCTTGTTGGAACGTTTGAAGGGAGACGAATACTTCGACGGTGATGCCGTGCAGTTGAAATTGCAAAAGGCAATCCTTGCCTTGCCTGAGAAACAACGTTTGGTGTTTAATATGAAATATTATGATGAAATGAAGTATGACGAAATGTCGGAAATCTTGGGAACTTCTGTGGGCGCTTTGAAAGCATCATATCATCATGCGGTGAAGAAAATAGAGGAGTTTTTAACAAAAGATGTTTAAACCTTTTCTTTGTTGATTTGTCAAAAGAATATAAAAAGTACAAAATAAATATGAATAAAAAAATAAACAACCTGGAACGTTTAAAGGGAGGTGATCCGTTCAAAGTGCCGGAAGGCTATTTTGAAGATTTCGCGTCTCAGATGATGCGTAAGCTTCCCGATAAAACGTACGAGCAACCAAAGAGGGTTACAATGATGGATCGCGTCCGTCCGTGGGTTTACATGGCGGCGGTTTTTGCCGGTTTGGGATTGTTTTTCAAAGTAATTGTTGGCTTTGACGGGTCGTCTGATAGTCCCGACGGGACAGACTTTGTTACGACACAGTATTCTGTGCCTGCTACCACTCTTACCTCATATCGTGCGGAGGAGGAAGAGGATTATTTAGAATATCTCGAAACTCAGTATGTTGGTTATATTTTAGCAGAAGAATTGGGTATTTACGAATAAAATGAACGAAAAAATAAGGTTTTTAGCATATTTTTGTAATATTTCTTGTATGAATAAAATATTTATTATTACATTTGCGTTACTATTGGTTTTATCCCCTTTGGGAATGAATGCTCAGGAAGAAGGCAAGCCTGACAAGCTTTTTGACAAAGAGTCCTTTTTAGTGAAACGAAGTGTTTTTATAACAGCAGAGCTTTCCCTTACACCTGAAGAAGCGGTGGCGTTTATGCCTCTTTGTGAGGAATTACAGCAAAAGAAATACGAGGCAGGAATGAAATGCCGAAAGTTATCCAGGGAAATGAAATCAAAGAAAATGAGGTCGAAGAGTGAGCCAACAGATGCGGAATATACACAAGTAATTGATGAATGTTTGAGTGTAAGTATGAAAGAAGCAATGTTGGAAAAAGAATATTACGAAAAATTTAAAAAAATCCTCCCGCCTGCGAAATTATATAAGTACAGGAATGCCGAACATAAATTCGCGCGTGAATTTATGAAAAGTTCAAGGGGGAAAGAGTGAGTAAATAAAAGTAAAGATAGATAAGATATTATCATTATTTGTGTTTTTTGTTTAGATTTAGTTTTGGCGTTTAAGTTAAGGGAGGGGTGGCGACGTGATGTCGGTTCCCCTTTTGTTTTTTTTGTATGCTTTCTTTTTGTGTTTTTTTATGTATTTATTTTATGTTAGGATTCTTTGTCTAATAAAAAAACTCTTTCTCACGTTAGTATTTATTATCTTTGCGCCTGAAAAAGTTCACAACATTCTTTAAATATATAAATGTATGGAAATCGTAAAAGTATTAGGTAGAGAAATTTTGGATTCACGTGGTAACCCTACAGTTGAGGTAGATGTGCTTTTGGCATCAGGCGCTTTTGGTCGTGCGGCAGTTCCTTCCGGAGCTTCTACTGGCGAAAACGAAGCTATTGAATTACGTGACGGCGACAAAAAACGTTACGGAGGTAAAGGTGTTCTTAAAGCAGTTGAGAATGTAAACAATGTAATAGCTCCTGCTATCTTAGGTATGAGTGCATTGAATCAGCGTGAAATTGATTATAAAATGCTTAAGCTGGATGGTTCCAAAACAAAATCGAATTTGGGCGCCAATGCTATGTTGGGTGTTTCTTTAGCTGTAGCAAGAGCAGCCGCCAACTATCTGGATTTGCCCCTTTATCGTTATATCGGTGGAACAAATGCTTATGTAATGCCGGTTCCTATGATGAATATCATCAATGGTGGTTCTCACTCGGATGCTCCTATCGCATTCCAGGAATTCATGATTCGTCCGGTTGGCGCGAGCAGTTTCCGCGAAGGTTTACGTATGGGCGCTGAAGTGTTCCATGCATTGAAGAAAGTATTACACGACCGTGGTTTAAGCACAGCTGTTGGCGACGAAGGTGGTTTTGCTCCTACATTGGATGGCACTGAAGATGCACTGAACTCTATCCTGAGTGCTGTCAAAGCTGCCGGATATGAGCCGGGTAAAGATGTTACCATCGCGTTAGACTGCGCATCTTCTGAATTCTATGATAAGAAAGGAACATACGATTATACAAAATTTGAAGGAGAAAAAGGAGCGAAACGTTCTGCTAAAGAACAAGTAGCTTATTTGACCGAATTAGTTTCTAAATTCCCAATCGACTCTATCGAAGATGGTATGGACGAAAACGACTGGGAGGGTTGGAAAATGCTTACCGACGCTATCGGTTCTAAATGCCAGTTAGTAGGTGACGATTTGTTTGTTACAAATGTTGAATTCCTGAAAAAAGGTATCCAAAGTGGTTGTGGAAACTCGATCCTTATCAAAGTAAACCAGATTGGGACATTGACTGAAACATTAGATGCTATCGAAATGGCTCATCGCAACGGTTATACTTCAGTTACGTCACACCGTTCGGGAGAAACAGAAGATTCTACCATCTCTGATATCGCTGTAGCAACCAATTCAGGCCAAATAAAGACTGGTTCATTAAGCCGTTCCGACCGTATGGCTAAATATAACCAACTCCTTCGCATCGAAGAGGAACTGGGTGACTTGGCAGTTTATGGTTACAAGAAATTGAAGTAATTCAATTGTATATTAATGTGAAAAAAGGGGGCTCTCAAAGAAGGGCTCCTTTTTTTTATTGTGTTCTGCTGGCTTACTTACGAAAGCGCGTACAAAAGCTGGTCGAGCATGAGAGGGACTTCCGAATCTTCAATATCGGCTGCTGCTAAATCAGGGATATCTTGAATGAATTGTTCCTTGAATTTGTGGAAATCATTGTTTTCCGACCTAATGGCTTCTTTGTAGTAATTGACAGCTCCTTTGATGTTTTGTAATGCCCATTCCGTATGACCGGCATTCAGGTAGTCTTCCATATTGGGCTGGTGGGAGATTATTTTATTGTAGTAATTATGTGCCTGGTCGTATTTACCCGTAAGGAATGAGCACCAGGCAATCGGACGCCAGGCTTTATGACTTTTGCTGTCGAGGTATTCGACCTTGAAGTAATATTTCAATGCCTTATTATAATCCTTTAGTTCCAGGTAACAGTGTCCGATACTGATTTGAATGGACAAATTGTTAGGACTTAGCTCTTCATGTCGGCGGTAGTATTCCAATGCCTCTTCTGGTTGTTTCAAGGTGCGGTAACATCCGGCAATCCGGCGAATTACCCATTTGCTTTCAGAATTTATTAAATCAGCATGCAGGTAGTCGTCTAAAGCACCTTCTATGTCGCCGAGCATTTGTTTACAATAACCGATCTTTTGGAACAGAATATCACTGTCTTTCTTTGTTTCTGCAAGTTGGCTAAAGATAACAAATGCATCTTTGAAATAATTTTTTCTCAGATAATACTCAGCAATGGTCATGAGGCTCTCTTCATCGGAAATATAAGGGCGCAAGATAGGTAAATTGTGAAAGTCGAGCGGTAAAGCAAAGATATCGTCGAAGTCCAGACGACTAGGATATAATTTATAAAACCGATATAAATCCTGGATATATTGTCTGGAGATAATTTCCAACTTGCCTTGTTTGCTAATTAACTCTTCTTTGTTTTGTTGGATCATTTCGGATACTTGACTGTTGAATTGCCCGATCATCATTTTACGGGCAGTTTCCGGCAATTGCAACATGCTGAAGTAAAGGGAGTATTTGTCAGAGTTACACATGAAAGTAGCCGATGCTAATGTTTTTAATACCTCTTTTTCCCTACTTTCTTCATTTGATCTGTTGGCAAATAAAGAATACTTTGGCATGAAGGGCAAAAACCAGTTGCTTAATTCCCTGAAAAAAGGGAAGTTTTTCAGATGAATGAATGTTGAGTGCATGATATCGGCACCTTCTTGTTGCAATTCACCAAACTCCTCCATTTTCTTTCCCAATGAACTATCGGCAAAGATGTCCTGCCAGTCGGGATTCATGTCATTTCCTAAATGGTCGGTAGCGAAATCACTTAAATTCATTTTCCGGCTAATTTTCGGGCTCAACTTAATCATTTCCGGAATGATTTCAGTTTGTAATTTTTTAGTGATTTTCTCTGTTTCTCTGGCCAGTATGAACTGGAGAGTAATGGTCAAAACAGTTTTTGTAAAACCGGGTTCTTCAGCGATAGTAGCCAAACGGTTCTCTATCTGCGGATACAATGATGTTCTTTTTCTATGAATGTAGAGTGTAAGAAGAATCGCGATGAAAGCCCTTACACGTACTTCCTGTTCAGCGGATAAACTGACAGCATCGAAGAGTAATAATATTTTTTCTTTGTCGAATGCACTCTGAAGACCTAATAATAAGGCTGAAACTATCTGGCATCCCGTTGAAAAGGGAAGACGCGAATCGTCTAGTATTTTTTTGATAGCGAGGCTTTCTTCCGATGTGAGCGGGTCGGATACCCATACCTTGTTAAATAATAAAGACAGGGTGAACTCGTATTCCACTACGTTTTCAGTATCGAAATAAGAAGTAAGCCGGTTGTGTATTTCACCGTATGATGTCTTCGGTAAAACTTGCATATTGCGCCTACGATTATAAAAAGCAAGCGATGACTCAGATATTAATAATTTATGCCTGAGCCGGTCGGTTAGTTCGTAGGCAGATGCGTGGAGATTATGATATATTTGCTCCTGCATGGGGTCTTTTACACCCTCCATGCGGTAGCGAAGCATATATTTATATGTTTCCTGCAATTCGTTTAATTTTTCCTGGAAATTGTATTCCTGACTGCCGCTTATAAGGGACTGCAATGAGTCGAAAGCATTCTTTAATTCTTTATTATCCAATGAACCGGTAATACGGTTATATGCCTGATTTATTTCCTGTAACGTCATGTTATATAATGGACAAATGGTATGCCAAAAATATAGTTTTTGCTTTAAAATATCTATCTTTGCAGTCCTAATAAATGTAATAGATGAACAATATTCGTAATTTCTGTATTATTGCCCATATAGATCACGGCAAAAGTACCCTTGCCGACCGTTTGCTTGAATATACCGAAACAATAGAAGTAAATCAGGCGCAAATTCTTGATGATATGGATTTGGAGCGTGAGCGTGGCATCACAATAAAAAGTCATGCCATTCAGATGGAATATGTTTATAACAACGAAAAATATATCTTGAATTTGATTGATACACCGGGGCACGTGGATTTTTCATACGAAGTGTCCCGTTCGATTGCTGCCTGCGAAGGAGCATTGCTTATTGTGGATGCAGCTCAGGGTATTCAGGCACAAACTATTTCAAACCTTTATATGGCGATTGAGAATGATTTGGAAATTATTCCGGTTGTCAACAAGATCGATTTGCCAAGTGCGATGCCTGATGAGGTGGAAGACCAAATTATTGAACTTTTAGGTTGCAAACGGGAGGATATCCTCCGTGCCAGCGGGAAAACGGGTGAAGGCGTTTTCGATATACTGAATACGATTATTGAAAAGATTCCTTCTCCGAAAGGTGATCCGGATGCTCCGTTGCAATGTCTGATATTCGATTCCGTATTTAATTCGTTCCGTGGTATCATTGCTTATTTTAAGGTAGTGAATGGTGTTATCCGCAAAGGTGACCGTGTGAAATTTGTCGCTACGGAAAAGGAATATGATGCCGACGAAGTAGGCGTATTGAAAATGGAAATGTCGCCTCGTAATGAAGTGCGGACGGGTGATGTGGGATATATCATCTCAGGGATTAAGACGTCGAAAGAAGTTAGGGTAGGGGATACGATTACTCATGTGAAGAACGGAGCAAAAAAAGGTATCGCCGGATTTGAAGAGGTAAAGCCGATGGTGTTTGCCGGAGTGTATCCGATAGATAGTGAGGATTTCGAGAATTTACGTACTTCCCTTGAGAAACTTCAGTTGAATGATGCCTCACTGACTTTCCAACCGGAAAGTTCTGCCGCTTTGGGATTTGGTTTCCGTTGTGGATTTCTCGGTCTTCTGCATATGGAAATTGTACAGGAACGGTTAGACCGCGAATTCAATATGGACGTTATTACGACGGTACCGAACGTGTCGTATAAGGTATATGACAAAAAAGGTAATTGTGCAGAAGTGCATAACCCCAGTGGTTTGCCGGATCCTACATTGATTGAGCATATTGACGAACCGTATATTCGTGCTTCGGTTATTACCAATACGGCATATATCGGCCCAATCATGACACTTTGTCTTGGGAAGCGTGGTATTCTAATGAAACAAGAATATATTTCAGGCGACCGGATGGAGATTTATTATGACATGCCCTTGGGTGAGATTGTAATCGATTTTTATGATAAACTGAAAAGTATTTCCAAAGGATATGCTTCTTTTGACTACCATATGCAAGATTTCCGCCCCAGTAAGCTGGTAAAATTAGACATTCTGTTGAACGGTGAGCCGGTGGATGCCTTGTCTACGTTGACCCATGTGGATAATAGTGTGACTTTCGGACGAAGAATGTGTGAAAAGTTAAAAGAATTAATCCCACGTCAGCAATTTGATATTGCCATACAAGCTGCTATCGGTTCGAAGATTATTGCACGCGAAACGATAAAGGCCGTACGTAAGGATGTGACAGCCAAGTGTTACGGAGGTGATATTTCCCGTAAGCGTAAGCTGTTGGAAAAACAAAAAGAAGGAAAGAAACGGATGAAACAGATCGGAACGGTAGAAGTCCCCCAAAAGGCTTTCCTTGCCGTGTTGAAATTGGATTAAATTCAAGTCTGTCTGAATAAAAATAGCGTGCGTTCCGTTTTTTTATCGGGCGCACGCTATTTTTAAATTGGATGCATCCTATCTGCAGATAGGATGTGTACTATTATACAATACCTTGTGCCATCATTGCCTTCGCTACTTTCATGAATCCTGCGATGTTGGCTCCTTTTACATAATTGATATAGTCTCCTTCTTTGCCGTGAGCCACACATTGCTCGTGAATGGCGTTCATGATTTGATGCAATTTAGCATCCACTTCGGCGGCAGTCCATGAAATATGCATAGCGTTTTGCGTCATCTCCAATCCTGAAGTGGCTACGCCTCCTGCATTTACGGCTTTTCCCGGAGCAAAGAGCATTTTATGATCGAGGAATAGATCAACCGCTTCGGCTGTGCAACCCATATTAGATGCTTCGGCTACACAAATGGACTTGTTGGCGATGATTTGTTTGGCATCGTTTTCGTCTAATTCGTTTTGGGTGGCGCAAGGGATAACGATATCTGCCTTTTGTTCCCAAGGACGTTTGTTTGGGAAAAATTTAGCTTTGGGGAATTCTTTCACGTATGTTTCAACAATGTCGTTGCCTGAGTTACGTAGCTCCAGGAGATAATCGATTTTCTCGCCTGCAATACCGTCGGCATCATATACATACCCGTCGGGACCTGAGATAGTGATTACCTTTGCACCGAATTCGGTAGCTTTGGTGGCTGCCCCCCAGGCAACATTTCCGAAGCCGGAAATAGCGACTGTTTTACCCTTCATATCGATGCCTTGTGTTTCCAGCATTTGGCGGACAAAATATAAAGAACCGAAGCCAGTAGCCTCAGGGCGAAGGATAGAACCTCCATATTCAAGCCCTTTCCCTGTAAATGTGCCTGTGTTTTCGCGGGCAAGTTTTTTGTACATTCCATACATATAACCTATTTCGCGTCCGCCTACGCCGATATCTCCTGCCGGAACATCCGTGTCGGGGCCGATATTGCGCCACAACTCCATGATGAATGCCTGGCAGAAGCGCATGATTTCGGCATCACTTTTTCCTCTCGGAGCGAAGTCTGAGCCTCCTTTTCCTCCTCCCATTGGAAGTGTGGTGAGCGCATTCTTGAATGTTTGCTCGAAACCTAAGAATTTCAGGATGGATGGATTAACGGAAGGGTGAAAACGTAAACCTCCTTTATACGGGCCGATAGCGCTGTTGAACTGTACGCGGTAACCCAAATTTACTTGTACTTCCCCTTTGTCGTCTATCCAGGGAACACGGAATGTGATAACGCGTTCGGGTTCAACCAGCCGTTCGATGATTTTTGCTTTTTCGAATTCGGGATGTTGGTTGTAGACTTCTTCGATAGATAAGAGAACTTCTTTTACTGCTTGCAGATACTCTTTTTCGCCGGGATGTTTAGCTTCCAGTGATGATAAGATTAATTCTGTCTTCATAGCGTTTAATATTAATTTTAGGTGACAATATGCTCACAAAAGTATGGATTTATATGGAATGGCAAAGTTTTTTACTTACTTTTGGACAGTTTAAATTGTTAATTTTCATGAGTGGTATTCCAGACTTCAAAAATTTGGTATTTAGAGATACCTCTTTTGCAAACCTGATGAATAAGCGTATTTATAATGTATTGCTTATTGCTGCCAAATATGATGCGTTTATGTTAGAAGACGACGGGCGTGTCGACGAACAAATTTTTAATGAATATACGGCATTGAGCCTGCGTTATCCTCCCCGTTTTACGCAGGTCACTACGGAAGAAGAGGCGTTGACAGAATTGAAAAACCGGAATTTCGAACTGATTATTTGTATGCCTAATATGGATGACAAAGATATCTTTTCGGCGGCAAAAGAAATAAAAAAACATTACCCGAATATTCCTATTGTAGTATTGACCCCTTTCTCAAAAGAGGTTTCCAAAAGGGTGGCAAATGAAGATTTAAGCGCCATTGATTATGTGTTTAGCTGGTTGGGGAATTCAGAATTGTTACTGGCTATCATCAAGCTGATAGAAGACAAGATGAACGCGCCCGACGATACGGAAAGTGTAGGCGTGCAGATTATCTTGCTGGTGGAGGATTCGGTCCGTTTTTATTCGTCTACGCTGCCTCATTTGTATAAGTTCGTACTTGAACAAAGCCAGGAATTTTCGAAAGAGGCCTTGAACGATCACCAACAGACGTTGCGTATGCGCGGGCGTCCCAAAATCAAACTAGCTCGTACCTATGAAGAAGCTGTTCGCATCTTCGACCAATATAAAGATCATATGCTCGGTATAATCTCGGATATGAGTTTTATGCGTGAAGGGAAGAAAGACCCGTTTGCCGGATATAAGTTCGGCCGCTATGTACGCAAATCGGGCTTGATTATTCCCATTGTCATGGAGTCATCCGAATCTTCAAACAAAGTATATGCCAAGGAATTGGCTGCCTCTTTCATAGATAAGAATTCTAAAAGCTATCCCCAGGACTTGCGGAAGAAGATTATGCGCCATTTTGGGTTTGGTGATTTCATTATCCTGGATCCGAAGACCAAAGACGAAATTATGCGCATCAAAGATTTAAAAGACTTACAAAAGAAAATCTTTGACATACCCGACGATTCATTGGTTTATCATTTGTCGCGCAACCATTTTTCGCGATTCTTTTATTCCCGGGCGATGTTCCCGCCGGCTGAAGTGTTGAAACATGTTGATGTTATTGATTACAAAGACATGGACGAAGCCCGGCAGTTGATCTTCGATTTGATTGTACAATACCGCCGGATGAAAAATAGTGGAGTGGTTGCCATTTATCAAAAAGAACGTTTTGATGAGTACAGCAATTTCGCCCGTATCGGTGACGGTTCGCTGGGAGGGAAGGGGAGAGGCCTGGCGTTCATAGGCGCGATGGTAAAACGATCGGCTAAATTATATCAGGAAAACTTTCCGGTCACAATACCGAAGACTGTTGTTATCTGTACAGATATCTTCGACGAATTTATGGAGTCGAATGATTTATATCTGTTGGCATTGAATGAAACGGAAGACGATGTCATACTGAAGTGTTTTCTTCGTGCAAGCCTGCCCTCTGCCTTGATTGAAGACCTGATGGCCTTTTTCGACGTGGTGAAGGGGCCATTGGCCGTTCGTTCGTCAAGTCTGTTGGAAGATTCGCATTACCAGCCGTTTGCCGGGATATATTCCACCTATATGGTGCCGAAGAATCCGGATAAATATGAAATGCTCCGAACGGTAAGTGATGCCATTAAAGCTGTATACGCGTCGGTCTTTTATAAGGACAGCAAGGCCTATATGACGGCGACATCCAACTTGATTGACCAGGAAAAGATGTCGGTTGTATTACAGGAAGTGGTAGGCTCACAGTATAATTCCCATTTTTATCCGACCATTTCAGGAGTGGCCCGTTCGCTCAATTTCTATCCGATTGGGAATGAAAAGGCGGAAGACGGCATTGCCAATCTTGCTTTAGGATTGGGTAAATATATTGTTGATGGTGGTGTAACTTTACGTTTTTCGCCCCGGCATCCGCACAATATACTTCAGATGAGTACGATGGAGTTTGCGCTCAGGGAAACCCAAACTCGTTTTTATGCACTTGACCTGAAGAATATGGCCGATCAATTTTCGATAGATGATTCCTTTAACTTGCTTCGCTTGAGTGTAAAAGATGCCGAAACCGACGGATCCTTGCGATATATAGTTTCTACATACGACCCTTACGACCAAATTATAAGGGATGGCTTTTATCCAGGAGGACGAAAAATAATCTCGTTTGCCAACATCCTCCAACATGATGTCTTCCCTTTGGCTGAAACCTTGGATAAGGTATTGAAGATTGGGCAATCAGAAATGGCACGACCGGTTGAAATTGAATTTGCTGTGAATATAGATCCGGCGAATCCGGCAAAAGCGACGTTTTATTTATTACAGATTCGTCCGATAGTGGATAATAAAGAAATAATGGATGAAAATTTGACGGAAATAAAATCCGAAGATACCATTATCTCGTCCGCCAGCGTATTGGGGCACGGAATTATAACAAATATCTATGATGTCATATATGTAAAAACAGAAGCGTTTAATTCGTCCAACAACCAATTGATAGCATACGAAATAGAAAAAATAAACAAAACGTTCACCGAAAAGGAAGAGGGATATGTATTGATAGGCCCCGGGCGGTGGGGTAGCAGCGATCATTGGCTCGGCATACCTGTCAAGTGGCCGCATATCAGTAATGCCCGGATCATTGTCGAATCCGGTTTGGAGAATTATAGGATAGACCCCAGCCAGGGAACCCATTTCTTCCAGAACCTTACCTCCTTTGGTGTGGGATATTTTACGATAAATCCCTTTAAAGGTGATGGCTGGTACGATCAGGAATTCCTGAACGCCCAACCCGCCGTGCAGGAAACAGATTATTTGCGCCATGTCCGTTTCGAAAAAACGATCGTTATAAAGATGGACGGGAAAAAAAGTCTGGGGGTTATCCTGAAACCGGACAAATAAAGATTCGCCGTATGGAATTTGTGAAGTTAGCTCCATGTGTAAAAGTGAAAAAAGCCTGTAAACGATTGCATTATGAGAAGAAAAGGCTAACTTTGCGTTCATTAAAGAAATTTGGTATTAAAAATGATTAATCGGATTAAAGCTCTGCTCGAAGAAGTGGAAGAAATGAACGCAGCAAATGCTGATGAGATAGAAGCGCTACGAATCAAATATCTTAGCAAGAAAGGCGAAATATCCCAACTGATGAATGATTTCCGGAATGTTGCTGCCGACCAGAAGCGGGAGGTTGGACAATTCCTAAATCAATTGAAGGAAAGAGCCCAGCAACGGATAAACGATTTGAAAGATAGCTTTGCCAATACACAAACAACCGACGATGATATAGACTTGACGCGTACAGCTCATCCTGTTAATTTAGGTACACGGCATCCTTTGTCGATTGTTAAGAAAGAAATCTGCGATATATTCGGCCGTTTAGGCTTTAGTATTGCCGAAGGGCCTGAGATAGAAGACGATTGGCATGTCTTTTCATCGTTGAACTTTGCCCATGATCATCCGGCTCGCGATATGCAGGATACATTCTTTATTCAGCATAATCCTGATATATTACTCCGCACGCATACTTCTTCCGTTCAAACACGTGTGATGGAGAAGTCACAACCTCCTATCCGTATCATTTGTCCGGGACGCGTGTACCGGCATGAAGCTATTTCGTATCGTGCACATTGTTTCTTCCACCAGGTAGAAGCCTTATATGTAGACAAAAATGTATCTTTTGCCGATTTAAAGCAAGCGCTTCTTTTCTTTGCGAAGGAGATGTTCGGCCAAGATACCAAGATACGCTTACGTCCTTCCTATTTCCCGTTTACCGAGCCTTCAGCCGAAATGGATATTTCCTGTAACCTTTGCGGTGG
Source organism: Tannerellaceae bacterium (assembly GCA_031255855.1). Lineage (GTDB taxonomy): Bacteria > Bacteroidota > Bacteroidia > Bacteroidales > Tannerellaceae > DFXE01. Next base: position 12,805 of record JAIRRS010000148.1, on the reverse strand, counting down.
TAAAGGATGTCCGTTCTGCAAATATACCGGTTGGGTAGAAATACTCGGTTGCGGAATGGTTCACCCGAATGTGCTTGATAATTGTGGTATCGACAGTAACGTTTATACTGGTTATGCACTGGGAATGGGAATTGAACGTATAACGAACCTGAAATACCAAGTAAAAGATTTGCGCTTGTTCTCGGAAAACGATATTCGTTTCCTAAGACAGTTTGAATCTGCCAATTAAGTTGAAAACCTGAATCATTTTACCATTTCCCCGGGCAATCTGACCGTGTCCGGGGAAAAACACACGGATTTCTTCATTGAACGATGCGAAAGGAAGAGCGATATAAAGGGGTTATCAGTTGGTTCATGGAAAATGTGCCGGTTGCTGAAACGGAGTTACATTACAAAGATCCTTTCCAATTGCTTATTGCTGTCATCTTATCGGCTCAATGTACAGACAAGCGGGTGAATATGATTACACCGGCTTTGTTTGAAGCCTTTCCTACTGCCGAAGTAATGGCGGAAACCACTCCCGAAGTTGTTTATGAATATATTAAGAGTGTTTCGTATCCGAATAATAAATCGAAGCATCTGGTTGGTATGGCACAAATGCTCCTTCGTGATTTCAAGGGTATAGTCCCTTCGGATATTAAAGAATTACAAAAACTTCCGGGTGTAGGACGGAAAACAGCGAATGTGATCGCATCCGTCGTTTACGACAAACCGGCCATGGCGGTTGATACACATGTGTTCCGCGTTTCCAACCGGATTGGATTGACCAACAATAGTAAGACTCCACTGGAAACCGAAAAGGAATTAGTAAAGCATGTCCCCGGGCATCTTATCCCTAAAGCACATCATTGGCTGATACTGCACGGCCGATATACATGCGTGGCACGAAAACCCAAATGTGATATTTGCGGATTAAAACTTTGGTGTAAATATTTCCTCTCCCAGAAATGAAAGCCTACCTGAAGGAAATAGTTATCAGTTTACTGGCTGTATTGATCCTGATGTCGGCCGTCTGGGTGTATATCCGTTCGATGCAGACTGAACAGTCAAATGTGTCGGCAGACTTATATACCATGATTCCTCCTGATATAAATGCTCTTTTAGTTGTAAACCGTCCTTCTGTGTTGAATTTGATGATACTTCCGAAGCAGGCGTTTTATAAAGTGTTTGCTTCCGAAATACCACCCGTTTTACTTTCTTTTATCCAACGAAGCCAACAAGTGCAATCGCTGATGCTGTCGTTTCACCGGCAAGGGGTTGTCGGTTATATGCAAGTAGGAGACAGGGCGGCAGGCAGGCTGAAACACTTCATGGATAACATTTTCCCGTATTACAAACCTGTGAAACAAAATATAAATGGGATAGATTTTTATTATTACCCTGACGTAAACAACCGGTTCTTCGGATATTATTTCCATAATGGCGTATGGGTGGGGAGTTATAGCAAAAAACTATTAGAAAAAGCGGCTTCCCAGCAGTTGGATAATCAATTGTCGTTGCCCGAAGAAATAGACGAGATGCGGAAAGCCTTTGACGCGACAGCTCCGATGAATATCCTTTTTCCGGCGAATGACCTGAATCTCAGGGTGTCGCAATGGGGAATGACCGATTGGCGGATAGCTAATAAGTGGCTGGTTGCCGACTTGTTCGTAAGCGAAGGGAACTTTTGTTGTTACGGGAATTTGCCTTACGAACCAGAGGTTACATCCCAAATGTATAAGATGATGGGCGATACACTTTCCAGCCGTATCAGAAACTTATATCCTTCGGTAAATCTGTCTTTCCAGATAAACCGTGACGAGGAATTCATCTATTTTACCGGGTGTACACCCATACCGGATTAATCCGGCATACTTAAACTTAATCCATCATACGAAAGATATACATGAGGAGGAAATTCCTTCCCTGCAAATTCGTGTAAACCTATCCTGTGGCTCATGTGGATGAGGTATGATTCTTTTGGTTGTATTTGTCTGATGTTGAGCAAGGCTTCTTCCACATTTTCATGCGAAAGGTGCGGTTTGTGTCTCAACGCATCAAGGATAAGTACGTCAAGCCCTTTTAGCTTGGCAAACTCTTCTTTGGGTATGGTCTTAACGTCTGTCAGGTATGCCATTTTTCCAATCCGGTAGCCGAAAATAGGCATGCAGGCATGCATGATACGCACCGGGACAACCGGAATTCCGGCCACGGAAAATGGTTCGTCTTGGATAGCATGTAGTTCCAGATTGGGTATTCCCGGATATTTATGTGCCCGAAAGGCATAAGGCATACGGGTTTTGATAGCTTTTGCCACGTAATCTTCGGCATATACGTCTATTCCTTTAGGTACGCAAAACGGACGGAGGTCGTCCAGTCCGCCTACATGGTCGTAATGCTCATGTGAAATAAGGACGGCATCCAGGTTGTAAATATTATTTGTTATCATTTGCCAACGGAAGTCGGGGCCGCAATCGAGCAAGATACGTTTCCCTTTTGTTTCAACCAGTACGGATGTCCGCATACGCCGGTCACGCGGGTCTTTACTGGTGCAAACTTCGCATTGGCAACCTATTTCAGGCACTCCCGTGGAAGTGCCGGTTCCTAAAAAAGTAATTTTCATTATCCAACATATTTGACTTCCGGCGTTAGTTCTATGCCGAAATGTTCGTTTACGGCTGTCCGGATGCTTTCGGCAACAAGGGCTATTTCGTCGCCGGTGGCATTGCCCAGGTTTGTTAACACTAATGCTTGCTTTTCGTAAACGCCTACTTCCCCGTGTTTTTTCCCTTTGAAACCGCATTGCTCAATAAGCCATGCCGCAGGAATTTTTATATGATCATTTCCTAATGGATAGGAAGGGATATCGGGGTATTGTGTTTTTAGTTTTTCAAAATAGCGGATTGAAACAACCGGATTCATGAAGAAACTTCCGGCATTACCGATGATATCAGGATCGGGAAGCTTTTCTTTGCGGATGGAAATCACTGCATCGCGGATATTGGCCAACGTTATTTCGGGATATGTTCCCAAGACTTCGTTCAGTTTGCCATAGTAGAGAGTAAATACGGGCTTCTTATTCAGCCGGATGTTGATGTGTGTAATAATATATGGCTCATTCTGCTCGTTTTTAAAGAAGCTGTGGCGATAGGCAAAGTCGCATTCGTCTTTGGTGAATATCCTTTTTTCAAAGGAGAAACGGCTATACGCTTCAACCGTTTCGATCACGTCTTTGATTTCAACGCCGTATGCCCCGATATTCTGCACGGCCGCCGCGCCGCTTTCTCCGGGAATGTTCGAAAGATTCTCTATGCCTCCCCAGTTTTTCGATATGGCGTAAGCCACTACGTCGTCCCACAATTCGGCCGCACCGATTTGCAGCAGTACAGAATCGTCAGTTTCCTCTGCCACTTGAATGCCTTTTATCTGCGAATGAAAGATGATGCCTCGGAAATCGTCGACAAACAGCAAATTACTGCCGCTCCCTATGTGCAATGAAACACATTCCTGGAAATATTCGTCGCGCAAGATACGTCCAAGCTCTTCTTCGTTTTCATATTCCATAAACCAGCGTGTCTTTGCCGGTAAGTGGAAAGTATTATGTTTTAGAAGCGAATAGTTCTCTTCAATCCTCATGTCGCGTTAATTATAATGAAAAGACAAAAGTACGATTTTAATCCGGAAATGCTCAGATGCTGTCTATATATTCATGTTGGAGGTTGAAAAACTTCAAACGTTCCGTCTCACAACTTTCCGTAATTAATGTTGCGTAGCGTCTCAACGACAGTATCCAGTTTTTTTGTAAACGACAAATATCCGGGTGTTGTGAGTCTATGATGTTGATGGCATATACCCGGAATGTGCTCATACAGAAATTGTCTGATTCAAGATATCCGTACGATGCTTCCAGATTTATATTGGAAAGGTATATGTTTACATTCCCTCCGTCGCGGTATTTCCCGAAGTTGGTAATTTCTTCCGCATCATACATTAATGTATGGAGTTCGTTCTTCAGATGCTTGATGTCTTCTTTTGACAGGATTCTGAGATTGTAGAACAGTTGAATCATTTTGATAAATGACAATATAATATTTGTATCCCATATAAAAATTGTGTTGGGGATTAACCGGTAATTCTGCGCGATGATTTTTTGCAGTTTTAGGGTATTCTCTGAAATCTCAATGTCGGCCAACGAACCGGTTCCTTTGATTTTATTACTTAGGTGTAGCCGTCGGCTGATACGGAATTTGTTGATGTATTCATAGGGTTCGCAAAAAACAAATGGGAGCAGGTTTGTAGCGCAACTGAATGTTAAGGGATTCATGTCTTTAATCATCTTTGATATTTGCAGAAACCGTTCCATTGTTAATTCGTAATTTACCATTGCGTCTTTGGACTTGTTCAGGTTCATGTGAATCATGGCAGCGCTGTTTTCATGGTTGCCGATAATGTTGTCGATTGATAAATTCAGTTTCATTGCAATTTGAGCCGTTTCATCCAGGCCAAAAGGAACCTCTCCACGCAAACGGCGATAGGCTGCTTCTCTGCTAAGGAGTAGTTCCTTGGTCAGGAAATTTGCAAGGTTCATTTTGGCAGGTAAGGCATCAGACATTGCGTTGATCAATCTAGCGTTTAATTGATTTTTCATCTTTGGAATATTTAAATATGTTTTGGTAAATAGTTTTTTTTAAATTCTTATATTATTGTTCTATCATCGAATCTTAAAAAAAACAATATATTTCCAAGCTTTGTGAGTTTGAAATTTGTAAAATGACGTAAACCGTTTTTTTGTTATACACCTTTCAGGCAGGTGCAAAGTTATTATTTAGTTTAGTAGCAACAAAATGATTTTGATGTTTTCAGACTACGAGTTTGACAAATGTGTTGCTAAATGCAACGATAATTATGAAATTGAGGATTTTAGCCGCATGAACATTTCTATGTGACGAATTTTGCAAAAATCAGGATTTGGCAAAATGATAATTAAGCCTCCGAATACGGCCCGTTTTCGAGCCTACTCCGGGTGTGTTTGCAAAAAACGGCTGGATTTCAGCCTTAATTTCAATGTAAATTACACAGAATGATTGGTTTAATAGCTTATTTTTGGTTTTTATTTTTAGCTAAAAAATATTACTTTTTGATGCGAATAGTGCACTTTTTTACATTTTTGATTGTTTTCTTGTGTTTTTTTTGTGTTTTTGTGGAAATAGCTCAATTTCATCCAAATGAATTTCGGAAATGTCTGGATGAATTCCCGGAAATATCCAGATGAAATCCAGATATCACTCAGATGATTTTTTTGTGATTTTCCCAATTTGCTTTACATAGCTCTCATTTTTTAGCTTAAAAGCGATATTTTCTCGCGTTTGCGCGTTAGCGAAAAAACAGATTAGCTTAAAAAATGTCAGGAATATCTTCCTTTTTTCGGCAGATAGACATTAGAGTTTATGTAAATTAGTTTTCGTATATCCATGGCTTCATTTTAATTTTCAAATTATGCACTCGTTTTTGACAATTCTCATGACCTTGGCACTTCCGATGAGAAAATAAGACAATTTATGAAACGCTACAAATCACATATTGCCAGGGAGGATAATAGGTGGGCAGCATCCGCCATTGGCATCCTGTCTTCACCAAGTAAAACAGCGCATCCCATATACTGTGTAAACTATATTTTCGTTTCCTCTCTTGCAAATGAAGAACATTCTTACTATATTGCCACTGTGTTTCCTTCAAATCTGTTATATGCATCTTGTTTTAAGTTTCGTACCTCAAAATAAACGCATTTATAGACAAGAAGGAAACACTCTTAATATTCTTTTCAATTAAAATTTAAACAGGCTCTTAGTATTTATTAATCAAAAAATTAGAATTATCATGAAAAAATTTATCTTTCTTTTATTTGTTCTTTTATGTTCTGTTACTGTTGCTAATGCAGATATTCTCATAAATAAGTCAAACCCTTATGAAGATCCAATAACGTTAACTCGTAATGGATCTTACGCCGTTGCCAAGTTTGAGCTTATTGACTTTAACATACCAAGCGGATGTGAAATACAATGGGTCATTGGAGGTGGATATGCGCATCTGGATCCTTACGGAGGCGGCTACAATCCAACTTGGATACAATTTTATGATGCGGGAACGTATTATGTTTCTGCATATATCTATAATCCAACAACAGGAAGTAGATCATATTGTTCCAGTGCTAATTTGATTGTGCTATAGGCATTTATGTAATTCGAAAGAAGCAATCTGTATTTTTAAAAATGGAGCGTACAGATTGCTTCATTTCTATAATTGATTGTGAATTAATCAAATGGCTTAAATATTTAAATCATATCTTATTATGAATAAATTGTGTTTTTTCGGATGCCTGTTGGCGGGATGTGGATTCCTGCTTTCTACTTGTATAACGCCGTTCGAATATGATGGGTTGGAGTCGATGGGGCGTGTACTGGTGGTGGATGGAGTGATTACGAATGACACGACGGTGGTTGATTTGAGTTGGGGCATTCCGGTGAACGACAAATTGCTGCAATGGGATACGTCTGCCTTTGTTACCGATGCCATTGTGCGGATAGAGACGAACGATGGCGAACGCTTCGAAAACGTAGAATATAAAGGCAGAGGGAAATACGCCATATCGAACGGGGCGCTCGAAAAAGGGAAGCAATACCGTCTCTACATATCGGCAGACGGGCGGGAATATGCCTCGGAATATCTCGTTCCGCTCTTTACGCCTGCGATTGACAGCTTGTCGTGGCAAAGAGGAAAGGAGCCGGACGAAATTGACATCTGTATTTCTACACATGACACAGAAAATCAATCAGAATATTATCGTTGGTCGTACAAGGAAATTTGGGAATTCCATGTGGAAGCGTTTGCCAATGCACGATATGAGGGCAAAAATCTTATCATTCACTCCTTGTCGGAAAACACCTATTATTGTTGGGGTAGAGACAATTCAAAAACATATATTTTAGGCTCCACAGAAAAATTGTCGCAAAATATTATCCCGCAAAAAAGATTGGTGACCTTCTCTCTTTCGGATGAGAGGATATCCATGCTTTACTATATAGAGGTAACACAATATCAGATACGGAAAGCAGCCCATACCTATTATACCAACTTGAGACGAAACGTGGAACAGGCCGGCAGCATCTTCGCGCCTATCCCCGGCGAAATCAGAGGCAATATTGTCTGCTTGTCTGACCCGGACAGGGTTGTTGCTGGTTATGTGGAAGTGGCAACCACCGTCAGGCAAAAATGTTTTTTTGAGGATCTGACCGCAATTTATCAACCTCCCGTACAAGATTGCGGCAAATATTTCAAGTATAGCGAGTTTGAAATACCTCCTGATTATGAATATTATCACATACCTTTCAGTGGGGGAGTTTTTGTCTGGGCTCCCCGCCGATGTGTGGACTGTCGGGAGCGCGGATCAAAAGACAAGCCTTCGTTTTGGCCGACGGAGAATTTATAAAAAGAAGGAAAAACAATAAAAGTCCGTCTTGGCGCGAGGTGATTTTTGAGGAATATTTTCCGCATAAATCAATGGATTTTGATTTGTTTTCGTATGTTTGCGAAAAATATCCCTCAAAAAGGAGAAGCCATGAAGTATAAACTGACCTATGACGAATACGACGAAGGAAAGACACAGGAAGACCTGCTGAATAAAATCATTAAGGATAGAAAATTACCCGGCATCAAACAGTTGACAATTGGTTGTTGGAGTTATGAATCGGAGGATTGCCGGGATTTGGTAGACGGCATGGTGGCAAACAAAGAGAAGTTTGCCCATATCGAAGATTTGTTTTGGGGAGATATAGACCAGGAAGAATCTGAAGTGTCTTGGATTGAACAAACGGATTTATCACCCTTGTTGGATAGTATGCCTAAACTGACAACGTTAAAAATAAAAGGAACGAATAATTTAAGTATCGGACAAAAATCACGCCCTGAATGGAAATCTTTGGAAATCATTAGCGGAGGTCTGCCTTCTAATGTTGTTGAAGATATTATTCAATCAGACATGCCTAATCTGGAATGCCTGATATTGTATGTTGGGGTGGAAGATTACGGATACGACGGTTCTATTGAGCAATTTAAGCCATTGATATCGAAAGAGAAATTCCCTAAACTGACTTATTTGGGAATTGTTAATGCAGAAGAACAAGATTCGGTAATAGAACTTTTCCTCGAATCGGATATTTTGTCCCGGCTGGAAACAATGGATGTTTCGGCTGGAGTACTTACCGACAAAGGGGGACAATTGCTTTTGGATCATGTTGACAAAATAAAGCATCTCAAGTTTATTGATATGGCATATAATTATTTGACAGACGAAATGCGGAAGAAGTTGTCGGAATTGCCGGTGACAGTGGATGTTTCCGACCCTCAGGATTTGGATGATTACGAGGAATATGGCGGTTGGCCGATGATTACCGAATAAATGCAGGCGTTGGTTGTCAGCAATAAGGAATCGCGCCGGACAACATATTTTATAAAAGCGGGCGAATGTGTGGGTATAGATACCCGTTTTGTTACGTATAATGAATTGCTGGAACATTTGTCTGAATACGACAATGTTTTGATAAAACTGGAACCTCCCGTTCACCAGGAAACAGGATTTATCGCCTATCATGCTTTGTGCAAGGAATATATTGCTCAGCTCGAACAACTTGCACGCCGGGAAAAAAGCGAAAATACACACTACTTGAATGAACCGCAAGCGATTGCCCATACATTGGATAAAGTGAAAAGTAAAGAATTGTTGGAAGGTTTGCCAACAACGCTGTTACTGTCTTCGTCTATTGGCGATTTTGAGGCTTTGACTGATTTTCTTTCCGGTGAAAAATATTCGAATGTGTTTGTTAAACCTCGTTTTGGATCCGGTGCGGGTGGAATCATGGCTTTTAAATATAATAAGAAGAGAGATGATATGGTGGCCTATACTACGTTGTCGGCGAAGGGTTCTTATGTTTATAATACGAAACGAATCAACCGGTTGGTGAATTTGAGGGAGATTGCAGTCTTGGCAAATGCCGTTTTACAATCAGGGGCATTGGTGGAAAGATGGATGCTGAAAGATACGTTGGATGCGGAAAATTATGATTTGCGGGTAGTCTGTCAGTTTGGAAAAGTTGAACATATAGTTGTAAGGAGTAGCAAAAGCGCGATAACAAACCTTCACCTGAATAACAAGGCCCGTTCATTCGACGACCTCAAACTGCCGCTTCCCATTATCGAAAGAATAAACAGCCTATGTGTCCGTGCAACCCAATTATCCGGATTGCAATATGCCGGGGTAGATATGCTAATTGAACGAGATACCCAAACTCCTTATATCATAGAAGTAAACGGGCAAGGCGACCATATTTACCAGGATATGTATAACGGAAACAAAATATACAAGAAACAACTGTCTACGATTAACCATTTACCCTTTAGATAGCTTTTTTATCCTGAAAAAATGAAAAATCAAGCGCCCCAGTATATACATTATATGTATAGTTATCCGCATAAAACGGCATACCGTACATTCGACAATCCGGTCAATTTGCCTGCCTATCTGGAGAAAGTGGCAGGTAAAAAGACAAGTCTTTATTTTCATATTCCCTTTTGCCGGTATAAATGCGGGTTTTGTAATTTGTTCTCGCAGCAAGGATACGATAAAGTAAACGTTGACGCTTATCTCGATACCATGTACCGGCAAGCCCTGCAATTATCCCAATGGGCAGAAAATCTCATATTTGATGCTTTTTCCATTGGAGGAGGAACTCCGCTGATTTTAACGGCCGGACAATTAGACAGGCTGTTTGAAATAGCTGCTTTGTTTGGGGTTTATCCAGAGAAGGTATTTACCTCAATAGAAACCTCACCCGATTGTACGGATAGGAATGTTTTGCAACTTTTAAAGGATAGGGGAGTTAAACGGCTGAGTATAGGAATACAGAGTTTCCGGCCGGAAGAATTAATACATATCAAAAGGAAAACATCTTTTTGTACAATTAAAGAAGCGCTGGACGTGATACGGCAAATAAATTTTCCTCAGTTTAATATGGATTTGATATACGGCATCGAAGGACAGACGGTAGCATCATTTTTGTATTCCATAGAGATGGCGTTGGAATATAATCCAACAGAACTGTTCTTATATCCACTTTATGTCAGGAACGGAGTGCGAATATCGGCAAAAGCCGGAAATGAAACTCTTTTTGCAATGTATAACGCAGGACGGGATGCCCTGTTGAGACAGGGTTTCAAACAAACATCCATGCGCAGGTTTGTCAAAGGAGATACCACCGACTTGGAATATTCATGCGGGGATGAAATCATGCTTTCCTGTGGATGTGGAGGTCGTAGTTATATCGGAAACCTGCATTATGCGACATACTATGCTGTGAATCAACAGGAAATAAAGGCAGTTATAGACGATTATATCCAGACGGCGGATTTTACAAAAATAATACATGGCTACCTGTTGTCTGAGGAAGAAGTGCAACGAAGGTATATTATCAAAAATCTGATGTATTACCGGGGAATAGATAAGTCCGATTACCGGCAACGCTTTGGAGATGATTTGCCGGTATCCTATTTTGATAGGTTTATTACGGAAGGAATCATTGAAGACAAAGATGGGTTTATCCGTTTGACCTCAGACGGGATGGCCTATTCAGACGATATAGGGCATCTGTTTATTTCCCCCTCTGTACGAAGACATATGGACAATTATAAAAAAACAAAGCGATTCTTTTAGAACCGCTTTGTATGATATAAATGATAATTAGCGAGATTAATTACCTTTAATCGCTGCGATGCCGGGAAGTGTTTTCCCTTCGATTGCCTCAAGTAATGCACCGCCGCCGGTTGAAACGTAAGAAACGCCGTCGGCTAAGCCAAATTTGTTTACAGCTGCTACAGAGTCGCCTCCTCCTACTAATGAGAATGCGCCGTTTTTAGTAGCTTCTACAACGGCTTCACCCACAGCTTTTGTGCCATGTGTGAAGTTTTCAAATTCAAATACGCCGGTTGGTCCGTTCCAAAGGATTGTTTTTGAATTCTTGATAACATCAGCAAATATTTCTTCCGTTTCAGGACCGATGTCCAACCCTTCCCATCCATCAGGAATTTCATTTACTTTGCAGAAGTCTGTTTTTGCATCGTTGCTGAAACTATCGGCAATTTTGGTATCAACAGCCAAAACAATTTCTACGTTATTGTCTTTCGCTTTTTTCATTAGTTCGATAGCCAAATCCAGTTTATCGTTTTCTACGATGGAATTGCCAATCTTACCCCCTTGTGCTTTGGTGAAAGTATAGGTCATACCTCCTGCGATAATCAGATTGTCTACCTTGCCCAGCAAATTTTCAATGATTTCAATTTTAGAAGAAACCTTAGAACCTCCCATAATAGCTGTAAAAGGACGGTTGATGTCATCCATTACTTTCTCTACAGCGTTTACTTCTTTTTCCATAAGGTATCCGAACATTTTATTGTCGGCATCGAAATAATCGGCTATAAGAGCAGTCGAGGCATGTGCGCGGTGAGCTGTGCCAAATGCGTCGTTTACATAACAATCGGCGTAAGAAGCCAATTTTTTTGTGAATTCTTTTTGGCTTTCTTTGATAGCTTTCTTGGCTGCCGCCTTTTCTTCTTCTGAAGCATCTTCCGCCAATCTAGGCTTTCCTTCTTCTTCTGCATAGAAACGAAGATTCTCCAGCAATAACGCTTCGCCAGGTTTTAAAGTAGCTGATTTTCCGGCAGCTTCTTCACCCATACAGTCGTTTGCAAACTGTACATCAACACCTAAAAGCTTGGATACATGTCCCAAAATATGCTTTAATGAAAACTTGTCTGTTGCCCCTTTCGGACGGCCTAAATGAGAACCGATAATTGGGCTTCCTCCGTCTGCCAGAATCTTTTTTAATGTTGGAAGAGCGGCACGGATACGTGTGTCGTCTGTGATGTTGAAGTTTTCATCCAAAGGGACATTGAAGTCAACCCTTACGAATGCCTTTTTGCCTGCGAAATTGTATTTTTCAATCGTTTGCATAACTATTATATTTAAATTTGTGATAAAATATCAGCTTAAATGCCTGCAAACTTACATAAAATAATTCTAAATTATCAGACTGGAAATGCTATAAATTAGTCAATAAGTTTAAAACGAACGCGAAGTTTCCCTTCGCTGTAGTCGCTATTCAGGAATTTAAAATGGCCAATCTCCGACGTGTTTTGCACATGTTCTCCGATGCAGGCACAGACATCATAATCTCCAATGCGTACAATTCGCAAGGTTTCACTTACGCTTTCAGGCAGTTTGCTGAGGTCTACAATGTCCGCTGCTGCTTCATGTGTCAGATATTCTATGGTGACCGGCAAGTGTTGGTCGATGACTTCGTTTACCTTTCTTTCAATTTCGGCTAATTGTCCTGCACTTGGTTCCTCATTCAACAGATAGTCACATTTGCTCTTTTTTCGTTCTATATGCGCATTCTTCGACCGGGGACAACCAAACATCCGAAGCATTGTTTGATTCAAAATATGTTCCGCCGTATGCATCGGAGGATATTCACGCTTGTTGTGTTCGTTTAATTCGATTTGTTGATTCATCTTCTTTAAATTTTTCTGGATGTAAATATATATTATATAATATGTATGCGGTTTGTTTTTGGTCGTTTCTTAACAGAGTAATTTTTATTTTTCCGTATACACTTGTTTTTCAGTGTGTTTGTTGATTAGTTCAAATTTTCCGTAAAAAAAGGGGTTTAAATATTTGGAAGATGTTCATAAAGGTTATACTTTTGCACCCGCGTTCGAG
>JAIRRS010000115.1 GCA_031255855.1 Tannerellaceae bacterium | reverse complement strand
GTAATTAACAGCGGTCAGCCTGCAATGTGGGATAAGGGAAAAATTCAGGCAGAGACCCTGTAAGAATGAAAGTACCGATGCTCTGTAGAGGGACAGACTAACCCGTAGTAGTGATGAAGTTCCTGTAATGGGAATGGAGCGAAGGGGTTAGCTTATTCAGCGAAAAGATTTAAACAACTAAGAAACTTAGGAGGATTTAATGAAAGACGCAAAGTCATTTGAGATTTCCAGACAACTTGTCATGGAAGCATACAAGAGGGTAAAAGCCAATGGTGGAACAGGCGGTGTGGATAACATATCCATTTCAGATTTTGAGAGTAATCTTAAAGGCAATCTGTATAAGATATGGAACCGGATGAGTTCAGGGAGTTATCTTCCTCCCGCCGTAAAGTTAGTAGAAATTCCGAAAACCAACGGAAAGAAACGCTCTCTTGGCATACCAACGGTAGGAGACCGTATAGCTCAGATGGTAGTTGTCATGACTATCGAGCCGGGCATAGAGCCAGATTTTCATGAGGATTCCTATGCCTATCGTCCGACCAGGTCAGCGCTTGATGCGGTGGCAAAAGCGAAAGAACGCTCTTACAAATTCCATTGGGTGTTAGACACGGATATCAAAGGATTCTTTGATAATATAGACCACGAGCTCCTGCTTAAAGCGCTTGCAAGGCATGTTACATGCAAGTGGGCGATGATTTATATCAAACGTTGGTTGTCCGTACCCTATCAGTTGAAGGATGGGACACAGGTAGAAAGGACTAAGGGCGTTCCGCAAGGTTCGGTTATCGGTCCGATACTGGCAAACTTATTTCTGCATTATGTATTTGACGAATGGATGAAGAGAGAGCACTCCAACATTTCATTTGAAAGATACGCCGATGATACGATATGCCACTGTGTAAGTCTGAAACAGGCAGAGTTTATCAAACGAGCCATCAGGAAACGGTTTGCCGAATGCAAGTTGGAAGTCAACGAAGAAAAGACGAAGATTGTATATTGCAAGAAGAATCATCGTGATATCTCCTATGAGTGCATACAATTTGATTTTCAGGGTTATACATTCAGACCCGGACGTTCGATAGATGCACACGGCGAGGTGTTCCTGAACTTTTCTCCCGCCATCAGTAAGAAAGCGCGGGCAAAGATATGGGAAGCTATCCAAAATTGGAATTCCAACCATTGGGTACCAATGGAATTAGCGGATATAGCGAAAGAAATCAACCCAGTCATTCAAGGGTGGATTAATTACTATGGGAGGCATAATCCCGGAGTATTAAAAGACGTTCTCAAGCATGTCGATGATAGACTTGTTCGTTGGGGTCGAAGGAAATTCAAAGGTTTGAGAAAACGCAAGACCGCGACTATATACCGGTTAGGAGATATTGCATTGCAACAACCTAACTTGTTTGCACATTGGGCTTGGGGAGTCAAACCTACTGCCAGTCCGAGAAATCGGAAACGTAAGTAAAGGCAGTTTTTGACTGAATAAGAAGAGCCGTATGAGAGGAGACTTTCATGTACGGTTCCGTGAGAGGCTTAGGGTGAGATTCCCTTTGCCTACTCGATTTCCAAATTTCAATCCGGCGACCCTGATACAAGCAAAACTGCGGCTTCATGGTTTGGTGGTTGTATTTTCCTGATTGTTACTGCGACTATTCTCCGTTCATTCTTCCTGTAATATAATATGGTGGAATTTAATATTAATAAGGGCATCGGTCGTCCGGCAGAATTTAAGGGATTGGTAGCTCAGTACCTTTTCATTTTTGTCGGCGGCTTGCTTGCCGTCTTTGTGGTAACGGTAGTCATTTATATGATTGGTGTTCCCCAAATGATATGTGTCGGATTTGGTGCTGTTTCCGGTGCAGTCCTTGCCTGGGTTACCTTTCATCTGAATGGTAAATACGGACAACACGGACTCATGAAAGTGCAGGCATCCAAAAATCAACCGCATCATATCAGTAACAGGCGACGGCTGCAACGCCTTTTCACACGTATAATCCATAAGGAGGAAAAAGAATGAGGAATACATCGAAAATAACAACATTGGAGAATAAGTTTCCCATCCTTTCGGTTGAACACGGCTGCATCATTTCCAAAGATGCGGATATTACAGTTGGCTTCAAAGTGGAACTGCCGGAAATCTATTCGGTAACGACCGAAGAATATACGGCTATCCATTCGGCATGGGTCAAGGCAATCAAGGTATTGCCGGACTATTCCATTGTCTGCAAACAGGATTGGTTTACGGAAGAACATTACAAGGGAGATGCAGGAAAGGAAAATATGAGTTTCCTTAGCAAATCATACGAACGTCATTTTAATGAACGTCCGTTCCTGAACCATACCTGTTACCTGTTTCTTACAAAAACGACTAAGGACAGGGCAAAACAGCAAAGCAACTACACGGCATTAACCCGTGGCTTTCTTGTTCCAAAGGAAATGCAGGATAAGGAAATTCCGCAAAAGTTTCTGGAATCGGCAGATCAGTTTGAAAGGATAATGAATGATTCGGGATTCATTACGCTAACCCGTATGGCAACCGAAGAGATTGTAGGAGATGAGAACAACGCCGGAATTATCGAAAAATATTTTTCCCTGATGGGTGACAATACTTCTTTGGAAGATATTACACTTGGAGCGGGAGAAATGAAAATTGGAGATAACTTTCTTAGTTTGCATACCCTTAGTGATACGGATGATCTGCCGGGTAAGGTTTATACCGATAGCCGATACGAACGTATGTCAACAGACAGGAGCGACTGCCGCTTGTCTTTTGCTGCTCCCATCGGGGTACTTCTTTCCTGTAGCCATGTGGTTAATCAATTTATTTTGATTGATGACCATACGGAAAACCTGAAAAAGTTTGAAAAGCAGGCAAAAAACATGCACTCGCTCGGACGTTACTCCCGTTCCAATCAAATTAACAAAGAATGGATTGAAGACTACCTGAATGAAGCTCATAGTTACGGATTGACTTCGGTGCGTTGCCATGTTAATGTGATGGCTTGGGCGGATAATCATGAGGACTTGAAGTGCATCAAAAATGATGTGGGCAGCCAGTTGGCTCTTATGGAATGTAAGCCCCGCCATAATACAATAGATGTGCCGACTCTGTTTTGGGCGGGTATTCCGGGTAATCAGGGCGATTTTCCGGCAGAGGAAAGTTTTTACACGTTCGTTGAACAAGCCTTGTGTTTTTTCATTGAAGAAACCAATTATCGGGACTCCCTCTCTCCGTTTGGTATCAAGATGGCAGACAGGAATGGTAAACCTATCCATTTGGATATTTCGGACTTGCCGATGAAGAAAGGAATTATCACAAATCGCAACAAATTTATTTTGGGGCCATCGGGTTCGGGTAAATCTTTTTTTACAAACCACCTTGTTCGCCAGTATTACGAACAGGGCACGCACGTTTTGTTAGTGGATACGGGCAACTCCTACGAGGGATTGTGTAACCTGATACACAATAAAACGAAAGGTGATGATGGAGTGTACTTTACCTATACGGAAGATAATCCGATTTCATTTAACCCTTTCTACACGGAAGATGGCGTATTTGACATCGAAAAGAGGGAAAGTAT
Organism: Tannerellaceae bacterium; assembly: GCA_031255855.1. GTDB lineage: Bacteria > Bacteroidota > Bacteroidia > Bacteroidales > Tannerellaceae > DFXE01. The sequence continues at coordinate 5,591 of JAIRRS010000115.1, read as the reverse complement.
CAAAACTTTGATATTGACCTTGTGGAAGCAGGCACATGAAAAGCCTTCGGGAGCGGAAAGTGTAGCGTTGTCCAATGCTGTCAATGAATACATCAACCTGGTAAAGAATGATGATAATATCATTCCCTGTTTTAATACGTTCTACGAGTTCATTAAGAATGAATACCGTTCGAGTATTGACAGCAAAAAGGTAAGGGAAAAGGATTTTGATATTGATAATTTCCTTTTCATACTCGAACCTTTTTATAAGGGAGGCGAATACGATTACCTGCTGAATTCGGATAAGGAATTGGACTTGCTTAACAAACGCTTTATTGTCTTTGAGATAGATGCCATAAAGGACAATCCCGTCCTTTTCCCCATTGTTACCATCATTATTATGGAGGTGTTTATCAATAAGATGCGTCGCCTGAAAGGTATTCGTAAGATGATACTTTTGGAAGAAGCATGGAAGGCTATCGCAACCGATTCAATGGCAATGTACCTGAAATATTTGTTTAAAACTGTTCGTAAATTTTTTGGTGAGGCTGTGGTGGTTACTCAGGAAGTGGATGATATTATCCATTCCCCGATTGTAAAGGAAGCCATTATAACGAACTCCGATTGTAAGATTTTGCTTGACCAGAGAAAGTATATGAACAAATTCGATGGTATTCAGAATATGCTCGGATTGACGGATAAAGAACGCGGACAGATACTATCCATTAATATGGCAAACGATCCTAACAGGCTTTACAAAGAAGTTTGGATTGGTCTGGGCGGTGTACAATCGGCTGTTTATGCAACAGAGGTTTCCCGAAGTGAATACCTGACCTATACAACCGAAGAAACGGAAAAAGTAGAGGTCTTTCGGCTTGCGGAAAAACTTGGGGGTAATCTTGAATTGGCTATTAAGCGATTAGCAGAGCAAAAGTAATGGATTGGCTTTGGCTTTCCATTGAGAGTAAATAGTTGGAATTTAATAATTAAAAAAAAGATTTTATGAAACGAATTATATTAATAATGTGTATCGCGCTCACAGGTCTTGCAGGCTCAATACAGCAGGCAAAAGCGCAATTTATTGTAGCCGATCCGCTGAATATAGCGACAAGTATCATTAATTCCCTGACTGAGATTGTTGAAACATCGTCAACGGCAGCAAATGTAATCAACAACTTCAAAGAAGTGCAAAAGGTTTATAAACAAGGTAAAGAATACTATGATGCACTAAAATCCGTGAATGACCTTGTCAAAGATGCCAAAAAAGTTCAGAAAACGGTGTTGATGGTTGGCGAAATCGGGGATATCTATGTAACGAACTTTGAGAGAATGTTGGCAGACGAAAATTTTACGGTAGAGGAATTGGCAGCTATTGCCAACGGTTATACCAAACTGTTGAATGAATCCGGTGACGCATTGGAAGAACTAAAAGGGGTTATCAATGCCAGCACCCTTTCCCTTTCCGATAAAGAACGAATGGAAGTCATAGACAATTCCTACAATAAAATGATGGAATATCGCAATTTGGTGAAGTATTATACCAATAAGAATATTTCGGTATCACTGCTTCGGGCAAAAGAGAAAAACTCTACCCAACGAGTATTGGATTTGTACGGAACGGAAGAAGAAAGATATTGGTAAGCTATGCAGTTTGATAGTATTCATCAGATACTCCGCGACTTGTATGCTGACATGATGCCTTTGTGCGGCGACCTTATCGGGGTCGCCAAAGGCATTGCCGGACTCGGAGCTTTAATCTATGTTGCCTCTCGTGTGTGGCAGAGCATAGCACGGGCAGAACAGATAGATGTATATCCATTGCTCCGTCCTTTCGCTATCGGTATATGCATCATGTTCTTTCCAACTTTGGTCTTGGGTACGGTAAACAGCGTCCTGAATCCTGTTGTACAGGGAGCGCACGGCATTCTCGGACAGCAAACACTGGATATGAAGAAGCTGGCGGAAACAAAAGACAAACTTGAAATCGAACAGAAAAAGAGGAACAAAGAAACTGCTTATCTGGTCGATCAGGAAGAGTTTGATAAGAAGCTGGCGGAACTTGGCATCTTTGATGCGCCTGAAATGGCGGGAATGTATATAGAACGGGCTTTTTATGATATGAAAAAATGGTTTCAAAGCCTGTTTCGCTCATTTCTGGAAACGCTCTTTAATGCTGCCGCATTGGTCGTAGACGTAATACGGACGTTCTTTTTGATTGTCCTTGCCATCTTAGGCCCGATAGCTTTTGCTATCAGTGTCTTTGATGGCTTCCAATCGACTCTCGTTCAATGGCTAACCCGCTATATTAGTGTGTACTTATGGCTTCCTGTTTCGGATTTATTCAGTTCCATTATGGCAAGGTTGCAGGCTCGGATGCTTGAAAGCGATATTCTCCGTATGGAGGCTGATCCGACTTATTCCCTGGACGCTTCCGATGGTGTTTATGTGGTATTTCTCTTGATTGGTATTGTCGGCTTTTTCACAATTCCGACCGTTGCCGGATGGATTATTCAGGCAGGGGGAATGGGTAATTTTGCTAAGAACGTAAACCAGTCTGCTACCAAAACAGGTACAAAGGCAAGTGCATTTGCTGGTGCGGCAGGCGGAAATATTGCAGGAAGATTGAAAGGTGGGGGAAGTCCCGGTAGCAGTAGCAGTAGTTCTGTTGGTGGTGGTGGAAGCCGGCCACAAGGACGAAACGTTTCTACAGGGGGAGGCAGTTCCGGAGTAACTCCTTAAAAACCACAGGTATATTAATTTAAAAAATCGTAAAACATTAAAAACAAAAAAAGAAAAATGGAATTTAAGTCATTAAAAAATATCGAAACAAGTTTTCTGCAAATCAGACTGTTCAGTATCATATTTCTTTGCTTGTGCGCAATAGTCGCAGGGTACTCCATTTGGAGTGCCTACGGCTTTGCCGAGAAACAAAGGGAAAAGATTTATGTGCTGGACAAAGGAAAATCGTTGATGCTGGCTCTTTCGCAAGACCTCTCACAAAACCGTCCGGTTGAAGCCCGTGAGCATGTGAAACGTTTTCATGAGTTGTTCTTTACATTGTCGCCGGATAAGAAAGCGATAGAAAGTAATATACAACGGGCAATGGTTCTGTGCGACAAAACCGCATTCAATTACTACAAAGACTTGGCAGAAAAAGGATATTACAACCGAATAATTTCCGGTAATATCATTCAGAATGTAATTGTGGACAGTATCAAATGTAATTATAATGTATATCCGTATCAGGTTTCCACTTATGCCCGGCAGATAATCATTCGGGAAAGTAATTTGACGGAACGTTCGCTGATTACTACTTGCCAACTGCTTAATACATCACGTTCCGATGATAATCCTCACGGCTTCTTTATAGAGAACTTCGATATAAAGGAGAATAAGGACATTATGACTGTTGACCGTTAATTCCTTAAAAGATGAAATATATCAGGCATATTTTCAAAGAAATAGGTTACGGTATCAGTGATTTTTTACGCCGGCTGTGTGGCAGCCTTTCGGAAGATACCCGCTTAATTGTCATAATTTCCATGCTACTGATTTTCGTTGTAGGAAACTTGTATTTCACTATCTCCACAATATATAATTGGGGACATGCAGATGGAAAGAAAACAATACCCGAAGTACAGCACATAGAGGGTGTGGATATTATAAAATCCGGTGTCGAACGTGATACAATCAATCTACAGGAATATTATGAAAAAGAGTAGGAAATCCAATAGAAAGCAGCAACTACGTTGGGTCTGTATAGTGGTAGTTGGGATTTACCTGCCGGCAATTCTTATTGTGGGAGTACAAAAGAAATCCTTCATCAATAAAAAGAAGCAGGAAATAGAAAAAACAGGCTCCCCGGTAAAGAAAATGCCGGTAAGCCGTGATAGTATAAACAATAAAATTTTTAATAAGCAATGAAAAAAGAACAAGAGAAAATAGACCCTGTTAAGGAACAGGAGAAGGAGAAACAGAGGCAGCAATTAAAAAAGTACGTTTTCTTTACTCTTATCGGTATTATCTTCTTGGGCGTATTGTACCTGATTTTTGTCCCGTCTTCTTCCGGCAAAGCAAAGGAAGAACAGGGGATAGGCTTTAATACCGAAATTCCCGATCCGAATAATCCGGGGCTTATCGGAGACAAACAAAAAGCCTATGAACATGAGGCATTGATGCGCAACAAGAAAGACAAAAGGAAATCATTGGGGGACTTTTCTTCCCTTGTTAGCGAAGAAAAGACAGCAATCAAGGAGAATATTGTTGATATAACGGAGGAAAGGGAGAGCCGGAAGAATTCTCCGCCGGACGATGCAATTAAAAATTCGGCTTCTTCTTACCGAAATATCAGCAATACATTGAGCAATTTCTATGAACAGCCTGCTGAAACGAAAGTGGATGATCCATCACAGCCGGAACTTGAATCGCGCATTCAGGAGTTGGAACATAAATTGGAAGCAGAAGCTGCAAAAAAGAGTGCAGTAGATGATAAACTGGCAATAGTAGAAAAATCCTACCAATTAGCAGCCAAGTATATGCCGGCCGGACAGGGACAACAACCTCCACAAGGACAAGAAGATATAATCCTCGAAGCAGGTGGTTCGCAAAATAGGTCTTCCCATAGTGGTGGTAAGAATGGAAAAACACAGGTTTCCGTAATCAAACAGGTACATGAACAAACCGTATCGGCTTTGGCGCAAAACATACCCAATTCGGAATTTATCGCAGGCTTCAGCCAGCCTCGCAATATGGGTTTTAATACGATGGATGCCAATATAGGAGTAAGCGAGAAGAATACCATATCAGCGGTAATTCACGATAACCAGACCTTAACCAGTGGTCAAAGTGTACGTCTTCGGCTGACCGAAGCCATGATTGCCGGAACAACGATTATCCCGGCCAATTCCATTTTGACGGGAACGGCAGCGTTGCAAGGGGAAAGGCTTGGTATTTCCATTAATTCCATAGAATTGGCAGGCGCTATTATTCCGGTGGAAATCATGGTTTATGACTCTGATGGGCAGTACGGGATATTCATACCAAATTCATTGGAAATTGATGCGGCCAAAGAAATTGCCGCCAATATGGGAAACTCTGTCGGGACAAGTATCTCCATAACAAATGACGCGGGCGAGCAGATTATGGCTGACCTAAGCAAAGGAGCCATACAGGGTGTAAGCCAATATATGCAAAAAAAAATCCGTCAGGTTAAAATCCACCTTAAGAGTGGCTACAAGGTATTTTTATTGCCTAAACAGGGCTAATTATCAGATAGATTTTATCCACAAATCAATTCAACGTTTGAAATAGCGAGGGCAGAAGCCGGATTTATTTTGGATTATGCCGAGTTACGCCAAACGACTAATTTTTAATGAAAGTAAAATTAAAACAGAATGAAGAAAATTATTTTAATGTTCGCTATAATAGCGATTGGAGTGCTACCGGTAAACGCACAAACAGAGTCCGAAAATTACCGGGAAGTAGTCAATCAGCCTTCCGAAGAAGTCTATGAAGATACGCAGAAAGAGTTTCAGGAAGATATACAGCCGGTTTTGAAGCCTACATTTGGCGACTATTACACAGGTCTGACTAAAAAAATAACCTTTGACCGA
>JAIRRS010000071.1 GCA_031255855.1 Tannerellaceae bacterium | reverse complement strand
GCTCTCTATCTTGAAACTATTGGTAATCCCGAACTGAATATTCCTGATTTTGATGCGATAGCAAAAGTTGCCGACAAACATGACATTCCGCTGATTGTGGACAATACATTCGGTGCGGACGGTTTTCTTTTCCGTCCGATAGAGCACGGTGCGGCAGTCGTTGTGGAGTCGGCAACAAAATGGATTGGCGGACACGGCACATCACTTGGAGGTGTTATCGTTGACAGCGGAGCATTCAACTGGGGCAACGGGAAGTTTCCTGCATTCACCGAGCCTTCGGACAGCTATCACGGACTTGTTTTCTGGGATGTATTTGGTGCAAACGGACCATTCGGAAACATTGCTTTCAATATCCGCGCCCGCGTTGAGGGTCTTCGCGACTGGGGAAACACCATCAGCCCATTCAATTCCTTCCTGTTGGTGCAAGGTCTGGAAACGCTTTCATTACGATTGGAACGTCATGTTCAAAACACACAAGCTCTTGCCGAATGGCTGGAACAACACCCCAAAGTTGAATATGTAAACTATCCGGGATTGAAAAGCAGTAAATATTACGATTTGGCAAAAAAATATTTTCCGAAAGGTCCCGGTGCTGTACTGACATTCAAAGTAAAAGGTGAACCTGAGAATGCGGATAAGCTAATTAATAACGTAAAACTATTAAGTCATCTTGCAAATGTCGGAGATGCCAAATCGTTGATAATACATCCTTCTTCCACTACACACGAGCAGCTTTCTCCCGAAGAACAAAAATCTACAGGTGTTATACCGGGATTACTTCGTATATCTGTGGGTATCGAGAATATTGAAGACATAAAAGAAGATTTAGAGCAAGCATTAGCCTTTATTTAATTATTTCTATACTTGTTCGGATACGAAAAGGCTGTTTACAAGCGTATTCGGTATTCATGAAGGTCGGAATGGGTTTGCTATAAAATAAAAAATATAAACAGAAAATTATGTCTAAGAAAATAAAACAAATTGCAATTTACGGAAAAGGTGGAATAGGAAAGTCCACTACAACTTCTAACATTAGTGCGGCATTAGTTGAAGCCGGCTGTAAAGTGCTACAATTCGGATGCGATCCTAAAAGCGATTCTACTAATACATTGAGGGACGGAAAATACATCCCCACCGTTTTAGACCTTTTACGGGAAAAACCAAAGGTGGATGCACATGACGCCATTTTTCAAGGATTCAAAGGAGTCTATTGTGTAGAGGCAGGAGGACCTGCTCCCGGAGTAGGTTGTGCAGGACGGGGTATAATCACAGCCGTTGAGTTGTTAAAACAGCAAAACATTTTTGAAGAACTGGATTTGGACTATGTTATTTTTGATGTATTGGGCGATGTGGTTTGCGGCGGATTTGCCGTTCCCATACGCGAAGGAATAGCAGAACATGTCTTCACGGTATCTTCATCTGATTTCATGGCTGTTTATGCTGCTAACAATCTGATGAAGGGTATCAAAAAATATTCAAATTCAGGCGGAGCCTTGTTTGGAGGCATAATAGCCAACTCCATTAATAGTCCGTATCAACAGTCCATTATTGAAGATTTTGCCCAACAAACAGGCACACAGGTAGTAGAATATGTTCCCCGTTCTATAACTGTTACGCAATCCGAATTGTCGGGAAGAACAACTATTGAGGCGCAACCAAAATCCAAACAGGCAGATGTTTACAGAAGTCTGGCTCGCAGGATCCATGAACATACGGAATCGCGAGTGCCTACCCCGCTTGAAATTGATGATTTGAGAGAATGGTCGGCTAAATGGGCAGATCAGCTACTTGCGATGGAATCAGGTGAAGTACGTGGAGTTCAATCAAATATCTAAGCAAGATGAAAAAAATCAATTTAAATACAACTGTTGTCGAAAGCCGCGAACAACGTTTAGGTACGATAGTCGCATGGGATGGTAAAGCTTCTGAATTGTCGGGTGCGTCGCAATATTCAAACGGTTGCGGAAGCGGAAAAGGTTGCAGCCTTTGCGAAATGCGGGGACCATTTTCCCAAGGGTCTGTGTGTAGCGAACAAATGGTCGAATGTCAGGCAGGACATATCCGTGATGCTGTTTTGGTACAACATTCTCCTATTGGCTGTGCTTTGGGGCAGGTCGACTACAATTCGCTGTACCGAAACGGACTGGCCATGCGGAACCTGCCTGTCGAGAACCTTCGCGTAACGTGTACAAACCTTATCGAAAGCGATATGGTTTTTGGTGGAGCAAACCGATTGGCTCAATCCATTCAGGACGTTTTTGATCGGTATAATCCTAAAGCTATCTTCATCAGCACCTCCTGTGCAACGGCTATTATAGGTGATGATATTGACGGGATTGCATCAGAATTTGAAGATCGATTGGGAATACCTGTAATACCGCTCCACTGTGAAGGCTTCAGATCGAAGCATTGGAGTACAGGTTTTGATTCTACACAACATGGAATATTACGTCAGATTGTTCGTAAAAATCCAAAGAAACAGGAAGACTTGGTCAATGTAATTAATTTATGGGGATCGGATGTTTTCACCCCTATGCTGGCGGAACTTAACTTACGAGTAAATTATGTGGTTGACTTGGCTACAATCGATGATTTGGCTCAGCTATCCGAGGCGGCGTGTACGGTTGGTTTTTGTTATACGCTTTCGTCATATCTGGCGGCAGGATTGGAACAACAATTCGGAGTGCCTGAAATTAAAGCGCCACAACCTTACGGTTTTGCCGGAACCGACGCTTGGATTCGGGAAATCGGTCGCGTAACGAATAGAGAAGAATTGGCTGAGCGGTACATTACCAAAGAACATGCCCGGATAAAACCTAAGCTGAAAGAGTTAAAGGAAAAACTCAAAGGATTTAAAGGCTTTGTAGCTACAGGATCGGCTTATGCTCATGGATTGATAACCGTTCTCCGGGAACTGGGTATAGAAACAAATGCTTCGTTGGTATTCCACCATGACCCTGTTTACGATGGTGGCGACAAGCGTCAGGATTCATTGGGATTTCTTATCGAGAACTATGGTGATGTAGCATCATTCAGCGTAAGCAACAGACAGCAGTATCAATTCTATGCACTGTTGCAGAGAACAAATCCTGATTTTATACTTATCCGCCATAATGGTTTGGCTCCGTTGGCTTCACGTCTGGGAATCCCTGCCGCACCTCTGGGCGACGAGCATGTGGCGGTAGGGTATGAAGGAATGATAAATCTGGGTGAAACAATACTGGATATTCTGGCTCATAGAAAATTTCATAAAGATTTATCTCATCATGTCAAACTGCCTTATAAAAAATGGTGGCTGGAGCAGGCAGACCCTTACATTCTCGCCAAAGAACCCGATTTAATAGAAAAAAATTAATAGAAAGAATATGACAACAAAGAGTAACATCATAGAAAAAACAAATTCAATAAGTCAGGTACGATATGCCTGTTCCATAGGTTCTTTATATACCGCCGCTGCCATACCGGGAGTGATTCCGATTACACATTGCGGACCGGGATGCGCTGACAAACAATTTATGGGCTTGGCTTTCTACAATGGATTTCAAGGTGGAGGATATGGCGGAGGAGCCGTTTCGCCGAGCGTCAATGCTACTGAAAAAGAAGTCGTGTTTGGAGGTACGGAGCGTTTACGTGAACTTATCAAAGCTTCGCTGAAAATCATGGATGCAGACTTGTTTGTCGTATTGACAGGATGCATAGCCGATTTGGTAGGCGATGACGTTCCCTCTGTCGTTTCCGAATTTCAGGAGCAAGGGGTTAATATTGTATATGCTGAAACGGGAGGATTTAGAGGAAATAATTTTACGGGACACGAATTAGTCACCAAGTCTATTATAGACCAGTTTGTTGGAGATTATAACGGGAAAAAAGACTCTCATACAGTAAATGTATGGTCATTATTACCTTATCAGAATCCTTTCTGGCGCGGCGATTTAAGCGAGATAAAACGAATATTGGAAGGCGTCGGCTTAAAAGTGAATATTCTTTTCGGGCACCATTCAAAAGGTATAGAAGAGTGGAAAAATTTACCTAAAGCAGGATTTAATCTGGTACTTTCCCCTTGGTTAGGTCTTAGAACAGCTCAATACCTTGAAAAGAAATACAACCAACCTTTCTTGCATGTTCCCGTGATACCTGTCGGTGCAAAAGAAACAAGTCGTTTCTTACGAGAAATATCTGATTATGCCGGTTTGGATAAAGAAAAAACAGAGGCATTTATCCGCTCGGAAGAAAAGGAATATTATTATTATCTGGAACATTTCGCCGACTTTTATTCAGAATACTGGTGGGGATTACCGGCTCAATTTGCTGTAGTAGGTGACAGTGCTTATAACCTCGCTATGACAAAGTTTCTGGTCAATCAATTGGGATTAATACCTTCCCGTCAAATCATTACGGAAAATACACCGGACGAATATAAAGATTTTATAAGAGAGCAGTACAAGCATATTGCGGAAGATGTATCAGTAGGTGTAGACTTCGTAGAGGATGGGTATATAGTCGGTAAACTTCTGGAAGAAACAGACTTCGGGCATAAATCTCCCATAATCTTTGCAACAACATGGGATCGGGATATCGCCAAAAAATTGAACGGACATATCGTTGAAATAGGCTTCCCTGCATCTTATGAAGTAGTTATATCACGTTCCTATATAGGTTACAGAGGAGCATTAAGTTTACTTGAAAAGGTTTTTACCACGACTATAGGTAAAAGTGCATAATCATTTATATCAAAGATAATATTCAGCGCAATCCACAGAAGCGAAGATGGAAAATGATATTTTAACTCAACAGTGCCGACCTGCGGCTACACACAACTTTAGTAAGCATCCTTGTTTTAATGTCGAATCAAGGCATTTATACGGACGTATTCATTTGGCCGTTGCTCCGAAGTGTAATGTGCAGTGTAACTTCTGTAATCGTAAATTCGATTGCACAAACGAAAGTAGACCCGGGATAACAACTGCTGTGTTGAAACCGATGGATGCACTGCACCATTTGGATGAGGTGGAAAAGAAAATTAACAATCTCGCTGTTGTCGGCATTGCCGGACCGGGAGACCCGTTCGCTAATCCTGAAGAAACGATGAGAACGATGGAGCTGGTACATGCTAAATATCCTGACAAACTGTTATGTGTATCGTCCAACGGTCTAAATATTTATGATTATATTCCCCGATTGGCTCAGTTGAATGTATCTCATGTAACCATTACTGTTAACGCCGTCAATCCTGAAATAGGAGCAAAAATATACGAATGGTTGCATTTCAATGAAAAAACGTATTTTGGTGCGGAAGGGGCTCAGTTATTGCTTATGCGACAAACGGAAGCTATTAAAAGGCTTAAAGAATACGGCATCATTGTAAAAATCAATTCTGTCGTTATTCCCGAAGTTAACGAACATCATGTGAACGAGATTGCAAAATATGCCTCAAAACTGGGTGCTGACATTCAAAACTGCATTGCACTTATTCCTGTAAAAGGAACTCCTTTCGAGCAACTTCATGAACCCTCTGTTTCGGATATGCGGATAGTGCGAGCCAAAACATCTGTTTATATGACTCAGATGAAACATTGTGCCCGTTGCCGTGCTGATGCGATTGGCTTATTGGGACAAGACGTATCCGTATCGGTAAGTGAAACTTTTAATACGGATTTATATATTGCAGTAGCTTCTTCTTCTGGCGTTTCAGTAAACATGCACTTGGGACAAGCCTCTGACTTATATATTTATGGATTGGAAAAAGGGAATGTGAAACTCATAGAAAAGAGAAATATTTCTCATATCCGACGTATGAAAAATCGGTGGGTTGAATTGGCAAATGCCTTGCAGGATTGCTCAATCATATTGGTTAGTCAAGTTGGAACCCTTCCGCAGCAAATTTTAAAAGATAAAAGCATACTTGTCAAAGCTGTTGAGGGATCTGTTCACGATATAGTGTCCTCTCTTTTTCATTCTAAGAGTATTCCGAAAGAATACTTACGTATAACCGGATTTTGCCAATCCGGCGATAATTGTTATCGATGAAATTTTTAAACCGAATAAAATGTATCGTATCGCAATAGCAAGCAGCAATGGAGAAGCTGTCGACATGCACTTTTGGCAGGCAAAGAGTTTTTTGATTTATGAAATAGGAGACGAAGGTGTGTCGTTCGTTGAGGACAGAGCTATAGAAGATGTTAAGAATGAGGATGAACATTCCATGAAAAATATGGAAATACGGGTAGAAATTCTTAGCGATTGTAAAGCGGTTTTTTTTCTGAAAATAGGAATGCGTTCATCACGATATCTATACGAACATGGAATAAAATCGTTCGAAGTGTCTTATACATTGAACCATATATTCAACACATTGATCAAAAACAAAAAGCAAGGACGAATCAAAATATTATAAA
>JAIRRS010000026.1 GCA_031255855.1 Tannerellaceae bacterium | reverse complement strand
TTGGCCAGATCTTTCAGGTACGTCGTCTTTCCGCTCTGGCGGGCGGCGTGAATGACGAAATACTGTTTTGCATCTATCAATTGCTCTACACCTTTTAAGCGCGTAGCGGCGTCTATCATGTAATGGTCCGTGCTGTTACAAGGCCCTGCTACGTTAAAATATCTCATCTGTTCTCTATTTTTTTTAATAGGTTTTGGAAAATAATCGGAATCAGCATGTAAAGGTCAGCATTATTTTCAATTTTCCAAAATAATACAGCGGTTTTTTAGTGATTAGTCCCCTCCTCCATTTTGTTAGGTGCAAAAGAAGAAATAACTCCCGGCGCTGCCATGCCGTAAGACCATATAGAGTTGGCACTTTAGTTTCGTAAAGCTAAAACTAAAGTTTCTACACTACGAAACCACAGCTCCATTAATAGCAGACAGTTACCGGGCAGTTATCTGAAAGTTTGATTCTTGTGACAACCTCAAACCTTCGGGTTGCCAAGAACCGTCACTTGCCTCGCCCGCAAGCACGACGCGACTCTATATAAAAAATAGAGGCTGTCTTTTTCGGACAACCTCTATCATTTTATTCCACACTTCTTATACTGCATCATTTACTCTGTCGCCTCCGTGTAGCTTTGGGACTTCGTTCTGTTCAGCAAACTCGTCCGACGATTTGAGCCTTATATGATGTTCGTGTTCCTCAGACCTGAACTTTGCCTCCGGCTTCTTTCGGATTCCCCTCGCGGTGGACACCCTTGCCTTCTGCTAACGGTTGGTTGCTACATACCCCCGTAACGGACTTGCACCGTCGAGTCTGGTGGTCATGCACGGCACACTAAAAAACAGAGGCTGCCTTTTCAGACAGCCTCATTTGTATGAAAATTTCAGTAAATAAACTTACTATTCTATATCTATTCCCGGCAACGCAATATAAATAAGTCCTAATGTACCGGTATGATTAAATCCTGCTTGCAAACTTTCTATATAGTACAAGGGAGCCAAGTGAGCTACGCCATCCATCACCCACTTACTGTACTCTGGAGAAAGGCCAACAAAGTAAGACGCATGCATAGCCACAATAGGAGCGTTTGGATTTCCATCATAAATAAGACCTGTATTGAAAGGTGCAAACTCCACCAAATCACCGGTGGTTGTCCAAAACTCCACGTATGGCGCCGAAGTATTTCCAACCCAAGATTTATCTTCAGTTTTCGCTACATCTTTCAACATCTCAACGTAAGGAGCCATTACACGATACCTTTCATAGCCATTCGCTTTCTGAATTTCAACATCATACCACACAAATCCATTATCATCACTATAAACAAAGGCATCAGTATACTTACCTGTACCTAATACTTCCCACAAATAATCCATCCTAACGCGGACAGTCGTCTCTCCAATTCCGGTTGGTGAAATCAATTCTTCCGGAATAGAAAGAGTAATTACCGACTCTTCCCCTATTTTCAAACCTTCTACAGTTACAGTTGACATAGCCATTGTTTCTCCTGCAGCAAACGAATAGCCGGTAATTGTGCAATTCAACGGAACCGTATCTTTCACCAACGTATCTTTCTCATTTATTTGAATACGTTTATCCCTAATTACTGTGGCTGGTGCTATCGTTAAAGACCCACTTAAAGCGTCGGATACATCTGCACGATAAATTTCTACGGCAAATGTCCAGTCTGATGGTTGAATCGTGACACTGTTTAATGTCGAACTTGCAAACGTAATACCCTCAATTTTCCCATACTCTGTACCTACATTGTCTGCCTCACAACTTGAGAAAAGCCCAACAAGTAAAAGTGAACAAACAAAATAGATTGTATATAAACAATATTTCATGATTTATTTATTTTCTATTATTATTTTCAATTATTATTTATCACCGACAGGATTTTGGTCAACTGTCTGATTCAGATTTTCATTGCCGTCAAATTCTTTTTGAGGAATGGTATGTACCCACATATAACTTTCAGGATTATCGGTAGGTCTATTGCCCAATAATGCGTCTTCGGGCCAACCCATTTCCAAAGTACGGCGGAAACCCTGTTTCAATCTGCGAATATCGTAAATACGACCAAATTCGCCCCATAATTCAATACGACGTTGCGTAATGATTTCTTCCAACAAAGAACCTGTTTCTGTACTGGTCAACGATGCCAAATTATTTCCTGATTTATTTGTCTGATAACCGGCATCACGCATTGCCATTAATTGCATTAAATAACCTTTCGCTACATCGTCCTTATTCCCTTGGTGACACGCAGCTTCGGCAGCCGTCAGATACATCTCTTCCACACGCATCCAAATATAGTCGCCTAACCATGTTTGAATATCACGAAATTTGAACTTTTCTTGCTGATAACCTCCTGCCTTATTTAACTCGCTATTCGGATCCCACCATGCACGACGACCATCGTTAGTACCCATTTTATTATACAACGTTTTATTAATCTGCTTCAAGGCGGATTTTCCATAATATCCTGCATCATGATCCATGTGCGTAAAAAATCCTGCGTACATACCCGACTGGTCGGCAATTATCGACGCTCCCCACATAACATTACCTGCGCTCGCATCGTTAACACCCTTGAAACTTTCAACCGGCAAAATCTTTGCTCCAGTTGCTTCAATAGCTTTCTCTGCTGCCGATAGTGCAAGGTTCCAATCTTCCATCACCAATGCTATCCGAGCTTGAATACCCAATGCCACATCGTAACCTATATGGCTCACATGCTGCCTCTTGGTCTTTTCTAACAATTTCACAGCCTCATTAATATCATCGGTGATTCGCTGATACACCTGTGCTACCGTTGAACGAGGATTTCCTGCAGTGCCTGCAGCAGTAGGTTTTGTATAAATCGGGCAACAAGGCTCATTTTCATGACCTTTGTATGTGCGTGCAAAACTTTGTGCAAGCATAAAGTAGGCATAGGCACGAATTGCGTATGCTTGTCCTATTACGTAATTTTTATCCTCAGTCTCACCTGTCATTGTTTCTTCTGCAGCCAATATATAATTGGCATTAGAAACCCACGTGTAGTATGCATTCCACAAATCGTATGATCTCCAAGCTGTTGATGTGTATGCTGATTTGACATCGTAGACAACATCATACCAAAACCAACCACTTCCCATGCTAGCCATGATCAAGTCTTCTCCCATCACATCTGCCACAAGGTTGTATGCAGAAATACCAAAGCACTGGTGTGTATTACCGGTTGTTGACCATCCGGCTGTATAAAAAGAGCGATAAATTCCATTCAATGGCACAAGAGCTACTTTGGCGTTTGCCAACAAATTATTTCCGGACATTGCATCGGTAGGCATTGTATCCAACACGTCCTCCCTACAAGACGACAGTATAGAACAACCTAATAAACCGATCAATATATATATAAATACTTTTTTCATATTTCTTATAATTTAGATAATTATCATTTTTTACAATAATTTTAGAAATTAACTTCAAGACCTATAGTATAAGTTCTATTCGGCGCATAACTGTATGTTGTACCTCCACTAAAATTATATTGCGGATCCATACCTTGCAAGTGGGAGAATAACGCAATATTATCCGCAGATCCAAAAATACGTACCGAACTCAATTTAGCTTTCTCAACAAATGATTTAGGTAAATTATATCCTAACGTGATATTCTTAACTGCAAAATAAGATGCATTAATCAAAAAACGGTCAGTAGTCGTATTACTACCGGCTACCTCAATGCGTGGGACATCAGTGATGTCACCGGGCTTTTGCCAGCGACGTAATGCATGAACATTCCAATTGGCGTTATAATACATATTGTTCATACTTCCGGCATACAAACTATCGTATATCTTACCGCCAATCGAATAAGTTGTCAAAACGGATAATTCAAAACCTTTCCACGATAGATTGGTTCCTACACTGCCATATAAGTCGGGAATACGACTTCCCAAGTAATATTTGCTGGTTGAAGCTTTTGAATAATCGCTGCTGACACGCTCATTTGTGATATTTCCATCACTATCCTTGTCATACACCCAATAGAGTTGTGCACCCGTCAAAGGATCAACACCGGCGGATTTGGCCATATAGAACGTATTTATCGGGTTACCTTCCTTTATGCTATAGATGCCGCTAATTATTTCAGGAGATTCGGATGTAAGTGATAATACTTTATTTTTTACAGTTGAACCCATCCATGTCAGTTCCCATCGCAAATCTCTTGTTTGAACCGGTGTACCTCTCAACTCAACCTCGAAGCCGGTGTTTCTCATGCTCCCAACGTTCGCATTGTATCCGCCGAATCCTGTTGAAGTCGCCATCGGATAGCTAAGTAACATATCAAGGGTTTTCTTGTTATAGTATTCTGCGGTAATATTTAACCGACGATCCAGCAATGTCGCTTCAATTCCGGTATTAAGGTTCGCATTCTTTTCCCACGAAACTTTTTGGTTTTCCAATGATGCTACTAAAGCACCAATCATGTTGGAGTTTGCCCAATCAAGACTGTAAAGACTTTGCCATGCGTAGAGGCTTCCGATTGCGTCGTTGCCTTGTTCTCCATAACTTACTTTTAATGACAAATTATCAATCCAGTCTACATCCTGTATGAAATCTTCCTGAGACATACGCCAATTTGCTCCAAAAGACCAGAATGTTCCCCATCGATGATCGTTATGAAAGCGGGAAGAAGCGTCTGCACGAATAGAGGCTGAAAAATAATATTTATCATCATAATCGTAATTGAGACGTCCCAACCAAGATTCAATTTTATAGTTGTCGGTATAAGAATCTGCAGTATACAAAGTTGTTCCGGGACGCAATTCCAATAAGCCATCTACAAGGTTCGTTTTACCTGCATCCATATACTCATACTTGTAGCTATAAAATTCATGTCCTGCCAACACATCAAATGAATGTAAGTCGAATGAACGATTCCATGTTAGCAACTGGTTAAAAGTGAAACTTTGCAGGCGAGTATTATATTTGATAAGTAAACCACCAGCACTTTTCTGATTTCCATGATACATATTCATATAACGTTTCTGGTTGTTGGTGCGATAGTCAGCTCCAAAATTGACTGCAAGTTTCAGACCTTTAAATACTCCAAAATAATCTTTGTCTGACCCCAATACAATACCCGTCCGGATGCCTGCCACGTCGTACTTAGCGTCGGCTTTGTCGTCCAACAGACCTCCGAGAGGGTTATAGTCGTTGTAACTTCCTGCACGACCGGCTTCACCATAATCAAGTTGCCGCTCTCCTTTATCATTTAACAAATCCTTGCCTTCCATATCTTTAATATACATCGGGAACAAAGGAGAGACAAACTGGGCAGAATACCACACGTTGGATACCGAAGCCCCATCATAGTCACTGAAATTTTGCATTGAATGAGCCATCGAAGTGTTCATTTCTGCAGAAAACCAATCCGTAACGGCTGTGTTGACATTGGCGCGAGCATTAAAACGCTGAAAAGAAGTGTTTTCAAGAATACCCTCTTCATTGAGATAACCCAGAGAAAACATATATTTTGTTTTATCAATACCGCCATTCAGTGAGAATTGATGCTCATGTCGAGGCACATTACTTCTTGTAACGCCATCCAACCAGTTTTCGTCCCACGCCGATTGTGCGTCTGCCCGTACCGAACCGGTAGCCGGATCAATTAATGTGCCCCATGTGTAGTTCTTAAAAGGATTATACAACTCTCCTGCTTGTGCTCCAAGATTTGCTCCCAAAGCATTTCTTGCAGCCGCTTCTGCAGCTTCCCACGAATAGCCTGATTTATAAACATAACCGTTGCGTAACGCTTCATACGATAATTGAACGAAATCTTTCTGATTGAGTAAATCGTATTTTTTAATTGCCCGTGATGACCATCCCATTGTGGATTTCCATGAAACTTTTGTTTTTCCGTCTCCACCTTTTTTAGTAGTGATCAGAACAACACCGTTTGCACCGCGTGCACCATAAAGAGCGCCTGCCGAGGCATCCTTTAATACACTCATTGATTCAATGTCTGAGGGATTGATGGAACTTAAAGTGCCATCATAAGGAATACCATCAACTACATACAAGGGAGTTTGAGACGCGCTGATTGATCCAAAACCACGGATAATGACCGAAGCTGCGGAACCCGGTTGTCCTGAACCGGAAGTTGTCAACAAACCTGTCGTTTGCCCTTCCAAACCTTTACTTATATTGGTAAGCGGACGAAGTTCCAATTTCTTGCTGTCAATCGTAGCCGCAGAACCTGTAAAAGATGATTTTTTAGCTGTACCGTAAGCGACTGCAATCACCTCATCCAATAACTGCGCGTCTGACACCAATACTATATTCACATTGGCGCTTACCGGCAACTCCTGTGTCTTGTATCCGACGTATGACACCACAAGTGTGCCGTCGGCAGGAGCAGACAACGTAAATTTACCATCAATATCCGAAATAGTTCCCTGTGAGGTGCCTTTGATTAGGATGCTGGCGCCAATCACCGGTTCGCCTGTTTCATCCACTACAGTACCGCGTACCTGTGTCTGAGCCACAGCAAACCCTATTCCTACAAAGAACAGGGCTAAAAACATTGCTAGCTTTCTTTTCATAAAAACTCTACTTTTAAATTAAACAGTATATGATATAATACATCTATTGAACTAATAACATGGAGAATGGTTTCCAGTCAAAGTCTAAAATATCTCCGGAAACGGTTCTTTCTATCGTTATCGGTGAACCGGTCGGTACACCATTTTCCGCCGAAAGAACTTCTTCCGAAGCCGAACGCGATTGAGCGATTACTAATCCGACGCATCCCAAAAATAGGGATGCAAATGTGAACGTGATTTTTTTCATAAATTTGACATTTTGCTTTTTAATCTTCTTTAAATAGTATTTTTATATTTTCAAACTATTTCCGAATGCAAATGTATGCGATAAAAAACGAAATTGCAAGTGTATCAAGGTTCGTACCGCAAAAATATTCAATAAAAAGTGTTTATCTCTAAAATTCTTCTTGTTTATGAAACAACGATGAATAATTATATTTCACTGCTTCATAAACAGTTACAAAGGAGTAACAAGCTGAGAGGAGTAGCAGCGTTAACGAAGCGAAACTTCCGACGATTAAATTAAAAAAATCGTGAAGAATCCGTTTATAGCTGCCTATTTCTCGCAAATAAAGCCGATTTAGAAGCATAAAAACAAAAAATCATATAAACAAAACGACAGCAAAAATAAGAAAATGGTATCAAAAAACAAGAAAATCGACGATTTTGCATTACATATAGATAAACGGAAATCCACCGTTTTATTTGGTTTTGTTTTTGCAGGTTTTTTTAAAAAATCGTGTCGGCAGTGTTTCAGATCGATGTTTTGACCGATTATTCTTCATTCTCAATATCTTTTATTACCTTTGCGGCGGAGTTAGCTATTACTCAAAACTATACACTTCACGAACTTATACGCTGCTGTGCCTGCAATTTAATTTTATGCATAATAACCATAATAACGTTGATAATTACTACTCAAACAGCGTGTACGAAATATAACTTATGAAATTTGAAGATTTGAATTTAAAGGATGAAATCCTTTTGGCCGTAAAGGAACTCGGCTATGAACAAACTATGCCCATTCAGGAAAAAGCAATCCCTTTTATGCTGAATGAAGAGAATGATTTGGTGGCGCTGGCGCAGACAGGGACGGGGAAAACAGCCGCTTTCGGCCTGCCTGTTCTTAACATGATCGATGTCGGCGAGCGTTTTACGCAGGCTTTGGTGCTCTCTCCCACAAGGGAATTGTGCATCCAGATTGCAAACGATTTGAAATCCTACTCAAAAAATATATCGGACATGCACATTGTGCCTGTTTACGGAGGCGAGGAAATCCGCATACAATTACGTCAACTGGACAAAACGCCTCATATCATCGTGGCAACACCCGGCAGGTTGATCGACTTGTTGAGAAGGTCGAAAGTGTTTTTGGACGCCGTCCGGTTTGTCGTTTTGGACGAGGCCGACGAGATGCTTAATATGGGATTTAAGGATGATGTGGAACAAATTCTCGGCAGCACGCCCGAAAGTCGGCGTACAATGCTGTTTTCGGCCACGATGCCGAAGGAGATTTCCGAAATCGCAAACAATTATATGAAAAACCGGCGGGAAATTACGATTGGACATCGTAACTCGGGAGCCGAAAATGTGGAACATATCTATTATATAGCGCAAGCCAAACATCGATATTTGGTTCTAAAGCGGATTGTTGACTTGAATCCCGATATTTATGGAATCGTGTTCTGCAGAACGCGCCAGGAGACAAAAGATGTCGCCGAAAAGCTGATGCAGGATGGCTATAATGCCGATGCGCTGCACGGAGATTTGTCGCAGGCGCAAAGGGATACTGTCATGCAGAAATTCCGTATCCGGAACGTTCAACTGCTGGTTGCTACCGATGTCGCGGCACGCGGACTGGATGTTAACGATTTGACCCATGTTATAAATTATAACCTGCCCGACGATACCGAAGTGTATACACACCGAAGCGGACGAACGGGACGGGCTAATAAAAAGGGTATTTCTGTCTCCATTATCCACTCGAAGGAGAAACATAAGATACGCGAAATCGAACGGATGTTGAAAAAGGAGTTTACACAGCAACAAATCCCGAACGGATTGGAGGTGTGCAAAACACAGTTGTTCCATCTGATCGAACGGATGCAACATGTCGAAATAAACGAGGAACGGATTCTTCCCTATTTGGGACAAATCAATAAACAACTTGATTATCTATCGAAGGAGGAGCTTATGAAACGCTTCGTTTCGCTGGAATTTAATCGGTTTTTGGACTATTATAAAAATGCCGAGGATTTGAATATACGGGGAAAAGACGTATCCGACAGGCAAAACAGAAAAAAGGGCGGAGAGAAAATCCGCTGGAAAATGAATGTCGGAAATCGTGAAGGATTAACGCCACGACGGTTTTTGGGTATTATCAATGATGTCACAAACGATAAATCGATCAATATCGGCAATATTGAGATTACAAATAAATTTACGTTTTTCGATGTTTACAGGGATCAAGTTGATCAGTTGGTTCACGCTTTTGACAGGCATAAAATCTACACCGTTGCCGAAGCTAAAGGAAGTAAATCGGTGAAAAACGACAGAGAACCCCAGCGTTCTGCCCGCAATAATAAGTATAGGGGAAATGAGGCGAGAAAAAATGAAAGCTTGTGGCGAAAAAAAGGACGCGAAAAAAGAAAAAGAAAAGAACAACATAAATAGTAGTGGCTAGTTTTCAGTGGTTAGTGGTTAGTGGTTAGTGGTTAATTGTTCACCTTCGGCGGTCTTCAAAGAAGAAGATAAAAAGAAGGAGGAGGGGGAAGTCTCCCCCTCGCTACAGCCGCCTACGGCGTCTTCCGCTACCCCCTCTGCGGGGCTCTGCCCCGCAACGCCCCGAAGATAGTGAAAAGTGAAGAATGAAGAGTGATTAGTGATTAACGATTAATGATTAAACATGGCGAACTTGCAAATCACTAATCATTCTTCACTCTTCATTTTTCATTCTTCACTAATCAATGCGAATTAAGAGTTGAAAATTCGATAAAAAGAATGCTGACAATCAGCAAAAAAAGTTCTTTAAAAATTTGAATATATCCGTGGATATCAGTATCTTAGAGGGTTATATACCAAAATATTCTCTAATCATGACACCCACAGATAATAAGACAAAGTTAGTGAAAATATATTGTTATGTATGCGAAGTGTACGAAAAAAAGTTAAAGTATCTTTGTCAGCGTT
>JAIRRS010000144.1 GCA_031255855.1 Tannerellaceae bacterium | reverse complement strand
ACAATGGCATTACGATACGGCAAACAATATATGGCAAAGAAACTCCGAGTTTACACCCGACGGCAATACCTCGTCTACCACTACGACCACGCGCAAAAGTGCGGTTATTCTCTTGGTTCTCGACTGCTCGTCCTCGTTGGGTAATCAGTTTTCGACCCTTCAGAATAATGCTAACAATTTTATCAATACCATTGCTACACGCATTGGTACGGTGCAGACTGATGAAGCGTTTTCGTATTTTGATTACCGTCCAATCGGGGCGGTAACAATCAATGGCGTCCATTGGGCAACCCGCAACGTGGACGCTCCCGGCACGTTTGCCGCATCGCCCGAAAGCGCGGGCAGGTTCTACCAATGGAATAGAAAAAAAGACTGGCCGGCTACCGGCAGCGTAAGCGGTTGGGACACTTCCACGCCAAGCGGCACAACCTGGGCGGCGGCCAACGACCCCAGTCCTGCCGGCTGGCGCGTGCCTACTTTGAGTGAATTGCAAACATTGCTCGATACCGACAAAGTCAGCCATGTATGGACTACCGTGAATGGTGTCAACGGCCGCCGGTTTACGGACAAGGCTACTGGTGCTTCTATCTTTTTGCCTGCTGTGGGTTACCGCAACCGCGACAACGGCACGTTGAACGGTGCAGGCCGCGGCGAGTATTGGAGTGGTACACATTACGATAGCAACTATGCCTACATCCTGTACTTCACGAGTGTCGGTGCAAACGCGAGCTACACCGATCGCGAGTACGGCGTCTCCATCCGTTGCGTAGCAAAATAGAATAGCCTATTTGTGGTTCACCCGACAAATGCGTAAGTAGCAAGTCATAGAAAGAGCCAGCGAACAAATGAATGCCGGCTCTTTTTGTGACTCGCTATCTGTGCATTTTTCGGATAAAGCTTATTTTTTGGTCGATACATTTTTTCTTCAAAAAACCGGCAATGCCAAGATATTTCACTACATTTGCACCACGAATACAAACCATTAAATAGAACGATCATGAAACAACGCATTATTCCCGGAAATATCCTGTTTCCTTTTATTTTGCTGACGGCCCTGTTTTTTGCTTGGGCCATTCCCAATAATTTGACCGACACGATGTTGGCGGCTTTCAAACGCATTATGAGCCTTTCCGATTCCAAAACGGCCTGGATACAGGTGGTTTGTTATTTGTTGGGCTATGGTTGTTGTGCGATTCCGGGGGCGTTGTTTATCAAGCGGTATAGCTACAAATCGGGGGTTTTGTTGGGGCTGACGTTGTTTGCGAGCGGGTGCTTTTTGTTCTATCCGGCCATGATGTGTTTGCAAATTCATGCCGATGTGAGTTTTGTGATGTATCTGTTTGCCATTTTTATTCTTTTTGCCGGGCTGTCGGTCTTGGAGACATCGACCAATTCTTATGTCTATGCCATCGGGCCGGAGGAAACGGCTACGCGGCGGTTGAATTTTGCGCAGTCGTTTAATCCTTTTGGGGCGATTGCGGGGGTTGTTATCAGTCAGGTGTTTGTGCTGTCGCAATTGAATTTGCTTACGGCTTCGGAGCGGGCTTCGTTGGCGGCGGGCGATTTGGCGGCGATTCAGTCGCAGGAGCTTCATTCTGTGACCAATACCTATGTTATACTGGGGCTGGTGATGTTTGCCTTGCTCGTGGCTATCTTTTTTACCCGCATGCCTCATCTGAAAGAGGGCGGGCGGAAAATAGCGTTGGGGGCGACGTTTAAGCGCTTGTTGGGGAATCGGAATTATGTTTGGGGGGTCGTGGCGCAGTTCTTTTATGTTGGCGCTCAGATTTCGGTTTGGTCGTTTATTATTCGTTATGCCATGCAGCAGTTGAATTTAGACGGGGTAGTGGCTGCTTTGGGCGATCAGGCAGCGTCGGCCGATGTGGTGGCGGCGTTGCGGAATGTGGAGCCGGTGGCGGCGGGTTTTTATAATCTTTGCGAGGCCGTTGGGTTGGACGATTTGTTGCCACGCACATCGGAGCAGGCGGGCGCTACCTATTATATATTGTCGTTGGTTTTGTTTGTGGTGGCCCGCTTTGTCTGCACCGGGTTGATGAATTATTTTAAGCCGCGGGCCATTTTGTCCGTCTTGGCGGTGACTGCCGTCGGTTGCTGTCTGCTAACGGTCTATGGCAGTGGATTTGCCGGTGTCTATTCGCTGATGGGTATTACGGCTTGCATGTCGCTGATGTTTCCTACCATCTACGGCATGGGCATCCGTGGCTTAGGCGAAGATACCAAAATCGGCGGTGCGGGGATGGTGATGGCCATTGCGGGGGCGGCGCTACTGACGCAGATACAGGGCATTGTTTCCGATTCGAGCAGCATCCAGCAGGCCTATTGGATTCCGGCTTTTGCGTTCGCCGTGATTGCTTGGTATGGCCTGGTGATTTGTAAAAAATACGATGCAAAGTGAGAAAACTTTCGATTTTGTTTTTTTTCTAAAGAATTATGCTTACCTTTGCGACCCCTTTTCGTGCCTCGTGTGCAAAAGGGAAAGTAAAATGTAAATAACAAAAAGTAATTGAAATGCCAGGATTAATTGGAAAAAAAATCGGAATGACATCCGTTTTCAGTGCCGAGGGAAAAAATCTTCCATGCACTGTTATCGAAGTGGGTCCTTGCGTCGTTACACAAATTAAAACGCTTGAAAAAGATGGCTATGAGGCTGTTCAGTTAGGTTTCCAAGACATGAAAGAGAAACACACGACAAAACCTCAAATGGGTCATTTTACAAAAGCGGGTGTAACCCCCAAGAGACACTTGGCCGAGTTCAAGAATTTTGATGCTGAGTATAATCTGGGTGATGTAATCACGGTGGATTATCTGAGCAATGCCGTATTCGTAGATGTAATAGGAACATCTAAAGGTAAAGGATTCCAAGGTGTTGTAAAACGCCATGGTTTTGGTGGTGTAGGTCAGACTACACACGGGCAGCACAACCGTTTACGTGCGCCGGGTAGTATCGGAGCCTGTTCGTATCCGGCAAAAGTGTTCAAAGGGACACGTATGGCCGGGCAGATGGGTAACGAACGCGTTACTGTCCAAAACCTGGAAGTGATCAAGGTGATGCCGGAACATAATCTTTTATTGGTTAAAGGGTCTGTTCCAGGAGCAAAAGGTTCAATCGTATTAATTGAAAAGTAATGGAACTGAGCGTATTAAATATTAAAGGTGAAGACACCGGTAGAAAGGTAACTTTAAATGATGCGATATTCGGCATTGAGCCTAATGATCATGCTATTTATCTGGACGTGAAACAGTATTTGGCCAATCAACGCCAGGGGACGCATAAGTCAAAAGAGAGAAGCGAAATGTCGGGTAGCACCCGTAAGCTGATTCGCCAAAAAGGTGGCGGTGGCGCTCGCCGGGGTGATATCAATTCGCCTGTATTGGTAGGTGGAGCACGCGTATTTGGTCCTAAGCCAAGAGACTATAGCTTCAAACTGAACAAAAAGCTGAAATCATTGGCTCGTAAGTCGGCATTGACTTACAAAGCGAAAAACAATGCAATCGTAGTAGTTGAAGACATCGCAATGGAAACTCCTAAAACAAAGGAATTTATTTCTATTGCAAAAAGTCTGAATGTAGCTGATAAAAAGTTGTTGTTGGTTCTACCTGAAAATAACAAAACGGTTTATTTATCGGCTCGTAACTTACAAAAGGCAAAAGTTATTGCTGCTTCCGATTTGAATACTTACAGAGTATTGGATGCTGCAAATCTGGTGCTTACAGAAAGTTCGATAGCAATTATTGACAAACTTTTTAACGCATAAGGAGTAAAAAAATGGGAATTATAATTAAACCTATAATAACAGAAAAACAAACAGCGATAACAGAAAAAATGCCGAATCGCTATGGTTTCCGTGTTTCTCCTGATGCCAACAAGTTGGACATTAAACATGCGATTGAATCTATGTATGATGTCACCGTAGTTGATGTGAATACGATGAATTATTCAGGCAAACGAAAAGTACGCTATACCAAATCGGGCGTCATCAGCGGTAAGCAGGCAGCTTACAAGAAAGCAATCGTTACATTGAAAGAAGGAGATATAATTGATTTCTTTAGTAATATCTAAAAAGAAATGGGAATACGCAAATTAAAGCCCACAACACCGGGGCAGAGACACAAGGTTATTGGTGCATTTGACAAAATCACTGCAAGTACACCAGAAAAGTCTCTTGTAACAGGTAAGAAACGTACAGGTGGTCGTAACAACACGGGTAAAATGACTATGCGCTACATTGGTGGCGGCCACAAAAAAAGGTACAGGCTTATCGATTTCAAGAGAAATAAAGATGGCGTTCCGGCAACCGTAAAATCGATTGAGTACGATCCAAACCGTACATCACGTATTGCGTTGTTGTATTATGCCGACGGGGCAAAGAGTTATATTATTGCCCCCAACGGATTGGAAGTTGGCCAGACAGTGATTTCAGGAAGCAACGTAGCTCCTGAAGTAGGGAATACGTTGCCGATGGCAAATATTCCTGTAGGTACGATTATTCACAATATTGAGCTTCGTCCGGGACAAGGGGCAAAGTTTGTCCGTTCGGCAGGAGGTTTTGCTCAGTTGACTTCGAGAGAAGGCGATTATGTGATTATCAGAATGCCTTCTGGTGAAACCAGAAAAATTCTTGCTGCATGCAAAGCTACCATCGGTAGTGTAGGCAATTCAGACCATGGTCTTGAAAAATCAGGTAAAGCCGGTCGTTCCAGATGGCTTGGACGTCGTCCTCGTAACCGTGGGGTTGTAATGAACCCGGTTGATCACCCAATGGGTGGTGGTGAAGGACGTGCTTCGGGAGGTCATCCACGGTCGCGCAAAGGCTTATATGCTAAGGGCTTGAAAACAAGGGCTCCGAAGAAACATTCTTCAAAGTATATTATTGAGAAAAGAAAAAAGTAATCTGATTAATTAAGTAACTATGAGTCGTTCACTAAAAAAAGGCCCTTATATTAATGTGAAGCTTGAAAAGAAAGTCTTGGCCATGAATGAGTCGGGAAAGAAAGCTGTCATTAAGACATGGGCAAGAGCTTCAATGATTTCGCCTGATTTCGTAGGCCATACGATTGCAGTTCATAATGGAAACAAGTTTATTCCTGTTTTTATAACCGAGAACATGGTAGGACATAAGTTGGGAGAGTTTTCCCCAACCCGTACTTTCCGTGGTCACGCTGGTAATAAGAAAAAATAATGATCAAATAAAATGGGTGCTAGAAAAAGAATATCAGCTGAAGCAAGAAAAGAAGCGCAAAAAAACATGTATTTCGCAAAATTGCGGAATGTGCCTACTTCTCCGCGTAAGATGCGTCTCGTTGTAGACATGATTCGCGGGATGGAAGTTTTCAGAGCATTAGGTGTTTTGAAGTTTTCAAATAAAGACGCTGCAGCAAGAGTAGAAAAACTGCTTCGTTCAGCTATCGCCAATTGGGAGCAAAAGAATGAACGTAAAGCAGAAGCAGGAGAGTTGTTCATTTCTTCAATCTGTGTAGATTGCGCTACGACATTGAAGAGAATGCGTCCGGCTCCGCAAGGAAGAGGGTATAGGATTCGTAAACGCTCGAACCATGTAACTCTGTTTGTTGATACACGAAGTACAAACGATAGTCAAAATTAATTGTAGATGGGACAAAAAGTAAATCCGATTAGTAATCGTTTAGGAATTATCCGCGGTTGGGATTCCAATTGGTATGGCGGCAAGAATTATGGAGACACTTTGCTGGAAGACAGCAAAATCCGTAAATATATGAATGCCCGTCTTGCTAAGGCTAGTGTATCGCGTATTATTATAGAACGTACGTTAAAGTTGATTACAATTACAGTTTGTACATCACGTCCGGGTATAATTATCGGTAAAGGAGGTCAGGAAGTTGACAAGTTGAAAGAAGAGTTGAAGAAGATTACCGATAAGGAAGTGCAGATTAACATCTTCGAAATCAAAAGGCCGGAATTGGATGCTGTAATCGTTGCAAATAATATTGCTCGTCAACTGGAAGGGAAAATTGCTTACCGCCGTGCAGTCAAGATGGCTATCGCCTCTACCATGAGAATGGGCGCCGAAGGTATTAAAGTGCAAGTATCTGGTCGTTTGAACGGTGCTGAAATGGCTCGTTCGGAAATGTATAAAGAAGGAAGGACTCCATTACACACTTTCAGGGCAGATATTGATTATGCTCTTGCAGAAGCGTTGACAAAGGTAGGGTTGTTGGGCATCAAAGTATGGATTTGCCGCGGTGAAGTATATGGTAAGAGAGATTTGGCTCCATCCTTCGCTTCATCAAAAGAATCCGGCGGCGGTGGCCGTAGAAACGACAATGCCGGCGGCAGAGACAGGGGAGATAGGAACTTCAAGAAGAAGAGGGCTAATCGTTAAACATTAGAATTTAGAAAAGATGTTACAACCGAAGAAAACAAAGTTCAGAAGACAACAAAAAGGCCGTATGAAGGGCGAAGCTCAACGCGGAAACCAGTTGGCTTTCGGTTCATTTGGAATAAAATCGTTACAGTATAAATGGATTACCGGACGCCAGATTGAAGCAGCCCGTATCGCTGTAACTCGTTATATGCAACGTCAAGGTCAGGTATGGGTACGGATTTTCCCGGATAAGCCTATTACAAAGAAACCGGCCGAAGTACGTATGGGTAAAGGTAAAGGTTCGCCGGAAGGATTTGTGGCGCCGGTTACACCTGGCCGCCTTATTTTCGAAATCGAAGGGGTTCCGTTCGATATTGCTAAGGAAGCGTTACGTTTGGCAGCACAAAAACTTCCGATTACAACGAAGTTTGTTGTGAGACGTGATTATGATTATCAAAACGAAAATGCATAATTGTTATGAAGATTGCAGAAATTAGAGAATTGAGCACCAAGGAATTGATTGAACGAATTGACGCAGAGACAACTTCTTTGAATCAAAAGAAAATCAATCATAGCGTTTCACCTTTGGATAATCCTGAACAGATTAAACAATTACGCAAAACGATTGCGCGCATGAAAACGGAATTGCGCCAAAGAGAACTTAACAATAAATAATCGACGAGCCTGATGGAAACAAGAAAATTAAGAAAGGAAAGGATGGGCGTAGTTTATAGCAACAAGATGGATAAAACCATTACCGTTGCTGTGAAATGGAAGGAAAAACATCCCATTTATGGTAAGTTCGTTAACAAAACGAAGAAATTCCACGCTCACGACGAAAAGAATGAATGCAATATTGGCGATACCGTAAAAATTATGGAAACTCGCCCATTGAGCAAAACGAAGAGATGGAGATTGGTTCAAATAATCGAAAGGGCTAAATAATATGATACAGCAAGAATCAAGATTAGTAGTGGCTGACAACAGTGGAGCAAAAGAAGCGTTATGTATCCGGGTTTTAGGCGGTACGAAAAGGCGTTATGCTACTGTTGGCGATGTGATTGTCGTTGCGATCAAGAGCACAATCCCGTCAAGTGATGTGAAAAAAGGAGCTGTTTCAAAAGCCATAATCGTCCGTACAAAGAAAGAAATACGCCGTCAGGATGGTTCATATATCCGTTTTGATGATAATGCGTGTGTATTGTTGAATGCTGCGGGTGATATCCGGGGAAGCCGTATTTTCGGCCCTGTGGCTAGGGAACTTCGTGCGACAAACATGAAGATTGTATCACTTGCACCTGAAGTGCTTTAACTAGTAAAACGTAAGGTAATGAGTAAATTACATATTAAAAAAGGCGATATAGTTTTTGTTAACACCGGTGAAGACAGAGGAAAGACAGGACGTGTCCTGGAAGTTCTTGTAAAAAAGCAACGTGCGATTGTCGAAGGTGTTAATATGGTATCAAAGCATGCCAAGCCTAATGCAAAGAATCCTCAAGGAGGAATTGAGAAGAAAGAGGCACCCATTCATATATCTAACCTGAACGTGGTGGATCCTAAATCAGGAAAACCAACACGCATCGGGCGCAGGTTAAATGCAAAAGGTGTTTTAGTGCGTTATTCTAAAAAATCAGGGGAGGAAATGAAGTGATGACTAATACAGCAGCTCTTAAGAAGGATTATCAGGAAAGAATCATTCCTGCTTTAACAAAAGAATTTAGTTATAAGTCAGTCATGCAGGTTCCTGTTTTGAAGAAAATTGTTATCAACCAGGGGTTGGGCACAGCTACGGCCGACAAGAAAATCATTGATATCGCTATTAGCGAACTGACAGCTATCACAGGCCAGAAGGCTGTGGCTACTGTATCCAAGAAGGATATTTCTAACTTTAAGTTGCGTAAGAAAATGCCGATCGGTGTAATGGTAACATTGCGCCGTGAGCAAATGTACGAGTTTTTGGAAAGATTGGTCCGTGTGGCGCTTCCCCGTATCCGTGACTTTAAAGGGATTGAAGGCAAATTAGATGGAAGAGGCAATTACACGCTCGGAATCCAGGAGCAGATTATCTTCCCCGAAATTAATATTGACAATATTACTAAAATATTGGGAATGAATATTACCTTTGTGACCTCTGCAAAAACAGACGAAGAAGGGTATGCTTTGTTGAGAGAATTTGGGTTGCCCTTTAAGAATACTAAAAAAGATTAAGTATATATGGCAAAAGAATCAATGAAAGCCCGTGAGGTGAAGAGAGCAAAGCTTGTGGCTAAATATGCTGAAAAAAGAGCGAAACTAAAAGCTGAAGGTAATTATGAAGCTTTGCAGGCTTTACCCAAGAATGCTTCTCCGGTGCGTTTGCATAATCGTTGTAAAATTACTGGACGTCCGAAAGGTTATATCCGCCAGTTCGGAATTTCCCGTATCCAATTTCGCGAAATGGCATCGAACGGATTAATTCCGGGTGTTAAGAAGGCAAGCTGGTGAGAGATTTATTGTTAAATATTGTCCCGATAGCCGGGATCAATTTAATTTATTACATATGACAGATCCAATAGCAGATTATTTGACGAGATTGCGTAACGCAATCAAAGCGAAGCACAGAGTAGTGGAAGTGCCTGCGTCAAATTTAAAGAAAGAGATCACAAAGATCCTTTTCGAAAAAGGCTACATTCTTAATTTTAAGTTTGTAGACGATGGTCCTCAAGGCACGATTAAGATTGCCTTGAAGTACGACCTTGTGAATAAAGTGAATGCGATCAAGAAACTTGAAAAAGTTTCAACCCCTGGTTTGCGTAGGTACACTGGCTACAGAGATATGCCAAGAGTATTGAATGGTTTAGGTATTGCTGTTCTTTCTACTTCTAAAGGTGTAATGACTGACAAAGAAGCCCGCGAATTGAAGATTGGTGGTGAAGTATTATGTTACATTTATTAATGTAGGAGGAGAGAAGAATGTCAAGAA
>JAIRRS010000136.1 GCA_031255855.1 Tannerellaceae bacterium | reverse complement strand
TCCTGTTCGTCGAGGCGTTCACGAAGTTCGTTCAGTTCTTGTTGCAACCGTTCCTTTTCAGGGTCATTTTTCGGTGTTTCGTAAAAAGTGCCGAGCGTCCGGTTGATGTCGCGGTAGGCATTGACGGAATTTTGCACAGGCGTTGGCTTTGGCATTGTCTTCCCACCGCCTGTTTTGTTGACTGCCGGCTCGTCGGTCAGCAGTGCCAAATCGTCCGTCTGTTTGGGATTGTCGCTGTCCAAAAGAGATGAAAAATCTTCCAGCGAGCGCATCCGTTCCGCCTGCTTTTGCTGTATCTGTTCCTGTTCGTAGGCGCTTGCCTTGTCGCCGATGATGCCTTCTTCTTTTGGCATCGGAATATCAGCGTTAAAGCCTGTTTGCTGTTCCTGTTTCGCCTTTTCTTCTGCCGAAGGCGCGAAGATAAACCACATACAGCCCGCGCAGATTATGCCCATCAATGCAAAGACAGCGTATTTTTTCATCTTTTGCTTTTGCCCGTTGGAAAGCTTGGGCTTGCTTTCACCTGTTGTTTGATTATTCGTACTCATACATTATTAATTTTTGATTTTTTCCCAATTGAAATTTTTACCTGACCGGATACTGTCTTTGGATAGCGGCAATTCAACCGGCTCAATATGCTGCAACTCCAAAAACTTCTTTTCCGCATCACGTTTTCCCATATTGTAAATGGAGTTTGTGATAAACCATATATTTACCCCGCCTAAAACCACCGTCAGGACAAGCGCCGTTATCAGCCGCTTTCCGGGCGATGGACAGAGGCAAAACCAGCGGATACCGCAGGTCAGTTCATCCCATATATCACGCAGTCGCGTTATCAGTCTGTCTTTCATACATGCCTCCTTTCTTACCGTTCAATGACCCGTAAATCGCGGTTTTCGATGATTTCAAACGCTTCCATTGTAAAGCCGTGCGGGTTGTTATCGCTTCTTACCGAATTAATCAGGTTACAGCGCGTTACAAGGCCGCGTTCCGTAATATTCGATTCGCGGATAATCAGTTGCCGGGCATACGTGGCCACTTTGTAGGGATAGGTATCGAAGTTGCACAGGATACTGTCCACCTGCAAGTTCTGGTTGATATTGCCGCTGATTATGCGGTTATAGTAACCTTTCTCCTGTAAATCTTTATAATAACCGAAAGCCGACCTGTCCACCAGAAACAGCGCCCGGCGAATGTTCGATTCGATGGCGTTTTTGTCAGGCGAGAGCGTGAAAAACAGTTCGTGAAAACGCTTGACATGTTCCCTTGCTTCAACAGGACGGTTTTGTGAAAGGTCTTGGGAGAGGGCAAGCATCAATGACTTGCCCCCGTCCAGTACATAGATTTTCTGCCGTTGCCGTTCGGCAAAACGGTAGGCGCTGGAAAGCGAATAGCCCACAATCGCCGCGCACAGCACAACAAACACAATCCCGAAAAACCGGATTTGCCTGAATGATGTTTCGATGTTCTTTAAACTCTTAAATTCCATATATTAAACCTGTTTTTAATTTTCGATTCTCAATTTACTTATTGCGGTTTACCAGCCGTCCGGCGATATTTCCCGAAACAGCGCCTGCAACAGCTCCCGCCGCGCCACCTGTTTTGGCCGCCGCTGTTTGCATGTTTCGGTTGTAAGCGCCCATGCCGCCTGCCGAGATGATCCAGTTGGCTACCGTCGGAATGGTGAAGTATCCCACGATCCCGATGAGCATGAGTAGGCTAAGTATCCAACGCCTTACCATATTACTATGGCAGGTTTTCAAATACTCGCCCCCGAACCGGACTTACACGTTCCCGCGTATCCGGCTCTCCATTAAAGAGGCAGTCTATCCTGCCAGCGTGAGCCTTTAAGTGACAGCTTCTGCACAGGGCTATGGTTTTCCTGCGCCTTGCAATCATCAGCTTGTCGGCATATCCTTTGCCGTCTAATGCCTTGAGTTTGCGGACGTGGTGCATATCCAATGCTCCTGTTGCTCCGCATATTTCACACTTTTCAGCTTTCAGCCTGTCAATCAGGCTTGTTCTGTTGGCATGATATATTATTGAAGCAGTGTCCAGATGTTCACTTATTACAGGCTTCCGCCTTTTGAAACTTTCGCTGTAAAATGTTTGTTGCTTGATTCTACCTTTGCTGTCTGCATATTGAACAGTAAATAATTTGTCTTTTTTGTATTTGCCGGCAATTTTAGAAACACTGCTTTTATATTTACCGGCGAAAGTCTTATACATACTGTACTCCATAATATACTTGAAAGAGTTTAAGATAGAACTGTTGTTGGCGATTGCATAGTAATTATGGAATCCTCTTATTGTGTAATTATACTTTTGAAGGATTTCCAAATCATCGTTATTGATACTTTTACGGTGTTCTCTTGGTTTCCATTGTTCTTTACCATTGTGATATTTTATTTCTAAAATACCAAAATCAAGTAACTTTTTCTTGATGGTATCCATTGAAATTCCAAGCCGTACTCTCTTGTTGAATGACCTTATCATTCTTCCTGTTCTATCCCTTTTTGCAAGATTGGATTTGTTTACAGAGATTTCATATCCAAGAAATTTTGCTGTTTTTTCTGCATGGGTAATAAGGGTTTTTTCATCGGACAGTTCCAATTTCAATTTGGATTCAAGAAAAATCTTTATATCTTCTTTGATTTTTTTACTGTCTTCCTTACTTCCGATTATCCCAATAAGAAAGTCGTCAGCATATCTTACATATTTTAATCTTTTATATCCCGTATCCATTTCATTGCTTGCAGGGATAGACAGGCGAGCCTTGTCAATCGCTTTGATTTGTTTTACAATTACATTGCGCTCGTTTTCATCTTTTACAACTTTTAGTTTCTTTATAGCCCTTGTCTTCTGATTATCCAACAATTTACTTGCTTCGCTGTGTTTGCGCATTTTCCCCTTGTCGAAGTATTCGGCATATTCCATCACATACTTGTCCAGCTTATCCAGATAGATATTAGCCAGTATCGGGCTAATGATTCCGCCTTGCGGAGTTCCACTGAATGTATTGTGAAAAATCCATTCTTCTACATATCCTGCCTTCAGGAACTTCCTAATCAACCTGAGAAACCGTTCATCCGAGATTCGT
Source organism: Tannerellaceae bacterium (assembly GCA_031255855.1). Classification (GTDB taxonomy): domain Bacteria; phylum Bacteroidota; class Bacteroidia; order Bacteroidales; family Tannerellaceae; genus DFXE01. The sequence continues at coordinate 1,760 of JAIRRS010000136.1, read as the reverse complement.
TCTTTGAGTATGTCAATCAATATTTCATGATTGATATTATCAAAGAAGCCTTTGATGTCTCCTTCTATGAACCATTTAGCTCCGGTAAAAGTCTTCTGAATCTTATTCAGTGCAGTATGGCAGCTTCGTTTGGGTCTGAAACCGTGCGAACAGTCTTTAAATTGTCCTTCATAAATGGCTTCAAGAATCATTCTCGCCACTTCCTGTACTAACTTGTCATCAAAAGACGGAATCCCCAATGGACGCATTTTCCCGTTTTTCTTGGGAATATATGTCCTTCTTGCAGGTTGGGGTTGGTACGTTTCTTCACGAAGCAAGTCTATCAAGTCGGCTATTCGTGTCAGGCTCATACCGTCTATTGTCTTTCCGTCAGAACCTTCCGTCATGTTGCCCTCTTTCGCATAAATGCGTTGATAAGCAACATGATACACTCCTTCGTTAAACAGTATCCGGTACAATCGCTCATACTTGTAATCAACTTGCGGACTATGCTTTGATAGACCGTTTAATACTTTTACTGAATTTCTCATAATGTCTCTCACATTTTTCTTTAATTGTATTAAACCTTTAACTGCTCCCCTTCGCCGTTGTCAATTCTAAAAGAATCAACGTGTACAGGTCATTATCCTGTTCAGACTACTACGAAAGCTCCGTTACCACTCCGGATATTCAGAGGCTGAAACCTCATAGCCTTTCGGCATTCCGGTTTAGGTAATCCCCGTTTATAATATAATAACTTAGCTTGATAGATTGTCGGATATGGTTTCCACCCTTTACCACTTATTGCGGTTGCGTTACGATTAGTTCTTGCTTCTGCTGCTCATCTTCCGCATCAAAAGTATCGTAATATGACGAGTTTAGTTATCTTATACGTCACAGTCTTTACATTGACCGCTTGGATTGCCATTCAATCAATCAGGATTTTATCCTCGTATCTATCTTTTCATCTACCATTCAGTCGCAGCATGATAACTTGCTGACTTATGGCTTTTCCGGCGTGCTATACTCCCTGTCTGGTTAATTTCCCTTTCAGATGAGCCGGTGATGATAGGTTTTTCAAAGAACTCTTACCTAATCTATTGCTAAATAGATATTTATTATACTACCTTTACGGGCGCACAGATGATATAAACCGTATTACTGGCGTCTATGGAAAAGTTGGGGTTGTTCTGCAATTCGGATATGTCGTTTTGCAGCATCAAAACCTGTATCCTGGCAAGTATGGATGAAAACAAATCGGATACGGGAAGCCAGAAATACACCGAGATATAGCGGCTTATCCATGCGGTAAGGGTGGACTGGAAGCCGTCATAGACCGATATGGCAAAGGCTATCGGGCCTAATATGGCAAGGACAATCAGGAAAAACGTCCGTATTGTGTCGATGACTAATGCGGCTGCCTGAAAGAGCAGTTCGAGCAGTTCCCTGAAAAAGTCGCGAATGGTCTTTTTCAGGTCATACATGCCCCGCTCGACGTACATCCCGGCCATTGTCACCAAATCTCCCGGCAACCAGCCCAACTCGTCGAGTTGCCGGTCAAATTCATCGTTGCTGACAAGGTAAGCCGTTTCGGGGCTGCGCATCATCGCTTCGTATTCGAGCCGGTCTTTTTGCTCGCGGTACGTGTTCATGTCGAAAGTCTGCGTTTCGAGCATCCGGTTGCAACCCTTTACCACAGGCGACATGACGGCATTAACCGTTCCCAAAACAAAAGTGGGGAAGAACATGATGCAAAGACCGATTGCAAAAGGCCGGAGCAA
>JAIRRS010000110.1 GCA_031255855.1 Tannerellaceae bacterium | reverse complement strand
TTGAAAGACACGACCTTTTTCCCGGCTTGATTCACATACCCCCATTTGCCTTTCTTTTCCTGCGGAGTCAAGCCCGTATTATCCTGCGCCCGCAGGCCGAAGCCCGGCGCGATACACATCAGGGACACAACCATCAGTCCCACGAATACTTTTCTTACCTCTACTTTTTTCATTTTACATCTTGTTTTTAAGTTTATAAATTCACTTCATTATAAAAAAATTCACTCCTCCATCATAAAATTAGTCGTCGCCGCCGAATAATTAATCTGTATCCTCCCACCCGGTATCGCATCAAAGCGGAAATATCCCATATTCGATTTGTGCCACTTAATCACAATCCTGTTTCTCAAACGGTCGGGTTTCCCGGTCGACTTGTAGAACAGACAAAACAACGGATCGTCTCCATTGGTCTTGGAGTAACGATCCAGATCGATCAAAGATTTTCTTAATTTGAATAAATCTAATAATCCCATAGTTTTTATTCTCCCTGTTTTAATTGTCCAGAAATTTGTCTTTGATGGAAGGCACCGCAGCCAGAGCGAGGCCAACCGGCAACAGTGCCGGCAGTGCAATGAAGGGTATCGGAACCCAGCCGTAGAAGATCACGGCCCGCGCACCGCTGTCGATATACAGCTTGGTGAACAGGACTGACAGGCCTATGCCTGCCGCGATAACGATCAGTATTAAAAAAACACCGAATATCTTTTTTGCCACGTTTCTTTTCTTTTTCATCGTATGAATGGTTTCAGATTTGTCATTTTTTTTCTTTCCTTTTCTTATCCGTTTTATTATTTCAGATAATGGTTTCTGCTACCGAACAGAACAAGGAATACAGAGATAACGTGGACAAGTGAATAACCGATAAGTACTTCCCATTTATCATCCCCAAACCTCGTTTCCGGCATGAGAGCAGCGCTTGTAAATTGAAGCCCAATCCCAATCAGAGCTATGTATCCTCCAATTTTATATCCGTTTAAGAGGATGATCAAACCGATGGCGCTCACAAAGGAACTTATACCCAAAGTTGTGTTTAACCAACCGGTAAATTCATGATCCGGCTGGAAAGAACTGGCGCCCATTCCTATATCGGCTAATATAAGAATGTAAAACATAATGACTACGAAACCAGACATGTGGTTTTTGTCTTTTGCAAAAAAAATCATAACTATTCCTCCTGTTATTTTAATGATTGTATCTTTTTTTCAACCGTAGATCTCTTTCCAAATAAATCAAATAATCCCATAACTTTACCTTTCTACCCGTTTATGCCCCTTCCGGAGCGGTTAATAATTCAATTTCATACTTAATTATCAGACTTTTTATTGTCGTTTAAAATCTTCTCCAAATTCAGTTCCAGATCACCGATGCCGATGATGCTTCCCTATGGGAGCGGGTTATAATTGATTTTTTATTGTCTCTCTACTATATTGTAACGATGCCCCGCGGCGTATAAACCCGGATTTGTGCGCGTTGGGTTTTATTGACCGTTCCGCAGGCGTAGCACTGTCGCTCGAGGTTGCCTTCTTTTGTTTCAACAGGCGATTTGTAGCCACAGTATCCACATTCCATCTGAAGTATGAATGAGGCGTATTGACCTGTCGATTTCAAAAACGCAACGCTGTTTTGGTCTTTCACGACGTTGCCGAAGGCTGTCAATGAAAGCGCCTCGACGGGTGTCGTTTTGTTGGCGTTCGTTTCGGGACGGATACCGTTGCTTTTTATCTGAGCTTCGGTATAGAAGCCATTGAGGTCGCGGCCAAGGCTTCCATCGGGGGTATCGACCACGTAATAGGTGCTTGGCGGTATGGATGAAATATCTCGCAGGATTTCCGTGGCTTGAAATAACGTGGGTGCATTGCAACTGAAATAGGTGGAGCCTCCGGAAAAGTGTTTATTCCAGGAAACGCCGGGAAGAGTTGCTTTCACAAACTTGCCGTTGTCATCAAACGTTACTTTGTCCTGTACGGCTTTTGCTTCCGGCTCCGGTTGTTGTGTTTTGGAAGCTTTTTCCGTTTCGGGAGGGTTGAATGTGTTTCCGCTTTTTTTCGGATCCGGCCCGTTAGAGGCTTTGGGGACGTTATAGACTTGTTTCGGTTTTCGATTAAACAGGATAACGATAGAGCCTCCCGGCTCTGCCGTGAATTTATAATCTGGGAAAGCGATTCCCTGAACAGTTACAAAAACAACATTTTCCTTTACCCATGTATGGAAAGAAATGGCTTTTCCATTCTTCACCGTACCGATTTGTATGCCATTGAGATAAACTACTTGCGGAAGTGCTGCACCTGCCATGATGTTTATTCGTTGCAGTGTGATCAGACATGGTTCCGAAAGGTGTTCTTCAGGGGTGGCGGCTGATGGCTCAGCCATATAATAGCGCTTGCATTTTTTGCATCTATACCGTAACGGCTCGTTGCTCACATTTTTTGCATGGCTTCTGGCGGAAATGATATTCCCGATGATGCCTGTAAAGATTTGAGTGGCGAGGGCTTTTCCGACGGCGCCCTTTTTTCCTACGGGAATATAGTCTTTCGAATCGCATTGCGGGCATTTCAAGGCGCTCAGAACAGCGGTATTGACAGGGATTTCAATAAACTCCGATGGTGGCACATAGACGCTTGTCGTGTCTGTACCTTCCTCATTCTTCGGATCAGGGCCATAAACATTCCGTCCATTCTCTCCATCCAACAACATAAATACAATAATCATAATCAGGCCGATCAAGGGAATAAAAACGAGCAGCATCCACCCTCCGGTTTTGCCGATGTCGTGCAACCGCCTAACTGATACGGCTAAAGTGGGTATAAACATTCCCAGGGAGTACAACATATAGATTGGATTATAATTTAATCCTCCCGTCAAAAGATAGTCCAGGAACATTGCCGCGCAAGCAAAAATCACATTAAACAGCACGAACATCCAATACTCTTTTCGTCGTGCTCTTCCGCTGAAATCAGCGTACTGTCGTAAAGCTTTTAAATACCATTTCATAATCTTTAATTTTTTTAGATGCTCCTCTGCGGGGGCGGTTAATTTTATACTTTTTTCTTCGTCTTGTTTATCGGTAGATTATAAACAAATCATTGAATCAATATCATCCGCAAAGTTAAAGCATCCAACAGGGCTTGTCTATCACCCTAAAGGGTGATTTTTGAGGTCGTACTGTGATTCGTTCCGGACGAATCATGCCGTTTTACAACTGTCGAGCATCGTCAGCGCGGCGGCGGTGAGTCCTGCGCCGAAGAATCCGCGGCGGTTCATTTTGGCCTCTTCGATAGCCTGCGACAACGGAGCGATCTCCGGTTCGTCCTGCGACCCGTCGTTATATACACGGGTCAGCATAAATTTAGGTTTTAAATTTTTCATTATTTATCTATTTTTTAAGTACTTATTCAAAATTCCAGCCTGAATGACAGGCCATAATGCAACTCCTTGGGTAACGGTAGCTCTTTCATCGGATTCTCATACGAAATATCCGGATGCCGTTTGAAGCGAATCTTTGTCAATGAATAACCAATGGCTTGCCGTCCTTATCCACAAAGCCCCATTTGACTTTTTTGAGCAACCGGTAATTATTGGCGTTCACATTGACGAAACCAAAGCCGTTACCGGCCCTTATCCATCCGTCATTTATCCTTATATTTACAGGAATAGAGGGATTCATAATGTTTCCGTAAGGCATCTGGTAAATAAGGTCGCTGTGTATGTTGATATTGAAAATCTTATACAAAGCGAGTGGTACAATAAACGCATTTTCAATCGTAAAGCACTCCATCGGAACGACTTCGTTTCCGTTTGTATCAATCAATCCCATTTTACCGTTTTTATTTCCGACCACTGCATATCCGTTGGAAAAGTTGGATACTATGCTGTATTTGTCAAAAGGTATAACGAGCTCGCCCGTTTTATCCACAAAGCCGAAACTGAATCCTTTCATGACCGGCGCCAGTCCGTTGGAAAACTTACCGTAAAAATCGTACCCGGCAATAACCTCCGCGGGTCTCTTGTATATGAGCGGAACTATCTCATTGCCTTCCCGGTCTATATATCCCCAGCGGCTGTCAAGCCCCACGCCGGCCATCCCGTCTGAAAAATCACATACACGGGCATATTTGAAGGGTACTACCTGATTTTTATCTTTGTCAATGAAGCCCCACAATTTAACTTCTTCGCCTGCATTTGAAGTAGTGATACAGACGCCGGCCAAACCTTCCGAAAAACGAAGCGCACCACCGTATCTTAACGGGATAATTTCCGTGCCGGTCTTGTCTACATAACCCCATTTGTCGCTGAGGCTCACAACCGCCAGGCCTTCCGAAAACGGCCCTACCCTATCATATTTCAAAGGTACTGTTTCGTTGCCTTCCCGGTCGATAAAACCCCACTTGCCGTTCCGGCATACTGCGGCCGTTCCATTTGAAAATGAAGCCAGTCGCAAATAATGCGCCGCACCTTCAAATGCTTCAAATATGCCGGTTTCTCTGAATCCGAGCGTAAACAGACTTCGTAACTTGGGCCTTACAAATGTATAATAGTAGCCGGCTTTTGTTTGTGTCAACAGATTGACGTACCATCCGTTGTCGAAACGGTTAAGAAAAGGTATGTCATACTGCAGGGCAATCACCTCGTTGCCCGATTTGTCGATATATCCCCATTTCTTATTCATACAGACGGCCGCCAAATCTTCATAAAACGGCATCATCGCGTCATACTTTGGCGACACTACCTCTTTGCCGGTTCTGTCAATATAGCCCCATTTATTATCCGTATATACGGCGGCCAGTCCGTCGATGAAAGTCGGTGGTACGTGGTCATATTTTACGGGTATGACTTCGTTGCCGGTTTTATCCATGTAACCCCACTTGCCGTTGATGCACACGGCAGCCAAACCGTCGATAAACGGCATGGCGTTGTCATATTTAAGGGGTATGACTTCGTTGCCCGTCCTGTCAACAAAGCCCCACTTTCCTTTAAGACAAACGCCGCCCATGCCTTCGACATACGGCGCCGCATCGTCATATTTAGCCGGGACTATTTCCTGCCCCGTCTTATCAATAAAGCCATACTTCTTTTTTGTGCAAAAGATGGCCATGCCATCCGAAAAATCGGCACAATAATATTCCTTATGATACATGGGAAAAATAGTATACTTCGGAGGAATCACTTCCCTGCCCGTAGAATCAATATATCCCCATTTACCTTTGTACTTCACTGCTGCCATTCCGTCATGGAAAAAACGAACATCTTCATACTTAAAACTTTCACACTGAGCGTGTACCCCAACCGGTGTCAAAAACATACTCACCCCAACGGCAACTAAAACTAAAATCTTTCTGTTCATCTTCTTTTTCTTTGTGTCTTCTTGTAAAGACGGTTTATAATTCATTTGTCTATTTCATTTTTTCATTTGTCTTCAATATATCAGAGGCCGCAACACCTGCCAATCTATCACCGAACGCAAAAAATCTTTTTCCGCTTCGCTGCAAGCGTGGACACTTGCTTTTAACACGACGAAGACTGAGCCTTCGCCGTGCTGGGGGACAAATAGGTTAGTTGTAGATCTTTATCTTGTAAACCGCTTCGAAAGTTTTTATGTCACCCTATTTTAAAGATTCGAGCGTTTTAATGTCTATATTCATAATGCTTACAATAATTATATGGTAGTTACCAAAGTATTAGTTGCGAGGATTCTCAGGCAAAAGAGGCAAGTGTAAATGTGGTTTCAAAAAAGCCCCGTAATATTACCGTCGTCGTCAATGTCCATGTGCTCGGAGGCCGGTGTTTCGGGCAGTCCGGGCATGCGCATAATATCACCGGTGATGGGTACCAGAAAGCCTGCACCGGCAGCTATTTCTATTTCCCG
>JAIRRS010000093.1 GCA_031255855.1 Tannerellaceae bacterium | reverse complement strand
TTGACAAGCGCCAGCGCAAGCGACCATAAACAGTACAGTATAAATTTCGCATTGAGTATTTTGCTTTTTGATGTTGGCATTGAAAGCAGATCCTTTACGGTGTTCTCTGCGTATTCCCTGCCGAAAATCCAACTGATGATAAATCCAAAAATTAGTATTCCTCCAATGCCCATGCCCATCGTCAATATCATAAAAAGACCGTTCCAATCGGCGGAAAAATTCATGGTTTCCATTTTAGCATTGAGAAGGCTTGCCTTTGACATTGCCTGCGGGTTTTTCATAACAAGCATGAATACGCCGCCCATGACCGGAACAATGGAGAATGCTATAAAACTGATCAGCAATATTTTTGAATGTCTATTCTTAATCAATTCAGCTTTTAACGCGCACATTTGATTGTTCATTACCGCACTCTCCTACCGCCCTTAAAAAATAATGTTCCAAATCCTCCGTAAACAGATACACTTGTTTTGCGGGGAGTCCCTTTTCAACCAATAGTTTTGATATTTCTTCCGGTTTCTCAATTGCCCTTATGTCCGTTGTTTCTATTTCATTATTGACAATAGCGGCATTGTAATTTTTCTGGTTCAAATATTGTAGGGCGCGTTCGTTTTCATTTGTTTTTATGAGCAGTTTCTTTATGAGTTTGCCGTCCAATTCGCCGGCGCTTAGTTCTTTAATAAGTTTTCCCCGGTGAATAATTGCTATCCGGTTTGCCAGTTTTGATATTTCGCCAAGAATATGACTCGAAAGAAATATAGTAGTTCCCTTGAGGGATAGTTCTTTTAACAATTTCCGCACTTCAACAATGCCTTCCGGATCAAGTCCGTTTATTGGCTCGTCCAGGATCAACAGTTTTGGACTGTGCATAAGCGCCTTTGCCAGCCCAAGCCGCTGTCCGTTGCCCAGGGACAAATATTTTGCCTTTGTGTCTGCGTAATTCCCAAGGTTGAGTTTTTCTATTATATCCCCAATCAATTTTTTGTTTTTCAATTGCCTTAACTCAAAATAAACGGCTAAATTTTCAATTACCGACAAGTTGGGGTAGGCAGATGGCTTTTCCACCATATAGCCTATGTTGTTCCACAATCCGTTATTTGTATCCGGTTTGTTTCCAAATATTTTTACCATTCCGCCCGTCGGTTTTATCATAGCAAGCAGTATGCGGATAAGCGTTGTCTTCCCGGCCCCATTAAGGCCGAGAAAACCGTATATTTCCCCTTCCCCTACCCGAATGGAAATATTGTCCAGGGCCGTCAGGGTCTTGAATTTCTTGGTGATTTTTTCCGTCTCAATCACATTCATATCGTGACCTTACTATGTTTTTCGGAATAGATCAATAGAGTTTAGGGGACCACGGAGGAATTTTTCACGGATTTCTATGGCTTGACAAAATAATAAAAATGGCTGTATAAAGCATGGGGGATAAAAATGAGAAGCGAGAAAGAAATGATGGACGCGATTTTGGGCCTTGCCAAAGGCGACGAGTGTATTAGGGTTGTTACAAGGGAGGGATCGCGGTTGAATAAAAACGCCCCCGTGGACAAGTTTCAGGATTTTGATATTGCTTTCATTGTAAAGGACATGGAAAAATATAAAAGTAATGATGACTGGCTGGATGCTTTTGGAAAAAGAATTATTATGCAGAAACCGGAAGCAATGCCGATGTTCCCGCCGGACTGGCTGGGCAAATGCAATAAATTTAGTTATTTGATAACTCTGGAAGACGGCAACAAGATAGATTTGACCCTGGTACCGATTGATGAATTAAAATACTATTTTGAAGAATCAGATTCACTTTTAAAAGTTCTATTGGACAAGGACCATATATGTCCGGTAATTAACGAACCATCTGATATTGACTTTCATGTTAAAATACCTTCCGAAGATTTTGTAGACAATTGCTGCAATGAGTTTTGGCATTTGGCAATATATGTAACAAAGGGATTGTGCAGGAATGAATTGTTGTATTCAATAAAGCATTTGGATTTAATGAAAGAACAAATGCTCACGATGATTTCATGGAAAATCGGCATACAGACGGAATTTTCGATAAGCGTTGGGAAAGCGTATAAATATTTGGACAAATATGTTTCAGAAGGGACATGGGCAACAATAACAGAAACATATAAAAATAATACCGTAGACGACGTATGGGATTCGTTAATATTGTGCTGCAATTTGTTTCAAGAAACAACAAATTATGTATCCAAGAAATTGAAATATAAATGTCCCGAATACAACAAAAACGTTGCAAACCACATCAAACAGTATTTCCCGCCGGGGAAAACAGGGAATATAAAAATACTGTAGGCCCGGGGCTGGGGAGGCATCGTGCTCAGGTGTAGCTGATATTTTGAAACAAATAGCTGACTGCTCATTCCGTAGGTGGCGTATTCTACCAGCAATTCGTCTTTTTCCTTGGAGAGGATTATCCCGATCGGCGGATTATCACCCTCGGCTTTTTCTTCCTTGTCAAAATAACCCATGTACATATTCATCTGGCCGATGTCGGAATGCGTTGTATCATTGATTGGCGACCTATAAAGGTAAAACCTCTTCAAAATTTCAAAAAGAAGGAATGCCCTGTGGATGTCAAAAAAGATTATTCAAATTTATTATTTCAACTTCACATATTTCAAAAGGTCATTTCCACCCATAAGTGGTGGATAGTAACAGCCGGAACATTAGTTCTAGGATGTTTGGAAGTACCATGATATTTACGATGCTTTATATCATACTCAGCCTTTGTCAAATATTCACTGGTGGCCCAAATCAAGCTATTTTCATCTGGCTTTCCACAAAGACTATCAATGCATTCATTAATGACCTTCCGCCACTTAGGACAAGTTTCTTTCTGGACATAACCGATCATTCCCACAACAGTGTGGTTTTTACCATGTAACTCTAATTTAATGCGCTGTATCCCACCTGTTATCTGTTCATGGCCAGTAACATATTCATCTTT
>JAIRRS010000074.1 GCA_031255855.1 Tannerellaceae bacterium | reverse complement strand
TGACAATGCTGGCAAAAGACAAGGCCGACAAGTCAAGCTACAAGAAGAAAAGAGCAAAGGCTGCACTCAACCAAGAATACAGAAACCAATTGCTCAATCTTTAAATGCGTTTGCCCTGTACTAAATTCGTATCTTAGAGCGAATAGAGATATTTTATTTCTTCTGGCCACAGGCTTTCGTCGGGAGTTTCCAGTATCAAAGGGATATCGTTGAAACGGGAGTCTTTGATAATCAAGTTGAATGTCTCATACCCTATGACTCCTTTTCCTATACTGTCGTGGCGATCTACTTTCGTCCCTAATTCTTTCTTGGAGTCATTGATGTGCATTCCTTTTAAATAGTTAAAGCCTATGATTTCATCGAATTTCCGGAATGTTTCGGCAAAGCTGTCTTTTGTCCGGATATCATATCCGGCTGCAAATGTATGAGCCGTGTCGATACAAACGCCCACTCTCGTTTTGTCTTCTACATTATTTATTATATAAGCCAGTTGCTCGAAGGTATGACCCAGATTCGTTCCCTGTCCTGCTGTATTCTCAATAACAGCACAAACCCCGGAAGTTTGTTCCAATGTCCGGTTAATAGATTCGGCTATTCGTCTGAGGCATGCGTCGATTGGTATTTTGCCCAGATGGCTACCGGGATGGAAATTCAGGCGGTCTAAACCCAGTTGTTCGCAACGTTGCACCTCGTCAAGAAAAGCGTTTCTTGATTTTTGAAGCCCGTCTTCATCGGGATGGCCTAAGTTTATCAGGTAACTGTCGTGCGGAAGTATGTGCTTGGGCAAGAAGCCATATTCAGCACACCGCTCTTTGAAAAGCGAAATACTCTTCCCGCTTAACGGGGCTACTTGCCATTGCCGCTGGTTTTTCGTAAAAAGGGCAAATGCTTTTGCTCCTATTTCATGTGCGTTCAGAGGTGCATTTTCCACTCCTCCCGACGCGCTTACGTGTGCTCCTATATACTTCATATTGCTTTGTAATTAAACAGATTCGTCTTCTGTATGGCAACCGTTAAAATAAAATTCCTCTTTCGCCCGTTCCTTGCTGATAACGAAATAAACCATATCCGCACGTGAACAAAGTTCGTTTTGGGAATTAAAGATTTCCGTTTCCAGGAAGACGGCGTTCCTTTTCTGCTCCTTTATGCGTCCCTTGATAGTCAATAGGGGTTCATTGGTGGAGATACTTTTTATGAATTTCGCTTCCAGTTTGGATGTAACGCCGGTGGTCTGAAGCTTCCTGACGATCAACCAGCCGCCCACCTCATCCATCAAAGTGCTCTGGATGCCTCCATGCAACGTATCCAGCCAGCCTTGATAATATTTGGTTGGTTTCCATAGCGCAACAACATCGTCTCCGTCTTCGTGAAACTCCATATGAAGCCCCGACGGATTATCGGGTGAACAGGCAAAACACAGATAGCCGTCCAGACCTTTCCAGGGGTTAATAATCTTTTTCATATATGCAAAGAAAATAAATAATCGTCGGGTAGGAAACAAAAAAGTCTCATTTTTCAAGAATGAGACTTTTCCGCAAGTATGTTTTATCCTTACTCTTCTATTTCAGGCATAAGGAAATCAATGAAACAAAGGGCGGCGATAGCGGTTCCATACCTTTTCTCGATGGTTATTCCTTCGGTAATGAAATTTAATTCGCCTAAATAATAGTCGCCATACGTATTCAGGTGCAAGTCATTGATTACACGAATCAAACGGGATTCCAATTCTTCAATACGATAACGTCCGCTCACTTCGCATACCAGGCCACCGACCTTTTCGTCAAAGTTTTCATCCTTGTACATCCAAGCATAAACAACACCCGCTGATACGAACTCATCTTGGTATCCGTGAGACGTAGCCATGATGGTCTTCAATTCCGAACCGAATGGAGGAAGGTCAATCTCATCCATAGTTGCCAAATGTGCAGTTGCAGGGATTACAGACGAATATGTCATTATATTAAAGTCTGATATACCGGCGTCATAAAGAGCCATGTGGTACGAGCCTGCATGTTTCTCCAAATCAGACTCGCCACTTCCTTTTGTGATGAAAAAGGTGTTTGGAATTAAATTCCCGACTTTTTTTGCCATCTACGAATATATTTAGCTAATTAATAATAATATGAGGGCACAAAAATAGAAAGTAATTCGATATTATCATGTATACAAATCATAAAAAACGGATTCTCTATAAAAAATATTTATCCAAATCCATGAACAAAACGCGTCTTACATATGTTAGAAATATACAAATACGAACGAATATTGATTATGAAGAGAAAGGAATATATTATGTTGATATTAATATTGCATTAATATCGCATTTGTATTACTTAGTATATTACTTTCATTCTAAATAATCAAGAAACAATTTTAAAAAGAAAGCATTATGAAATTCGAATTAGTAAAATTGCCTTATGAAGCAGGTGCGTTAGCACCGGTAATCAGTAAACAAACAATTGATTTTCACCATGGAAAGCATCTTCAAACGTATGTGAACAACCTAAATAATCTTGTTCATGGGACGAAGTTTGAAAATGTTGATATTGAAACAATCGTAAAAGAATCTGATGGTGGCATATTTAATAATGCCGGACAAGTTTTAAATCATAATCTATATTTTACTCAATTTTCACCTGATGGTGGAGGTAAACCGTCGGGTAAATTGGCCGATGCCATTAATTCAGTTTGGGGTTCTTTTGATAATTTCCAAAAAGAATTCGAAGCAACCGGAGTAGGTTTGTTTGGTTCCGGGTGGGTATGGCTGGCAAAAGATAAAGAAGGTAAACTTTCCATTACAAAAGAAGCAAACGGTAGTAATCCGGTTGCAAAAGGTTTGACGCCGCTTCTTGGATTCGACGTATGGGAACATTCATACTATCTGGATTATCAAAACCGTCGTGCCGACCATTTGAAAGAATTATGGAAAATAGTTGATTGGGAAGTTGTTGCTAAAAGATACTGATAGAGGCTTTTTAATCTATAAATCCCAGTAAGGAAACCGCTCAGTGATTAAAAAAAGACTGGGTGGTTTTTCCCTCATTTACTAAACCTTTATATTTCCAGATAATGAAGAAGACTACCATGATGAAAACAACCCAACTAACAAAAGATGATTTTCTAAAAAAAGTCGACAATTATGAGGCTCATCCCGAAATATGGAAGTTTGAGGGAGAAAAGCCTTGTATCGTTGACTTCTATGCGGAATGGTGTGGTTCTTCTAAAATGATAACAACCATACTTGATGAGCTTGCTGTTGAATACGCCGGGAGAATTGACATCTATCAGGTAAATGCCGACAAAGAAGAGGATTTGATAACCGCATTTGGTATCCGGAATATTCCTTCTCTACTCTTTTGTCCGGTAGGAAATAAACCCCGGATGGCAAAAGGCGCCATGAGTAAATCAGACGTTAAAAAAGCTATAAACGACGTACTCTTGCAATAATGAGAAAAAATAAGGAATTCCAATAAAGCCCTGCGGTAATCAACGCGGGGCTTTTATGTATAGGTAAATAGCGATGAACGTATAGAGGATGTTGGGAATCCAGGAGGCAACCATCGGGCTGACATAACCGTTGACGGCAAATGTTGAAGTCACGGTGGTAAAGAGAATATAGGAAAAGCTCAATCCTAAACCGATACCGATATTCAATCCCATTCCCCCCTTCATTTTTCGGGACGACAAAGAAGCGCCGATAGTTGTGAGGATAAAGGCTGCCATAATTGAGGCATAGCGTTTATGATATTCGATTTCAAATGTTTGGATATTCCCGATTCCCCGTTTTTTTTGCCGGTTGATATAGGTAGCCAATTGCGGCGTGGTCATGGTTTCACTGTCGTTTACGGATATCAGGAAGTCAGACGGAATAATCGTTAATGTTGTGTCTTTACGCGAACCTGAGCTGATGTGTTCGCGCATGCCGTCGAAATCGCGAATCATATAGTCAATAACTGTCCATTGGTACAAGGTATCATATTTAATCTGACCGGCAGTAAGGCGCGAAACAAGTTGCTTATCTTCGAAATGTTCCAACGAAAAGCGGTACCCCATACGCGATTTGTCATCGTATCGGTCGAAATAAGCGATAACACCCGGTTCTACTTCCAACTGGACGTTGCGGGCATAATCCACGGCTTTATTCCTTATGTATTTGTTTTGAAAATCAATACGTGTTATGTTGGCCGGAGGAATAATATACGCATTCAAAACAAAAGTAGTCAAGGCGATAATAGCCGCCGATATGGCATACGGCAATATCAACCGCCTGAAACTCAGCCCGCTTGCCAACATCGCGATGATTTCCGAGTTGTTGGCCAGCCTGGATGTAAAGAAAATTACAGCTATGAATGTAAACAACGGGCTGAAAAGGTTGGCAAAATAAGGGATAAAATTCAGGTAATAATCGAAGACTATCTCCATTAATGTAACTTCCGGTTTCAGGAATTTGTCAATCTTCTCATTTATATCGAATACGACGGATATGGAGATAATCAGGATAATGGCAAAGATATACGTGCCCAGGAATTGTTTGATTATATACCAGTCTAATCGTTTTAATCCGTATTTTTTCATTCTTTTTATAACCGGTTTGATAGTTGGCGGATCATTTCGCTTTTCCAGGTGGTAAAATCATCGGCAATGATATGCTTGCGTGCTTCTTTTACAAGCCAAAGATAAAAAGCTAAGTTGTGAATGGACGCTATTTGCAGTCCTAAAATCTCTTCAACTTTTATTAAATGATGCAAATAGGCTTTGCTATACAAGGTATCTACATACGAATAACCTTCCGGGTCAATGGGTGAGAAATCATCTTTCCATTTCCGGTTTCGCATATTTATTGTGCCATATTGGGTAAACAGTTGGCCGTTCCTTCCGTTGCGGGTGGGCATAATACAGTCGAACATATCCACCCCTCTTCCGATGGCTTCCAGCAAGTTTACAGGAGTTCCTACTCCCATCAGGTAGCGGGGTTTGTCTTTGGGAAGGATATCATTCACTACTTCAATCATTTCGTACATCTTCTCTGTCGGTTCTCCTACTGCCAAACCTCCGATAGCATTACCGTCAGCGTTTTTACCGGCTATGTTTTCGGCGGCTCGTTTTCGTAAATCTGTGTAAACACAACCTTGGACAATGGGGAAGAGGCTTTGCTCGTACCCATACTTAGGCTCTGTATTACTAAATCGTTCGATACAGCGACCCAGCCAATGTTCTGTCAGTTCGAGCGACTTCTTTGCGTATGCGTAATCGGCGTCACCCGGACAACATTCATCGAACGCCATAATAATATCTGCTCCTATGGAGCGTTGGATATCCATTACATTTTCAGGTGTAAAGAAATGTTTCGAACCATCTATATGCGAACGAAACTCGGCTCCTTCCCGGGATAATTTTCTGTTTTCTGACAAAGAAAACACTTGGAAGCCGCCGCTATCCGTCAGTATCGCCCTGTCCCAACTGTTGAATTTATGTAATCCTCCGACTTTTTCCAGTAGTTCTATTCCCGGTCGTAAATACAAATGATAGGTATTTCCAAGAATGATAGGGGCGTTAATATCGTTTTTCAATTCAGTCATGTGGACAGCCTTTACCGTCCCCTGCGTTCCGACAGGCATGAAAATGGGCGTTTCAATCCGTCCATGTCCGGTAATAATCATGCCTGCCCGCGCGTTTGAATGTATATCGTTATGCTGTAGCTCAAATGTCATGCCGACAAAGGTAAGCATTTTGTTATGGCTTGTTCTTGTTGTGGGAAAATAAGTTGTTACTAAAAGGAATAAAAATTTCCCGGGTTATATTTCCTCCGCCTGCCATAATGAACAGGATAGTTACCCAAATTGTGTGTGTTTTTTCGTAATGTTCTTTAAGTTTTCAAGGGGTCGAATTCGACCCCTTGAAGAAAGTTTGTCAATTCAGTATCATTCTATCAAACAACGACGTAAGTCTGATTTGTGTACATGAGTGAATGGGTCGGTCAGAACAATCTATCAGGGTATTCGCCTGCGTCGACTAATGCTTTTATTTTATCAACAACGCCTTGACGGTCGTTTGCGTAAGTCACGCCAAACCATTTGGATGTGGTGTCTAGTACTTTTACTTTAGCCGTTCCTTTTGTTATTAGTTCATTCACCATTGAAGGAATAAAATATTCACTTTTCAGGTTACTCATGTTTTCTTTTAAAAAATTGATAAAGAAGTCTTCCGAGTAGTTGAAGTAATCGGGAGTAAATCCCCACATATTCATGGATACAGGAGTGTTATCGTCTAATACGACAATTTGGCCGTTTTCATCTGTAAACTGAATTTGGCCGTTTATGCGTTCGATAGCGGTACGTTCAACGACTCCCGTCAAATAACCTCCGGCATTGGTTTCGCATACGCCACGAGCCACCGAGCCACTTTCGCTTAATGTATTTCCCACCCGGTAACCTATCATGCAATAGTCGTTTTGTTTACCATTCATTGCAGATAGTTGCTTGCCTAAAGCGGCGAAGCTGTCGCGGCCATAAAAATCGTCTGCATTAATTACGGCAAAAGGTTCGTGAATTACGTCTTTACCCATTAATACGGCATGATTGGTTCCCCAAGGTTTTTCGCGTTCTTTGGGAGCCGTAAAACCGGCAGGCAGGTTGTCCAACTCCTGGAATACGACTTCGACGGGGATATGGTTTTCATATCTGGAGATAATTTTGTCGCGAAAATCATTTTCAAATGATTTTCGGATAACGAATACTAATTTGCCAAACCCTCCGCGAATGGCATCAAATATGGAGTAGTCCATAATTGTTTCACCATTCGGGCCTAAACCGTCTAATTGTTTTAATCCTCCATACCTACTACCCATCCCGGCAGCTAATACAAATAAAGTTGGTTTCATACTATCTTTTAATTTGTTGATAAGTTATATTCCGCCGTAAAGGTAGTAATATTCGCATCACAATTGGGAATATGGAATAGAAAATGTATCACTTTAACTCTAGCGATACAATGGACATGGCAGGAAGTTTTACCCTGAGTTTTCCTTTTTCCAGTTTTGCTTCTTTGAATAATCCCGGCTCAACTTTGTTGGGGTTTTCGAATGTATTATGGTCGTTGATTGAAGTGGATGTAAGGATACGTCCATTTACGCTTTTAATCGTAAAATTATTCAGGTCGATTGTCAGGTTGTTCTCCTTTTGCAAATCCACATTGGCCAATGTTACATGAATCGTTCCCTTTGCATCCCGTGAAGCCGACGCGCTAAGGAGCGGGATTTCCCGGTTATCACGGACCAGCATCTTTTCGCACATCATGTCTATGGGTAGAAAGGTGGCGTCTTGATGAACTTTGAACATTTCAAAAATATGGTAAGTAGGAGTTAATACCATTTGATTGCCTTTGGTTAAAATCATAGACTGCAAAACGTTTACAATCTGTGCAATATTTGCCATCCGCAGGCGGTCGGCATATTTGTGAAATAAATTCAGCGTCAATGCCGCTACGAAAGCGTCACGCATGGAATTTTGCTGGAATAAATGACCGTTGATTGTACCCGGCTCTTCATCCCACCAGGTTCCCCATTCATCAAGCATCAAGCCTATTTTCTTTTCCGGGTCGTATTTATCCATGATGGTGATATGTTTTTGCATCACATTTTCAATTTCCAGGCATTTCCCCATTGTCCAATAATAGTCTTCATGGCTGAAATCAGTAGCAGAACCTTTGCTTCCGTTCCATCCTGCCACGGTATAATAATGCAAAGAAAGCCCATCCATGCGCCTACCTACATTTTTCATTAATACTTCCGTCCAGTTATAATCATAATCACTTGCACCACTGGCTATCTTGAAAAGTCGGTTGCCGTCATAATTCCGGCAATACGTAACATACCGGCGGTATAAATCGGCATAGTATTCCGGACGCATGCTTCCTCCGCATCCCCAACTTTCATTCCCTACGCCCCAAAACTTAACTTTCCACGCCTTGTCGCGTCCGTTTTGCCGGCGTAAGCGGGCCATGGGGCTATCTCCGTCTGAGTTGACATATTCCACCCATTTGGCCATTTCTTCTACGGTTCCACTACCTACATTTGCGCTGATATAAGGCTCACATCCTACTAATTCACAAAGATTTAAGAATTCGTGTGTGCCAAAACTATTATCTTCAATGGTTCCGCCCCAATTGTTGTTTACCATTTTCGGACGACTTTCATATGGGCCAATACCGTCCATCCAATGGTATTCGTCGGCAAAGCAGCCGCCCGGCCAACGCAGGTTTGGAATCTGTAATTTCTTTAAAGCCTCCAGCACGTCGTTTCTATATCCGTTGGTATTAGGTATATCCGAATCAGGCCCTACCCATAATCCGCCATAAATGCAAGTCCCTAAATGCTCGGAAAAATGGCCGTAAATATGTTTGTTGATTTGTTGTTTTCCCTGTTCGGGATAGATACGGATGGCAGATTCGTGTTGAGCGAAAACAGGCAGAGTAATAATCGCCAGAAAACAAAATAAAATACTTTTCATACTATTATTTTTTATTGTATTAGACTTTCGGGTATAAAAGTATACAAAAAACACTTATTTTGCAATAAAGCAAAACGAAGATTCACAAAATCATGTTGCATTTGCGGATTCGGGTTATTTTCGGGAAAATTCATCTGGATGGTTTCCGATTTTCATTTAGATGTTTTTATAATTTCATTTAGATGACTTTAGAAAGTCATCTAAATGAAATTATAATCTGATAATAAAAATTTATGTATCTGATAATCAGTGGTTCTTCCTGTATCCTAAGATAGCCAACACATTAAAAAATAGGGCAAAGAGGCACACAATAAAAAAATACTCTTTTAAATCACTAAGCTGGCTTCCTTTAAGATAGACCATCCGCATTACTTCGATAAAATATCGTATTGGATTAAACAGGGTAATCTTTTGCGCCCATTCCGGCATACTGTTTATAGGAGTAAAAAGCCCGCTCATTAATGCGAAAATAATAATAAAAAAGAATGCTGTGAACATTGCTTGTTGTTGGTTGGAGGAGATAGATGAGATAGCTAACCCGAATCCTGTAAAGGCAATCAGATATATGGCGGCGAATAAATAAATGGTTCCGAAACTACCCACTGGAACCAGACCGTAAATCAACCAGGCAATCGTTGCCCCGATAGTAAGCAATATGAACCCGATAATCCAAAAAGGAATCAACTTGGAAAGCAAGAACAATGACTTTGGCAAAGGAGACACGTTGATTTGTTCGATCGTTCCTTTTTCTTTTTCACTCACGATATTAAGGGCTGATATAAATCCGCCGATAAGCGTCAGGAGGAATACCATGATACCCGGAACCATGTAATTCTTATAATTCAGGTGCGGGTTGAATAGATGTCGGAGAGTTATCCCTCCCGGCCAGCTATGTCCATATCCCATTTCGTTATTAAAATGTTGGATGATATTTCCGAGGTATGAACTTCCTAAACCTCCTTTTGTACCATTAATCGCATTGGCTGCAATGAAGAGTTCTGTCTTGCCTTCCCGCCCTAATTCTTTTTCAAATCCGTTTGGTATTTCCACTATGATATCAGATTCATTGCTTTCAATGGATGTCAGGCTTTCATCGTATCCGGATGATACATCCGTTAGTTTAAAATATCCCGATGATAATATCTTATTTACCAAACGCTGGGAATACACAGAGTGGTCATTATCAATGATACTCAGGTTTATATTCTTCATTTCAAAATTGGCGGCAAATGGAAGAATAAGCAACTGTAGTATGGGAACAATGAAAATAATCTTCGGTAAAAACCTGTCACGTTTGATTTGCTTGAATTCTTTTTCTAATAAGAATCGTAATGTTTTCATTCCAAACGTATTTTAAAACGTTTAACACTAACAACTGTCAGAAATAGAGCCATGAATAGTAAAATACCCGATTCTTTCAGGATAGCTTCGGCCGGTAACCCTTTTATCATGATATTTTTTACAGCGATTATATACCATTTGGCAGGAACAATGTTGGCAAACAACTGTAATATCCAAGGCATGTTTTCGATAGGAAACACCATCCCGCTTAAAAGGATTACCGGAAGCATCAATGCCATCCCGCTAATAAGCATGGCGGCTTGTTGCGTGTCGGCTATGGTAGATATTAACAATCCCAGGCAAAGTGATACCAACGCATAAAGTATAGATACCGAAAATAAAAGCGTAAAGCTTCCAACAATCGGTACACCCAGTAAAAACCTGGATAATAACAAAATGGTTATGATATTAATTACACTCAGCAATAAATAAGGGGTCGCCTTTGCCAACACGATATAAACGGGTTTAAATGGTGAAACCAACAAGACTTCCATCGTTCCTAATTCCTTTTCCCGTACAATACCTACTGAAGTCATCATGGCACAGATTAGCATTAAAATCAATCCCATCACACCCGGAACAAAGTTGTATGCTCCTTTCATTTGCGGGTTATACAAAAGGTTGACAGTAGGCATGATGCCCGGCTGGGCTATCTGTATGTCGGGATTCCTCATGACAATATCCGAAGTAGAAATGATAGCTGTGGCATATTGTAGAAGCGCTGTCGCTTCGTTGGGGTCGGTCGCGTCGACTTCAATGCCGATCACCCCCTCTTTAGAAGGTTGGGGGGCGGATACCAGCATCCGGATCTTGCCTTGGCGGAAAAGTGTTTCCGCTTCATCATAACTATCCACTATCTTATACAACTCAAAGTATTCGCTGGCTTGTAACTGTTCGATTAGTTTGGCAGTCACGTCGTCGCGCCTGTAATCCAAAACGGCAAAGGGTGAACTCTTGATTTCCGTAGTTATGGCATATCCGAAGAGTATAATCAATACGATCGGGATGACCAGAAGTATTATCATGGTACGCACATCGCGGAAAATGTGATAGAATTCTTTTCTTATAAATGATATGAATTGTTTCATTGTATTATTCTCCTCTGATTGCTTTTCGTGCCAAAGACTGGAATACCCCGTTCATATTATCCGCATGATATGTTGTTTTCAAAACGGAGGGTGTATCCAGCGCCTCTACCCGTCCGTCTACCATGATGGAGACGCGGTTGCAATATTCCGCTTCATCCATATAATGGGTGGTGACAAATACAGTAATATCACGTGCCGAAGCCTCATAAATCAGTTCCCAGAACTGACGGCGGGTAACGGGGTCGACCCCTCCGGTCGGTTCGTCAAGGAACACAATTTTCGGATCGTGGATAATCGCGACCGAGAAAGCCAGTTTTTGTTTCCATCCCAGAGGCAATGAATGAACCAGGGTATTCCGTTCTTTTTCAAGGTCTAAGGTGTGCAACAATTCATCTGTTTTGTCGGCCAGTCGCTTCCTTGAAAGTCCGTAAATACCTCCAAACAAACGGATGTTTTCCCATACTTTTAAATCTCCGTACAACGAGAACTTCTGGCTCATATACCCGATATGTTTTTTAATTTGCTCACTCTCTTTATAGACATCGAAGCCGGCGACAATCGCTTTGCCCGACGTAGGAATGGATAACCCGCAGAGCATCCGCATGGCAGTTGTTTTCCCTGCCCCGTTAGCGCCAAGGAAACCAAATATTTCACCACTGCTCACCTTGAAACTAATTTGGTCTACAGCCGTGAAGTTTCCAAATTGTTTCGTAAGCCTGTCTGTTTCTATTACATACATTTCTTAAACGTATATTGTTCACTGTTAAACGTTGTCCCCCAATTCCATAAAGCAATCTTCTACACTGGGTTCGATAGCTTTTATCAGAATCTTATGATATCCTTTGCCTTCCAGGTATGATTTCAACATTCCGGTATTGCTTGTATCATCTTTTAAAGTCAAATGATGTGAATCGCCGAAAGCATAACACGAATAGGTTCCCGTCCATTTCCTTACATCTCTCAATAAGGTATACATATTATCGGCTTGCACGGCCAGTAACGGCTTTTTGAATGATTTACGGATATTGTCGGGCGTATCAATCGACAGGCATTTCCCGGAACGCATGAGCGAAATGCGGTCGCAACGAGAGGCTTCATCCATGTATGGAGTAGATACAAGTATCGTGATACCCTGTTTTTTCAGTCTGTCCAGTATGTTCCAGAATTCTACGCGTGACACAGGGTCTACGCCGGTAGTAGGTTCGTCCAGAAAAAGGACGTCAGGACGATGTATCAATGCGCAACACAAGGCCAGTTTCTGTTTCATCCCTCCTGATAATTTGCCGGCTCGACGCTTTTTGAATGTTTCTATCTGTACATAGATGTCCCGGATTAAATCATAATTTTCCTTTACCGTGGTATGGAATACGGTAGCAAAGAAAGTGAGGTTTTCTTCCACCGACAGGTATTGATACAAAGAAAACCGCCCCGGCATATATCCAACCCGTTTACGAATCTCTTTCCAATCCTTAACAACATCGAGTCCGCATACCGAAGCAGAGCCGCCATCGGGTAAAATCAGTGTTGTAAGAATACGGAACAAGGTAGTTTTTCCCGCGCCATCCGGCCCAATAAGACCAAAAAGTTCGCCCTCTCCAATCGATAAAGAGACATCGTGCAACGCCTGTATATCCCGGTATGTTTTTGTTATATGTGCAATTTGAACACCCAACATATGACTGTGATATTTATTCTATTCCTGATTGAATACCACCTCTCCATACTGCCCGATCTTTAGATAACCATCGTTTTTTACAGCGATTTTTATGGCATATACCAGATTGGCCCGTTCATCTTTTGTTTGAATACCTTTAGGGGTAAATTCGGATTTGTCCGATATCCAGGTGATTGTGCCGGCATATTCCCGATGGCCATTCTCTCCGTAGTCGGTAAAAACCTGTACGGTCTGGCCTTGTTTTAATTGGGTTAATTGGCTGGCCGTGGTATACGCCCGCAAATAAAGTAAATCCATGTCTGCTATTTTGTAAAGAGGTTTTCCGGCCGCCGTTACTTCTCCGGTTTCTGCATATTTAACTAAAACGGTTCCGGTTTGCGGGTTTGTAATCCGGCTTTTTTGTAACTGGTCGTCCAACTGCATAACCTGGTATTGGATGCTTTCAGCTTCAGCATCTGTACTTCCCGACGTCTTATTCAAGGTTGAATACTGGGCATCCAATTGTTTTTGCAGGAATTTAATCTGATTTGTTATGTCATCCAACTGTTTTTGATTACCGGCTTTGGCCTTTACCAGGTTTTCCATCCGTTGTTGTTCGGTGCGGGCGGTGGAAATCTGTTGTTCCAATACCGCGATTTGTTTGCGGATATCAGGTTTGCGCATATCGACTGCCTTTAAACCGGCAAGCAATTGCATCTTCCGCAGGTAAAGTTGTGTACTGTCAATATAACCAATGTATTGCCCTGCATCCAAACGGTCGCCCTCCTGGATAGTCAATGCCATAATCTTTCCGCTTACTTCGGAAGAAACAAGTATTTCAGTCGCTTCGAAGGCTCCTGTCGCGTCGAACGAATTTTTATTCCTGTTACAAGACGTAATACCTATTAATAACAGGGTGACTACTATAAAATAAGTTATTCTTTTCATATTGTTTATTTATTATTCGTTGTATACATATAATTATGTATAGACATTAATTGCCGGATACGATGAGTGGCAACTGATTGTTTCGCCAAATCTTCCGCATTGATTTCCCGGATTAAATCGGTTACGGATATAACGCCGTTTTCCAGTTTTACTTCTGCCGCTTTTTTGATATTCGTACGGAGGCGCACTATTTCTTCATCGGATTTCAACAATTCATTCATTTTTTGAATCTCGGTATGTTGCTGAACCAGTTGCATTTTAACATTAAACAGAAAAATATCTTTTTTAACGTCAATCGCATTCAGGTTTGTCTCTATTTTTCGTCTGTCGTTCTTTACCGTATATAGTTTTCCCAAATTCCACGACAAACGAACCCCTGCGATATAGAATGGTTCGAAACTATCTTCAAGCATGTTAAGTCCGGGTCGGCCATACCCTCCTTGTACAAACAATCCTATCCGGGGCATTAATCCGGCGGTAATTTGTTTGTTTTGCGTATCCGTCAAATTACGCTGGGCATCCAATGCCCGAAGTTCAGGCCGGTTCATCCCCCAGTCCCCTAAAGAAGGAGATAACTGAAAGGAGCTGTAATATTCCCCGTTTAAAAGGCTGGGAGGTAATAGTTTTGTGTTTTCTGTAATATCCTTTCCTATCAAAACACCCAGCATTCGGCGATAAGCTTTATGGCCGGATTTTAATTCTATCTCCTGTTGACGGGCATTCAGCAATTCCACTTCCAGGCTCTCCTTGTCCGATTCATTCGCTACGCCATTATCTATCATGGCAATGATACGTTCCATATTTGTTTGCAATTCCTTTTGTAAGATTATATTTTGATTGATAAGCGCGTCTTGTAGCAGGCAGCCGAAATAAAGCTGGTTTACCCGTTCATTCAAATTATACAGTTCACTTTCTGTTTTTTCTCTTTCGGCCATAGCCTGCGCCCGCGTCAATTTGCGTGCCGAACGAATGATACCCCCATCCCATACCGTTTGGGTAAGTTCTGCCGCAACCTGATATTGATCTTTGCTTAATGTAGGAATAGAAAAGCCCGGAATAATTCCGGATAGCCAATCATTGTCAAAAGGAAGTTTGGTGACGTCGTTTTGATAGGTTGCCCTTGCATTGACGGAAAATTGTGGCAACCATCCTTTTCCCGCATTGGCCAGATTGTATTGTTCAAGCTTGTCAATTAATTCGTATTGTTTAATCAATGGATAGTTACTTCTTGCCAATTCGTAGCAATCCGTAATTGTGATTGTTTCTTGCCCTTTTATATACATGCTTATTAAAGAAGCACAGAGGATGAATAATACTTTTTTCATATTATAGCTGTTTTCGGTTTTTATCGGGGGTAAGTAAATGATGCATAACTTCTATTATCAATGAAGCCCGGTTGTCGATATATTTCTCGAAAGCCTTCCGGTCGCCATCCAGAAAAATAGCAGTAAGAGGCAGATGTATCAAAAACGGAAAGATAACGAGAGATAATAGGGTAGAGGCCACATCAATCAGCGGCCTTTTTTTTAACAAACCATTTTCCATTTCGTCATACACTTGTTTTTTTAATTGCAGAAGAGGTTGAATCCGGTTGGAGTTTTTCATTATTGTCTGAAACAAATGTTCCGGATTCCGGTTCATTTCATTTATAATAAATATAGGAAACAAAGGGTTTTGCTTGATGGCGGATAAATATTGTTCTATAATTCCCGGTATTTTTTCCAAGATAGTACTTGCTTCCTCCATAAGAATGGCTATGTTTGGTAGCAGTCTGCCCATTAATTGTCCGAATATAGCCTCAAAAAGCAATTCTTTTGTCCGAAAGTAATAGTGTAAAGCGGTACGACTTATACCTACTTCGGCAGCAATATCTCCCATTTTGGTAGCTTCGTACCCTTTCCTGACAAATACAATTTTGGCTGCTTCAATAATACGAGTCTCCATGTCTATGGGTTCTTCTTCTTTCATTTTATAAATATTGTTTTATCTCTTATGTTTGACATATGTGTCAAATATAAGATAAAAAAAGAGAAGTATATTAGCTATACCTCTCTTTTAGTAATGTTTAACGCTTGCTATTTCCCTCTTATCTGATAGTACGCGCGGAGACTCCTTCGAAAGTTATTTTAACAGGATTTATGAATCCGTTCTCGTCGAATGTCATTTTGTCGATGCAAATTACCCGATGATCGCGAGCCGTATCGTTCAATGGACGGCGATGATAAACAATGTAGTAGTCTTCGGAGCCGGGAACATGTATAACCGAATGGTGTCCGGCACTGCTTGCTATTTCCGGATCTTCTTCCAATATTTTCCCGATACGATTGAAAGGGCCCAAAGGAGAATCGGCAATGGCATAAGCAACCAGATAGTCGGGACCTCCCCAACCACCTTCGCTCCACATGAAATAGTATTTGCCGTTTTTCTTAAACATAAACGGACCTTCTACATAGTTTTCGGGGGTAACTTCCTTGTATATCTCCCCATCGTCGAAAGGAATTAAACCGGTAAAGCCGTCATTCAGTTTTACAATATTGCAATGTCTCCAACCTCCATAATACATATAATAGATACCATCATCGTCGTGGAAAATAAACTGATCGATAGGTTGTGCTCCATTTATAATGTCATTGATGAGGGGTTTTCCCAACAAATCTTTATAAGGCCCTTCCGGACGATCGCTGACAGCGACCCCGATACCGCCAATTTCACCCTCATGCACGTCGTTTGCGCTAAAAAAGAAATAATATTTACCGTTTTTATGGATGACGGAAGGCGCCCACATGGCACGTTCAGCCCATGTTACTTTCGTATTATCAAGTATACGGGAATGTTTTGTCCAGGTGACCAAATCTTTAGACGAGAAACAATCAAAGAATGTCTGGTTTTCATACACATCACTCCAGGTAGGGTAAATCCAATAAGTATCATCGTAAATAATCCCTTCAGGGTCGGCATACCAACCTTCGAATATAGGATTACCACTCATAGCCGCCTCCTTCGGCTTTTGATTACAAGACACAAGAACAGCCAGGGAAATAAGGCTCAAAATAATTCTTTTCATAACAATCGGATTAGTAAAGTATTAATTTTCAATTTTTCATTTAAATAATAGCCAATCCTCCTTCGGAAGTCTCTTTATACAGGCTGGGCAAATCATGCCCTGTCTGCCGCATTACTTCCACAACCTGATCGAAACTCACCCGGTGCCTGCCATCTGAAAAGTTGGAATATGTATTGGCGTCCAATGCCCGGGCAGCGGCAAAGGCATTCCGTTCGATACAGGGAATTTGAACCAGACCGCAAACAGGGTCGCATGTCAAACCCAAATGGTGTTCCAATCCCATTTCGGCAGCATATTCTATTTGGGCAATTGTTCCACCGAAAAGCTGGCTTGCCGCGGCAGCGGCCATGGCACAAGCAACACCCACCTCACCCTGGCATCCGACTTCCGCTCCCGAAATGGAAGCATTTGTACGGACTACATTCCCGAAAAGACCTGCGGTTGCCAACGCATGGAGTATCCTTGAATCACGAAACTCCCGTGTATCTTTCAGATGATAAAGGACAGACGGAATTATCCCGCAAGAGCCGCAAGTAGGAGCGGTTACGATATTACCTCCACAAGCATTCTCTTCTGAAACAGCTAATGCAAAAGCATATACCATCCCCCGGCTTTTGATGCTGCTGCCATATCCTTTGGCGCGTATCAGGTAATCGGATGCTTTTCTCCGTAATCCTAAACCGCCGGGGATGATACCTTCGGTCTCCAATCCACGTTGGACGGCTTCCTGCATTACCTGCCATACCTCGGCAAGGTAATCCCATATTCCGGTTCCTTCGCATTGTTCTACATACTCCCAATACGAATAGCCTGTTGTCTGGCACCAATGTTGGATATCATGGATTGTAGACATATTATAGATATCGGCGGTTTTTTGTTCATTAAAACGCTCATTGGCCAGTGTTCCGCCACCGATACTGTAAATTGTCCACGCTTCCAGTTTTTCATCTTTATTGTTAAAAGCTTCAAAAAGCATCCCGTTAGGGTGGAAGGGGAGGAATATCTGTGGTTTCCAATCAATATGTGTAGAAGCGACAGGTTCTAATATTTCCAAGATAGCCGTATCGGTCATATGCCCTTTACCGGTAGCAGCCAAACTGCCATATAACGTAACATTAAATCTGGCAGCTTGCCTGTGACGTTCCAGAAACATATTGGCAGCACGCCTTGGCCCCATTGTATGGCTACTGGACGGGCCTTTGCCAATCCGATATATCTGTTTGATTGATTCCATTTATATGTTGTTTTTGTGTTTTTGTGTTTCTGTATAATGTAAGTAACAAGTAACCACAAAAATATACAATAAATTAATAACTGATTGATTGGATTTCGCAAATGCTCAACTTTTTCTATTTTTGCAGTTTATGGATATTACGAACTTTTTCATGATACGTATGATGAAAAATACTCTTAAAAGTACAAATAGATGATAGACGACGAACTTATACTAGTGCTTTCGGAGCATCGGATTTTTGGATGGAAACTCCATGTGTATTCTGCTAAACAAACAGAAGACGCAAGTATACAAATTTTGGGAACTCCAATGGCAAAACAAGAAGAGGCGCGGGGAGTTTCTAAAGATATTGTCCGTATGATATCGCAGGCAGCCGAAATTTCCGACCAAACCTTGATGAAAACTTTCTCTAAAAAGAAATCCATCCACGAATTTGAAAAAGAAATTACAAAAGAAACATTAGAAAGATATATTCGCCCCCGTATAGAAACGGCCAATAAGAATATAATTGAATTAGCCAAAAAGACGAGCCTGCGGGTATTCCTTCGTGAAGATTTGACAAGCAAAGCTCTTTACGAGCGGTATCGAATTCATATCCTTCCTACTCCGACAGAATGTTTATTTAATTTTGTCAAAGACGAACAAGGACTAAGATATTTTATTTCACTTACAAATAATAGTTTTGAAATATCTTTACAAACGACTCCTTCCATTATAATTTCAGAAAAACCGGCAATTGTATTAATAGGAAACAAAATACATTGTATTGAAAATATAGAGTCAAAGAAGTTAATTCCCTTTTTTACAAAGGATTTCATTATTGTCCCTCCTCAATCAGAAGAAGTTTACCTAAAGAACTTTGTTGTTAAAACAATGTTGAAGTATAATGTGAAAATAAAAGGAATTCCAATACATGAGATAAAGCCGGATAAAAAAGCTATATTATCGCTTGAATACAATTTTAATCAAGAATTTGTTTTATTATTATATTTTCAATATGATAATGACGCAAAAATAACTTCTGATAAGAAGCAACTAAAAAAAGTCTATTTGGACGATACGAATAAAACAAGGGAAATTTATTGGTATAGCCGGGATTTGAATTGGGAAAATCAAATGATAGACTTCCTGAATAAAAGAGGTTTGCAATCGAAAGGAATGAATCAATTTTATCCTCAAGAAAGCGATAATCCTTATCGTCTGATCGAATGGTTGAATAAATACGAAAATGATTTAAATCAGCATTTTATCTTAGGACAGAACCTGGGACAAATGTATTTTACGGGAGAACTTTCCGTCCAGTCGGTTTTTGACGAAAAAATCGATTGGTTCGAAGTAAATATAGAAGTAATTATAGGAAATTATAAGATACCGTTTAATCGGTTCAGAAAACATATTCTAACCGGTAATAAAGAATTTATTTTACCAGATAATACGATTGCTATCCTTCCGGATGAGTGGTTTGAGAAGTATCAGGAACTGTTTATGTTTTCTAAAGAAGAAGATGACACGTTACGAGTAAAGAAAATTCATGCGCCTCTTTTGGAGCATGCTTTCGACGGTAATACTTCGAAGAAAAATGTAAAAACAATTCAAAGACTATTAAAAAATTCATCTTCTCATCCCAATCTGCCTGTACACAATAAGATTGAATTAAGACCTTATCAAAAAGAAGGTTTTTATTGGCTACATCATCTTTATGAACAAAATTTTGGAGGTTGTCTGGCGGATGATATGGGCTTGGGGAAAACGTTGCAAACAATAACACTTCTTCAATATATATATGAAAATGCAGAACAAAAGAAAATAATAAATAATAATGGACAATTGTCATTATTTGAATCTGAAACTTCCTGTTTGCAGTCTACGTTAGTGGTTGTTCCTACTTCGTTGTTGCATAATTGGAAAAATGAATTAAAACGCTTTGCCCCTGAACTTAAAACATTTGTGTATGCAGGTTATGAAAGGCAACGAATCAATCATGTTGATAGGATATTTGATTACTACCAAGTAATAATAACCTCATATGGTATTATGCGGAATGATATAGATTATTTCCGTGAATATCCGTTTCAAATGATAATCCTTGATGAAAGCCAATATATAAAGAATACGGAGTCGCTGATATATCAATCAGCCAAACAGCTTGTTTCCGAACATAAATTAGTATTGACAGGGACACCCATTGAGAATTCTCTTGAAGATTTATGGGCGCAGTTCAATTTCATCAATGAAGGTTTGCTGGGAACCTTGTCTTCTTTTAAAAAGGAATTCATTCAGAAAATCGTAAAAGAAAAGAATATTGAGCGCGAAAAAATGTTGAAACGCTTAATCTCTCCTTTCTTGCTTCGGAGAACAAAAGAAGAAGTAACTCCAGAACTCCCTCCTTTGTTGCAAGAGATTGTCTACTGCGATATGACGGATAAACAAAAAGAGCTATACGAAGCAGAAAAAAACCGTGTTCGCAATACCTTGATTGAAGCCAAGGAACATCCGGGACAACAAAAGAACACCTTCATCGCCTTGGAAGGTTTGAATAAATTGCGTCAACTATCTTGCCATCCCAAAATGCTGGATGATAATTATACAGGAGAATCCGGTAAATTCGAACAGATAATAATGTCATTCGAAAACTTGAAAGCAAGCAACCATAAAGTATTGATTTTTTCTTCTTATGTAAAACATCTCCATTTATTAGCCGATAAATTTAAGGAAGAAGGCTGGCCGTATGCTATGCTAACCGGAGAAACACAAAAAAGGGAAGAAGAAATCAAACGATTTACGAATAATAAAGATATCCATTGCTTTTTTATCTCCCTGAAAGCAGGTTCCACAGGACTGAATCTGACTGCTGCCGATTATGTATTCGTTATCGACCCTTGGTGGAATCCGGCAGCCGAAATGCAGGCGCTGAGCCGTGCCCACCGTATTGGGCAAGATAAACCGGTAATAGCCTATCGTTTTGTATCAAGTGAAACCGTAGAAGAAAAGATAATCCATCTGCAAGAATCCAAAACAGCTCTATTTGAAACGTTTGTAAACACCAACAATCCCTTGGACAGTTTAAATTGGAATGAGATTGAGGGGTTGTTGGAATAAGACATATTTAATTGTGTAGGTTTGATATGCCTGTTAATTATTTTTTATTGTTGACGGCATATTCGGAAGGACTTATTCCAAATTGTTTCATAAATGAACGGCTAAAATATGATTGAGAACTAAAACCTACAGCCTCTGATATTTCGTATATTTTCATGTTTTTTTGCATGATTAATATGGCCGCTTTTTTCAGGCGTGCAACTCGAATCAGTTCATTAGGAGTAAGATTTGATAAAGCATTTATTTTGCGGTATAATGTTGGACGACTTAAATTCATTAAATCGGCTATCATATCCACATTCAAATTGATATCCGACATATGGCTTTGTATTATTTCATTCAATTTTTCCAGGAAATGTTCATCAGCTTTGGTATATGCCATTGATTTTAAATGTACAACCAGCGATTTGGAATATGAGTTTCGTATATTCTCACGATTCGATAACAAATTAATTATTTGTGCAAGAAGAATATCTATTGAAAATGGCTTTTCAATATACGCATCAGCCCCTAATTCCAATCCTTCCAATCGGGATTGTATAGTATTTTTAGCCGTCAGTAGGATAATCGGTATATGACTGTATTCCAGATTTGTTTTTGCAGCTTTTAAGAATGTAAATCCGTCCATAATGGGCATCATGACATCACTTATGATTAGTTGTATGCCAAATTCTTCAAGTTTATCTAACGCCTCTTTTCCATTATCAGCAGTAATTATGTTATAATGCATGTTCAATTCGCTTCCGATATAGTTTTTCATTTCTTTATTATCTTCTACAATGAGAATTGTTGAGCGTGAACTATCCATTTTGTAAGCAGACGACGGCTCTATTACCGGACGTACTCGTTCTTCTTCCTGTAATAAGATAGAATTAGGTTGGTTGACTGGAATACAAAGACGAAATGTCGTATTAATTTCAGCAGAATCTAGAATATGTAAGTTTCCATGGTGCATTTCTGCCAATGATTTGGCCAAAGGAAGTCCTAATCCGGTTCCTGGTTTATGGGCTAAATCTTCTCCTCGGAAAAATGGTTCGAATATTTTCTCTTTTATCTCGTCTGAAACCGGCTCACCGTCATTACTCACGTCGATTAT
>JAIRRS010000004.1 GCA_031255855.1 Tannerellaceae bacterium | reverse complement strand
TGAATGAGTTTTGCTATAAATTTAATCGTAGATATTTCGGCGAAAATTTATTTGACAGGCTCATGATAGCCTCTGTGTCATATAAAAATCAATTTAGGTTTAATAACGGATAATCATTAATTTTTATATCCTAGAAACAAAGATTATTCAGATGCTCATACCTATGTAGATTGGTTCTGCCCGGAAGAAACTTTCGATAGAATTGCTGAAGACAAGAATAGAAAGTGCCCGGAAGACGGAGTTGAATATCATTTATATTATTACCAATTTGAATGGTGCAAGTTAACTGCTTGTAAACCTCAAAATAAAATTCTACATTTTGATAATATTCCAACAAATGCACTCTTAATTCTAAAGGATAATAAGGGGAAAATAATAGGACGACCTTTTACTATAAGAAATGAGGAATGTCAGTTTTGGTAATATGCAAATTTCCCATATTCTCGCACTTGTATGTGAATTGTATGTTCTTGCAAAACAAAAAAGAGTTGCGGTTTTCTGTAACTCTCTCTGTTTCTGTGTGGTCCCACTTGGGCTTGAACCAAGGACTCCCTGATTATGAGTCAGGTGCTCTAACCAACTGAGCTATGGGACCTGTTTAACTTTTGCTGAAATCGGGTGCAATATTACGACTTATTATTGACTCATGCAAGCGTTCGGATAAAAACATTTACTTTTCTGTTGTTTCTTCGGCAGCAAATTCCATTAGGTATGCTTTGATAAAGCCGTCGATTTTTCCGTCCATTACTCCGTTGACGTCGGATGTTTGAAAATTTGTACGATGGTCTTTTACCCGGCGGTCGTCGAATACATAGCTGCGGATTTGAGAGCCCCATTCGATTTTCTTTTTACCTGCTTCTATTTTTTGTTGTTCGGCCATTCGCTTTTGGAGAGCAATGTCGTATAGCATGGAGCGGAGTAAGCGCATTGCATTTTCGCGGTTTCCTAATTGTGAACGGCTTTCTGTATTCTCTATTAGGATTTCCCGGGTCTCGCCGGTATCGGGGTCTTTGTAGTTATAGCGTAAACGGACTCCGGTTTCTACTTTGTTTACATTTTGGCCTCCGGCTCCTCCTGAACGGAATGTGTCCCATGTGTAATCGGCGGGGTTGATTTCTATTTCGATGGAGTCGTCGACTAATGGGGTGACGAATATGGAGGCAAAGGAGGTCATGCGTTTGCCTTGCGCGTTGTAGGGGGAAACGCGTACTAAGCGGTGTACGCCGTTTTCGCCTTTTAAATAGCCATATGCGTAGTCGCCTTCTATTTGCATGGTTACTGATTTGATGCCGGCTTCATCGCCTTCCTGAAGGTTGTTGATCGTTGTCTTGTAGTTGTTGGCTTCGGCCCAACGCATATACATGCGCATTAGCATTGATGCCCAATCCTGGCTTTCTGTGCCTCCGGCTCCGGAATTGATTTTTAGGATGCAGCCGAGTTGGTCGGCTTCTTGGCGGAGCATGTTGCGGAATTCCAGGTTTTCGATGGCGTTGAAAGCTTTTTCGTACGCGGCGTCTACTTCTTCTTCGGAGGTGATGCCTTCTTTTGCGTATTCGTAGGCCAGTTCGAGTTCTTCGGTTGCGGCGTTGGCTTCTTTATACCATGTTATCCATTTTTTTAGTTCCCGTACGATTTTCATTTGTGCCTCGGCCTTTTTGGCGTCTTCCCAGAATGTGGGATCTTGTGTACGGAGTTCTTCTTCTTCTAATCGGATGGTCTTGCCATCGATGTCAAAGGTACCTCCTCAGCGCGTTCCCGCGCTCCAATACGTCGTGTAATTGGTCTGATGTTATCATTGTTGTTTGTTTTTGTGTGCAAAATTAGTAAATAAGTTGATACTGTTGGTTATTCTTTCGGGGTGTTGTTTAAAATGTGGGATTTATATTCATTTCTTTGTATATTTCTTCTATTTGGGGAGCGTATTTTTCCAGGATGACGGGGCGGCGCAGTTTTAATGTGTCGGTCAGCTCTCGTCCTTCCATGGTGAATGGTTCGGGTAGTAATGCGAAGCGTTTGATTTTTTCGTAGGAGGCTAAGTCTTTTTGTTTTTCTTCTACGTGTGATTCTATCAAACGGATAACGTCGGGGTGTTTTACCATTTCTTCTTTGCTGCTGAAGGTGATTCCTTTGTGTTGGGCGAAGTGGTCTTCCAGCGCGTTGAAGTCGGGGACGATTAGAGCGCCGACGAATTTTTGCTTGTCACCGATGACGGCTATCTGAGCGATAAATTTGTCGTTGCCTACGAGCATTTCTATGGCTTGGGGGGCGATGTATTTTCCGTTGGATGTTTTGTAGAGGTCTTTGATGCGTTCGGTGAAGTATAGTACTTCGCCGTCGAGTCTTCCGGCGTCGCCTGTGCGGAAGAAGCCGTCTTGGGTGAAGGATTTGGCGTCTTCTTCCGGTCGTTTGTAGTAGCCGGAGGTGATGGTTTTCCCTTTTACCAGTATTTCATTGTTGTTTTCGTCGATGCGTACTTGCAGGTCGGGCATGATGTGTCCGATGGAGCCGATTACGAATTTGTCCATTGGGCAGAAGGAGACGGTGGCTGTTGTTTCGCTTAGTCCGTATCCGTAGACGATTGGGATGTTGACGGATTGGAGGAAGATGTTTATTGTGTCGGAGAGGGGTGCTCCTGCTGTGGGGAATAGTTTGCCGCGTTCGATGCCGAGGACTTTTTTCAGGATGTTGAAGATGGTTTTGTCGTAGAGTTTGAATTTGAGTTTCAGAATGAGTGGGGGTGTCAGGCCTTTATTTTTGTATTCGAGGTTGTAGGCGTGTCCAGTTTTTACGGCATTCAGGGCTATTTTCTTTAATGGGGCTGGGAATGCTTCGATTTTTTCGTGGACTCCGGCGTATACTTTTTCCCAGAAGCGAGGTACGTTGCACATCATTGAGGGGCGTATTTCTTTCAGGCTTTCCTGGATTTTTTTTGGGTCGCGGTTGATTGCGACTTTGACTCCGTTGCAGAGGCAGAGGTAAGTCCATGCTTTTTCGAAGATGTGGGTTAGCGGGAGGAAGCACATTGAAGTTTCCTTGTCTGTTATGATGGGGAGGCGGATGTTGTGTATCCGCATGGCTTCCAAGAAATTGTAGTGGTGTAGCAAAACGCCTTTGGGGTCGCCTGTCGTGCCGGATGTGTAGATGATGGTGGCGAGGTCTTCGGGCGTTGCTTCTTTCATCCGTATTTTTACGGTGGTTTCGGCATGGGCATTGTCGCCTAGGCGGAGGAAGTCGTCGAAGTAGATGGATGTTTTGTCTTCGGGGTTTAGTTTTACTTTGGTGTCGAAGACGATTATCCGTTTTAATATGGTGGAGTTTTTTTGTACGATGAAGGCATTGTTGTATTGTAGTTGTTCGCCTACGAATAGGGTGTTGATGCCTGCGTCGTTGAGGATATAATCTACTTGTGCCGGGGAGCTTGTTGCATACATTGGTACGCAGGCGGCGCGGTTGGCGTATGCGGCGAAGTCGGTGATGAGACATTCGGGCATGTTTTGGGAGTAGATGCCGATGTTGTCTTGTTCTGCGATGCCAAATTCGGCCATTGCTTTGGCTGTGAGCATGATTAGGTTGGAAAAGTGTTTCCAGGAAATCCGGCGCCATTTTCCGGTTTCGTCATCTTTGTATTTTAGCGCTGTGCGTGTGCCGTATTTGTTTGCCTGATGGTGGATTAACTCGGCGTAGTGGTAGTTGGTCATATTTTTATTGTTTTTATTGACAGGGCAAAAGTAATTTATTCTGTTGTATTTATTACATATTTGTTGTATCGTTTTTTACTGACGTTATATTTGCTTTGTATTCCCTGTTTATTTTCTGGTGGAGACCGGAGGCATGTCGAAGGTATGTGCTTCGGTAAACCAAATAATCGTATTGATATATAATAAACGGTGTGTATTTGGCGTTTGTTTATAGATTAACAAGTGAAGAGGTTTTGGATATGTTTGATGTAGAGACTGTTAGGGCTGATTTTCCTATTTTGGGGCATACGGTGTATGACAGGCCTTTGGTGTATTTTGATAATGCGGCGACGACGCAAAAGCCGCGTGTGGTGGTTGAGAAGATTGAGCATGGGTATTATAATGTGAATGCGAATATTCACCGGGGTGTTCATTTTCTTAGCCAGGCGGCTACTGAAGGGCATGAGGAGGCGCGTAGGCGGGTTCAGCGATTTTTGAACGCGCGTTCGGCGAGTGAGATTATTTTTACGCGTGGGACGACGGAGGCGATTAACTTGGTTGCGTCGAGTTTTACGGAGGCGTTTATGCGTCCTGACGATGAGGTGATTGTTACAGCGATGGAGCATCATTCTAATATTGTGCCTTGGCAGATGCAGATTGGCCGGCGTGGGATTGGAGTGAAGGTGGTTCCTGTGACGGGGAGTGGTGAGCTTTGCCTGGAAGGGTATGAGCGGTTGTTTTCGAGGCGGACGAAATTGGTGTCGGTGACGCATGTTTCGAATGTGCTTGGGACGGTGAATCCGGTGAGGGAGATTATCCGGATGGCTCATGCGCGTAATGTGCCTGTTTTGGTAGATGGGGCTCAGGCTGTACCTCACATGGGGGTGGATGTGCAGGAGTTGGATGCTGATTTTTATGTTTTTTCCGGGCATAAGGTGTATGGGCCGACGGGCATCGGAGTGTTGTATGGAAAGGAGAAGTGGCTTGACAGGATTCCTCCGTACCAGGGAGGTGGTGAGATGATTGCTTCGGTGTCTTTTGAAGAGACTTTTTTTAATGAGTTGCCTTTTAAGTTTGAGGCTGGAACGCCTGATTATATTGGGAGTACGGCTTTGGCGGAGGCGTTGGGGTATATAGAGCGTATTGGGATGGAGGCTATTGCTGTGTATGAGGGTGAATTGCTTGCTTATGCTACGGAGAGGCTTCTGGCGTTGGGGGACGTCCGTATTTTTGGACAGGCGGCGCAGAAGAGTGGTGTTTTGTCGTTTTTGGCGGGACGGATTCATCCGTATGATATGGGGTTGTTGCTTGACCGCTTGGGTGTTGCTGTGCGTACGGGTCATCATTGCGCCCAGCCGCTGATGAAGGTGTTGGGTGTGGAAGGGACGGTACGTGCTTCTTTTTCGTTTTATAATACAAGGGAGGAGATTGATGTGTTTATCGCGGGAGTGGAACGGGCCCGGACTATGTTGGAGTAATAAACGGATTGTTGTATGTATTATATAAAGGAATATCCTTTTTCACTGGTTGTTGTGATGGGGGTGGTTTATTTGTCATTTTTCAAACCGCCTATGCTGGATGAGGCGTTGCTTTTTGAAGGGATTGATAAAGTGGTTCATTTTTGTATGTATGGAGGTTTGTCGGGGATGTTGTGGCTTGAGTTTTTGTTTAATCATAGGAAGGGAGGATTGAATGTGAAGCGGGGTTTGATTGGGGCGGTTGTTTGCCCGATATTTTTCAGTGGGTTGATGGAATTGGGGCAGGAGTATCTTACGGTGTATCGTGGCGGGGAGTGGCTTGATTTTTTGGCTAATACTTTGGGTGTGTTTACAGCTACGTTTATTGCCTGGTATGTGTTGAGACCTTTTATATTGAAAAGGAATTGAAGGGATGTTGGAGCCTTATTTGAAAGCGGGACGGATGGAGGCTGGTTGTGACGAGGCTGGCAGGGGCTGTTTGGCGGGGGCTGTGTATGCGGCGGCGGTTGTTTTGCCTCCTGGTTTTGTGTGTGAGGGTTTGAATGACAGTAAGCTGTTGAGCGAGAAGAAACGGTATGCTTTGCGTAGCATTATTGAAGAGCGTGCTATTGCGTGGGGGATTGGCGTTGTGACTCCGGAGGAGATTGATGAGATTAATATATTGAATGCGTCTTTCCTGGCGATGCACCGCGCGATAGGTGGGTTGGGTGTGATTCCGGATCATCTTTTGATTGATGGCAACCGCTTTACTGTTTACCGTGGTATTCCTCATACGACGGTGGTGAAGGGGGATGGAAAGTTTATGAGTATTGCCGCTGCTTCTATTTTGGCTAAGACGTATCGTGATGATTATATGAATGGTCTTGACAGGGAGTTTCCCGGTTATCAGTGGGGGCGGAATAAGGGTTATCCTACGAAGGCTCACCGGCTTGCTATCGAGGCGTTGGGGGTTACTCCTTATCATCGTAGGACGTTTGCTTTGTTGGCTGGTGGTCGCTAATTGATTTGTTTTTTTAGTGTAAACAGGAATTCCAGGCCGCCGCCGGCGTGGTTTTTTACTTGTATGTTTCCTTTGTGAAACAGGATGGCGTTTTTGACGATTGACAGGCCCAGTCCTGAGCCTCCTGTGTCGCGGGTGCGGCCTTCGTTTACGCGGTAGAAGCGTTCGAACAGCCGGTTTAGGTGTTTGTCGCTGACTCCTGCTCCTGTGTCGTAGTATGAGAAGTAATAGTAGTTTTCGTCTTCCATGTAATTTTCGATGTGTATTTCGACGGCTTGCCCGGCGTAACTGATGGTGTTGTCGGTGAGGTTGCGGAAGATGGAATAGAGGAGGGAGTAGTTGCCGTTGATGATGAAATTTCCCGGGATTGAGATGTGGAGCGTTGTTTTGTTTTCTATTAATTTGTCGGAGACGTCGATTCTTAGTTCATCGATTAGCTGTGGGAGGTTTACTTTTTCTATGGTGAATAGGGATGGGGCTTCTTCTATTTTGCTGATCATGCTTACGTCTTCGATTAGGTTGGATAGGCGGATGGATTGGAGGAAGGCGCGTTGGATGAATAGTTTTTGCCTTGCGGAGTCGAGGTCTTGGCTGTTTAGTGTTTCCAGGTATCCGCGGAGGCTGGTGACGGGCGTGCGTAGTTCGTGGGCGATGTTGCTTGTCATTTCTTGTTTCAGGAATCGGGTTTTTTCTTGTTTGCTGATGTCTTTTATGGTGACTTCGAAGCTGTTGTCGTGGAACACGATGGTTTGTATTGAGAATGTTTTCCCGTTTTGGGTTATGGAGTAGGCGAGGTGGTTTGTTTCGCGTTGTGCAGAATTGGTGAAGTCGCAGACGGGCTTGAAAATGTTGTTGGTGAATAGTTCATTGGCGTCGAGGGTTGGGTGGTCGGTCAGGAGGTTGAGGTATTGGATGAAGAGGGTATTGGTGTATATTTTTTCTTTCCGTGGGTTGTAGATGCAGATGCCTTCCCCGGAGAATTGGAAGTGGCGGATGAGTTTTTCTTTTTCTGTTTCGAGGTTTTGTTTGGTTGTTTCCATTTGTTTGAAGATGTCTGTCAGCTCGTTTCCGATATCGCCCAGTTCATCTTCTGCAAATGATATATTGCTGGGGATAGGGCGTCCGTTTTTTACTTGTGATGCAAAGTTTTTCAGTTGTATGATGGATTTGCTGAAGCGCTCTGCTGCATAGTTTATGAGTAGGAGTACAACGGCGAATAAGGCGAGGATGATGTAGATGAATAGATTGTTGGCTTTGAGCATGTTTTTTGTGTCGATGTTGTAGGGGAGCGCTACGCGGACATAGTAGGATGTATAGTATTTTGCGTAGTAGAGGTATTCCTGGTTTACGGATGCGGACATGCGGATGTGTGAGCCGTGTGAAGAATAGAGAGCGTTCATTATTTCGGGTCTGCCGAGATGGTTTTCCATTTTGGATATGTCGTTTACGTCTTTGTCGTAGATTACTTTCCCATCGGTGGAAATAATCGTAACGCGGACGCTTTGTGGGAGTAGTTGTTCGATTTCGCGCAGGTGGTGGGTGGCGAGACTTCCGGATGACTGGTGTAACCGGATAAGGGCATGGATGATTTCGGCGTAGTTGTTGAGTTGCGATTCCAGGTTTTCGACGCGCGACTTTTTTTCCTGGCTTTGTTCGAACAGTGTAATGGCGATGGCGAATAGTGTGAATATTAGCAGGAAATACCCGATGATGCGTTGTTTGTAGGAGATTTTCATGCGTGGTTTGTTATTTGTGGTTGAAGGTGTATCCGTATCCTTTCCTGTTTATAATGTATTCGCTGTAGCGTCCCATCTTTTTTCTCAGGCGGTTGATATGGACGTCTACTGTCCTGTCGAGGACGATGCCATTGTCGTCCCATGCCTTGTCGAGGATGTCGGAGCGGGAGAATATTTGTCCTTTGTTGCGGATGAGCAGCAGGAGGATGTTGAATTCTGTTTTTGTGAGGTCGATGGTGGCGCCGTCTATTGTGATGTTTTTTTGTTGCAGGTTGAGTATTAAATCGTCCACGCGGATGAGGTCTTGGGGGGGATCGTTTTTCCGGCGTGTTCGTTTGAGTACGCTTTTTACGCGCGCGATTACTTCTTTTATGGAGAATGGTTTGGATATGTAATCGTCTCCGCCGATGGAAAACCCGGTGAGCATGTCGTTTTCGGTGTCTTTTGCGGTGAGGAAGATGATCGGGGTTGTGTTGCCTTCTTTGCGGAGGCGGTCGGCCATTTTAAAACCTGATATGCCGCTCATCATCACATCGAGGAGGATTAGTTGGTGTTTAGACGAGAAGATGCTTAACGCTTCTTCGGCTGAGGAGGCCAAATCGGTTTGGAAGCCTTCGTTTTCGAGGTTGAATTGCAGGATTTCCCGTATATCGTGTTCGTCGTCTACGATGAGGATGGATATGTTTTCATTCTTTGTTTCCATGGCGGATATCTTTACCTTCCGTTAAATAAATGGTTGCTTCGGCAATGTTTGTGGCATTGTCGCCTATGCGTTCCAGGTTGTGTGCGATGGCATTCACCTGTATCATGTTTCTTATTTCTGATTTGCTTAAACATCTGTCTGAGAATTCTTCCTGTAAATATAGGCTTATTTGGTGGAATAAGTCGTCGATTTCGTCGTCTTCCGCGATTACTTTGTATGCCATCGCATTGTCTTCGTTTGAAAATGAAAGGATAGCATCGCGGAGCATGTGTCCTACACAGGTTATCATTTGGGCTATTTTCTTTTTGATGGATTCGAATCCCGGTTGCGCAAGGTTGGCGTCTTGGAGGAAATGGATGATGTTGAGAAGCATATCTCCTACGCGTTCGAGGTTGGTAGTGATGTCTTGATAGGTGATTATTTTGCGTAAATCGGTGGCTTTCGGATTAAACTGGAAGATGGTAAAGACGATCTCTTCCCTTATTTTGATTTCCAGCCTGTCGATGATGATTTCGTTGGCCCCGGCTTCTTCAAAGAGCGTTTCGAGGGTGTTGTTTTCGAGCAGTTTGGTGGTAATCCGGAGTTGTAACAGGGCTGTTTTGGCCAGCAATTCGAAGTCGTTTAGCAGTAGTTCCCACTGCCGTTCTTTTATGTTTGTAGTCATCTGATTGTCATTTAAATAAATAGTTATTTTAAAAATCGTCTGCAAACGCAGATTATCCAAATGAACCTGTTAGGTAATCTTCCGTTCGTTTATTTTCCGGTTTGGTAAACATCTGGCGCGTTGTGCCGTATTCGACCAATTTTCCGAGGTACATAAACATGGCGTTGTCTGAAATCCGTGCCGCTTGCGACATGTTGTGTGTTACAATAATGATTGTATATTCTTTTTTCAATTCGAGGATGAGGTC
This sequence comes from Tannerellaceae bacterium, assembly GCA_031255855.1. Classification (GTDB taxonomy): domain Bacteria; phylum Bacteroidota; class Bacteroidia; order Bacteroidales; family Tannerellaceae; genus DFXE01. The sequence goes on along the minus strand of JAIRRS010000004.1, from coordinate 7,613 downwards.
TTCGATCCGGCTGGTTGATATCGGGTCGAGGGCCGAGGTTGGTTCGTCCATGAGGAGCAGTTCGGGTTTTAAGGCAAGCGCCCGCGCGATGCAAAGACGTTGTTGCTGTCCGCCGGAGAGGAATGTGCCTTTTTTGTTTAGCACATCTTTCACCTCGTCCCAAAGGTTGACGCTCCTCAAACTACGTTCGACAATGAGGCCTTTTTCTTTTTTGTTGAGGGAGATATTGTTGAGTTTGTAGCCAGCCAGTACATTTCCGGAAATGCTCATGGTGGGGAACGGATTGGGTCGTTGGAATACCATGCCGGCCAACCGGCGCACCTTCATCGGATTCATCCTGAAGATGTTTTCCCCCTTGAGCAGGATTTCTCCGGTGGTGGATATTCCCGGATATAGTTCATGCAGGCGATTAATGGCGTGGAGCAAGGTGCTTTTCCCGCAGCCCGACGGCCCCATGATAGCTGTGACGGTGTTGGGCGCGATACGCGCGTTTACTTTGTCCACGGCGTATTTACCGGGTGTGTAAGAGACGGATACCTCTTTCAATTCGAGGATGTAGCCGGTGTTTATTGTATTTTCCACTTTTTAGCGATGCTTTTTGCGAGCAGGTTGATGCATAAGACAATTAGCAGGAGTAATAAAGACGACGACCAGATGAGGCTTGCCAGGTTTGGGTCGTTGTAAAACTCCCAGATAAGTAATGATACGGCAGTTGTCGGCTGGGTGATGTCCCAATTCACCGTTGCTGCCCCTAATACGGTGACCAGCAACGGCGCTGTTTCACCCATTACACGCGAAATGGCAAGCAACGCCCCCGTAAACAACCCGCTGAACGAGGAGGGTAGCAGAATACGGAGTACAACTGCTGAGTAAGATCCACCTAGCGCCAGTCCGGCCTCCTTCAATGAATCCGGGAGCATTTTCAGGCTCTCTTCGGTGGAACGTATGACCATTGGCAACATCATGATAGCGAGCGCCGTGCTTCCGGCTAAAGCGGAATAGCCCGCCATGGGCTTTACTACCCATATATAGACAATTACACCAATTACGATGGATGGGATTCCCTGCAGAAGGTCGCTCAGGTTGCGGACAAGCCTGGCCAGCGGCTTTTCTTTTTTCTCCGCCAGATAAACCCCCGTCGCGATTCCTAAAGGAATAGCCAATACGATTGCAACGGCAAGTATCAGCAAGGTTCCCGCCAGTCCATTTAATATGCCTCCGGGGATGGCGTCGCCGCTGATGCGCGCGAGCATAGCTTCCATGGAGGTAGGAGCCACTTTTGTAAATAAGTCGAAATTGAACTGTTTGTAACCTTTCCTGATAAGTTCCCCGATGATTAAGAACAGCGGAATCATTGTCAGGAGAGAAAAGGTGCAAACCAGGTAGAAGAAAATGCGGCTTTTCATCAAACGATACCGGGGGGCAGACAACTTTGTTTTTTTCATCGGTTTACCAGTTTCATGATGTATTTGGCAATGAAATTGACAGAAGCCGTGATGAAGAACAGTAATAAACCGATGACCATGAGGGCGCTGAGTTTTAATCCGCCCGCCTCTCCGAATTGATTGGCTATGATACTAGCCATTGTGTTACCTGTGTCCGCGAGGTTCCGCGGAATGTTGTTTGTGTTGCCTATAAGCATCGTTACGGCCATTGTTTCGCCCAACGCTCTTCCGAAAGCCAGGATGTAAGAAGCAAATATCCCGGAGCCGGCAACCGGCAAGCTTACGCGTTGGATAACTTCCAGGTTTGTCGCCCCTAAACTGTAGGCTCCCTCTTTTAAGTCATTCGGCACCATGGCGATAAACTCGGCGCTTAACGACGAGGCGTAAGGAATAATCATGACAGCGAGGACAATGGATGCCAGCAACACGCCAAATCCCTGCTGGCTTAGCCCGAGGTCTACCAATACCGGGCGCAGGGTGTAAAACCCCCATAGTCCGAAAACGATAGATGGTACCCCCGCGAGCAAGTCGACAACTGAACTTACAAATAAAGAGAGTTTTTTATTCCGGAAGTATTCGCCATTGAAAAGGGATACGGATAATGAAAACGGGATGCAGAACAGGATGGCCAGGACGGCGGTCATGACCGTTCCGGCAATGAAAGGTAGTGCCCCGTATATGTCGTTGCGCGAATCCCATTCCGTGGAGGCGATGAAACGGAAAAAGCCAAAGCTTGCAAACGCGTCCCAACTTTGGGACACCAATCCGTAGACAATCCCCGCCGTTAACACGATGATGAAACAAGCGGCGGTTAATAATATTCCCCTGAGTAGTTTATCCATTTTGGCCATGATCTGAATACCTGTAAGATGATGCTTATTTGCTTAGCGGCTGGCCGGCATACGTGATGGAATTGATTACCTCGGTTGTTTTTTCGAGGGCGGCCGTCGATAAAGGAGCGTAGTATGTCTTTGTGGCGATGCGTTGCCCGTTTGGGCCGGTGATGTGCGTAAGCAGATCGACCAGGGCGCGGGCGTCAGCCTCCGTCCTTTTGTTGTATTGCTGTTCCTTATAAAGGATAATCCATGTGAATGTGCTGACAGGATACGCCTCAGGGTTGGGCGAATTGGTGATGACCACCCGTGTGTCGCCGGGGATATCCACATTTGCCGAGGCCGAGATATTTTTGCTGTCGGCTTTCACGAAATTGCCCGAACTGTTTTGCAGCATGGCTGAAGGGATATTCAGCGCCAGCGCGTATTCCGAACCGATATAGCCGATAGCGCCCTCCGTTTCGGCAATGATACCGGCGACTCCCGGATTTCCTTTGGCCGCTACGCCTGTTGGGAATTGGAGGGATTTGCCTTCGCCGATGGATTCTTTCCATTCGTTGTTGACTTTCGACATATATTCGGAGAATACGGCAGTTGTACCGCTCCCGTCGGAACGGTATACGGGTGTGATTCCTTTGTCGGGGAAGTTGGCGCCGGGATTCAATGATTTAATCCTTTCGTCGTTCCAGTTGGTGATTTTCCCCCGGTAGATAGCCGAGATGAGTCCGGCCGTTAGTTTCAGGTCTTTTACCCCTTTCAGGTTGTAGGATAAGACAACAGCGCCTAATGCTGTGGGAATGTGTATTACTTCGGCTCCCATTTCGGATAGTTCCTTGGCTGAGAGGAAAACGTCGGTGGCGCCGAAATCTACCGTTTTGTCTTTTAAGCTGCGGATGCCTCCCCCGCTTCCGATTCCTCCGTATGTCACTTCATTTCCGCTTGCCGTAGCATAATCCCTGAATACAATATTATAGAAAGGCGCCGGAAAGGTGGCTCCCGCGCCGGATATTTTTACGGATGCCGTTTTTTGTGACGAACCTCCGCATGAAGCGAGCAACGTAACCAGTAAAACAAATAATGCAATTTTTTTCATAACCTTAAAATGTCAATTATATGACAAGAATATGACATGAATGTGGTGTGATTATGACGTAACTGTTACGAAATTGTTAAAGCGGGTTTTGTATATCACGGAAAATCCGGCGCTGTTATGAATTTAATCTGTATAATGTCTGGTAATAAGAGAATAAATACAGGATTATTTCGTTAAGTTTGTAAGAGTATAATTAAAACGGACTGATTCATGAAAGATAATTATTGCGTAATTATGGGCGGAGGGATAGGAAGTCGCTTTTGGCCCTTTAGCAGGGAGAGCTATCCCAAACAATTCCTTGATTTTTTCGGCGCCGGACGTTCATTGTTGCAAATGACTTTCGACCGTTTCGCGACAATAATACCCAAAGAAAATATTTTTATTGTAACCAATGAACAGTATGCTTCATTGATGAAAGAGCAATTGCCGGATATCGGCGACGATCAGATACTATTGGAACCTATCCGCCGGAACACGGCTCCCTGTATCGCTTACGCCGCTTATCACATCAAAGCCCGCAATCCGAATGCCAATATTGTAGTTGCACCTTCCGACCATTTGATACTGAAAGAAGATGTGTTTCTGAACGATATCCGGAAAGGCCTCGCGTTTGTAAAAGAAAATAAATCGTTGGTGACGTTGGGTATCAGACCCAGCCGTCCGGAGACAGGCTATGGGTATATCCAAAGTAGCGAAACCCTGTTGGGGTCATTTTCAAAAGTGAAAACGTTTACGGAAAAACCCAATCTTGAATTGGCGGACGTATTCTTTAAGAGTGGCGAATTTTTTTGGAATTCGGGTCTGTTTCTGTGGAATGTGAACACGATACTTGATGCCTTTGCCGACTATTTGCCTGATTTGACGAATCGTTTTGATTTGGGAAGGGATGTCTTCAATACTCCGGAAGAGAAGAAATTCATTCAAGAACAATTCCCGTATTGCCCGAATATATCGATCGACTATGCGATAATGGAAAAGGCCGACAATGTGTATATGATGTGTGTAGACTTCGGTTGGGCCGACCTTGGGACATGGGGCTCATTATACGATATGGCTGCCAAGAACGAAGAACACAACGCCCTGTTGAAAACGGATAAAGTGCTGGCTTATGAGAGCGAAGGGAATATCATAGCCATGAGCGACCCCACACGTTTGGTGGTTGTCCAAGGATTGAATGATTATATTGTCGCCGAGTCGGGGAATGTATTGCTTATTTGTAAAAAAGAAGACGAGCAACGCATCAAGCAGTTCGTAGCCGACGCGCAGCTCAAATACAATAAAGAGTTCAATTAATTCACAAGGGCATTCACAAGGGCAACACCATTCCTTCGTTGGCTAAAATCGTTCCGGGGAATACTTTATCCGCTTCTTCTTTATGTCGGCGGTCGTTGTCGTATCGGGCTGAAAAATGCCCGATAACAAGTTTTTTCACCTTTGCCTGGCGTGCAATTTCGGCGGCTTGGGTCGCTGTTGTATGAAACGTTTCCCTGGCACGGCCGGCATCCTCTTCAAGAAAAGTCGCTTCATGGTAAAGCAAATCCACTCCCGACACGAAAGGCACAATACTTGGATGATAGGCCGTATCCGAGCAAAAGGCATACCGTTTCGCGGCTTCTGGAGGGCGCGTAAGTCTGTTGTTGGGGATTACCTCCCCTTCGGGTGTAATGTAGTCGGCTCCCTGTTTTATGCTTCGCAAAAATTTTACCGGGATTTGGTAGAAGTCTGCCATTTCCTTGATAAGGTGGGCTTCCTTTTGTTTTTCCGCAAATAAAAAACCACAAGCAGGGACTCGATGATTGAGCGGGATGGAATAAACCTGTAAAGATCGGTCTTCCATGATAAGTGCGTGCTTTGTCGTATCGACATGGTGGATGCAGACTTCAAAAGACAATCCCCTGTTGAACATCTCAAAGATAGGCAGCAAGTACTGGTCTATTTCTTTGGGCGCGTGAATATGAAGGGCCGCGTTCCGTCCCAGCATCCCGAATGTGGAAATCAGTCCGGGCAGCCCGAAACAATGGTCGCCATGTAAATGGGAAATGAAAATATGGTTGAGGCGGTTGAATTTTATACGCATCTGCCGCATCTGTACTTGTGTGCCTTCGCCACAATCAATCATGTATAGTTTATCGCGTAAGTTTATTACCTGGGAAGTTGCCATATGCCGGGTAGTGGGTAGCGCCGAACCACATCCCAAGATACGAACATCAAAATCTGCCATAAAGTTTCTTTTGGTTGTAATTATTCACAAATATATCTTATTATTTGTTGTAATCTGTTTCGCTGAGCGCAAAAAAAATATTGAAATGTTTTGGAAGCAAACAATTGAATACTTATCTTTGCGAGAGATGAGAAAGAAAATTACAGTCTTATTGTGAGACTTAATTATATTTTGTTCTAAACCTTAACTGACTTTTTCTTTTTGTTTAAAACGGTTAAATGTAGAAACGGCCCGGCGTGAGCTCCGCCGTTTCCTTTTTTTTGAGGTGTCGACCTGTTGAAGATTGAATTGATCACCGTGCCGGATTGACGCCAAATCCTTGTTTAGCGATCTGTTGTTCTTTTTTCGTCGCTTGCATATTCCAAAATGTCACTTGGTTGACAGTCTAATGCTTCACAAATGGCTTCTAAGGTGCTAAAACGAATGGCTTTTGCCTTTCCTGTCTTTAAGATAGAAAGGTTAGATAATGTCAAATTAACTCTTTCGGAAAGTTCGTTCAGGGAAATTTTTCTCTTTGCCATCATCACGTCTAAATTTACAATAATTGGCATAGTTTAAATGGTTAAGTCGTTTTCGGATTTCATATCTACGGCATTTTGTAAGATTTTTTCAACTATCGCGGCGGCGGTCGCAACGACAATAGATACAAAAGTAGTTACAATACAGATGGCAAGAAAACCCGCGGGGTCGTCCTCTTTGTTATGAGTAAACCTTATGAATAGTCCGGCTGCCACGATTAAAGCGCTCAGCGTGATTGCGCAGTACTTGATGTTCTTTAAAGTCTTGACAGCGTTTGTTGAGAATACTTTATTTTGTCCAATGTAGCCAAGTAGTTTGAATGCGTTGTATAACGCAACAAAAAGCAGGATAGACATTGTGTACCCATACAAAATGAATTTGTCAAAGTAGATGTTAAACAAATCCAAGTTTGTGGCTCTTCCCTCAATCAAGGGTAGCCAAATCAAAATGGCAAGTGTCACAATAGCGATAAACACGATGACAGCCTGAAGAAATACGATTGAAATTCGTTTCATTGGATCACTTTTTTTAAGTTAGTATTATCCTGCAAACATAATAAATAATTATTGATAAACAATAAAAAATTAGTATTATTTGCTAAAAATACCTTTATTTTGTTTAAACAAACTGACATTTTAAAAAATATTTTTTGATAAGCAACACAATATTTCCGGATTATATTAGTTATACAATTGGTGTTTTTTTATTAACATTATAAAATATATTCAAAAATGAAAAAGTTTTTCTTGGTAATTAGTGTATTGATGATTTCTGTAGCTATGGTTAATGCTCAGGACTTGTTTAAGAAAGGAACCCGTGTGTTAAACGCCGGCGTCGGCCTCGGTACAGGTATTCCTGTTGAAGTGTCGTTTGAACAATCTATTAAGGATGGTTTGATTGATGGTAATAACGGCGCTATTGGACTAGGTGTTTATGGCGGCTGGTATCACCAGAACTTGTACGATTGGAATTATAACCATTATGTGCTTGGTGCAAGGGGAGCGTTCCACTATCAGTTTGTGCAAAAACTCGACACCTACGCCGGTCTTATGTTGGGTTATAACATCGCCACCGCATCTTGGGCGGGCGATGGTGAGAGTATCGGCTCGGCAACAGGTAGCGTTTTCGATTTTTCCCTCTTTCTTGGCGGACGCTATTGGTTCAAACCCAAATTAGGCGTCTATGCCGAAGCCGGCTATGGAATTTCTTACCTAAGTGTGGGCGTCACCCTAAAATTTTAATCACAAATTTTCATCCAGATGAATTTTGAAAAACATTTGGATGGTCTTGGAAAATCATCTAAATGAAGATGGACAAACATCCAGATGATTTTTCAACAAGTTAATCAAAACAAAAAAAAAGGGCGTTAACGCCCTTTTTTTGTTTTGATTAATTCCGAAAGTTAATATTAATAGGTATGGTTGTTATCTGTCATTTCTTTACTATCTATCTTGCGCAAATCCAAAGCTCTCCACGCGTAGAAGATATACGCTAAAACAAAC
>JAIRRS010000038.1 GCA_031255855.1 Tannerellaceae bacterium | reverse complement strand
GAAAACATGATAAATCTTCCCGGTAAACTATCATATAGCTTGTCCCTTTCGTTAAGAAACGAATATACTTAATTAAAAGGAATAAGTTTATGATTGAATAGAAAAATCTAATATATCATTCCGCCAAATTCATCTGCATGTTTGTCCAATTTCATTTGGATGATCTTGGAAGATCATCCAAATGATTTTACAAATTCATCCAAATGAAATTTTCAGTGACCTTACGTGAATTCATGGTATGATATACATTAGACAGCCTTCAAACCTTTTTTGACAGCTATCAAACCTTGATTGTTTCAAATGTATGTAGTATTGTATCCGAAATTTAATTAATATAATGGTAAATGGAAACATACTTGGCTCTAGACTTAGGGGGGACTAAACTACTGATCGGAGAATTAGATCAACACGGCAATATCTTGCGGTATAAAAAATATGATACCGGCTACTTTAACCAACAAGCCGCCTTGGATATTATGAAGAAATCACTTGACGACTACATAAAAACCATCGGTTGGGTTGACAAAAAACCTGTCGCGCTTGGCGTAGGGGTTATCGGAAGGGTTGACCCGAATGAGAACATCTGGTTGCAGATTGACCCGAAAAGAACCGACCCTATACCCTTGGCAAAAGAATTAACCCAATTATACGGTATCCCTTGCTATATTGATAATGACGTAAAAAGCGCGACTCTAGCGGCGTTGCTTTTTGGTTTCGGCAAGATATCCAATAATTTTATATATATAAATGTAGGAACTGGTATTGCGGCGGGGTTTGTGGTGGATGGCCAATTAATACGCGGAAGCCATTTTAATGCCGGAGAGGTAGGGCATACACAGGTAGGCGTCAATATTGGCTTAACTTGTGGATGTGGAAGGAAAGATTGTGTGGAGCAGATAGCTTCCGGTATCGGTTTTGACAAATGCGCTCGCCTGTTAAGGGAAAAATATGAAACAAAACTTCATATCCCTGAAGAGGTTAGCGAAAAAGTAGATGTGAAAAAGGTGTTTATGTTAAGTCAAGAGGGAGATCCCCTTTGTGTGCAACTGGTAGAAAATGCCTCCCAGGCATTAGCCAACCTTATTATGAATCTTGTGCGTGTTACCGACCCTGATACGGTTGTGTTGGGTGGAGGTATTGTTTCCGATGGCTATATTCATACAAAAGTATTGGAAAAACTAAATCCGACAACCATTCGCTTTGTAAAAAACGGCGTAGTACTCACCAAATTGAATCCCAACTTTATCGGATTGATTGGTGCAGGGGCTGTAGCAATGAATAACCATCAAAAGACGGAAGTATAACGTATGAACCTGAATGTTACAATTGTTGAAAATGAACAGGCCTTCGATTGTTTGGCCGCGTGGCGAATCATTGGTGAAATATTACATAACCCAAGAGCTGTAATCGGACTTTCTACCGGACAAACAACAAAAAATATTCATGCCATAATCAGTGATATTTATAAGCAATATCCATTCGATGTATCACATGTCACGCTATTCGGAGTAGATGAAGTGACCTACGTGCCTCGCGAATATGAGGGCGCCTGCTACACGATGCTGAAAAGACAATTAATTGATACTTTGGGAATAAAAGAAGAAAATTTCATCATGCCCCCTACCCTTTCGGATGATTTTGAAAACGAATGCCGCCTGTTTCAGGCGGTATTAGAGGATAGAGGCGGTATCGATTTACAGGTGCTGGGATTAGGAACAAACGGACACCTTGGATTCAATCAGCCTGACACTCCTTTCGAGAGTGAAACCTGGCTGTCTGCCATGGATGAAATATTGGAAGCACGTATCCGAAAAGAGACTAAAACACCCCCGGAAAAACAATTAGGAGGATTAACTTTAGGCATTAAGAACATCATGCATGCCCGAAAAATTGTGTTGGTGGCCAAAGGAAGCAGCAAAGCCGGGATTGTAAAGAAAATGCTGGAAGGCCCTGTCACAACAAACGTACCGGCATCCATATTGCAACTGCATCCAAACTGTGAATTTATCCTTGACAAAGCGTCGGCAGAACTTTTGCAATCGTCAACTTAAAATAAAGTATTATGACACAGCAAGAAAAACAAGCAAACTATTTAGGGCCATTTATTACAATGGTATTCCTTTTCTTCATCGTAGGGTTTCTCACCACGGCCAATACACAATTCCAAGGGCCGCTAAAAGCCGCTTTCCTTGAAGGAGTAGGCGATCTGAAAAACACTTTTGCCACCCTCATTACCTTTTCCTGGTTTTTAGCTTATCCGCTTTGCGGAGGAATCGGATCGTCTTGGATTACAAAGCATGGGTATAAAGGCACATTAATCCGCTCCTTGTTTATTATGATATCCGGATTGGGCTTTTTCTTTCTTTCTTCCTGGTTTACCATAACATTTCCAAACGCTAATCTTCATGCAGGCTCTATTACCGTGCCGTTTGGATTTTTCATTTTTCTTTTGGGTTCATTTGTTGTTGGCGCTTCCGCTACCATACTTCAGGTAGTGATTAACCCATACCTTACGGCTTGCTATGTAAAAGGGACGCAACCTATCCAACGTTTAGCCATTGGAGGTTCCAGCAATTCAATCGGTACTACGATTGCTCCATTCTTTGTCACCGGCATTGTATTCGGAGGCTTGGCAATGGAAGATGTAAAGGTAAGCCAGTTGATGATACCTTTCTTTTTGTTAATGATTATCATATCCTTTATAGTTATAATCCTTTTCAGGCTGTCGTTGCCTGATATCCAGGGAACAAAAGCCGAGGTTGGCGAAAAATTGGAAAAAAGCGTCTGGTCGTTCAGCCATCTTACATTAGGAGTCATCGCCATTTTCTTCTATGTAGGCGTAGAGGTCTGCGTAGGGGCGAATATTAACTTATATGCCATCGAGATGGAAGAGGCCAGCGGCCCGTTTTCCTTCTTTGGTAGCAGCTCTTTGACGTTATTCGGCATCAACTTCGCCATCCCGGCATTCATGGCTACCCTGTATTGGGGCGGAATGCTTATCGGACGTTTGGTTGGAAGTTCATTAAGCACGGTTCCACCCCGTGCGCAATTGATTGTCACAACGGTATCCGCCACTATTCTTACCTTATTGGCTATCGCGATGAACAATCCGTGGCTGCTAACAGCCGTTGGCTTGTTTCACTCCATTATGTGGGGGGCAATCTTTACACTATCTGTCGCCCAATTAGGGAAATATACCTCTGTTGCTTCGGGCGTATTCATGATTGGCGTTGTCGGCGGGGCTATCCTTCCGTTGATACAAGGCATGTTGGCAGATGGTTTGGGAGGCTGGAGATGGTCGTGGTTTATCGTTATCTCCGGTGAATTATTTATGTTGTATTATGCACTAATCGGCTCTAGAATACGCCAGTCAATAGAAGACTAACAAGATGAAAAAAGCATTATTAGCCTTATGGTTGATCGCCGTTGCACTTCCCGCGTGGGGACAATATCAAGCCGGTAAAGGAAGAACATGGGACAGGTTCCCTCCCGAAGTACAAGAAAGGGGGTTTGGTGTGCATGCCTCCCAATTCGTACAGATGGATGATGATCCGGCATTGGAAGAAGTATTCCTTTTCAGCAGGGACAATGGCCATTACCCCTACTTTGACATTTTCCGTGTCTACTATGTAGTGGTGGATTATTACACCAAGGAAGTAAAATACAAGTCGGATATTGTATTAACAACCGAACGGGAACTGAAACTGGAAGACCGTAATCAAGACGGGAAATATGAACTTTATCGTAAATACTTTAAAGATGACACGTTCGCAACAGACGAAGAAGGCAATCATTTACAAGTCACTTGGGTTTACGACTGTATTGAATATAAAAACAAGGAAGAAAAATAACAACTCATAAATAAACAATAAAAATGAAAAACCTGTTAATCACGTTAGCTTTTCCTGAAATGACAGCTTCGACGGCGTACCGTTTGATATATGAAACTATCGTTAACAAATAGTACCATGAAAAGATATCTATACTTTGCCCTTCCCTTTATTTTTCTACTATGGACTACCTTGGCAAACCTATCAGCACAGAAAAAAATTAATACGTTACTTATAACTTGTGAAGGGGGTAGCCATTGGTTATTAGGAGGTAGTGACGCTATTAAGAAAATACTGGAAAACAGCGATTTG
>JAIRRS010000008.1 GCA_031255855.1 Tannerellaceae bacterium | reverse complement strand
TTCTTCGACTTCCCCCTCGAGATCCGGAGAGTTATTTACACCACGAACAGGATAGAAAACCTCAACGGCAAGATCCGGAAGTACACGAGGAACAAGTTATCCTTCCCCACCGACGAGGCTGTCATCAAATCCGTCTATCTGGCTATCAGGGAGGTCTCTAGAAAATGGACTGTTCCTATCAAAGATTGGGGATTAATCTTGAATCAGTTCATGATTATTTTTGACGATAGAATCAGCCTATGAACCACGAACTACTACTTACACACTTAATGGGATAGTACCCGTTTTTCCAACTCTTCGTGCACCGAAAATGAGAACAGCCTTATTCGGTTCTATTCTAGCAACTATTCTGTCTTGTAGTAATCGTTTTATCGGCTTCATGATATTTTATTAATGGCACAAAAATAGTGATATCTTTCATACTGACAATTTTTTTAATAAAAAAGTCATTTGATTGACGATTTTACGATATTGTTTTTCCGGTTGAACAACGAAAATTACGCCCGTATCAAAGCGGAAGCCAAACCGCCCGTTAGACGCAGGTGTTCTTGTTATTTTTGACCAACGTGTAATTTGCACTTCGTCCACCTTCTTCTTCTTGTTGCAAAATTCCTTTTTCTATCAAATCTTTAATGTCTCTCAATGCTGTGTCGGTAGAAGTCTTTGTGATTTTAGCCCACTTCGACGAAGTGAGTTTTCCAAAGAAATCGTCAAACAGTTTATTTATCATTAAGCGTTGCCGCTCATTGATGGGTGTTTCTTTGTGTTTCTCCCAAAATTCGGATTTACACAAAATATTTTGCATACTTTCCTCGGTTTCAAGCAATGCGTGTTTCAAACAATTCAAAAACCAAACCAACCATTGTGTTATGTCGCGCTCGCTATGCTGAACCATTTTGAGCGTTTCGTAATAAATATCTTTCTCCTGCTGAATTTGGTTTGACAAACTGTAAAACCGTTCCGAACTATTTTCGCTACGAGCAAGCAACTTATCGGAAATTGCTCTTGCAATTCGTCCATTGCCGTCATCAAAAGGGTGAATAATAATAAACCAAAAATGAGCAATAGCAGATTTTAATACGCTGTCAATTACGACATTGTCGTCATTTAACCACAAAAGAAATTTATCCATTTCCACTTTTACATCTTTTGCCGCAACAGCCTCGTAATGTATCTTTTCCTTTCCCATTGCACCTGAAACAATTTGCATTTCTTCATTGCGGTATTTGGCAACTTCGATTTTATACAGTCCGCTATAGCCTGTTGGAAAAAGTGCCGCGTGCCAACCAAATAAACGGTCTTCGGTAAGTGGTCTTCTAAAATTTTGTGTTGCATCAAGCATCATATCCACAACTCCTTCAACATTTCGAGGCGAAGAAACAAGTTCTGCGGTATTTATTCCTAAACGCCGGGCAATAGACGAACGTACTTGCTCATAATTTAAGATTTCTCCCTCAATTTCAGACGATTTAAGCACATCAAGCGTGAGCATTTCAAGGTTTTTTTCTTCTTTGGACGAAAAACCAAGAGAATGAATTTGTCCTAAAATTTTCCCCTGCAAAAGACGAACTTCGCCCAATGCCAAACTTACAGCAGCATTTTGCCAAGTGAAATCAGTCCAATTGTCGTATTGATAAATATATTTAGCCATATCAAAAAATAACTTTGCGGCAAAAGTGCAAAATATTTTCCGCATTTTTGCGGTGAATAAAATATTTTTTTACCGCAAAACTATTTTTCAACGAATGAACTCTTCCTATTAAAAAAATAGTTTTAGTTTTGGTTTCAATAAAGAAATAAAGGAAATTAAATGTTACTCCATATCCGTGAAACAAGCTAAAATATTCAAATTAGTATAAGAACCCATGATTGCAAAAGCGGAAATATAAGAAAGGAGCGAGTTACGGCACGATAAAATGACACCGAAACTTTAAACCGGGAACAACTTCCGGAAGAAGAAAAGACACCAAAGCACAAGGGGAACGAAGAGCGAAGAAAGGAACAAAGAAAACGTTATCTTGATGTACTTGTTTATATCGAAAATTGCGTATATATTTGTGTACCAATTTCGGTACATATAAAGGAAGAAAATATTATGCGACACGTAACATCAAGAGAGTTCAGACAAAAACAAGCGTCTTGGCTTGAGATTGCGGATCAAGGCGAACAAGTTGTAATCAAACGTAGAGGCAAGCGATCCTATATGCTGATGCCTGTCTGCGACAGCGATATAACGATTACTCCTGAATTGGAGAAGAAGATACAGGAAGCACAGAGACAGTATAGGAATGGAGAAACAATCTCTTGTAAGAATGCGGAAGAAGCTGTTAAATTTCTTGAATCTCTATGAGCTACAAGATAGACTTCACTGCAAACGCACAAAAAGTATTGGAGAAATACAAAAAATCCAATCCGGTAGCGTTTAAAAAGATTATACGCTTCATGCCGGAGTTGGAACAACACCCACGTACAGGAACAGGACACCCCGAACCGCTAAAGGCGGAAAATTCTGTCAGCTATTCAAGACGGATAACGGCACATGACAGATTGATTTATGATATCTATGATGATACCGTTACCGTCTTGGTTATTGAGGTGGAAGGGCATTACAACGACAAATAGATAATTAACCAATATGCGCAAAAAGATATATTTTTGGTGGTGGTAGTTGAGTTGACTCGTCACTAAAATTATGTATATTAGCAAAAAGCCAGATTTGTCAATATGATAATTTAGCCCCTGAATGTTGCTCGTTTTTGAGTCCTTTCCCGGGTGTGTTTGCCAAAAACGGCTGAATTTCATACTTGCTTTAACATAAAGCACATGGAATAAATGGCTTAGTTGCTGTTTTTTCTTTTTCATTTTTCATCAAAAAAGAGCTGTTTTTGATGGGGTTTTGATGTTTTTTTAATAGTTCACTCTCTTTTTTCGTCATTTCCACAAAAAGAATACTATTTCATCTAAATGGACTTAGGGAAACAGGCAGATGAATTCCCGGAAAGATCGGATGAATTTCCGATTTCATCCGGACGGTTTTTCAAAAACAGCCGTTTTTATTTATAAATTAACCGTTTTCGTGATAAAAATGAGTGATTTTCTTGTTTTTATGCGTTAGCAAAAACGGCTGTTTCTTTAAATAATGACAGCGAATGAGCCAGTTCCGTGACAGAACATTAGACAGGCAAAAAAAAGCAACCCGTGACGGAGTTTTATATTTGAAACTTTTGTTTAACTTCGTGGTGATTTCACCCTGAATACCATTATAGAATGAAAAAGATATTATTACTTATTATTGTTAATTGCTTGGGATTTGC
Organism: Tannerellaceae bacterium; assembly: GCA_031255855.1. Classification (GTDB taxonomy): domain Bacteria; phylum Bacteroidota; class Bacteroidia; order Bacteroidales; family Tannerellaceae; genus DFXE01. The sequence continues at coordinate 15,089 of JAIRRS010000008.1, read as the reverse complement.
GGCCATAGCGCAGAATGCCCCTAAATGGATGGATAAGTCTAAAAAGGCTGTCGTTTCGATTACTACTTTTGACAAAGACAACCGCAAGATAAATACAACCAACGGATTCTTCATCAGTGAAGACGGGGAAGTCCTGTCGGGATATTCAATCTTTAAAGGAGCATTTAAAGCCACGGTTGCCGACTCCGACGGGAATACGTATCCGGTTGTATCCGTTATCGGAGCCGACGATTTGTATGACGTCATACGGATTAAAATATCTGTTTCTAAAAAGATCGCTTTTTTACCCTTGGCTACTGAGCCGGTTGCTATAAACACACCAGCTTATCTACTTCCTTATTCTCCGGGAAAAGCGGTTTCATTCAAACAGGGGACGGTGTCGGAAATAAGTAAACTAAAAGACCCGTACAGCTACTACCAACTGACATTCCCGTTGGACGACGGACAAGAAAATTCCCCTTTATTGCTTGCTTCAGGGCAAGTATTCGGATTGTCGCAAGACGATGCTTCGGGTAAGAAAGGACAATCATTCGCCGTGTCTGCCAATTATGTAAAGTCGCTGAATATAACCACTACAGACGCGTTTAATTCCGTTTATACCAATATAGGCATCCGGAAGGCCTGGCCGTCTGATATAGAACAGGCGTCTATATCGTTATTCCTGATGGCAAATTCACAAGACGCCCAAACGTATCTGGAAACATTGAATGATTTCATCGCCACATTTCCCCAAGCAGAAGACGGGTATCTGAGCCGTGCGTCGCATTATGCTAATTTCAGGACGGAACTGGCCTCCAATCCTGAAGAAGAGACAAGCTATCTGAACCTTGCTCTGGCAGACATACAAACAGCCGCCAAGTTCAGCAATAACAAAGGAAACGTGCTTTACCACCAAGCAAAACTCATCTATGGCGTGGCCACAAGCGACATGACAATAACCGATACCAATTGGTCTATCGGGGCTGCAATGGCTGCAATCAATAAGGCGATTGAGACGGAAGACTTGCCGGTTTACAGGCAATTGGAAGGTGATATCTATTTCTATCTGGACGAATACGTGTCCGCTTACAATTCATACATAAAGGTGAACGACAGCGATTTGGCTTCCGCCAGCAGCTATTATCTTACGGCAAGAGCGTTGGAGAATATCCCCGGCGCCCAAATAAGCGATATCATTGTTTTATTAGACAGCACAATTGCCAAATTGGGAACGCCAACATCTCCCGCGGCCGCGCCTTACATACTGGAAAGAATCGATTTCAAAATCAAATTATTCCTTTACGACGAAGCCCTGACCGATTACGACCTTTACTACTCGTTGGTAAACGGACAGGTGAACGATAATTTTTATTTCTTCCGCGAACAAGCCAAATTCCAGAAAGGGGATATAGACGGCGCGTTGGAAGACATTAAACAGGCGATTGAACTGAACAGCGAAATTCCCGATTACTATGCTGAAGAAGCAGCTATTTATGTACGCTTGAAAAAATATAACGAGGCATTGGGAAGTATCGAAAAAGCGTTGGCGCTCGCTACCGATTTTGGCGCTTGCTACCGTTTAAGGGGTATTTGCTATGTAAGGCTGGAAAAGAAAACTGAAGCATGCGAAGCATTCAGTAAGGCGGAAGAGCTGAACGACCCTCTTGCCAAACGCCTAATCCGCGAAAATTGCCAATAAAAACAAGACGGGAGCAAAAAGAAATTGCCCCCGCCTTGTTCCCTATTTAATAATGCTTTCGATTGCAGCTAATTCATCGGCTGTAAAATCCAGCTTTTCCAACGCTTTCAGATTATCCAGCAGTTGGCCTACAGAGCTTGCTCCGATAAGCACGCTGGTCACCCGGTCGTCTTTCAACAACCAAGCCAATGCCATTTCAGCCAATGTTTGTCCTCTATTTACCGCGATATCATTCAGCTTACGTACGTTGGCTACAATTTCGTCGGTCACTTGGCTCCGCTGCAAGAAGCCGGTGGATTTGGCAGCGCGCGAATCTTCGGGTATCCCGTTCAGATACCTGTTTGTCAATAAACCTTGCGCCAACGGAGAAAAAGCAATCAGCCCAACGCCTTCTTCTTTCAACAAGGGCAACAGTTTAGGCTCAACCCAACGTTCGAACATTGAATATTTAGGCTGATGGATTAAGCATCTGACCTGATGCTCTTTCAAGACGGCCAGCGCCGCTTTTGTCTGCGCATCGTCATAATTGGAAATACCAACATACAAAGCTTTTCCCTGCCGTACGATATCCGCCAAAGCGCCCATTGTTTCCTCTATGGGAGTTTCCGGGTCGGGACGATGCGAATAGAAAATATCCACATAATCAAGCCCCATCCGCTTCAGGCTTTGGTCTAAACTAGCCATTAGATATTTACGGCTGCCCCAGTTGCCGTACGGTCCCGGCCACATATCATATCCGGCTTTTGAGGAGATAATCAATTCGTCGCGATAATGCCCCAACCCCTTCTTTAAAATACGCCCGAAATTTTCTTCAGCCGAACCATATACAGGGCCGTAATTATTCGCCAAATCGAAATGGGTAATCCCATTATCGAATGCCGTATGTGCAATTTGGATGAAATGATTGAATACATCTACACTCCCAAAGTTATGCCATAAACCAAGAGAAATAGCCGGAAGAAGTATCCCGCTTCTGCCGCAACGACGATAAACCATATCGCCATACCGTTTTTCATTTGCTTTGTATGTTTCCATCACTTATTAATTAAAGGTTAAACGATTCCTATCAATAAAAAAGCACAGGTGAATACCTGTGCTCAAATATAACTTATTTTTCTCAAATGTCAATCCTAAATTGTCAATTCTCAACTGATTAGTCGAACATTTGCCTGAATTTATTGAATATTTTTTCCTTCACTGTTTTGTCCGGCTGGAAGTTTGGCGAATTATCCAGTCCGCTCAATGTTGCTTTTTCCGAATCGGAAAGCGTTTCCGGTATGTAGACGCTTACGTTGATCAGCAAATCACCTGTCCCATAACTGTTAACCGAAGGCAACCCTTTATTGCGCAAGCGGAGCACCTTGCCGGGTTGTGTGCCGGGATCTATCTTCACTTTTGCCTTTCCGTCGATGGTGGGCACTTCCACGCTTCCGCCCAAGGCAGCTTGGGGAACCGTCAACAGCAGGTTGTACAATAAATCATTCTCATCCCGGATTAATTCGGGATGCGGCTCTTCTTCAATCAAAACAAGCAAATCACCATTCACTCCTCCATGACGGGCCGCGTTTCCTTTGCCTCCCATAGAAAGTTGCATGCCTTCTCCTACGCCGGCCGGAATATTCAACGTGATTACATCGTCGTCTTTAACAATACCTTCCCCTCTGCAAGCATGGCACTTTTCTGTGATAATCTTGCCTTCGCCACCACAAGTAGGACACGTTGATTGCGTTTGCATTTGCCCCAAGATGGTGTTGGCCACACGGGTCACCACGCCGCTTCCCCGACAAGTATCACACGTTTTCGTAGCATTCGAACCTTCCGCTCCACTTCCATGGCACGTTTTGCAAGGGACGTATTTTTTTACTTTTATCTTTTTTTCTACGCCTTTGGCTATTTCGCTTAGGTTGAGTTTTACTTTCACGCGCAAATCCGAACCCCGGTTTACCCGTTGCCCTCCTCTGGAGCCGCCAAAGCCTCCGAAACCGCCAAAACCGAAATGCCCTCCAAAGATGTCGCCAAATTGCGAGAAGATATCTTCCATACTCATACCTCCTCCGAATCCTCCGCCACCGGAAGCGCCGCCAACACCGGCATGTCCGAACTGGTCGTAGCGCCGACGTTTTTGTTCGTCGCTTAATATATCATATGCTTCGGCAGCCTCCTTGAATTTTTCTTCTGCTTCCTTATTGCCCGGATTCTTATCGGGATGGTACTCTATCGCTTTTTTGCGATACGCTTTTTTTATTTCTTCTACTGATGCACTTTTGCTTACACCGAGCACTTCGTAGTAATCACGTTTTGCCATTTTAGATTGTCTTCTTTGTTTGTTTTAATTTATTCACCGACCACAACCTTTGCATGGCGGATTACTTTATCGTACAATGTATAGCCGGTTTGTACGCTGTCGAGCACCTTCCCTTTCAAATCGTCTTCAGGCGCAGGGATCGTAGCAATCGCTTCAAATATTTCCGTGTCAAAAGGTTTCCCTATGGCATCAATCGCTTTTACTCCCTGTTGTCCAAGGTAAGCAATGAATTTGTTGTAAATAAGTTCAATCCCTTCCTTTACAGCGTTCACGTCTTCTGCCGTACGTATATTTTGCATTGCGCGTTCAAAGTCGTCCAATACAGGAAGCAACTGGGTAAGAGCCGATTCTCCACCGCTTTTAATCAAATCAGCCTTTTCGCGGAGCGTACGTTTCCTGTAGTTGTCGAATTCGGCCATCAACCGTAAATGCGAATCATTCAACTCGTCATACTTCTTCTGGAGCGATTCATAATCGCCCGCCACATTGTCAGTTTCCTCCATTTCATCTGACTCTTTTTCTATTTCATCCTGCAAATTTGTCGCATCTCCATCGTTCAAAGGAGTGTCTTTCTCCTTAAAATCCTTTTCTTCGTTATGATTCTTCGTACTCATGATATATAATTATTTTCTTTTATCTTCTGTATAATAAACATTTACAACAACAGGCAAATATACCTGGCGCTATCCCACCGTTTTGTTTTGTTTACAGTGATAATAGGTTACAATCAAATATGTTGCCAATCCGTCCAGAAATTGGCGCCTGTCCAAAGATAAGTATGGACACTTTTTTCAGAAAGTATGCATACTTTTTCGGAAAAGTATACATACTTTTGTAAATTAAATATAACCTATTTCAAAAAGACATTCAAATAGTTATGATTAAGCAATTTGCACTACCTCTGCTATTCTTTGTTTCATATTTTTGCGGAAGCATTCATGCACAAAACCCTACCTTATGCAGGGTGGGCTTTACATACGACATCAGCCAGTCTGCAAACTGGGGGAAAGGGAAACCGGTAATCACCGCCATATACCCTTATTCTTCCGCGGAAATGGTTGGCCTAAAGGTAAATGATATTATCGAAACGATAGACGGGCTTTCCGTCACAGGTATTCCGGCCGAAGAAATTGCCGCGTTACTGAATCCGGCGGGTAAAAACGAAATATCCCTAACCATATCCAACATAGAGCATTCGGACAGGCCGGTGACTGTAAAAAAAGAATGTAAGCGGCGCGATGCTATAACGGAAGACCAGCTTGCTTCCGCTTTCGCCATGTATAGCCTTGAGAATACCAGCGAACGGTTGTTTACCTGTCCTTTTCAGACTACCATAACAACTGATTCGATTGATTTCGCGTTTTTTAAAACATATGCTTTTACTCCTATTGACGAAAACAACCGGAAACTGGAAGAAGCCATCAACGGCTTTATAGAAAAGGAACTGCGCAACAAAGGAATGACGTTCAACGCGTCGAAGCCCGACATACTTATCCAGACGTTCTATTATTACAAAAAGAATCCGAATTACAAGGGAGAAAACAAAGTGATGTCAACCAAAGACGCGACTTATCGTTATGATTTGACATTGAAGCGGATGCAGAAATTCCCATTTTTAAGTTATGCCGCTGCGGAAGCCGAAGCTCAATACCTGTTGCAATTAGGATTCCGGATGGTAGACCAACGCTTCTCTCCGGGACGTGTTTTGTGGGAATGTGAATCCAATGAAATGCTCGAATCGCCGTTCCGTTTGGAGAATTATGCGCAAACCCACATCCCTTTGATGTGTATGCAATACCCATATGCCAAATACAGTCGCAATGTGCAATTCCAGATAAACCAGAAAGAATATAATTATACCGGAATCAGTTATGATATAAACCGGTTGGAATTGGTCATGAGTGTTGATCCGGCTTCCCCGGCTCAAACGGCAGGTGTACGCGCCCACGACGTGATTGAAAAAATAGACAATCATCCGCTGAACCACTCCTCCGAAGAATTCACGGCCGCTTACAAGCAGTTTATCACCAACACATTGAAATTCCGCGATCCCAAAACGGTTTTTACAGATGCAAATGGTTTCCAGTTTTGTATGTATTGGAATAAATCCGGCTATTCCCAAATAGCCGATATCTTACGGAATCCCCAAAGCATGTCACCTTTCTCATACCTATATAAATTTGCACCTTATATTACCCCGTCCGGCACAAATATCTGTATATTCTATATAAAGAGAGGTAAGGAAAAAGTTGAATTAGTCATCCGTCCTACCATTCATACGGAAGTGATGATTGAGATTAAATAAAAGAACAAAACACACGTGACATATCCTCAGAATTTTGAACAAAAGACGGGTTTTGATAAAGTCCGCCGGTTAATCGGTGAGAAATGTTTAAGCCCGTTGGGCGAAGAAAAGGTAGCAGAAATGAGTTTTTCTGCCGATTATCATACCGTTTCCGAACTACTAAACCAAACGGATGAATTTGTACGTATCCTGCGCGGAAAAGACGAATTTCCAGCCGCTTATTTTTTTGACGTCCGCTATTCACTCAAGCGGATTCGCCCCGAAGGCACGTTCCTGGAAGAAAAAGAACTGTTCGACCTGAAACGCTCACTACAAACAATCAATGACATCGTCCGCTTTTTTCATGTACCAGACGGTGAAGAAGCCGGTTATCCGGCGCTTACCACCCTGGCCGGCGACATACAGGTTTTCCCCCAACTGATTAACAAAACAGACGCCATACTCGACAAGTTCGGGCGTGTAAAAGACAACGCGTCACCCGCGCTTTCGCAAATCCGTAAAGAGATGGCATCTACCATGAGCGGCATTTCAAAAAGCCTGCAATCAATCCTCCGCGCAGCACAAGCGGAAGGAGTTGTAGACAAAGACGTTGCACCAACCATGCGCGACGGCCGCCTGATGATTCCTGTTGCCCAGGCTTATAAGCGAAAGATAAGGGGGATTGTACACGATGAATCGGCCAGTGGTAAAACCGTATTCGTAGAACCCGAGGTAGTGGTGGAAGCCAACAACCGCATCCGTGAACTGGAAGGAGACGAGCGTAGGGAAATCATGAAGATATTAATTGAGTTTACCGACATGGTTCGTCCCATGGCGCCGGATATACTACAGTCGTACGAATTTCTGGCCGAGATAGATTTTATCCGGGCAAAAGCCCTCTTTGCCGAACAAATCCACGCAATCCGCCCGGACATGGAAGACAAACAACAGGTGGATTGGATCCGCGCCATACATCCTCTCCTGTATTTGTCGCACCAGAAACAGAACAAGGAGGTGATTCCGTTGGATATCATGTTGACGGATGAAAAACGTCTCCTGATTATCTCAGGGCCTAACGCGGGGGGTAAATCAGTTTGCCTTAAAACGGTGGGATTACTTCAATATATGTTGCAATGCGGGTTGTTAATCCCTGTTTACGAACGTTCTAAAACCGGAATATTTTCAACTATTTTCATCGACATTGGCGACGAGCAAAGTATTGAAAACGATTTGAGTACATATAGCTCACACCTTATCAATATGAAATATTTCGTTAAAAATTGCAATGAGAAGACAATCCTATTAATAGATGAATTCGGTAGCGGGACAGAACCGCAAATAGGAGGTGCTATTGCCGAAGCCCTGTTGGACCGGTTCAACCGGAACAAAAGTTTTGGCGTGATTACCACACATTACCAAAACCTCAAACATTTTGCCGAAGCAACCCAGGGGATTGTAAACGGCGCAATGCTTTACGACCGCCATCTGATGCAACCCTTATTCAAACTTTCGATAGGTAACCCCGGAAGTTCTTTTGCCGTGGAGATTGCACGTAAAATCGGTTTGCCTGAGGATGTAATAGCCGACGCGTCGGCCATTGTCGGTTCCGATTATATTAATATGGATAAATACTTGCAAGACATTGCCCGGGATAAACGATATTGGGAAACCAAACGCCAGAATATCCGCCAACAGGAAAAGAAATTGGAAGAGATTACCGGCAAGTATGAACAAAATTTAGAGACAGTAGACAGACAGCGTAAAGAAATAATCCGTGAAGCAAAAGAAGAAGCTCAGCGGATTATTGCCGATACCAACGCGAAAATAGAGAGTACAATCCGTGAAATAAAAGAAGCCCAGGCTGAAAAAGAACAGACAAAACTAGCGCGTAAGGCGCTCGACGACTTTAAAGCCTCTGTGCTTGCCGCCGAAGAAGCAGACGATAAAATTACCCGCCAAATGGCCAAGTTGAAAGAACGGCAAGAACGAAAGAAAGTAAAAAAGAAATCGGCTTCGCAATCATCCTTCAACAAAGACGTCATCGAAGCAGGCGACAGCGTACGCCTAAAAGGACAAGTCTCTGCCGGAACAGTTCTTGAAGTACAAGACAAGCAAGCATTAGTAGCCTTTGGTATGATTAAAAGTACTGTCAAGCTGGACAAGCTCGAAAAAGTAAGTAACGGGCAAATCAAAAAAGAAATAAAGAAAAGTACTTTTGTCAGCGCTCAGACAACTGACAACATGCGTGAAAAGAAACTAACGTTTAAACAGGAATTGGATGTCAGAGGAATGAGAGGAGATGAAGCCCTGCAAGCTGTAACATATTTTATAGATGACGCCATTTTAGTCGGTGTTTCACCGGTACGTATCCTCCACGGTACGGGAACAGGAATATTGCGCCAGTTGATACGTGATTATCTCAGCGGCGTTCCGGGAATTCGCAATTACCATGACGAGCATGTGCAGTTTGGTGGCGCGGGCATCACTATTGTCGAATTAGAATAAAGAATCGTTTCCCATGAAAAACAGATAATCACCTATGTTTTAACATAATTACACGGTTTGTAATCAACTTTTAAATCTTGTGTCATGTTCTAAAGCAGAACTTAAATAAGATAATATGAATGATTTACGTTTTAATCGCCATCACAAGATCTTTCAAGCAAATATGTCTGTCCATCAATCCGCCATGTTCAGGAATTTTGAATTGGAAGAAAATTGTTTGTTCAAAGCAGACAATAAAGAATATGTACATTTCTTCTTCCTGTTTGAAGGAGAAATAAGAATCGGCGGAATAAGAAGTACAAAGTCTGTAATAATGCCGAATGAATTCTTTTTCATTCCAAACGCCAAATTCGTTTGCCGTGCCCTGAAAGATTCAAAGTTTATTCTTGTTTCAATCAACAGATTCCACTATCAGGCCAATAAAGATTTATACGAAGACATTATGCCTGTTGTTGCCATGCTAAAGCATCGATATTCCCCCATAATAGCCCCTCCAATCCTTTCTGTCTTTATAGAAAACCTGGCGAAATTATTAACGGATGCTAACGACCCGCTTTTACAAAACATCAAGCAACAAGAGTTGTTTTATCTCCTTCGTTCGCTTTATTCAGTCGGAAACGACAATGAAGCGCCGATGTATGGCAGATTGTCGTTATCTTAATTATCTTTGCTGTTCTTAAAAATAAAAGACAGCATGGTAAGTTTTTTACAAGTAAACGGCTTGACTAAACGTTTCGGTGATTTATTGCTTTTCAGTGATATTGCATTTGGTATTGCTCAAGGACAGAAGACCGGATTGATTGCCAAAAACGGTTCGGGGAAAACAACCTTATTAAACATCATTGCAGGTAAAGAAGATTATGATGATGGCTCGGTTGCTTTCCGAAGCGATTTACGATTGGGTTATCTGGAGCAATCACCCCAATATCCCGCCGGGCTTACCGTTTTACAGGCTTGCTTCCATTCATCTAATGAAACGGTTCAATTAATTGCCGAATACGAAGAAGCTATTGCCAACGACCACCATTCCCGCCTTGAAGACATCCTGCTCCGCATGGATAATATGCAGGCCTGGGGATATGAACAAAAAGCGAAACAAATACTTTCGCAACTAAAAATCACGAACTTCAATCAAAAAGTAGAAGAACTTTCCGGCGGCCAATTAAAGCGGGTGGCCCTGGCAAACGTGTTGATTACAGAGCCTGAACTGATTATTCTGGACGAGCCTACGAACCATCTGGATTTGGAAATGACAGAATGGCTCGAAGATTACCTTAGCCGTCAAACCATCAGTATCCTCATGGTGACGCACGACCGCTATTTTCTCGACCGTGTATGCAACGAAATCATGGAAATAGATAATCAACAAATCTATCAATATAAAGGAAATTACAGCTATTATCTTGAAAAAAGAGAAGAGCGAATTAATTCGCAAAACACCGAAATAGAGCGTGCAAACAACTTGCTCCGAAAAGAATTGGAATGGATGCGCAGGCAACCACAAGCGCGGGGTACAAAAGCCAAGTACCGTACGAACGCTTTTTATGAATTGGAGAAGAAAGCCAAACAACAACAGGATAACAGAAATATAAACCTCAATGTACAATCATCGTATATCGGTTCAAAAATTTTTGATGCAGTCAATGTGAGTAAACGCTATGGAGATATAAAAATCACGGATAATTTCAACTACACATTCGCCCGTTATGAAAAAATGGGCATTGTTGGTAATAATGGAACGGGAAAATCCACTTTTATCAAAATGCTTATCGGCGATGCCGAACCAGACAGTGGCCATTTTGATGTCGGCGAAACGGTACGCTTTGGCTATTACAGTCAGGAAGGGTTGCAATTTGACGAGCAAATGAAAGTCATTGACGTTGTGCAAGACATTGCCGAATTCGTGGAATTAGGAGATAAAAAGAAACTGGGAGTTTCCCAATTTCTGAATTATTTTCTTTTTACTCCTGAAAAACAACACAATTACGTATATAAGCTAAGTGGCGGCGAAAAACGTCGCCTATACCTTTGCACGGTATTGATGCGCAATCCTAATTTTCTCGTGTTGGACGAACCGACCAACGACCTGGACATCATCACCCTAAACGTATTGGAAGAGTACTTGTGTAATTTCAAAGGCTGTGTAATTGTTGTATCCCACGACCGCTATTTTATGGACAAGGTGGTAGACCATTTATTGGTATTCAGAGGAAATGCCAACATCAAGGATTTTCCCGGCAGCTATACCCAATACCGAGAATGGAAAGACATCCAAGAACAATTGGAAAAAGAGACAGAAGCAAACCGCTCCCCCAAAGAAACCTCAACGAACAAATCCCATAAACCTGAAACAGAAAAAAAGAAACTCACCTTCAAAGAACGCAAGGAATTCGAGGCTTTAGAAGAGGAGATTGCCACATTGGAAACAGAAAAAGAAACCTTGGAGACAGCCATGAGCAGTGGCGCCCTGACAAACGATGCGTTACTGTCGAAATCCGAACGCATAGCAAAAGTAATAGACGAAATCGACAAAAAAACCATGCGCTGGCTTGAACTAAGCGAGTTCGCTTAACGGTATTTGTAAAAGATAGTATACGAACGATTAACCGATGAACTGTGAAAAGACGTTTATCGGGTCGTTTTCTTCTTTTATTTTTGAATAAAAAAAACGATATTTGTGCTGATTTACAAACTCCAAGAAGTTAATATATCTACAATCATAATAATTTGAATAGAAATGACTAAAAGCGCATTACAAATTGAAAGAGCTAAGTACCAACCGAAAGTACCCGCTGCTTTAAAAGGGAACGTGAAAGCCGTTGACGGCGAATATACGCAATCCGTAGCCGACCAGGAAGATATCAAGAAGCTGTTTCCACACACATATGGCATGCCGATTATTACTTTCGAGAAAGGTAAAGAAAGCAAACCTGCGGCCGCCGTAAATGTAGGTGTAATCTTGTCTGGAGGACAAGCTCCGGGTGGGCATAATGTTATTGCCGGATTATTTGATGGCATAAAAGCTATTAATAAAGACTCCCGCTTATATGGTTTTATCTTAGGTCCCGGTGGTTTGATAGATCATAAATACAAAGAACTTACGGCCGATATTATTGATGAATATCGTAACACGGGAGGTTTCGACATGATTGGTTCCGGACGCACGAAGTTAGAAACAGAAGAACAATTCAACAAAGGACTTGAGATTCTGAAGAAATTAGACATCAAAGCATTGGTTATTATCGGAGGTGATGATTCCAATACAAATGCGTGTATTCTTGCCGAATACTATAAATCAATAGACGCCGGAGTACAAGTAATCGGCTGCCCGAAAACAATTGACGGCGACTTGAAAAACGAGCAAATAGAAACATCTTTCGGATTTGATACGGCATGTAAGGTATATTCGGAAGTTATCGGCAACATTCAAAGAGACTGTAATTCCGCACAAAAATACTGGCACTTCATTAAATTGATGGGGCGTTCTGCTTCCCATATTGCCTTGGAATGTGCTTTGCAAACACACCCCAACATATGTATTATCTCCGAAGAAGCAGAAGCGTTGGAACTCACATTGGATGATGTAGTCAATCAGATTGCAAAGACAGTTGCTTTACGTGCCGAAGACGACCGGAATTTCGGGACGGTATTGATACCGGAAGGACTGATTGAATTTATTCCCGCCATGAAACGTCTGATGGCGGAATTGAATGACTTCCTTGCCAAAAACGACGCTGAATTTAGGATTATCAAGCGTTCGGAACAACGTAAATATATCATCAGTAAACTAACGAAAGATAATTCAGAATTATATGCTAGCCTTCCTGATGGTGTTGCACGCCAATTGACACTAGACCGCGACCCTCACGGCAATGTGCAGGTTTCATTGATTGAAACAGAAAAGTTGCTGGCTGAAATGGTTGCTACTCGCTTGGCAGAGTGGAAAATGGACTGTAAATTTAATGGTAAATTCGCAGCCCAGGTTCATTTCTTTGGCTATGAAGGACGTTGCGCCGCTCCATCTAATTATGATGCAGATTATTGTTATTCATTAGGTTATACGGCTTCTTGCCTGATTGCCGCCGGAAAGACCGGCTATATGTCGTCTGTAAGGAATACAACTGCGCCGGCCGACAAATGGATTGCCGGAGGTATTCCAATCACAATGATGATGAATATGGAAAAACGTCATGGTTGCATAAAGCCGGTTATTCAAAAAGCATTGGTCAAATTAAATGGCGCTCCATTCAAGGAATTCGTAGCCAACCGCGAAGCATGGGCTCTATCTACGGATTATGTATATCCGGGACCAATCCAATACTTCGGCCCGACGGAAGTCTGTGATCAGCCTACAATCACATTAAAATTGGAACAAAAGGAAAAATAAACACATAAAAATCTCTGGTAAAATGGGTGGGTGGTTCGAACAATCACCCACCCATTTTCATTTTAAATCTGTATATTTGACATTTTAAATAACTAAAATAGAATTGACGATTATGTTTTCAGGTATTGTAGAAGAAGCTGCTGATGTTATTAGTGTACAGCAAGATAAAGGTAATATGCATATTACCATGAGATGTTCGTTTGTAGATGAATTGAAAATTGATCAAAGCGTATCACATAATGGGGTTTGTCTAACTGTCGTAAAGATTGAAAATGGTACTTACACGGTGACTGCGATAAAAGAGACATTGGAACGTTCGAACCTGGGATTACTGAAAGTTGGGGATAAAGTAAACTTGGAACGTAGTATGCTGATGAATGGCCGTTTAGACGGACATATCGTACAAGGGCATGTAGACCAGACAGCCACTTGCACCGAAGTAACGGAAGCCGATGGAAGCTGGTATTATACATTTGGATACCAATTGAATCAGGAAATGGCAAAACAAGGATATGTAACTGTAGAAAAAGGATCAGTATGCGTAAACGGGGTAAGCCTGACGGTTGTAAATTCACAAGATAATAGTTTCCAAGTAGCCATTATCCCCTATACCCATGACTTTACAAACTTCGGACAAATAGTGAAAGGAACGGTTGTAAACCTGGAGTTTGACATTATCGGGAAGTATATCAGCAAGATGATGCAATTCAAATAAAAAGAATTGTTTAAAGTTCAACGTTTGAAATTCAACCTTTAATCTTGGAACTTTGGACATAAAATTAAGGACTTACTTTTCATGGAAGATTTTCTATCATTAGCAAGACAACGGCAGAGCGACCGTTCGTTTGACACGACCCGTCCGGTAGAAAGAGAAAAAATTGAACGGATTTTGGAAGCTGCGAGGATGGCGCCCTCTGCTTGTAATGCCCAACCGTGGCATTTTATCGTGGTTGATGAACCGGAATTAAAGAACAAGGTTGCCGATGCCACATCTACCCGCATACTTGGACTGAACCATTTTACCAAGCAAGCGCCCGTTCATCTCATAATTGTAGAAGAGAAGGTGAATTTTACATCCGGAGTTGGAGGATGGGTAAAAGATAAAAGTTTTGCCCTGGTTGATATCGGTATAGCCGCCGCTCATATCTGTTTGGCAGCCGAAGACGAAGGTCTAGGCAGTTGTATCCTTGGATGGTTTGACGAAGACAAGATGCGTAAACTTCTCAACATCCCTTCCGGGAAAAGAATTTTACTGGACATTATTATCGGTTATTCCACCCAAAAAGATCGCCCTAAAAAGAGAAAAGAAACAGACAAAGTAATCAGTTATAACAAATATCAGGGCTAACATGAACGTGTTTCGACTTGATTTGACCGTAAAAAGGCAAAGCAATTATTTTTGCAATGCTAAAAACGAAATGAGTTCACCTTTCAAAAGAGTCGGATCAAGTCGGAACTAATTCAATTTACGCATCAAAACAGTTCTCTCTTCCCTCATCAGAACCCTTTCCCCACAATATTTCCATTATTTTCAAAAATATTTCCCAATAATATTTGGAGATAAAAGAAAAAGGCCATATCTTTGCAACGCTTTTCAGAGGAAATGCAACAAGAAAACAAGGGCGTTTAGCTCAGCTGGTTCAGAGCATCTGCCTTACAAGCAGAGGGTCGGGGGTTCGAATCCCTCAACGCCCACGGAGAAAATCAAGGACTTACAAGAGATTGTGAGTCCTTTTTCTTTTTATGCGCATGCAATTTGCATGCAAGTAAGACAGGTTCGATATGAAAATTAGATAAGGTTAGATTTTTAATTAAATGATTATCCGTTATTAAACCTAAATTGATTTTTATATGACACAGAGGCTATCATGAGCCTGTCAAATAAATTTTCGCCGAAATATCTACGATTAAATTTATAGCAAAACTCATT
>JAIRRS010000006.1 GCA_031255855.1 Tannerellaceae bacterium | reverse complement strand
TATTTTTGCTCATAAGGAGAATCTTATTGTTCTGTTTTTTGTGATAATCAAATATAACAATAATCTGCTGTAATACAAAATATTACAGCAGATATTCTCCTTTTTGTGAATAATATAGGAACAATGCTTATACTTTGCGCGGTATAGTTTTGTGCAAAGAAAAAAAGGGAGCTTATTTTATCAGCGATAATTTTGAGACGATAAAAAGAATAAGCATATTTGCAAAACCTCTAAACTTTTTGCTCGTATGCTTATTCAACTGAACTTGTCCGAAGAAAAGATTCGGGAGCTAAATTACAAACTATTTGAAGAACTCAATCCTCAAATACAAAAAAGATTACTATCCGTCTATCTGAAAGCGTTTTTTTCTGTCAGCAATGAATTTTTAGCCAACGTATTATATGTTCATCGTAATAGCGTAGACACGTGGATTCGCATATACAGGGAACAGGGATTGGACGCATTAATGAGTTTGCATTACAAGCCACGGGAAAGTGAACTGAATGCATACACAGAAAAAATAAAAGAAATATGTTCCGGGTCATTGATTGGTACAGTGAAAGAATTTGCCCATAAAATAGAAGAACAGACAGGAATAAAACGGGGATTAACCCAAATCCGTAAATTCATCAGGCGAATAGGCATCAACCACCTTCAAAGCGGTCATATTCCAGCCAAAGCCGACCCTGTAAAGCAGCGGGAATAGAAAGAGAGAGTACTGGATAAAGTTATTAAAGAAGCCGAAGAAGGAAAGTGTCATCTGTTTTTTTGTGATGCGGCCCATTTTATATTAGCCCCTTTTATTTGTAAACTCTGGTCACTGTCAAGGAAATTTATCAAAGCCGCAGCCGGAAGAAACCGCATCAATGTACTGGGCGCGGTTCATGCTGTAACCAAAGAGGTTATAACGTTGATAAACACCACGTACATAGACGCTGAGACCGTCATGACTTTTCTAAATCAATTGAGGGAAATCTATGTAGACAAACCTGTCAGAATAGTATTGGACAATGCCCGCTATCAGCATTGTAAAGCGGTAATGGAACGGGCGGAGAGTTTGGAGATAGAGTTGCTGTTTTTGCCTGCTTATTCTCCCAATTTGAATATCATTGAACGATTGTGGAAATTCACCAAAAAGAAAATACTCTACGGTCAATATTATGACTGTGCGCAAAAGTTCCATGAAGTAATCAGATCGTTTTTTGCTGAAGTGAGTATTAAATATTCCGCGGATTTGAAGGATTTATTATCGCTGAAATTTCAACTCTTTGATGTTGACAATGCACAAAACCTTGCCGCGTGAAGTATAACATGGTCAAATACCCGGCTTATCCCCTCCAGATGCATCCCTGTCTTTTCAAAAGTCGTATCATCAAGGATGAAACAGCGGGGAGAACCTGCTCCCTCCCCACCCTGCTCCCTGACAATCCGCAGGAAGCCTTTACCAACGCCCAACAAAAGTTTGCGCCAATGTATCTTTTCACAACATAGCAAACGGTAAAAGCTGTTCTTTCCCGCCGTGAACCATCCATGGAACCCTTTGCGCCAAGCCATGTGGATACTTTCGCCACGGATGCGGAACAAACACAGAGCCAGTATAAGGGAGTAAACGCTGATGCCTTTCTCCTTCTCTAGCCGGTAGTGGCGCAATATACGACCCACACCGAAAAGATGGAAAAGGCCACTCAAGTCAGAAGATATTTGATTTTTGTTACGCAAAAGATTGGATAATTCACTAATTTCCTCTATTTTTACATTCATAACAAGGTTCTTTTAAGTTGTTTTGTGTCAGTTGATTTTACACCACTAAGATACAAATAATTTTTCAGAACCTTGTGCTTTTATAGGGGTTTTTGGGGCTCACCCTCAAAACCCTGTGTTTTGAGGAATAACTTTTTAGCTTACTTTTGAGGTATGAAAAAAGAGAATCCCTATTTAAAGTTAGTGCACTACGTGTTGCCGGAAGAGATAGAATCTTCGTTTGATTTGATAGATGTAGAAATGTCGGGCGATGAACTTCATTTGTTTCTGGAAGAAAAGAATGAGTATCCTGAAGGCTATGATTCAGGGAGTTTGTTGCCGAACGGTTTTTATGAGGCGAGTTGCATCCAGGACTTTCCCCTGCGCGACCATCGTGTGAAGTTGTATGTGAAACGGCGCCGATGGAAGGAAAAGTCGAGCGGCAAAAGCGTTTCAAAAGACTGGGAACTGGTAGCCCAGGGCACCCGCCACTCGAAAGAGTTCGCGGCTTTTTTAAAAGGGTTGCTTGGAGAAATACCCGATTACGGCCCGCTCTCTTGAGCGTTTCTTTCATGTGCGGGAGGATGAGTTTGAGCGTCAGTACAAGGAATATTTAAGTGGCTATCGCAGTTGGGAGGCGTTGCCTCATGCCAAAGAGTGGCTTCTCTTTCCGGAGAATACAGGGCCTTACCTGAGCATAGACGAGACTTCGCTCTCCAACGGGGAGTTGTATACGGTGTTGACCAACCGTGAACGTCACGGCAAGAAAGGCTGTCTTGTAGCTATCGTCTCCGGGACGAAGTCGGAGGATGTGATAGCGGTATTAGAGCAGCTCGGCGAAGAAAAGCTACAGGAGGTTAAGGAGGTAACGCTCGACTTGTCGGAGAGTATGCGCAAGATCGTGAGGCGTTGTTTTCCGCAGGCCTCGCGCGTGATCGACCGCTTCCATGTACAGAAACTTGCTTTTGAGGCCACGCAGGAAATACGCATTAAACACCGTTGGGAAGCCATACAAGAGGAGACAGAGCTGAAGGAAAACGCCAAATTCACAGGTGAGAAATACGAGCCGGAACGTTTTGAAAACGGCGACACCCGGAAAGAACTACTTGCCCGCAGCCGCTACCTTTTATTCAAATCGGGTGAAAAATGGACACAAAAACAACGGCTTAGAGCGGAAATACTCTTTAAACAGTACCCCGACATCCGCAAGGCTTATTCACTCACACACAGCCTGCGATTGATTTTCAACAAACGCTCTTACAAAGATTCGGCCAGACTGAACATGGCTAAATGGTACAATAAGGTAGAGCAAGCAGGATTCCACTCTTTCAACGTCATTGCCGCTACCTTTTATGAACACAGCGAAGAAATACTCAATTTCTACATCAACCGCTCCACCAATGCCGCCGCAGAATCTTTCAATGCCAAAATCAAGGCCTTCAGGACAGAACTCAGAGGGGTACTCGACATCCCTTTCTTCCTCTTCAGACTAAGCAAACTCTATGCGTAATAGCGAAACAGGTTCTTCAAAAGTAAGCTAAAAAGTTATTCCCTAAACACAGGGTTTTAAGGGTGAGCCCTTTTTTCTGCTTTTTTCGTACGTTTCAGGGGATAAAAAAATCTCTGAAAACCCGTTTGTTTTCAGAGATTTGCTTTGTTTTTCGATATTTATCAGTGCGGCTGAAGGGACTCGAACCCCCACGCCTTTCGGCACTAGATCCTAAGTCTAGCGCGGCTACCAATTACGCCACAGCCGCCCGGTTTGCGTTTGAGGTGCAAAGGTAATTCTTTTTTGGTTATTCGCAAGTGTTTTTTGGATATTTTGAGACGAGCAGTGTTTAATTGCCTGACGACAAGAGGCTGATTGCTGTTTCAATCAAGGTGTCTTTGCCTTTTTCCGTGTCTTCTGGAAGAAGTTCGATTGCTATGTCGGGCTCGATGCCAAACTCCGCATGTTGCAGGTTTACGTCTAATATCGGGCTGGTTGAAAAACGGATGCTCCAGCCATTGGGCAGTTCTGATGTAAAGGGGAAGCCGCTTCCGCCGCCTGTGCTACCGCCTAACGTGCGGACAGTAGGTAATTCGTGCATCTTACTGACAAAGTTATTTGCCGCGCTGTAGCATCGGCGGTTTGTCAACACAATGACCGGTTTCAACCATAGATGGCTATGTGAGGGTTTCAAATAGATAGGATAGGGATTAGAGAAGTCGTGATGTCCTTTGCCTGTTTTGTGGCGGATATATCCGCATAATATTTTTGAATCCAGGAAACGGGAAGCTAAACGGTCGGAATTTGTCAACGAGCCACCACCATTATCGCGTACATCAATAATAAGTGCTTTACAATCTTTGAACGATAGGAAGATGCTGTCTAATTCCGTTTCCAGAATACTTTCCCTGAAGCTGCCGTAGTAAATATAGCCGATTTGGTTATCGGCAAAACGGCTATGCCTTATCTCGTCGTAATCACCGGCGCGTTTGGCATTGGCAAGGTAGTTCTTATTTAAGACTCCCCAACTGAAATTGGAGGGATGTTCAATGTACCAGCCTTCATACGACGAAAAGAAAAAATTGGAACTCAGGTTAATATGCCCGTCTCTTAATTCATTTATCATCTTTACCAGTATCTGGAATAACTCGTATTCGGACATATCCTCGTTTATTTCAATATTGT
Source organism: Tannerellaceae bacterium (assembly GCA_031255855.1). Lineage (GTDB taxonomy): Bacteria > Bacteroidota > Bacteroidia > Bacteroidales > Tannerellaceae > DFXE01. Next base: position 73,136 of record JAIRRS010000006.1, on the reverse strand, counting down.
ATTTTTTGTACATCTCATCCCAATCTACTCCTTTGTAATCAAAAAAGCAGTAGTTTTCATCCAGTATCCGCCAAAGTGCATCGAAATTATGCTGGGGAGATGTGTTGAATTCGTCGGACATATCACATCCTTGGCTAACGAGGAAAAAGAGAGCCGATAAGCAAATGTATAGAGAAAAACGATTCATTTTAATAGTAAGAGCTACTTACCCTGTTTTTATATTTCATTCGTTTACCACACAAAGGTATAAATTCTTTTACCCATCCAATCATAAATGAATTGGAGATGACACGTGTTTTAATATCTTTTGCATCAGAGTAGTACAAACTACCTAGATATCCAAGCCGCAAGGTAAAACTCCGTATCGGGATATCGATTGTAAGATAATTCTTCAGGGCGAATTTATTATGGAAAGAGTTGAAAGCTACCACATCGGAAAGGTTCCCCAGGTTAAACATCTCAAAATAAGAGGCTCCGTATTCAGGGGAAAAAAAGAGTCCGGCAAAGGGCAGTTCTGCCTGGTAACGCAAGGTAAGAGGCAGTGTCTTGATATGGAAATTCCATAATGCGATCATAGAGAAGCCTAAGTCGATGTCTGTTTTCGCAGACAAGGGATTATTCCCGTTTCGGGTATTATAAATAAAACCACCCAATAAATGGGCTGTTGTTCCTGCCAGTATCCGGAAATCGGGAATTATATCCAAACGGTAATGATAGCCCAACGAGTAATCGACAAACGCGGCGAAATCGTTCACATTTTCTGCCGGATTCTTTGTAGACGAGATATCTACATTAATTATTTGCTGGCGGGAAAAGCGTCCGTTCCCGGAACGTATCACTTTCATCTGTTCGTTTAATATTCGCATACCCCAACCGGAATAATTGAAAGGCGAGAGATAGGTATCTTTTATATGCGACGTACCTACACCTATCAATGTGCCTTCATTCATTACCCGGGGCGGCTCCTCTTGTTCGGATTGAGCCTGCAAGCGAGATATACAACAAAAGCACACGACCAAAAGGCAGGTATAAAATTTCATACGTTATTCGTCAAAAAGTTTCATCTGTCCTGTAATCTCATCAATAATATCCGAATTGCTTTTTTCCTGTTGCCCGTCTCCTTCTTCTTCGGTATTTTCTTCGTCGACCACTTGTGAGGGGGTCGTTTCTTCCGGAAAACGTACAGGTTCCAGTTCGTTTATTGTCTGGATTTCGAATGAAGAGATACGTTTCCCTTTTGCTTTGAAACTTTTTACGACAACAAACTCTTCCGCATCGATAATCATCGGTTCCCTGAAGCTGTTGAGGCCGCCGAAAACCACTTCTATTCTTGGATAAATTTCATCGGTCAGCAAAAACAGGCGACTGTCGGGATTATCACTTACAAAGTTTTGTTTCCGGGCGGATGCTGTGTCTAATTGGAAACGTTTCAGGTAACGATATCCCTGGTCGGCATCAAAAATGGCAGCCGTCCATATCTTGTTCGAATTATATTTTTCAATCATCAGGATATTGTCTTCGTAATGATTGCTCAGGTCGAAACTGGAGGTGTAGAAATCACCGTTTCGCAATATCACTAAAATTTGGTCGTTACTTTCAAATTCGCCCAATTCGTCACCCCGTCCGTCGTAATTGAGGCGCAGCACATCCCAGTCGAACCACACTTGCCGTCCGCCTAATGTTGAACTGCCTTTCTGTTTCAGGGTGATTTTATGAATCTCGGGCTTGGTAAGGATATTACCGACAGACGTACGCGCCTTGATACTTACTTCACTGAAATCTTTCTCGAATACAAGCAATTTCTGCCGGGGTTTGGGTTTCAGTATTATTTTGATGGTTTCGGCTTCCCCGTTCGGGTTTGCGCTGAAATACATCACACGCGAACCTTCTGTGCCTTTTGTGAGTGTGTAGTCTTTGTCGCGGTTAATGCTGGTGATATTGAAACGTTTGATGTAATTGTACCCCATTTTGCCGTCGCGGTAGACCACGTTATAAATTGTCCGGTTGTCGTTTCGATTAAAGACATTGACATAAAGCACCTCTTTGCCTATGAACAGCTTATCGGCCACTTTAACCACTTTGTAAGTTCCGTTGCGGTAGAAGATAATGACATCATCCATATCCGAACAATTACATACAAACTCGTCTTTTTTTAGCGACATCCCGATAAAACCTTCTTGGCGGTTGATATAAAGCTTTTCGTTTGCCTCCACTACCTTTGCTGCTTCGATCGTGTCAAAGCTGCGTATTTCCGTACGCCTCGGATAGGTTTCTCCGTATTTCTCTTTCAGCATTGAAAACCAGCTTATCGTATACGCGACGATATTTTTCAGGTTATGCTCCAGCCATTTGATATCTTTCTTTATCTGGGCTATATGGCTATTACTTTTGTCTGAATTGAATTTGAGGATACGCCCCATTTTGATTTCCATCAATTTCAGGATATCTTCGCGCGTTACTTCGCGGATAAATTTAGGCTTAAACGGTTCCAGGCGGCTGTCAATATGCTTTACGGCCTGGTCCATATTCTTGGCGTTCTCGAATTCCTTGTCTTTGTAAATACGTTCTTCTATGAATATTTTCTCAAGGGAAGCGAAGAAGAGCATCTCTTCCAGTTCGGCTTTCTGGATTTCCAACTCTGTACGCAACAGCGCCAAAGTATTGTCGGCCGAATGGCGTAATACCTCGCTTACGGCCAGGAAATGTGGTTTATTGTCCCTGATAACGCAACAATTAGGCGAGATGCTTGTTTCGCAATCGGAAAATGCATATAAAGCGTCGATTGTTTTGTCTGACGACACGCCGGGAGCCAGATGGATCAATATCTCTACGTCTTGCGCTGTATTATCGTCTACTTTCTTTATTTTGATTTTGCCTTTATCGTTTGCTTTGAGGATTGATTCAATAAGTGATGACGTGGTTTTTCCATAAGGAATTTCGTTAATAACCAACGTTTTGTTGTCGAGCTTACTAATCTTTGCACGTACTTTGACCGATCCGCCGCGTTCACCGTCATTGTATTTGGTGACGTCAATGAAGCCGCCCGTCTGGAAGTCGGGGAAAAGCGTGAATTCTTCTCCTTTCAGGTAAGCGATAGACGCATCCAGCAGTTCGTTAAAATTATGTGGTAGTATCTTCGACGACAGCCCTACGGCAATCCCTTCCACTCCCTGGGCCAACAATAGCGGGAACTTTACCGGAAGAGTTATGGGTTCTTTATTGCGTCCGTCGTAAGAAGCCTGCCATTGAGTGGTTTTCGGGTTGAACACCGTTTCGAGGGCAAACTTGGATAGGCGTGCTTCGATGTAGCGTGGAGCGGCTGCCCCGTCGCCTGTTAGGATGTTCCCCCAGTTCCCCTGGCAGTCTATTAATAAATCCTTTTGTCCCAATTGTACCAGCGCGTCACCTATGGAAGCGTCTCCGTGGGGGTGGAACTGCATCGTATGCCCTACTACATTGGCCACTTTATTATACCGCCCGTCGTCGAGTCGCTTCATCGAGTGTAGGATACGGCGCTGAACCGGTTTCAATCCGTCATTTATATGCGGCACGGCACGTTCCAGAATTACATACGAAGCATAGTCTAAAAACCAATTCTGATACATGCCAGAAAGATGGTGCGTGACTTTCCCTTCACCCTTTCCCGGAGCTTTATATTCAGAATGAACATCTGCCGGAATCTCCTCGTCGTTCACTTCCGGCGGGGATTGTGTATCTTCGTTTTTATCTTTTTCTTTTTTTTCTTCGTTTTCGTTGTAATCTGTATTGTCTTCCGATTTCATAAATGATTTCCAGTGTCTTTTTTATGTGCAATGTGCAAAGATAGAAAAAAAGTAGACGTGATGTAGTTAAAGTTTGTCTACCTTCACACGTTGTTCCTCTGGCTGGGCGCAGGTAGTTCAGGCACAGATTGTACGGATTTCAACGTTTAAAGAGAACCAAAAACGGTATTAATCCCGTGAAATCTGTGCCTGATTAGGGTTTGTTCTTAAATCTTATAATAATCTTCCCAGCCTTTACGTGGGGCAGAGCCATACAGCATCTGGTTGGCCAGTGGATTATTGGTGATGCGTTTGGTTTCGCGGTCGAACAATAGTTTCGTACCTAATTGCTGGCTTAATACACCGAGGCAGAATACCTGGCTTAACGGCCCGGCGATGGAGAACGGGGAACGAGGTTTTTCTTTTCCCATGCAACTCAACAGGAAGTTGGCATAATGGTTGGAAGGGCTTTGCGGCACTTCCGGCAGTTTGGATGCCATATCTTTCGCCTGTTCTTCGGGAATGATGGAAAGGATACTCCCATGCGAACCTCCTTTGAAAGTGAGTGTTTTCGTATATATTTCTTTTCCGGGATTCAATTTTGCCGGTTGGATTTTTCCGCCTGCTACGGGAGGAATATTCGGGTCTATCTCCGATACTCCATACCCTTCGGGCACTGCCGGGATATTATCCAAGCCGTCATACCATGTGACATCTACCGGAGGCATATTCCCTCTTGATGGGAATTTGAAGACAATTGTAGACGACATCGGGAAAAAGAACGGGTTATGATCTTTCAGATACATTGGGTTGATTTCATAAGGCAAACCTAAATCCATGAACTCATGTACGGCATCCAGAATATGGGCTCCCCAATCTCCCAGGGCGCCCATACCAAAATCATACCAGCAACGCCATTGCCCATTTACAAGGTTCTTGTTATAGTCGTGTTCATGCACTACGCCCAGCCACGTATTCCAGTCCATGGTGGAAGGAAGCGGTTCTGCTGCCGGGAAAGCGGTTATTCTCGGATCCCATTCGTGCCAGCGGCGCGAATTGTTCATATGGGCGGTTACAGCCGTTACGTCTTTGATAATACCTGCGTCTTTCCACGCTTTGAACTGGAAGTAATTACCTTCTGAGTGTCCTTGATTCCCCATTTGGGTGACGACTTTGTATTTCTTTTCTCCAGCCATCATCAGCTCTACTTCATAGAATGTACGGGCCATCGGCTTTTCCACATACACATGCTTTCCGTGCGCCATGGCTTCCATTGTGATGGGGAAGTGGGCATGGTCGGGTACACCTACCGTTACGGCATCAATCTGATTTCCCATTTTGTCGAACATTTTGCGGAAATCCTGGAAACGGGGTGCGTTCGGGAACATGTCGATCAGTTTTTGTGTATGGGGCGCTCCCATATCCACATCGCATAAAGCAACGATGTTGCACAATCCCGTTTTATAAAATTCTTCGGCAATTTCCCCTCCCCGGAAACCAACACCTATTATGGCGAGGTTCACCCGGTCGTTGGCGCTTGCAGAGGGAACAGAAGGCATGGCAGCGGCTTTTGCCGGAGCCAGGAACGCGGGAATAGTTGTCGCAGCCGAAAGGGCTACGGCCTGTTTAAGGAACAGGCGGCGGGAATTTTCATTTGATTTCATGGTAATATATATTCTTAATTCGTTGATGTTTGCGCAAACATAATGCTAAAACTGTGTAAATATACATGTTATTAATGAAATGTCTGCATGGGTGGCTACTTTTTTAAGGTTACGTGCAACCTTTTATTTCCTGTTTGTATGGTTGTTAATACTTTTTTGAAAATCAATTTATTGTCCTAAGTATGTCTTATGCGTGTATAAGAACGTTTTATAAAATCGGTTGTAGAAGAACCAGGCCTGTGAGAATAGATTTCGTTTATTGGCCTATAAAAACTATCAATCTTATTTAGAGGGGAATTTTCGTTCCGACAGGCTACCTTTGCCACTGTAACTTAAAAAATGAATGATTATTTATGAAATCTTTAATAGGTAAAAAAGCGCCCGAATTTCATGCGCCGGCAGTCATTAGGGGCAATGAGATTGTTTTGGATTTTTCTTTAAAGCAATATGTAGGAAAGAAATACGTGGTTATGTTTTTCTATCCGATGGACTTTACATTTGTTTGTCCTACTGAATTACATGCTTTCCAGGAAAAACTGGCTGAGTTCGAAAAACGCAATGTTGCGGTAGTCGGTTGTTCGGTAGATTCCGAATATTCACATTTTGCCTGGTTGCAACAGGATAAAAACAAAGGCGGAATTAAAGGAATTACTTATCCGCTTGTGTCCGATTTTTCAAAAATTATCTCCCTTAACTTTGGTGTCTTAGCTTCTGATTACGACTGGGACGATGAAGGCGAAATGATTTCCGAGGGCGCTCCGGTAGCGTATCGTGGCCTGTTCCTTATCGACAAAGAAGGGAAAATTCGTCATTATGTAATCAACGACCTTCCATTAGGGCGCAACGTCGACGAAGCAATCCGCATGGTCGACGCGTTACAGCATTTTGAAGAAAACGGCGAAGTTTGTCCGGCAAACTGGTCGAAAGGTAAAGATGCGATGAAAGCCACCAATGACGGTGTTTCTGAGTATTTGAGCCAGCATTAAATTCAGGTATATAAAACTTTGTTAATTAATTGCAGTAGCTATGTCATAAGTTAATTTCTTATGACATAGCTAACAAATACATTAAAAAAAACAAGGCAACAATCGAAAATAGTTTTTTTCCCTATTCTACTGACTGAACTACTCTTCATATAAAGAGGAGGGATTCGCACCCTCGACCTGGGCCTTAAAACGGAGTAACTATTCTCTACGGCACTTGTTTTTTCTTTTTTTATATCAAGGAACTCTTGTTTGATACTGCAAAGAAAATACCCCAATACGCAATCTTTTTGCGCATCAGGGATTTTTTTAATTATTTTCATTATATTTTTTCCGGTACCGGAAAAATATTAGTGTTTTGATTGCCCGTTAATTGTAATAAGGGTTCCTTCTGCAATCGAACTTACGCTGCTGCTGGTAATATGGATGATGTAGTATTCACCTTTGCCATTTACGTCTACAGCCAATACATCATCATATTCTTTGGAAGCTGCCGAAGAAGATACGTTTTCATACCTATCCACGTCTGTTCCGTTGTCTACGGCTTCTTTTAATTGCTCCTTTGTTTTGATGGCGTCCCAGTCTCCTGAAGCCAAAACAACCATTTTTGTCTCGCTGTGGGTCTTGATGATAGCAGCGGTAGATGTGTTAGAAGTCCATTCCAGACCGAATTTGTTTAATCCTGTACCTTCTTTGCCTCCCACTCTTTCCCAGAAGAAATCTACTGGGGCCGACAGGTATTCGACTACCGGGGTATATTCATGGGTAAATTTCATCTCTCTGCTTGAAGCATCTCCATTTTTAACTGCCGCTTCAATCAAAATGGATTGGATTTCGCTGATATATTGTTTGAAACCGGAGGTGCTTTCATCAAAATAGAAGGTGTATTTACCTTTTTTTGAACCTTCAACTTCCGTCAAATCTTTCCGTTCGGCAATCACCGCCCGGTTTGTCTGTTCAATTCCGTAAACAACCGTTATAGTAATTGACGAAATCTCAGCTCCGGCAGGAGCCTCCACAGAACCTGTGATAGGTTTTGGCAATACACCATCCGTAATGGTCATTTGAGTGTCTGCGAAAACGATAGTTGCGGCGCCAATACGTACGGGGTCATCTCCGTCGTTGTCACCGGAACAGCTAATAATAAACATAGGGATAAAGGCTAAAAGAGCCAGCAAGACATTGCTTTTTTTCTTCATAACATCATTTTTTAATTATATAAATACTTAGAAATGTATAATATAAAAAGCTTTTAAGGGACAAATGGATTCTATATTAAACTAATTATTTTGTCTTTTCATCTGTAAAGCAGTTTCTGCCCTTTTTCAGAACATTTTTTAATGAAACAATCTTGCGGTATCTTTTGTTTTTCCCAACCCGTATGTTTTTTTTCTCTCACTACATTTTTCACTCGCCTTTCAGTTCTTCACAGGGATTATTGTTAGCTGCTTTTAGAACTTGCCCAAACACAGTGAGCCTTCATCGGATGCGTCACGGTTCCCTGCATGAATGAAATGTATATCAAATTAAAAAAAAATATGTGTTGTTGATTAGAAATGGCAAAACTATTTTCATGTCTGATTGTTACTTTAATGAAGTGTTCAATTGGAAGATTAATTGGAAAAGAATAAGAATTTAGAAATGAGGATGGCTATTTATGGCCATCCTTTGTTATTTAGGCTAACAAACATCTCCTTTTCCGGCTCTCCGGGATGATCCATCCGGTATAATCGAGCGTAGAAATGGGTTAGGGCGTTTATTTTTCCGTCGTTTTAAAGGCGAGTGCATACATGCGCATTTGCTTTACCATGGCGACCAATCCATTTGAACGGGTAGGTGAAAGGTGTTCTTTCAAACCGATTTTAGTGATAAAATAAAGGTCGGCATCCAGTATTTCCTGCGGTGTATGTCCGGACAGGAGATTAATTAAAAGTGAAACAATTCCTTTGACGATCACCGCGTCACTTTCTCCTTGGAAAGATATTTTCCCGTCCTTGTAGTCTGCATGTAGCCAAACCCGGCTTTGGCATCCTTCAATCAAATTGCTTTCCGTCTTATGCTTTTCATCCAAGGGAGGAAGAGCATTCCCCAAGTCTATTAATAGGCCGTATTTATCCATCCAGTCGTCGAAGATCGAGAATTCTTCAATGATGTTGTCTTGTAATTCGTTTATTGATTGTGTCATGGTGTTTTTTACTTATAGATAATTTCCAATATCGTTTGGCCGACAGCTTTTAATGTTTTTTTGTCAATATTGTCCATTGTGTCGTTATGCGTATGCCAATGATCGCCGAATCCGTGTGAATTGTCCGGATCATGATTAATAATGTCTATGCAAGGGATGCCACGTCCTGCAATTACATACCGGTGGTCGTCGAGGATGTCTCCTCCGCTGGCATTTATGAAGAATTTACCATATCCCAGCTCACGTGCCGTACTCCATACTTTTTCTACGATGTGCGGGGCGTAACGCGTAGATGTAACTTCTTTATAAAAAGAAGCATTTTTGCTTCCTACCATGTCGAGGAGAATACCATATTCGGCTCTGTAGTCGGGTTTATGCGGTTTTTTTGCCCAGAATTGTGAACCAAGACACCACGATTCCCGTACATAGTTTTCTGCTTTTTCAAATTCAGGGACACCATAATCTTCGGCGTCAAAAAAAATAATGTCGATGCCTGTACCCGGATTGTTTTGTCCGATATGGCGGGCGATTTCCAGTAATACGCCTACTCCGCTGGCTCCGTCGTCGGCTCCCTCGATAGGGCTGTGCCATTTGGCAGAATCAGGGTCATGTTCGGCATACGGGCGAGTGTCCCAATGGGCAAAAAGTAATATCCGTTTGGAATTATCAGGATTATAAGAACCGATAATGTTACGGGCGTTCAGCCTATCGCCATTGTAGGCGGTCAGTGTCATTTCCTGCACGTAAAGTTCGGCTCCGAAACGTTTCAATTCTGCAACGAGATAATCTCCGCAATCTTTATGTCCTTTGGAATTCGGAACACGTGTCCCGAAATTAACTTGGTTTTCCGCATATATATAAGCGCTGTCGGGATTGAAATCGGGCGTTTTACCGGCCGACGCTGTGGAAATTTGATTGTTTGACCTTGTGGGATTATCATTCGAACTCTTATTGGCACAAGAGAATAATATACACGTCAAAAGAACGAATACGATTTTTATTTTGTTCATAATTTGCATGAAAGTTAGATTAGACAAAGATACTAGCTTATCCGCGAGTAGCCAAAATAATCCAGGTGGTTTTCCAACAGGAAATAGAGCCCATATTTTTTATTCGTGAAATAAAATACATGATACCACTTACAAACATCTTTGTGAGTTCCGGCATTCAGGAGGACGGAGAAAAATTGTAGCAACAATCTATTCGTAAAATCATTTTTATTGGACAATGTCCTGTTTTAGAAGAAAAAGGAATTTACCGGATAAAATTCGTCCGGTACTGCATCGTTTCTTTTTCAGGATAAGGAACCGTTCCTTTTGCAACGTCAATACATTTCAATAGCCAGGCCATATTACGCGCCAGCGTTCGCATCACCTGCAAGCCTTCCAAATCCTGCCGGACTTCTTCCGGCGTCTGTCCGTGAACGTGATTCCAGTATTGGGACGACACGACCGGCATGTTTGAAATAGTGAAATATTTATTCAACACATCAAAAGCAGTAGCGGAACCACCCCGGCGGCAACTGACTATCGCGGCTGCCGGTTTGTAGGCAAAGGCATCGCTGCCGGCAAAGAATACCCGGTCTAAAAGCGCCAGTAAAGCGCCGTTGGGCGAAGCATAATAAACCGGCGAACCGACAACGATTCCATCCGCTTTTTTCATCCTGTCAATACATTCATTAACAGGGTCATCAGAATAAACGCAATGACCGGTTTCCCTGCATTTTCCGCAAGCGACACAGCCGCGGATGGGTTTTGTACCCGTATGGAAAATACGGGTTTCGATTTCCTGTTTTTCCAATTCCCCTGCAATTTCGGACAAAGCGGTGAAAGTACATCCGCTTTTGTGGGGGCTTCCGTTGATTAACAGTACGTTCATCCTGATTATTATTTAGTTGGAAAACAAAGGTAAATAAATAATAACGAATGGCAAAATTTATGGATAGAGCATTACCGGATTGTGCTAATCCGGTAAGTCGCTTCGGATTAGTTATTCTCCGGACGCAATTTGCGAACGACTGCTCCGGCACGCCACATTTCGCTTTCGCGGAGAGCGTTCAGTTCCTCTTCCAGTTTTTCACGGTAATCCGGTTTGCTGTTGGTGTCGATAGAACGTTGTGCTTCGTTGCCGGCAGCCACCTCTTTATAGAGCTTTTCGAATACCGGTTTGGCAGCATCATGGAAAGGAATCATCCAATCCAATGCGCCCCGTTGAGCGGTGGTAGAGCAGTTTGCATACATCCAGTCCATCCCGTTTTCGGCAAACAGAGGCATCAACGATTGGGTAAGCTCTTCTACGGTTTCATTGAAAGCCTCAGACGGGCTGTGCCCGTTGTCACGCAATACCTCATACTGGGCAAGAAGCAATCCCTGGATGGCGCCCATCAGTGTACCGCGTTCGCCGGTCAAATCGGAATAGACTTCTTTCTTGAATGTCGTTTCAAACAAATAACCCGACCCAACACCGATACCCAAGGCAATGACGCGTTCCCATGCCCTACCGGTAGCGTCCTGATAAATTGCAAAACTGGAATTCAAACCGCGTCCTTGCAGGAACATGCGGCGAAGGCTGGTTCCCGAGCCTTTCGGCGCCACCAATATCACATCAACACCGGCCGGAGGAATAATATTTGTCCGTTCTTTGTATGTAATTCCGAAACCATGTGAAAAATACAGCGCCTTGCCTGATGTAAGATACGGCCTGATGCGGGGCCAAACTTGTATTTGTGCCGCGTCCGAAAGCAGATACTGAACAATTGTCGCCTTCTCACAAGCTTCTTCAATCTCAAAAAGGGTTTCACCGGGCACCCAACCGTCGGCGACAGCCTTGTCCCAGGTTTTGCCGCCCTTACGTTGCCCTACAATTACATTGAAACCGTTGTCGCGCAAATTCAGACTTTGTCCGGGGCCTTGCACGCCGTAACCAATTACGGCGATCGTTTCATTTTTCAATACATCCCTTGCTTTCTCCAAAGGAAATTCGTCGCGGGTTACTACATTCTCTACTACACCGCCAAAATTCATTTCTGCCATAATATAAATAAAAATTCCCTCCCGCCTTCCCCCCAGGGGAGGGAGGAGTTCGGGGTTTGTTAATAAATGATACTCTTGTTTTTATTGTCCACCAGATAATAAATAAATACAACCTCTCCTGTCAGAGGAGGTTGGAAGGGGTCGCTGTCCATGTTACCGCGGCCCTGCTAATTGCTTTTCCTTCGTTGCAGATGGCCATGCTGTATTTGTCAGGGGATGTTTCCGAGACATGCAAAGCCAATGGCATGCCGTACCTGCCTTCCGACAAATAGGCAATTTCAAACCGGCGAATTTGTTTTTCTTCATACATCCTGATATCAAACATATCCAGGAGATGTTCCATATACTTGATACTGTTCAGGTGACCATTTACATCCAGGTCGCTGTATTTTATGCCATAGGGTTCGCCCGGCGTATCATTTTCTACGGGTATTATCTTGCCTGGTTTTTCGATCGGACAAGGACGATCTACCTTAAACACATCCAACGCTTCAACGTCTAACGGCGTAGGGCGGCGCGTTTCCACATCAATGGCAGCCCAGACCGAACGGGCAAAACCAAACGATTTACCCGCGGCGTTTACCAGTTCAAAGCAACGGTTTGTAAACAAACGCGCCGCGTCTTCTATCCATGTATAAAGGGTGATCTCCTCGGACATCCCCGGATATTCCGTCATTTCAATCACCAACCGCGACAAGACCCAGGCTGTATGGCGATTGTTCATATCGCTAAAACCAAACCCGCGTTGCGCCGCATGGATAGAAGCAGCATGCAACAGGTACGTACCAATCATCGGGATAGTAATCCGCCTGCGGAAGTCTAACAAATAAGACTCTGTGACAAAATGAAATTCGCCTACTTTACTCTTCTCCATTCTTAATATCTAATTTTGTTTTCATGGCGGAAAGCATGTCGCTCAGCCGCTCTACTTTACTTTTTGTAATAGCTATTCTTCCGGAACGTATGAATTGCAAGACACCTATCTTCCGGCTCAATTCTTTAAACAAGGATTGGGTCTCTTCATAATGCCCGCTTTTTTCGAGCACGACACAATCTTCGTTCATGTCAAGTATCCGGGTATTGTGTTTCCGAATCAGCTCTTCAACGCCTTCCATCTTCAGGAAAAGATCGGCGCTCACTTTGTATAAAGCGATCTCCTGGTACACCAAATCTTCATCCGTATTGTAGTACGCTTTCAGGATATCGACCCTTTTATCTATTTGCTTGACCACCTTGTCAATCATGTCTTCATCGGCAAAAGTCGTAATCGTAAACTTATGTATTCCTTTTATTGCAGACGGAGAGACAGAAAGCGTCTCAATGTTCAATTGCCGACGTGTAAAGATAATGGTTATCTGGTTAAGCAGCCCCACAGTATTCTCGGAAAATATAATGACTGTATATAGTTTTTTTGTTTGCATATTCATTCCATAATAATATCAGTAATTGTGCCGCCTGCCGGTATCATCGGATAAACCATTCCATGAGCCACTACATTGGCAATAAGCATATAAGCGCCGTCATGGTTAAGCATTTCCGCCAGGGCGCCGTCTAGTTCTTCCCTTTTTTCCACGGTTCGGGCGGCAATACCGTAGGCATTGGCAATGGCCGCGAAGTCGGGATTTTCCATGGCCGTGGCAGAATAACGTTTGTTGAAAAACAGTTCCTGCCACTGTCGTACCATGCCAAGGTAGTTATTATTCAATACGATTATCTTCACATTCAGTTTTTCCTGCATGATGGTTCCGAGTTCCTGAAGCGTCATTTGCAAACCACCATCGCCCACAAAAAGACAAACCGTACGGCCGGGAGCGCCAAACTTTGCACCAATCGCGGCGGGAAGCCCGTATCCCATCGTCCCCAAGCCGCCGGATGTAACCACACTGCGTGATTGACTATACTTAAAATAGCGCACACTCATCATCTGGCTCTGCCCTACGTCTGTCACCAGCACCGCCTTATTGCCGGTTGCTTCAGACACTTTGCACACAACTTCACCCATTTGCAACAACCGGTCGCCTTCGGGTTGAATTTCTTTCCTGATTACTTTTTCGTATTCTTCTTTTTCGTCGGCGGCAAAGCTGTCAATCCACTCCGTATGTTTTGCCGGCTGAAGCAGGTTTGTTATTGCAGCCAACGTTTCTTTCGCGTCGCCTACGACCGGAACATCTACCGGGACATTTTTCCCTATTTCCGACAAGTCAATATCAAGATGTATAATTTTGGCTTGTTTGGCATAGGTCTGGAGATTACCCGTGACCCGGTCGTCGAACCGCATACCGATAGCGATCAACACGTCGCACTCATTTGTTTTCCGGTTTGGCCCCACATTCCCGTGCATGCCCAACATCCCTTTATTCAGACGGTAACCGGAAGACATTGCCGACAATCCAAGGACTGTGGAGCCGGCCGGTATATCCGCCTTTTCAAGGAAGGCGTACAATTCCCTCTCCGCGCCACTTAAAATAACTCCCTGTCCTACCAAAGCAAACGGCTTCTTTGCCTTGTTGATTAATTCGGCGGCAGCCTCAACTTGCCCGGCAATACGCTCAGGCGCCGGTTGGTAGCTACGGATATAAGTCACTTTTTCATATTCATAATCAATTGTCCCCACTTGCGCGTCTTTGGCAAAATCGAGAACAACAGGACCCGGCCGGCCGCTCGATGCAATATAGAAGGCTCTTGACACCGCCCAGGCAATCTCTTCCGGTTTGCGTATCTGGTAAGTCCATTTGGTAATCGGTTGGGTTATACCAATCACGTCTATTTCCTGAAAAGCATCCGTCCCCAACAAAGGAGAAGGAACTTGTCCCGAAATAACGACAATAGGCGTACTGTCTATCATCGCGTCAGCTATACCTGTAATCGTGTTTGTCGCCCCGGGACCTGATGTCACCATAACAACGCCAACCTTTCCCGACACGCGCGCATATCCTTGCGCCGCATGGGTGGCGCCTTGTTCATGCCTTACAAGTACATGCTTTAATTTATCCCGGTAATCATATAAACAATCATATAAAGGGATTACCTGCCCTCCCGGATATCCGAAAATGGTATCGACGCCTTCCGCTATCAATGTTTTCAGCATCGCTTCCGAACCGGTTACTTTTTCATCCGCACCTTGCGCCCTGTTATTTCCTATATCTTTATTATCCATCTATCCTGATATTTCTCTATTCGTAAACTGATTTCCGGCCTTTTGCCTACATCATCCTTACCGCCCCCTTATCGGCAGAAGAGACCATCTTTGCGTAAGCCCGTAATGCCTTGGAAATATTCCGTTGGCGACAAAGGGGAGTAAAGGCATCCGTTCCGCGAGCCATTTCGGCTTTTCTCCGCTCGCTTAACTCCTTATCACTCACTTTTACCTGAATTACACGTTCGGGGATGTTGATTTCTATGATGTCGCCATTCTTTACCAATCCGATTGCGCCACCCGCGGCTGCTTCGGGTGAAACGTGGCCTATGGAAAGGCCGGATGTACCGCCGCTGAATCGTCCGTCGGTGACGAGAGCGCAGGCTTTTCCCAGATGTCTACTCTTTATATAAGATGTAGGATAAAGCATTTCCTGCATGCCCGGCCCCCCTTTCGGACCTTCATGGGTAATCACAACAACGTCGCCGGCAACCACTTCATCTCCCAATATCCCTTCGCAAGCGGCCTCCTGCGAATGGAAAACTTTGGCAGGGCCTGTGAAACGAAAGATACTTTCATCTACTCCGGCTGTTTTTACCACACATCCGTTCAGAGCGATGTTCCCGTACAGTACAGCTAAACCACCATCTTTCCCGTACGCGTGTTCCATATCCCGGATACAACCATTTGCACGGTCGGTATCCACGGCCTCATAATAGGTTTCCTGTGAGCCTAATGTCAGATTAAACCGATGCGCGGGAGCGCTTTTAAATATTTTCAGCGCCTCATCCGACACGTTTGGGGCAACAAGGCTGTATTGTTGAATAGCTTCAGACAATGTAAGCCCGTCTACGCGTTTTACCGATCCATCCACCAGACCGGCTTTAACCAACTCATCCATAATGGCAAGAATACCGCCTGCCCGGTTCACATCCTGTATATGATAAATAGGTGTATTCGGCGCCACTTTGCACAACACAGGTGTTTTACGCGACAGCATATCTATATCTTTCATGGAGAAATCCACTTCAGCCTCATGAGCCACAGCCAGTAAATGAAGCACGGTATTGGTAGATCCCCCCATCGCTATATCGAGCGACATGGCATTGAGAAATGCCTGCCGGGTAGCGATGTTGCGCGGGAGTACCGAATCGTCGCCGTCCCGGTAATATTTATAGCTGTTTTCAACAATACACCGGGCTGCTTTCCTGAACAATCCAATCCGGTTGGCATGGGTCGCTATGATTGTGCCGTTTCCGGGAAACGCGAGTCCAATCGCTTCGTTCAGGCAATTCATCGAATTGGCAGTAAACATACCCGAACAGCTTCCACAAGTAGGGCAGGCAGAACGTTCCGCCTTCGCGACCTGTTCGTCGCTTACGGAGTCGTCGGCAGCTTCAATCATGGCATCAATCAAATCCAGGGCTCTTCCATCCAATTCGCCTGCTTCCATTGGCCCACCCGACACAAACACCGCAGGTATATTCAACCGCATCGCCGCCATCAACATGCCGGGAGTGATTTTGTCGCAATTACTGATACACACCATCGCATCTGCCTTATGCGCATTCACCATATATTCCACACTGTCGGCAATCAGGTCGCGCGAAGGCAAAGAATAAAGCATACCATCGTGTCCCATGGCAATGCCATCGTCGATAGCAATCGTATTAAACTCAGCGGCAAAACAGCCAAGCGCCTCTACCTCTTTCTTAACGAGTTGTCCTATCTCATGCAAATGGACGTGTCCCGGGACAAACTGCGTAAATGAATTCACGACAGCAACGACGGGTTTGCCCATTTGTTCTTCTTTCATCCCGTTCGCCCGCCATAAAGCACGTGCTCCTGCCATCCGCCGTCCTTGGGTACTACCGGCGCTCCTTAATTGATTTTTCATACCTGTCATTCATAAAAAAAAGCCCCTTCTCTTTGGAGAAAGGGCTTCAGAATTATCTTTACCGAGTATTACAACTTCTTACACACCTTTCTCCTTTACCTGCTAATGACTAGGAGGACCACAAGAATGATGTTATGAAGAATGTTGTTTATCATTTGTTATTATTTTCTTTTTACAACGGTGCAAATGTAGGATAATATTTTTTACACACAAAAGTTTTGATAGTTTTTTGCGGTTTTTCCTTTCAAATACAAATTTAGTCTATCCAAACAGTTGTAAATTATCACATAATCATCGTCTGAAATCATTCAGCTTGTTGGGGGTTACTCTTTCCAATCACCATTGTCCTTGATTAGTTGGACAAGGCGTTCTACGGCTTCCAATTCAGGGATGTTTTTATGGATACAGGTTTTTCCTTTGTAAAGGTCAATCTTTCCGCGCCCTGAACCCACATAGCCGTAATCCGCGTCGGCCATTTCACCAGGGCCGTTAACGATACATCCCATGATGCCGATTTTCAGTCCTTTCAAATGAGATGTGGCTTTTTTTACGCGGGCAATCGTAGTCTGCAAGTCATATAATGTACGTCCGCAACCCGGACAAGAGATGTATTCTGTTTTACTGATACGCATACGGGTGGCCTGCAAAATGCCGAACATGATATTGTCGGATACGATGGCTTCGCCGTTTTCGTTATGCAGCATGATACCGTCTCCGAAGCCATCGAGGAACAATGTTCCAAAATCGGCGGCCGATTTTAATTGCAGGAACTCAATGTCCGTTTCATTATAATCACGATGCAAGATGAGGGGGACGTCGCATCCTGCGGTCATCAATTGGTGAATAGCGGCGCGCATGGCGCCTACTCCGTTCCGGTGATGGGCGCTGAGAATAACCACCGCGCTCTTATCTTTGCATAATACGTCAAGTGCCTTTCCGTTGAGGTCGTTTAATGTCAGGCGTATAAACTTCAAAGGCGTGTCGAAGTCTTTTAATTCGTCTATTTCCGAAGCGATGAAATAAGGGAAAGCATTGGGCCTTGGTTTCCAGGAAAGGGAATCAACTAACAAGTTGACCGTGCCGGGGAAATTATCCGGATCTTCCTTTCCGATATAAATGTAATCGGGAGGAGAGGCATAGTTGAATTCCAAATCCCCGTTTCTCCTGTCGGAGATAACGACCGGATGCCCGCCTCCTCCGATGCCATGCGTCGGGCGGCTAATCCTTCGGTCTACCGAGAGG
Organism: Tannerellaceae bacterium; assembly: GCA_031255855.1. GTDB lineage: Bacteria > Bacteroidota > Bacteroidia > Bacteroidales > Tannerellaceae > DFXE01. Next base: position 55,236 of record JAIRRS010000006.1, on the reverse strand, counting down.
GGATTGTAATCGGGTGCAAGCGACGCAGTGATTGGCTCGTGTCCCTCTCGTTCCTGTATATATTCCACCAGTTTCCGGGCAACCGGAATCTCAGCTTCGGGGTCTTCACTCAGTGAAACGCGGATTGTATCGCCAATCCCGTCCGACAATAAGGCCCCGATACCTACGGCGCTTTTGATACGTCCGTCTTCCCCGTCTCCGGCTTCTGTAACGCCTAAATGCAAGGGATAATGCATATCCCCGGCCTCCATTACTTCAACAAGTAAACGAACCGTCTTAACCATCACTACCGTGTTGGATGCTTTTATGGAAATAACTACATTCGTAAAGTTCTCTTCCCGGCAAATCCGGAGGAACTCCATGCAGGAAGCAACCATCCCTTCAGGCGTATCTCCATATTGGTTCATAATGCGGCCGGATAGCGAACCATGGTTTACGCCGATACGGATAGCCGTCTTATGTGTTTTGCATAGGGCAAGGAAGGAGGTGAAACGCTGGCGGATCATTTCCGGATCAGGGGCATAGTTGCCGGGATTTATCCGTACTTTTTCAACTTCTCTGGCGGCTGCGTCTGCCGCCTTGGCGTTGAAATGGATGTCCGCCACTAATGGAGTTGTATAGCCTTGTTCGTTCAACGCCTTGCGGATAACGCCCAGGTTTTGCGCTTCCCGTTCGCCTTGCGCTGTAAAACGGACATACTCTGCGCCTGCCTCTATCATCCGGATGGCCTGTTGCACGGAGGCTTTCGTATCCATAGTAGACACGTTTGCCATGGATTGTATACGGATGGGATGACAGCCTCCCAAAGGCGTATCCCCTATATAGACGACGGATGATTTACGACGGGTATAATTGAAATAATCCACTTTGTTCGGTTGGTTGTCAACTAATTTGTTTTGTGTTTGTAGCGAACATTGGCCAGTTCGCTGTTGGCGCTGACGATCTTCTTTTTCAGGTCTTCTTTGTAACCGGCCAGTTTTTCCCTGAGTTTCCCGTCTCCGGTTGATAGGATTTGTACGGCAAGGATACCGGCGTTCAGCGCCCCGTTGATACCTACCGTTGCAACCGGAATACCCGGAGGCATTTGTACGATGGCCAGTAAAGCATCCATTCCGTCGAGCGACGAATTGATGGGGACGCCGATTACCGGGAGGGTGGTCATAGAAGCAATTACTCCACACAGGTGGGCCGCCATTCCGGCCGCTGCGATAATAACCTTTATGCCGCGTCCTTCCGCCCCTTTGGCAAAAGCTTCAACTTCTGCGGGCGTACGATGAGCCGAAAGCGCATGCATTTCAAACGGGATTTCCATTTCATCAAGGAACTTGGCCGCTTTTTCCATTACAGGCAAGTCCGAAGTACTGCCCATGATTATACTTACTACAGGAATCATCTTTTCAAACGGATTAATGTTCAACGGTTAATGGTTAACGACTTGTCTTTTGAAAAAGACTCGTTAACCATCAACCGTTGATGGTTAAAGTAAGTTTTGATATTCGGAAGCTGGTAACAGCTCATCCAATTCGGCTAAATCGGCAACGGATATTTTGATAAGCCAACCTTTTCCATAAGGATCTTCGTTGACTAATTCAGGTTGTTCTTCCAATTCGGCGTTTACTTCCAAAACATTACCGCTAACCGGCATAAACAGGTCGGACACAGTTTTAACCGCTTCAATAGAACCGAACGTCTCTTCCTTTTTCAAGTCTTCGCCTTCGGTATCAATATCCACGAAAACGATTTCGCCCAGTTCGCTTTGCGCATAATCTGTGATTCCAACATACGCTTCATTGCCTTCTACACGTATCCACTCATGGTCTTTCGTGTACTTTAGTTCAGCAGGAAAATTCATACTCAAGTGTTTTTATTAGATTAATAAATAGGTAAAACTTATAAATGAGGCTCCAAAGGTACAGATAAATCCTAATCCGAAGCCCGCATACGCCTGCATTGGCGTATGTTTTTTAAGAATAATTCGCGAAGTACAAACCAGTCCGCTTGCCAGGATGATGAAAATGAAAAACCAAAACGGGTTAATCAGTTGGATTTGCGACGTACCCATAACAACCCCCAACAACCCCCCGACGCCAATGCCATGTACGCTGATTTTCCAAAAAAAGTTGACAAACAAGGCAATAAACAATGCCAGGCACACGCCGACAGACATCGAAAGCAACCAGAGTGGCATCCGCATCTTGAACAGGTAAAACAGGCAAATCATATTGGCCGTTATAAAGATGAGGTAGGGGATTACGCGCTCCCTCTTGTCGGTCAGTTCCAAATCACCGGCGCTCCCGCTCTTCACCATCAGCATGATCAACAAACCGGGGATAATAGCCGTGCATAAAAAGGCGCCGCCGACCAGGAACAGTTTCATCGTGGCGGGATAAATAGCCAGGTAGGTATAGTTCAATGCCAGCAAAACGGCATAAGTTACCATAAGCAACGGATGGAATACGATTGATATGATGTTTGCGAATGTTCTCATAGATGTGCAAAATTAAATTTCTTTTCTCAGGCGGGCAACCGGAATATCCATCTGTTCGCGGTATTTGGCTACCGTCCGGCGGGCAATAACGTATCCTTTTTCTTTTAGGATAGATGCCAGTTCCTCGTCGGTAAGAGGTTTCCGTTTGTCTTCGCCATCGACATAATCTTTCATTATTTTCTTTACTTCGCGGGTGGAAACTTCTTCCCCACTATCCGTTGCCATAGATTCGGAAAAGAAATACTTCAGCGGGTAGATGCCAAAGTTTGTCTGTACATATTTGCTATTGCTTACCCTCGAAATGGTGGAGATATCATACCCGGCACGCCCGGCTACATCTTTAAGGATCATCGGGCGCAAAGAAGATTCATCACCTGTGAGGAAAAAGTCGCGTTGCAACATGATGATAGCCTCCATGGTGCGTTGCAAAGTCTCCTGCCGTTGCCTGATAGCATCGATAAACCATTGAGCCGAGTCGAGCTTTTGCTTGACAAACTGAACAGCGTCCCGCATTTCCGGCGTTTGGTTTGCTTTATTCGAAGCATAACTTTGAAACATATCCATATAGTCGCGGTTGATATGCAGGCAGGGAATCCCCCGGTTGTTCATGCTAAGGAAAAGCTCTCCGCTGTGGGCTTCCACAATAAAGTCGGGCGTTACCTGGCTCATGGCAGATTCCATCGAGCTTTCCCAACTGCCGCCGGGCTTCGGGTTGAGGAGCGTAATCTCTTGCATGGCCCTTTTAAGTTCGCCTTCGTCGATGTTCATCAACCGTAATATCCGGTCGTAATGCTTGCGGGAAAACTCGTCGAAGTAATCTTTTACGATACGGGTTGCCAGGTTTATCGGCAGCGAAGGTTCGCGTTTCTCCAGTTGTATGAGCAAACACTCCTGCAAGTTGCGCGCGCAGATGCCGGGAGGGTCGAGGTCTTGCACAATTTTCAAAACCGATTCAAGTTCTTTTTCGTTCACCTCTTTCCCCGCCTGGAATATCAAATCGTCGGCGATAGACGAAAGGTCGCGCCGGAGGTATCCGTCGTCGTCGATATTCCCAATAATATATTCGCCAATTTTTATCTCCTTGCCGGAAAGGTCGCGCAGACCTAATTGCTGCATTAAATATTCGTTCAGCGATTGCCCTGCCGAGAAAGGAATATCCTCTTTCTGATCGGTTCGCTCCCTTATTTCGCGGAGTTTGTAATCGGGTATGTCATCTTCTGTCAGGTAATCCCCCAGTGTGAGGTCGATGTCGGTTTCCCCTGAAGATGCTTCGCTGTTTTCCTCGCCGTCTGTCTGCCCGAAATCGCCGGGCGTTTCCTGCCCTTCTTCCAGTGCGGGGTTTTCTTCTAATTCATGCTTTATCCGCTCTTCCAGCTCAATGGCGGGAAGTTCCAGGAGCCTTATCAACTGGATTTGCTGGGGAGAAAGCTTTAGTTGTAACTTTTGTTGTAACTGTTGTTTCAACATATCAAAAACATCTCTTTCCTTTTTAAACAATGCAAATATAAATATTATTGGGAGTTATGGAAATCAAAGGGGTTTTAAATCATTGTGAAATTTGAGACAAAAATCATCTGGATGAATGGGAGCAAACATCCCAATGATTTTGGACGATCATCCCAATGAAACCGGGAAGACATCCAGATGAATTTTCCAATTCAAAGAAGAGCTTTCAAAATAGTTTTTTTACGCAAACGGAGCCGTAGGGTAGGAGTGCTGGCAATGGGCTTGAGGATAAAGGGGATACTGTGAATAAAATGGTGGGAAGCCGCGAATTGTGGGGCGTATTTACTACCTTTGCGGGTCAATAGGCTTTTGTATGGAAGAGGATTTTAATATAAGGGATACCCGGCTGCCGGATAATGAGAATGAGTTTCAGAACGCGTTGCGGCCTTTGTCGTTTCACGACTTTAGCGGACAGGCAAAGGTGGTTGAAAACCTGGAGATATTCGTTATGGCCGCCCGTATGCGCAAAGAGGCGTTAGACCATGTGCTTTTGCATGGGCCTCCGGGGTTGGGAAAAACTACTTTGTCGAACATCATCGCCAATGAACTGGGGGTGGGCTTTAAGGTGACTTCCGGGCCTGTGCTTGACAAGCCGGGCGATTTGGCGGGGGTTCTTACTTCGTTAGACAAGAATGATGTCCTTTTTATAGACGAAATCCATCGGCTAAGTCCTGTGGTGGAAGAATACCTTTATTCTGCCATGGAAGACTACCGGATTGATATTATGATTGATAAAGGGCCGAGCGCCCGTTCGATACAGATTGACTTGTCTCCTTTTACATTGGTGGGGGCGACCACTCGCAGCGGTTTGTTGACCAGTCCGCTGCGGGCTCGTTTCGGTATCAACATGCACTTGGAATATTATGAGGTGGAGACGTTGACCAAAATCGTACTCCGCAGCGCCGACATCCTCCGTGTTAAATGCGAACTCAATGCTGCCCGCGAGATAGCTTCGCGCAGCCGGGGAACGCCCCGTATCGCCAATTCTTTGTTGCGGCGCGTGCGCGACTTCGCGCAGGTGAAGGGTTCGGGAGATATTGATAAGGCGATTGCTTGTTTTTCGCTGGAAGCGCTGAACATCGACCGTTATGGATTGGATCAGGTAGATAATAAGTTGCTGACAACGATTATCGATAAATTCAAGGGGGGCCCCGTGGGGCTGACCACCATTGCCACGGCCTTGGGCGAAGACCCGGGGACATTGGAAGAGGTGTATGAACCGTTCCTTATCAAGGAGGGCTTTCTTAAACGCACGCCCCGTGGACGGGAAGTGACGGATTTGGCTTATACACACCTTGGACGGAAGCGCGGAAGCGAACAGGGTTTTTTATTTGATTAGCAATATGGCAGGAGGAATGAAGCGGTTGGCCAGGGAAACCGCCGTATATGGTTTGAGTAGTATTGTCGGGCGGTTTCTGAATTGGCTGCTGGTTCCTATGTATACCCGCGTGCTTACCGGTACGGGCGAGTTTGGCGTTTATACGAATTTGTATGCCTGGGTAGCCTTTCTGCTGGTGTTTCTTACGTATGGGATGGAGACCGGGTTTTTCCGGTTTATCAATAAGAAGGAAGAGCGGGAGCCGTTGCGGGTGTATGCTACTGCGTTGTTCAGCATCGGATTGTCGTCGGGCTTGTTTATGTTGTTTGCCTTTCTGTTCCTTTCTCCCGTGAGCGATGTGCTTGGGTATGGCGATCATCCCGACTATGTGGGGATGATGCTGGGGATTGTGGCGGTAGACGCCTTTTGCTGTATTCCCTTTGCCTACCTTCGTTATAAGGGGAGGGCTTACCGTTTTGCGGGTATCAGGCTGTTGGGTATTTTCCTGAATATCGGATTGAATATCTTTTTCCTTGTTTTGTGCCCCCGGATGTATCAGCAGGCTCCGGCGGCAGTCGGCTGGTTTTACACTCCCGGATATGGGGTGGGGTATGCTTTTGTTGCCAATGTGATTACGACGGCTGTTACGTTTCTTATCCTGATTCCGGATATGCTTCCGGGATTTCGCCACAAGCCCGGTTTTTCTTTATTGAAACGGATGTTGTCTTATTCGTTTCCCATTCTTGTTTTGGGTATTGCGGGTATATTCAACCAAACGGCCGACAAGATTATTTTCCCGTTCTTGTTTGAAGACAAGGCGTATGCCAACGAGCAACTTGGTATATACGGGGCGTGTTTCAAGATAGCGGTGGTGATGGTGATGTTTATCCAGGCATTCCGCTATGCGTATGAACCGTTTATTTTTGCCAGGAACAAAAACGATGATAACAACCAGGCGTATTGCGAGGCGATGAAATATTTCATCTTGTTTGCGTTGGTAATCTTCCTGGGGGTTGTGTATTACCTGGATGTATTGAAGTATTTCGTGGCTCCGGCTTATTATCCCGGTTTGCGGGTGGTACCGGTAGTGATGTTGGGAGAGCTGTTTTTCGGTATTTATTTTAATTTGTCGCTTTGGTATAAGCTGAGTGATCAAACGCGGTGGGGGGCTTATTTTTCCCTCGCGGGATGCGTGGCGACAGTTTTGGTCATTACGCTGTTCGCGCCGGTTTACGGATATATGGCCTGCGCGTGGGCGTCTTTTGTCTGTAATTTGATGATGATGCTGTTATCTTACTTTGTGGGGCAAAAGAAATTCCCTATTTCGTATGATTTGAAATCTGCTTTTATTTACTTTGTATTGGCTGCCGTATTGTATGTGGCCGGGATGCTTCCGACGATTGAACCGGAGGCGCTTCGTTTGGCTTATCGTACGGTTTTGTTCGTATTGTTTATAGTCTTTATCGTGAAAAGGGATCTGCCGCTTGGTGAGTTGCCGTATGTGGGGCGTTTCTTCAGGTAGGCATATCATAGTATTAATTAAATAAAATAAGAACATGAACTTAATGAAAAAAGTGTGGTTTGTAGTCGTTCTGCTACTGGCTACCGGGCATCTGTTTGCCGACGAAGGGATGTGGGTATTGAAAGAATTGAACAAACAAAACCTGGAAAGGATGAAAGAGCTGGGTTTCACTCCTTCGTATGAAGACCTTTACAGCGAAACCCAACCAAGCCTTAGCAATGCTGTTGTTATCTTTGGAGGCGGATGTACAGGGATTACCGTATCGGAAAACGGGTTGATTTTTACCAACCACCATTGCGGATACGGCGCGATCCAACAATTGAGCAGTGTAGAACATGATTACCTGAAAGACGGGTTTGTGTCGCAATCGTACGAAGAAGAACTGCCTGTTCCGGGATTGAGTGTGCGCTATCTCCGCGAAACGGTAGACGTGAGCGACCGGATAAACTCGGAGATTGCTTCCCTTTCGTCGGAATACGAACGCCTGATGAAGGCTGATTCCATCGGGCAGGCTATCTGCGATTCGATTGGCGAAAGCCCGTTTTTAGCGGCCGATGTTGTCCCGTTTTACAGTAATAACAAATACTTTTTGGTGGTATATGACGTGTATCGCGATGTACGTTTGTCGTTCACTCCTCCCAGTTCCGTGGGGAAGTTTGGCGGAGATACCGACAACTGGATGTGGCCCCGCCATACGGGAGACTTCTCTGTTTTCCGCGTATATGCTGATGGCGGCAACAAACCGGCGGAATATAGCGCCGGCAATAAGCCCTACCACCCGAAATATGTAGCCGAAGTATCTCTTCAAGGATACCGCGACAAAGACTATGCGATGACGATTGGTTTTCCCGGAAGCACCAGCCGCTATATGAGTTCGTGGGGCGTCCGGCAGCGGATTGACGAAAGCAATAAGCCACGGATCGAGGTTCGTGGTATCAAACAAGAAATATGGAAAGAGGCGATGCTTGCCAGCGACGCAGTGCGGATTAAGTATGCTTCCAAATTTGCAGGCAGTTCCAATTACTGGAAAAACTCCATCGGGATGAACCGGGGTTTGGCGAACCTGGATGTAATAAGCCGTAAGGAAGCGGAAGAAGCCGCTTTCTCCAATTGGGTAGACCAGGATGCCGCCCGGAAAGAGAAGTATGGCGACGTGTTGAGTTTGCTCGAAAAAGGGTATACTGCGACAAATTCATACCGCAATATCTCTACCTATCTGCAGGAAGCTTTCCTGGGCGGGGCTGAAATCATACGCCTGGCGCGCCTGATGCAGAGTGTAGACGTGAACGGTTCGACGGAGGATGAACTGAATGCCTTCTTTGAAGACCAGATTGCGAAGTTTTTTAAAGATTACGAACCAACCTTAGACCAGCAGGTATTGGCTGCCATGATGAAGATAGTTAAAGAGCGTGTTCCGGCTCAATATCTTCCGGACATTTACCCGAAAATCGACAAAAAGTATAAAGGGGATTATGACAAATATGCTGCCGATGTGTTCAAGAAGAGCAAACTTCTTTCTTACGACAACATCGTGAAATTGGTTCGGAATCCAAAGGAATACGAGAAATTGAAAAAAGACCCCGCGACCGAACTGGGTCTTTCGGTTATGCTTTCCATCTTTGAATTGCAGCAATTTATGAATGAATACCGGTATGCTATTGCAAAAGGGGAGCGTCTTTATTTTGCGGGTTTGCAGGAGATGTATCCGGATAAGGCATTGTATTCGGACGCTAATTTTACAATGCGTATGAGTTATGGCTCTATCGGTGGCTATCGTCCTTATGACGCGGCCTGGTATCATTATTATTCAACGGATGAGGGTATTCTTGAAAAAGAAGATCCGGACAACGACGAGTTCTGGGTGCAACCGGAAATCCTGGATTTGATCCGCGGCAAAGACTTCGGCCCTTACGGGAATCCCGACGGGACGATGAATCTGAATTTCCTTTCAAACAATGATATTACTGGTGGAAATTCGGGGAGTCCTGTGTTTGACAAGCATGCCCGCGTAATTGGACTGGCTTTCGATGGAAACTGGGAAGCCATGAGTGGCGACATCGCTTTTGAACCCGACCTTCAACGTTGTATCGGTGTGGATATCCGTTATGTATTGTATATGATAGATAAATGGGGGAAATGCCCCAGGCTTATTAACGAGTTGAAGCTCGCAAGGTAGCAGTTGACGATTAATAAATGAGTAACGGTTAATGGCTATGTTTTGATACAAAAACCATTAACCGTTATTTGTTGATTGCTGTCTGACGAACGTCGCGTTTTGGCGGCGATTTATTTTAACACGAATGTATTGATTGAACTTGCTTTTAGTTCAGGAGAGAATATAGCCCCGTCGATGTTGATATGTAACGTTTTAGCGGCCTCGCTCTCGTTTCCGGCGATTAACACAACGCTATGATCCTGATTGATGAATGCTAATACATCTTCTTTAGAAGGACCGCTTACTTCAAGTTTCTTCGCGCCCGGCAATACATAGTGACTCACATGTTTCATGATGTAATATTCCGGGGTATATTGATAGGTTCTATCTTCCTCATCGACGACAACTAATGAATTTTGCGCCCATCCCCAGCGGCTAAGCCCGCCTTGTTTTAAGGCGATGTTCCAATAGTTGTAGCAAGACACGCCATTGTTGAGGTAGTGTTTCATTAGTTCCCATGAGTAAATGGCTCCTTCCCAATCATTTTTTCCATTTCCGCACTCTTGTTCAGTTTGGTATAATTTCATGTCCGGATACCGGGCATGAATCCCCGGTATGGCGTCTTTCCCTGCCCATTGGAATCCCACTGTCGTAATGTATTTCTTTGCCTCGGTATCCGTCAGGGCGGTATCTACCAGGGCTTCATTTCCCCGCTCCATTGTACCAAACATAATATCTACTCCTCTTTCTTTCATTGCCGGGCCCAGGTGGTTGCCGATAAAGCGGGTTAATCCCGCCGCCGTCCAACAACAACTGGGGAATATTTGTGCCGAATTAAATTCGTTCTGAGGGGCAACCATGAAAATGTCGATACCTTCTTGTTTATAAGCGTCAATAAATTTAGAGAAGTAGCGCGCGTATGCTTCTAAGTAGTTATCTTCCATGATGAACATATCTGTTCCCTCTCTTCCAAGATGGTTTTTCTCTTCAGGTAATCCGTTGTCTATGATTATCTGCATGTAAGTGCTTTCCCCGTCTGTCCGTTTGGGAAGATTTGCAATCCTGCGCGCCATCGCCGCTGTCGACCGGCTTGCGTAGTGTTTGTTATACTTCATCCAAGAGGGAGGGCTCCAGGGGGAAGCCCATATTTTTAAGTCCGGATAATGCTTTTTAGCGTCGTTGATTAGTGGGATAAGCGTTTTCCGATCGTTATCAATAGTGAAATTCTCCATCTCGAAATCTCCTTCGTTTTCATTGAAGGAATACCAGTCTAATGCGAAATCACTGGCTCCGATAGGCATCCTGCATATCGTGAAATTTGCCCCGGAACTTGTGAAGAAGTTTTGTAAAATGCTTTCTTTGTCCTTGCTGTCTAACAAGTTGAGGGCTTCCCATCCTAATTCACTGAAGCAAAGTCCAAAGCCATCGATCGTTTGTTGCGCTTTTTTTGTATCTACCAGGATGTCGATCTGCTCGGTTGTTTGAGCCGATTCTATTGGCTGGCAGATGTTCCAGAATGAATTATCCATGGTTGATACCCATTCCATCTTCTGATTGTTCGCGCAAGAGAAGCAGCAAAGCGCTGAAATACCGAGTGTGAGTGATTTAACGTTCATGCAAATTATATTTAAATTGATTAATAGTTTTGTAAGTAACTGTTTTTGTGATTACCATCCCGGATTCTGTATTAAGTTCGGATTGACATTGATTTCCGTATACGGGAAAGGCAGTAGCCAATGTTTTTCCTTGAATCCGACGTCTGTCAGGTCGAGATAGGTACCGTCTCCCCGAGGTATCCTTTTGCCTTCGTCTGCCAGGACTGTCGCGGCGTCTCCCCAACGTATCAGGTCTTGATAACGGACAAATTCAAACGCCAGTTCCAGACGACGTTCCAGCTTAATGTCTTCGAAAAGTTTTTCACCGGTAGATGTCAGCAAGGGCATTTGTGCCCTTGCCCGCACTAAATTTATATATTTTAATGCTTTCGTGTCATCTGGATTGGATTTCCGGTTGCAGGCTTCCGCTGCCATCAGTAAGACGTCTGCATAGCGCGTGATGCGAAAGTTCATCCCGCAGATGAGGTGGTATTCTTCTCCGGGGGTTTCGGACACATAGGCTCCATGTTTCAGGCGTATATATCCCTCTGTGCCGTAAGGCAAATTTCCCTCTGAGTTTCTGAAAGATCCCCCGAAATCATTGATTAGCTCTTCTTCGCTCATGACCGTACCTTTTCTGCGTACCTGATCTCCCACTTCAATGAAAAGGTCATGTATTTTCTTTGTGGCGCCTACATATCCCCAGCCTGTTTCCGTTATTCCGCTTGTTCCTGCTTTGAAGTAGCCTGTGCGTGGTCCGGCATAGGCTGCTACCACATTTCCTTCCGTGATTGTGGACAGTTCATTCGCATACGAGATTTCGAATATGGATTCGATACCAAACTCTGTGGCCTCGCGCGTCAATAAGGAAAAATCAGGTTCTAATCCATATTCGCCACTATTGATGACGTTGTCTAAAGCTTCTGCCGCCAACTCGTATTTTTTTTGATAAAGATACGCTTTTCCCAACCATGCCTGCGCTGTTCCTTTCGAAATATTTCCTTTGTGGGCCGCAGGGAGTTCGCTTTTTAGCGGCAGGTCGGGTATTGCTTCGAGCAGGTCTTTTTCTATTTGCTCCCATATCTTTTCTGTCACGGAGTTTGGCTGGGCGTATTTTTCGGGGTCGAGCGGTTCTGTTACTAAGGGTACGGATCCCCATAGGGTAACGAGTTCGAAGTAGGCATAGGCTCGGAATGTTTTGGCCTCTGCAACGGCCATCTTTTTTACATCTGAGTCGACGTTGACCCGTGCGATGAGAAGATTACTCGTGTAGATGATTTGGTAGTATTTGGTAAACATGCCTGTGAGAATGGTGTTGGTAGAGCCAAAACGAAATTCATCCAACTCTTCTCCCTGTGAATTGTCGCCTCGGCCGCCGCCGCCCGCAATGGCATCGTCGGAGAGCAGGTTTTTGAATTGGAACGTGTTCAAGTTGCCGCTTTGCATCTTGTCGTAAATTGCAAATAACGCTTCGGTCACCTCCGCGTCTGTTTTGTAGAATGTTTCTTGTGTCGTAACGCCACGTTGTTCCGTGTCAAGGAAATCCGAACATCCGTAGAATAGTAAACTCCCTAATAAAAGGGCGATTATAGGTTTTATTTTTTGTGTATTCATCGTATTTTCTTGTTATGTGTGATTAGAAATTCAGTGATAATCCGAACATTATTTTCTTTGAAATGGGGAAGAAGCCGCGGTCAATTCCTATACTGTTGTTATTGTCTGTGGCCGCTTCCGGATCCATTCCCGGGTAATCCGTAAACGTGAAGAAGTCGTCTAATGAGGCATAGATACGTGTGTGACCGAGGTGAAGTTTGTTGGTAAATCTTTGAGGCAAGACATAGCCAAGTTGGATTTGCTTGATTTTCAGGAAAGAGCCATCAAAAATCATTTGGTCGCTTGTCCAGTAGCCGGCATTGACGGTTGGCGAGGGACGCGTGGCTTTCGTGTTTTCCGGGGTCCAGCGTTCGGTATAGAACAACGACAATTTATTGGTTGCCGGACGGTCTGTCCTGAGGATGCCCATCAAAATATCGTTTCCGGATTGTCCCTGGACAAACATGGTGAAGTCTACCCCTTTGTATTCCATCGTTATTGTCCCGCCATAGGTTAAATCAGGGATGGCGCTACCTATGTAGGTGTAGTCGTTCGCGTTAATTGTTCCGTCGTTATTTGTGTCTGCAATAATAATGTCTCCGTTGGCGGGGTCAATTCCGTTTGTCCGGTATCCATGGAAATACCAGACGGGGTATCCTTTTTCGAAAGCAGTGGCGGCCCGCCATGTGTTAATGCTGACATTTGCACCGTTTAGGCGGCTGATCGTCGGATCCAGGTAAGTGACTTCGTTTTTTAGCGTGGATAAGTTAGCGGATATCCCATAGCTGAAATCGCCCATCTTGTCGCGCCAGCTGACCTCGAAGTCAAAACCTTTGTTTAACACATTTCCCCCATTGATGGGAGACGCGTTATTCCCCGCTTCTAAAGGAGGCGTATTGGTGGTTATCAAATCTTTGGTCATTTTGCGATAATAATCGATGGTGAAGCCAAGCCTGTTGTTGAAAAGTCTGAGATCGGCGCCAAAGTCGAACTGCTCACTTGTTTCCCATGTCAGGTTTCGGTTTCCCAATACTGCGGGCGAAGAGGCTGTGGCGTACGATCCGTCGGCCAAAGGATATAACGTTGACGCGTTTATCGTGCTCCAAGTCAGATAATTTGTTGTCGATCCGGAAGAAACGATAGTAGAAGCGTAGCTGTATTTCCCCAAATTGGACAGGCTTCCGTTTTGTCCCCAACTTCCTCTGATTTTTAAAGAAGTTATGGGCGTGTTGCGGGGGAAGAAATCTTCACTGCTCACCACCCAACCGGCAGAAAGAGCCGGAAAAGTTCCCCAACGGTTCTCTTCAGGCAATATGGAAAGGCCGGCGGCGTCGCGACGGATAGTGGCCTGGAAGAGATATTTATTCTCGTAGTCATAGTTTATACGCGAGAAGTACGACAGTTTGTTGTCTGTCAGCGTTGTTCCTCCCACTTTTGAGTTTGCCTGCGTGGAGATATAGTCTAAATCGGCGTAAGATTCCTGATCTTTCAACAGCGGATAGCCTGAGGCTGCAACAGTTTTGTATTTCCTGCTTGATACCGCAGCACCGACCATGATTGACAGATTATGCTTACCGATGCTTTTAATGTATGACGCGTAGTTTTCCCATTGCCAGTAGGTCATGGTTGCATCCGTTTCCCCTACTGAAGCGAAAGCATTTAGCATCTCTCCGCTGTAATAATATTCGGGTTTGTAGTTGTGGATGTTTCTGGAGAAGTAATTAACGCCAAGTTTGGATGTAATTGTCAGTCCCTTTATTGGCGTCAGGTCTGCATAGGCTGTCCCCATCATGCTTGTTGTCGTGGTAGTCGTCTGATTCTGTCTTTTTTGAACAAGCGGGTTGATCGTTTCTCCGGTTACATATTGCGAGAGGCCATAATAATAGCCATCCTCCGAAGCCATCAGTTTTTTCCCTGCATCGACGAGTGTTTGTACATGATCAGGCAGTTCGTTTTGGTAGGTTGCCGGGGTTAATGGGTCTAATAAGATCGCGTTTGAAATGACTCCACGGGATTCATCGTTCTCGTTCATGGATTTCCGGATTGTCCGGTTAATCTGGACGCTGCTCCCAGCTTTTAACCAAGGGTTTACTTGCTGACTTCCGTTGAACATCCCCGAATAACGTTTGTAATTGTCGTCTTTCCCCTGAACGATGCCTTCCTGATCCAGGTAAGATAGAGACATCAGGTAGGATGTTTTGTCATTCCCGCCGGAAACAGAGAGGTTGTGCTTCTGCATCGGGGCCGGTTCGAACGTTTCGGCAATCCAGTTGGTGTCGTAGCCATTCGCTGTAATTCCGGGCAGTGCGCCGGATTCGTTCATGTAGGTTATATATTGTTGCGCGTTCATGACTTCAGGCGTTTTCCCCAGGCTTTGTATGGTGTATTGAACATCATAACTTACTTGCGATTTGCCGGCAGAGCCACTCTTGGTTGTTATCAGCACAACCCCGTTTCCTCCCTCAGCGCCGTAAATTGCAGCAGAAGCGCCGTCTTTTAGTACCTCCATGCTCGCGATATTGGCCGGTTCAAGGTTGCTGATATTGTCTGTTCTTAACCCATCGACAATATATAAGGGGTCGGAATTTCCATTCGAACTATATCCCCTGATACGTATTTTCATTTCCGCGCCGGGCGATCCGGATGAAGAGATGACCTGTACCCCAGAGGTTTTTCCTTGCAGAGCCTGTTCCGGCCGTGTATTTGCGCTGGTTAGCATTTCTTCCGCTTTAATTGACGAGATCGCGCCTGTAACGACACTTTTCTTTTGTACTCCATAGCCAATCACAACGACTTCGTCGATTGTTTTTGTGTCTTCAATCAGGGAGATATTAATTACTTCCTGCTCTCCTATGGCAACTTCTTTTGTCAGGTAGCCAATATAAGAAATTTGCAGGATTGCTCCGGGAGGAATATTCTCCAATGAGAAAGCTCCTTCCGTGTCCGTAATGGTTCCGTTAGCCGTTCCTTTCACAATTACGTTTGCTCCGATAATGGGGCCTTGGCTGTCTTTTACGACTCCTTTGATCGACTTTTGTGATTGCTGGCTGACAGCGGCTATCTCTTTTTCCATTTTTCTTTTGCTCAAAACAATATGTTTGCCTTCTATGGCATAGTGCACATCGGTTCCTTCAAAAAGTTGGTTCAGGATAACCGGCAATTGTTCGTTGGTGGCATGAATCGATACATTCCTTTTGATATCTACATTCTTTTCATTGTACAAAAACAAAAAGCCGGTTTGCTTCTCTATTTCATTGAAGACATTTGTGATTTGCACATTATTTTCGGCCAGTGTGATTTGTATATTCTGGGAGTTTGCCTGTTTAGCAAGGACTGAAAAAGAAAAGCAGAAAATGAAAAATACAACTATTTTCATAATACGTTTCCGATATTTTAACTTGTGCGTAAACACAAGGTTAATTAAACAAAGATTTTTTGTCATACCTTTGTAAAGGATTTAGAGTTAATACTGATGATGTTTTAATGTCATGTCTCGGTGTTGACATTCCACTTAATCCGGAGGATGTGGGGACGTCTTCCGGATTTTTTTACGGTGATTTTTCTAGGGGCTTCGGGTCATTTTTTATGGATTTAGAGGTTAATAAATAGAGTTAAAAAGACAAACCGGCTATCACCGGCTCTATTGTATGATAATCTTGTCCCGGTAATCGTTTTCTATGCGTAAATAATCAAAGTCCAAATCTTTGCGTATGACGTTCAGCGCATAATCAATACCATCGCTTTGTCTGAATTTTCCGGTAAACCGATATCCTTTAAGGTGGTTGTTGTTTATTTCGATATCAATATCATAGTAGTCGGAAAACTTTTTCATCAAGCTTTCAAAAGTTTCATTTTTTAAACAGATAAGTCCTTCTGTCCAACGGAACCGGTCGGTATTCTGTATAGTTATTTTTTTCAAGACTCCGTGCTCCTCAATGGCATTCTCTAAAGGTTCACTTAATAAAAGGTGGTTTTTACTGTTTTTTTGAGAAATAGAGACACAGCCTTCTAATAAGGCTGTTTCAAAATGTGAAGCTTCATTATATGCATATACGTTGAATGTTGTGCCTAATACTTTTATGTCATAATTTTTGGTTGACACAATAAAGGGGTGTTTCTGTTGATGTGTTACCTCAAAAAACGCCTCTCCGTCTAATATAACGGTGCGCTGCCTGGTTGAAAAAGTCTGCGGATACGTGAATGTGCTTTTTGAGTTCAGCCATACTTTTGTCCCGTCTGTCAGGACAACTTGTGCGCGTTGTCCGGCAGGAACAATGACTGTTTGCATTTTTTCTTCTAAAATCGCGGGCTTCTTTTCGAATGACCACCATCCTGTTATGATTAATGCTGCTAGGGAAGCGACTGCAGCGAGTGTTTTCCAGCGAACAAACTTTCGGGTTCTACTTGCATAAAGAGACGCGATGCGAGAGTTCACCGACAGCGCGTCCCAAAGTTTGCGTTCGTTTAAGTATTGGCGGTAGTTTTCGGGAGAAGCTTCTGCCCAATCAATGATTTGCGTCTCTTCTTCCGTAGTTGCTTTCCCCGAAAAATAGTTATGTAATATTTTTTTGTCCATCCTGTCTTATGGCTTTTTTGTCCATTATTCATATGTAATAACACATAAGATGGGAACTACCCTAACTGTTTTTCTGAAAATAGATGTGTCTTAATTATGGCTGTGAAGGAACAACAACAGGAGAGGCAGGTAATCTTTCAGATTCGTTCGGAAAATCTTTAGAGCCTTGGTGATATGAAACTCTACAGTTTTGATACTAATCCCTAATTCGGATGCAATTTCTTTGTTGGTTTTTGAGTCGTTGCGACTTTTGAGGAATATATACCGGGTTTTATCCGGCAGTTGCTGTAAGGTTTTATGGATAAGTTGTTTTATCTCATTAGAAAAAAGTTCTTGCGGCTCGCAGGCTTCGAGAGTTGTGATTCGGAATCTTAATTCTCGTGAACGATGTTCATGCATTTTTTCTTGTATCGCAATCCTCGCCTCCCGGTTACGCAAAAAGTTTAATGCCCTATTCTTGATACAGGTAAGGATATAGGCGGGCATATTTGTCTCTTCCGGCAGTTCGAGATGTTTTTCCCAATATGTCATAAAAGCTTCCATGCAGATATCCTCAGCGATAGCCGTATCTTTTACATAAGAATTGGCGAAAGAGATGAAAGGCTTCCAGTGTTGTTCAAAGAGAATGCCTAACGATTGATTATCAAAATGCGTGTCAGTCATATTTTGACAAAAATAAGAAAATGTCGGCAATTAGCAAACGTAACCCCGGATCGCTGTTAGAAATTCATCTGGATGTTTTCTTATTTTCATTGGGATGATTCAAGGAGATCATCCCAATGAAATTATAAAGTCATCCCAATGAATTTTCATTTACTTGTCGCGATTGAACTACAAAGAAAATCGATGAGAAGAAAAAATAGTAATTTCGTCAGGTGAAAACACAAACATACAAGAAAAAAAGTGACCGGATATCAACGGAATATCCATTCATTTCTAAAGAGCCAGCAGACTTCTTACTACTATTTTATTGTTTTTTCCTCGTGTAATAATGATAGTTTATGTATATTTGTCGCTGCCTTACAATCGGTGGCTCATGCAAAAAACACTACAGTACTTGATATTGTCAATATTGATATTTACATTGTTTGAATGTAATAGTAGATATAGCGATCCGTCTATAATATTGGATCAAGCAGAAAAAATTATAGATATTCATCCTGACAGTACACTTTATTTATTGAGACTCATCTCAAATCCCAATATTTTAGATAAAAAAAATTACAATAAATATTATCTATTAGAAATTGCTGCAAAAGACAAATGTTTTTATGACATCTCTTCCGATTCTATAATATGCTATGTAAAAGACTATTATATAAAAAATAAAGACTATAAGAATGCTCCTTTGGCGTTATTTTATTGCGGAAGAATCCAACAAGAAAATGATAATCTCAAAGATGCTCTTAGGTTTTTTTTAGCAGCAGAAGAATATGCTGAACATATCATGAATGATAAGCTGAAAGGATTAATTCATTCAAATAAAAGCTTATTATACGGAAGCCAATATCTTAATGATAAAGCATTACAATCTGCTAGATTAGCTAATTTTTATTATAAAAGATCAAATAGTACGAAGGATGAAATCAATTCTTTAATGTTAATAGGTAATTGCCACATTTATTCTAATGAGATTGATAGTGCATTATACTACTATAAAATGGGGATAGAATTAGCTGATTTTAAGGGTTATAGTCAACAGAAGGGTCGGATAATGCAAAATCTATCTGTTATTTATAGAGGTCTAGAGATGTATTCGGAAGCAAAACAATTATTAACAGAAGCCATAAATATCGTAGGAGAAATTGATAAGCCAAAAATATACATATCCTTCGCTAATATTTACAAGTCAGAAAATAAACTAGATTCAGCTTTAATTTACGCAGAACAATCTCTAAATAGTGATGACTTAGTATCTAAGCGAAGTTCTTATCTCATTTTAGCTGATATAAAAGAAAAGCAAGACAAATTCAGTGAAGCATTAGAATATTATAAAAAATACAATCAACATGTAACAATGATTTTTGATGAAGAACAAAGTAATGCTATTCGAGAATTATCAGAGAGATATGATTTTGTTTCTTTGATAAGTGAAAAAAATAAGCTTATTATCGAAAAGCAGAAAATTCTATTAATTTCATTATTATTGATAATGGTAAGTTGCCTTATTTCATTCCTGTTTTATCGTAAATCGCTAATAAACAAAAAAATAATATCAGAAGCAGAAGAAAAAATAGAAAACTTGATAACTATGGCAAATGATTATGTGAAAGAAGAAAAAACATTTAAAAACATTTTGCTTCATCATTTTGATATTTTGAAAAAAGTTGCTTTTATAGAACAATATATAAGCGAAGATGATAAGAAAAAAGGAGAACGAATAATAAAAAAATTTAATGAAGTTGTTTATGGTAAAAGTTCTCTTAACTGGGAGATGCTATTTGAAACGATGAATAAATTGAGAAATGGATTTTATGAGAAAATAAAAAGTAAATATCCCGAATTAGATGAATCAGAATATAGAATATGCTGTTTGTCATGTGAGAATTTTACTTCATCTGAAATAGCTATTATCATGAATTTATCAATAAATACTATTAACAAAAAAAAATCAATAGCAAGAAAAAAAATAGGTGTATCTCCTTATGGCGATTTATATACTTTTTTTTGTTCTAAATAACTTTCCAATTCATTATATAAATCAAACGATAGTGTATGCTCTATTCCATTGATAGAGCATATATGCTATTTCATTGTTTTTATTCTCATACTTGTTTACTTTTTCAATTATATTACAACTAATGTTTGCAAAAAGTTGTATTATCGAAAACAAACAAGCATCTATTTTATTGTATTTCAGAATATTATAATTTTGTTGAAAATAAAAATGTTTACCCAACCTTGTATACTATTTCATAGTTTATCAAATCACAGTAATTTTGTCGCATTCAGCACCAAGCATTTTAATTCTAACTTTAATAAACATATCGTAAAATGAGAAATTATCAATTGTTTTCAAATTTACTATTAACATCAATTCTATTATTTGTGTCATTGAACTTGAATTCATCAAATTTAGAATCACAGAGTGTTAGAAAGCAAGTGGATTTGGAAGGAGAACTTTCAAAACCCGTATTTCGATCTATAGTTAAACCTGTAGAAATATACATTGTACAAGGTGGCTTATATATTATTATTAATTCAAGGATTGGAAATTCGGAATTAACAATTTATGATAATGATAATAATATAGTATATTATGAAAAAATAGATGGGTCATCAAATACAAACCAATATGCAGATTTATTCGATTTTCCAGAGGGATTTTATAAAATATTGATTAAAGATGAAATGGGCAGATCTTGTTTTGGATCATTTAAAATGAATTAGATTAATAAATAAATTCTCTACGAATGTTCAATATGAATGGAAGATGATAATAAATACTTTCAAAGTTTCGCGGAAAAATATTATAATGATATATGTATAATTATAACAGGGATAGATAAAAGTGTCTTCATTTTAAAAGATATCGATCAAATTTTTATTTATTTTGTTGACAGACACACAAGAATATATTAGGATAAATAGTAATACAATAATAAATACGAGCTTCTTTATTGATATTTTTGATAAAAAGGAACGAAAAATATTAATGAAAACTGGCAATATTCTAAAAGTTTCAAGAAGGAATTGGAAATATTTTAAATAAATATATATTAAGGTGATGAGTATCCACCATTAGCTACTCAAAATATTTTTTAAAAGAAAAATCATGAAAACAGAAAGATCAATTGAATTTATCAATGAGATTGATGGACTTGAAAATGTAAGTCTTGAAGAAGTGAAAGGCGGTTTGGCTTTATCATCTTATGCTGGTGGTTGTTCACCAAATGACCATCAAGTAGTTGAAAGAGCAAATGCGGTAACACTATGCTAAGAAGCTAGTATTCAAAAAAAGAAGGGAAGAGATTCATCCTCCCTTCATTAAAAAAATAACATGAAAACAAAATTATATTGGTCGCAGTTTAATCATTTATTTAATTCGAAAAAATATGGCCATCTCCTTTATAATGCGGAAACGAATGCTTTTGCAAATCTTTCAACAAATATGTTTGATCTGCTGAACGCCATTAGTAAAGAAGAAAAAGTGGTAGACGAATTGGATGATATGACAATTGAGAAATTTCTTCAAAAGAAAATTTTGGTAAAGGATAAAAACGATTATCTACATAGACGTAGATTAAGGTATTATTTTCAAGCTTTTGATACTTCAAATTTAGGATTAGCCGTAGCTCCAACAACCGCTTGCAATTTTATATGTCCATATTGTTATGAAGAAAATAAAGTAAATAAATATATGACAGAAGAAGTGGAACAACAATTGTTAAGCTTCATTGATGGACATAAAAGGACAAATATTCTGAATTTGACATGGTATGGTGGTGAACCATTAATAGGTTTCAAATCAATCCAGAGGATTTTAGAAGGATTGAAAAAGATAAATCATATAAAATTAGGGCTTCATAATATGCCCACAAATGGTTATTTACTAACAAAAGAGGTAAGCTTATTCTTCAAAGAAAACCCAATGAATAGTATTCAAGTAACAATTGATGGCGCAAAAGAACATCATGATAAACTTAGAATGCTTCCAGGTAACTTTCCAACATTTGATAAGATCGTAGAAAATTTAGATTCGTTTATAGAGTATAATCCTAAAACCCCTGTATTTATAAGAATGAATCTTTTGAATGATAATATAGATTCATTCGGTAAGACACATAAGGAATTATCTTCACATTGGAAAGGAAAGGATGTACTCATATATCCGGCGTTTGTGAAAGATTTTAGTGATAGCTGCAAATCCAACTGCAATCTTGTAAGTAGAGAAGACAAAATCGACTTTTTTAGAGAGTTAAAAGAAAAATATAACATTGAAGTAAAATTCAAACCATTTAATTCTAGTACTGGACTATGTGGAGCAACGCATGTAAATTACTTTGTAGTAGGTCCAGAAGGCGAAATGTATAAGTGTTGGAATGATCTTGGAGTAAGCGAAAAAGTTATTGGTTATGTTGATGGACGAGAAAAAAACTATGATGTTTTAACCCGATATTTAGCAGGACCAACAATAATGGATGACAACGAATGTAAAGATTGCTCAATTATGCCAATATGTACAGGTGGGTGTCTATGGGTTAGACATAAAAACCTTTATGAAAACAAAGATCTTGATTACAGCTGTTGTGCAAGAAAAAATAATCTTGATAAAACCATAGAGCTTCAATATGAAGAAACATTAAGAACTGCAAAAGCAAAATATTAAATAATAATTTCATGATAAAATTTCGAATATTCTTTCTTGTTACATTTTCACTTTCATTTATTCAAAGTTTTGCTCAAATATCCATTAAAGGTAAAGTTGTTGATGAGAAAACTTTGCCTCTAGATTATTTTAGTGTCGAAATTTTAACTAGTAATGACTCTTCTTTTGTAAAAAGAGGCTCTTTTCTAAATGGAGAATTTCAGATTGACAACATAAAAGAAGGGGAATATATGTTCAAATTTTCAAGTCTTGGCTATTTAGATCTGATTACAATCGATAATGTCCAATCAATCAACAATAAGACATTTCAGTTAACAGAAAAGTCTATAGATCTCAAAGAAATTGTAGTGATATCAAGATTACCAAAGGTGCTAAATAAAACTGATAGATATGTAGTTGAAGTGGAAAATACATCTATCAGCGATGCTGGTAATGCTGTTAATGCACTTAGTAGAACTCCTTTTGTTATAGTTGATAATATGAGTAATGAGGTTACAATCGCAGGAAAAGGAACTACGCTTATTATGATAAATAATAGAAGAATTTCAGGCTATCATGAATTAGAGATGCTCAACTCTCAAGACATCAAAGAAATTGAAGTAATTGAAAATCCATCTGCAAAATATGAAGCAGAAGGACACAGCGTTATCAATATAATAACAAAGAAAAAAAGAGAAAAAGGTATAAATATAAACCTTCAAACTCTTTATACAAGAGGTAGACATGATAGTGGGAAATTATTAGGCAGTGTTACGTATTCCATAGATAAACTTGTTCTTTTTACTCAATATGGTTATAATGCGGACAATAGTGAAGGATTCAATTCATCTAACGAAAAATATGAAAAAGGAGGGTATTCATTTATAATGAAACAGAAAAATCTGGAAAATCTAGATAAAACACGTTTAAATGAATATTCTTTGGGAGTAAATTATCATCCTATTGAGAATCATTCGTTCGCTGTGAAATATGATGGATACTATGGAAATATCTATTTTAATACAATTAATAAAATGGATATCATTTTAAATAATACAGCTCCTTCCACTGAATTTTTATATAAGGGTGGAAAAAATAGTGTACAAAAAGACGGAATAAATTTCAATTATAATTTTGGGAATAAAGGTTATGAAATATCTCTAATAAGTGATTATATAAAATCTAAAGGGTCATCAAATTTTAATATAGATGAAACGGACACTAAAAACAGCTATCAAAACCATAAATTATATGACTGGTTAGGTAACTATGATTTATATTCAATCCAATTCGATGCTAAAATTCCCTTAAACTCAGTAAATGCATCTTTAGAGGGAGGAAACAGATATTCATATGTAAAAAGTGAAAATGACAGTAAATTTTTTAATAACACTGATGGTAACTGGGTAGTAAATGACGAATTTAGTAGTCTTGTTAATTTTGATGAGAAAATATTTGGTACATATGTGTTGCTGACTGGGAAAATAAGAGAAAAAACGCAATATTCAATTGGGCTAAGGTATGAATATTCTGACAATAAGAATAGATGGGATATTAGTAATGATTCCTTTGAAAAAAATAACACTAGCAATTTCTTTCCAAGTTTATTGATAACTCATCGATTAAAAGATGATATTTCGTTAAGACTATCATATTCAAAACGTATATCACGTCCTTCATATGAAGCCTTAAATAATAGCATTAAATATATTAATTCTTATTCAAACGAACAAGGAAATCCATATTTAAAACCTGCAATG
Source organism: Tannerellaceae bacterium (assembly GCA_031255855.1). Classification (GTDB taxonomy): domain Bacteria; phylum Bacteroidota; class Bacteroidia; order Bacteroidales; family Tannerellaceae; genus DFXE01. The sequence continues at coordinate 31,415 of JAIRRS010000006.1, read as the reverse complement.
TATAATACTGTCTCATTATCTTCTCAAACAAAAAATATCAATACATCCTTTCATGTATCATATATTGAAAATCCCAATGATTTATTGTATTTGAATGATCTTGAACAAATAGAGAAATACACTTGTATGAGAATAAACACAGAAAACAGATGGTCATTCACATTTAATCTGAATTCATCTTTCTCATATAAAAAATGGAGCATTCAACCATTCTTCAGCCTCACCTATATGGAAAGAGCAATTATTGAAGATGGCATTAAGTATAAAACAGACTATCCAGGTATATATTTAAGTATAAGGAATAGTTTGAATTTGTATAAAAATCTTGATATGGATTTTGATGCAACATATAATAAAGCTTCGCACAGTTTCAAGAAATTCAATGATCAGTATATTTTTAATTTATCATTAAGAAAAAAACTACTTAAAGATAAACTTACAATTCAATTAACAGGAAATTATACACCCACTAAATGGGAGCAAAAACTCGATTATAGCTATAAATATATTGACTTTGTATGGAATGGTGATAATAGAAAACAATTGACTTTAAGTGTAAGATACAACTTCAATACTGCAAAAAAACAATTCAAATCAAAAAGCTCTAATACAGAAGAGCTTAGAAGGTTGTAAATATAACAATATGAAATTCCCGTTTTATAAACAACTTGACGCAATGGATTGTGGCCCATCATGTCTGCGTATGATATGTTCTTATTATGGCAAAAACTATTCATTAAATATGTTCCGAGAGCTCTGTCATCAAAGTAGAGATGGAGTCTCGCTCCAGAATATTAGTCGTGCTGCCGAAAAAGTTGGTTTTAAAACTGTTGGAGGAAAATTTACTATTGACATTTTCATTAATAAAATTCCTTTACCTTGCATTATATTCTGGGATCAAAAACACTTTGTAGTTGTATACAAAATAAAAAAAAGTGGCGCTAGTTATAACGTTTTTGTTGCTGATCCAGGAAAAGGGAAGATTAAATATACTCTAAAGGAGTTTTTAAATCATTGGACTGGGACAGACTCTCACTCAGAAGCTAAAGGAATTGGTCTACTATTAGAGCCGACAAATGAATTTAAAAATATTGACAATGAAGCGTCTATAGAGCCAAATAAAATCAAATTCTTGGGAAAGTATTTTTTAAAATACAAAAAATACTTTGGACAACTCATTTTAGGTTTAATTTTAGGTAGTATTATACAACTCATCTTACCTTTTCTTACACAATCCATTGTTGATACTGGTATCTCTTCTCAAAATACAAATTTCATAGTCTTAGTACTAATTGCACAATTTGCATTATTATTGAGTAATTCATTAATAGACTTTTTAAGAAGAAGGGTGTTATTACATATTAGTACAAGAATAAATATATCGTTAATTTCTGATTTCTTTATTAAATTGATGAAATTACCAATGTCTTTTTTTGATACTAAACAAATAGGAGATCTGATTGAGCGTGTTGATGATCATGATAGGGTTCAGAGATTTCTCACAACACAAAGTCTTGGATTGCTTTTTTCAGTATTTAATATTGTAATTTTTGGGATAGTATTATCAATCTACAATGTAAAAATATTTCTCATTTTCATAATAGGTAGTTTATTATATTGTGGTTGGGTTATATTGTTTTTAAATAAAAGGCGGTTATATGATTATAGAAGATTTGAACAACAAGCCATTAACAAAGGAAAAGTTTATCAATTGTTAAATGGTATGCAGGAAATAAAGCAACAAGGATGCGAGCAACGGAAACGATGGGAATGGGAGGAAACACAAGCCGACTTATTTAATATTGATACCAAATTATTGTCTTTACAACAAACCCAAAGAGTAGGTTCCTTTTTTATCTCTGAATTTCGAAATATTCTAATAACTTTTATTTCTGCTACTGCCGTAATTTCAGGAGATATGACTCTCGGAATGATGCTTGCTGTCCAGTATATTATTGGTCAATTGAACAGTCCTGTAGATCAAGTGATGAATTTTATATATGACTTTCAAGATGTCAGCATTAGCTTTGAAAGGATGCATGAAATTCATGAGAGATCAAATGAAGAATCCAGAAGTAGTAAAATAACAGAGCTACCGGAGAATCGATCTATCAAAATTAATAATTTATCTTTTCAATATGAAGGCCCTACAAGTCCATTTGTCTTATCTAATATCAATTTGGAGGTTCCAGAAAGAAAAGTGACAGCAATTGTTGGTGCTAGCGGGAGTGGAAAAACAACATTAATAAAATTGTTGCTGGGTTATTATGAAACTGTTCAGGGAGAAATATATATAGGACATCGACCTCTTAGCTATTTTAATAAATCATGGTGGAGGAGTCAATGTGGCGCAGTTCTACAAGACGGTTTTATTTTTTCTGATACAATAGCTCAAAATATTGCGGTATCTGACGAAGAAATAAACATGGAAAATCTATTACAATCCGCATCAGTCGCTAATATAAAAAATTTCATTTACAAACTTCCTCTATCATTCAATACTATGATTGGACGAGATGGACAAAATTTAAGTCAAGGACAGAAACAAAGGATTTTAATAGCAAGAGCAGTATATAAAAATTCTCCTTTTTTATATTTTGACGAAGCAACAAATGCGCTAGATGCCAATAACGAAAGAATAATATTAAATAATTTGGAACAGTTTTATAAAGGAAAAACTGTTATAGTTGTAGCTCATAGATTGAGTACGGTTATGAATGCAGACAAAATTATTGTTTTAAACAATGGAAAAATAACAGAAGAAGGTACATATAAAGAATTAATAGATTTAAAAAAAGAGTTTTATACTTTGGTGAAGAATCAGTTAGAATTAGGGAATTAGGAAATGAAAGCCAAAGAAAATAATTTGAATTTAAGAAGCGAAAAGGTCAGAGATATTGTTGGTGAAATTCCACCTGCAATTATGAGATATGGATTGTATATAATAATGCTATTCATATTTTTAATTTTTTTCTGCTTATCTATAATTCCAGCATATGAGCAATATACAACTGATATAACAATAAAATCAATACCAGAAAAAGAAGTAGTAATTTCTCCTATATATGGTAAGATAAATTATTTAGTAGATGACAATATTTATATTAATAAAAATGAATTGATTGGAAGAATAATAAATGATGATTCAATATATACAATCTATAGTCGAACTTCAGGTATAATTGTCATGATTCAAAAAGATAAAACGATTATAAATAAAGAAGATATTGTATGCAATATATTACCGAAGTATATTCTAGAATTATATGGTGAAATTTTTATTCCGATTAAGTATATAAATGAGAATTATAGATCTTTTGATGTGGAAATAACTTCTCAAATAGGACATATAATTAAAGGAAAAATTACCCATATATATAAAATACCAATATTAAAAGAAAATGAACAATTTTATAAGGCAAATATATCTGTTGATGATGACGATATTTCACTTATAAATATGAATTGTAAAATAAATATCATAATAAAAAAAGATAGAATGATAAATTGGATATTTAATTAATACATTATGTTATGCAAAAATAGCCTGTGTCATCGTTCGACTTGTCTGGGTTAACTTTTCACAATCTCTGGAATTCCTCCTTGAATATGAAATCCATGCTAACGTTCTATCACAATCCATCTTTTAGGCCGTCTTTTGATTTCAGACATAATTCAAAATCTGTTAAATGTGGGTGTTGAATGGTCAATAAATCTTTTGTCGACTCCTGTTTTTCCGATTCTTCTCAACTCTCGCGTTGGCAGCATACCATGAAGTGTTAAAAGTATGGATGAGTAGGCGTTTTTAACAAAATATAACTTATTACTGCTTGGATGTTTGAAAAATAGCACGTTGATTTGTGATATCAAAATAATATCAAAAAATAATCATTATGAAAACTACGGAAAGAGAATTTAAAGGAATGAAATTGTCAGGCTTTCTGGGGATATTCCTCTTGGCAGTTTTGATAGGTTTGTTTATTTTCCTGCTTGCCTACGGACAGGTGTGGAGTGTTATGACGGCTTTGGCTGTATTGCTATTGATGGTTTTATCTGTCATCGGATTTGTTGTTGTTGAGCCCAACGATGCTCGTGTTATGGTATTCTTTGGAAAATACAAAGGGACAATCACCACGAACGGATTTTTTTTGGTGAATCCGTTTTATGAAAAAAAGAAGATAACTTTACGTGCGCGCAACCTGGACGTCCCGCCTATCAAGGTGAACGATAAAGTTGGCAACCCGGTAATGATTGGGGCTGTAATGGTTTGGAAAATTAAAGATACCTATAAGGCCATGTTCGATATTGATTCGTCATCAATCGGAAAGACGGAAAACAAACACGGATTAGCGTCGGTTCAACTATCCAAGCTCATGCAGAGCTATGAAAACTTTGTTAAAATACAGAGCGACGCGGCATTACGGAAAATTGCCGGGATGTATGCCTACGATTCAAACGAAAGTATGGGAGACCACGTAACATTGCGTTCGGACGACGGCGAAGTGGCGCAAAGACTGGAAGAAGAGTTGAACAGCCGCCTGGCGATAGCTGGTATCGAAGTAATAGAAGCCCGTATCAACTACCTGGCTTATGCTTCGGAAATTGCCGGAGTAATGCTGCGCCGCCAACAAGCCGATGCGATTATTGCCGCGAGGGAAAAAATAGTTGAAGGGGCAGTAAGCATGGTTCAACTGGCGTTGGGTAAGCTGGAAAAGGAAGGAATCGTAGACCTGGACGAAGAGAAAAAAGCCGCTATGGTAAGCAACCTGCTGGTAGTCCTTTGTGCCGACGAAGCTGCGCAGCCGGTCTTGAATACAGGGACATTACATCATTGATTAGTCTGAATTAAAATGGCCAAAAAGGAAAATACGAATAAAAGTTTCATTTTACGTATAGATGCCGAGATGATGGAAGCGATAGAAGTTTGGGCGGCGGATGAGTTCCGCAGCGTAAACGGACAAATCCAATATATCCTCGACCAAGCGTTGCGTAAAGCCGGCCGACATAAAAAAAAGGAAAAAGGTAACAACGATTAAACGTTTACCGGGGAATACCTGGGCTGAATCCCCTTTAAAGTGTTAATTATGTATAATTATAAGTACCTTGCAACACAAGGTATTGATCAAGGCTATATATTTGCCTCATTCGTTTAGAAAAAAAGCCTGAATTGTAACAATTTTATAGATATCACGTCTAATATTATAGTAAAGTAACTACAACATGATTATCGAATTAAAAGGAATTAACAAAACGTATTTCAACGGGGCGCCTCTACACGTTCTGAAAGGTATTGACTTGACTATTGAGAGAGGGGAGATGGTTTCCATTATGGGAGCTTCCGGTTCCGGTAAGTCCACACTTCTGAACATATTAGGCATTTTAGATACATACGACACGGGCGCCTACTCCTTAAACGGGCAATTGATTTGGAACCTGAGTGAAAGTAAAGCAGCCGAGTTCCGCAATAAGCTGATCGGGTTTATTTTCCAGTCGTTCAACCTTATATCATTCAAGAATGCCGTTGAAAATGTGGCGCTACCCTTATATTATCAAGGAGTAAAACGGAGAAAACGAAATGCCATAGCCATGGAATACCTTGATATGGTGGGACTTGCTGATTGGGCGGAACATATGCCTAACGAATTGTCGGGAGGACAGAAACAACGCGTGGCCATCGCACGGTCCTTGATTGCCAAACCACAGATTATCCTGGCCGACGAACCTACGGGTGCGCTCGACAGCGTAACGACGGTAGAGGTAATGGAGCTTCTGCGCAATGTAAACCAGGAAGGGATGACCATGGTCATTGTCACCCATGAACAATCCGTAGCCGACGCCACCGACAAGATCATCCGCCTGAAGGATGGTATTATCGAACGGATAGAAAAAGTGCCCCACTATGTTTGAATTTGACAGCCTCCGTGAGATATCGAGTACGATGAAGAAAAATAAGCTTCGTACGTTTCTTACCGGCTTCTCGGTGGCATGGGGTATATTTATGTTGATTGTCCTATTGGCGGCAGGCAACGGATTGCACAACGGGATTCTCTATAACTTCCGTGATATGGCCGACAATACCGCACAGAGTTGGACGAGTTACACCAGCCTGCCCTATAAAGGATTCCTGCCTAACCGCCGGATTGATTTTACGGAAGAAGACGTCTATGCCATTAAACGGCATTTCCCGGAAGTAAACCTGATCTCTCCCATCAATTACCGGAATGATACCATCTCCTTCGATAAAGAATACCTCACCGGGTCTGTACGGGCAGTACATCCTGATTACAATTCGATTATATACCTGCCTGTCCTTGCCGGCAAAGGGCGTTTTATCAATGAGGTTGATTTGATGCAACGCCGGAAGGTCATCGTATTAAGCCCCCGTATGGTAGAAGTGCTTTTCCGTGATTCCATCGAACCGCTTGGCCGTTTTGTAAAAGTGGGAAACCTGATGTATCAGGTGATAGGCATTTATCAGGGCGACAATAAAAGTAACAATGCGCCTGCCTATATCCCTTTCAGCACCGGACAATTACTCTATGACAATGGTTACCGGATATGGAATATCCGTTTTACACTGATAGGTATAAATACCGAAGAAGCCGAAGAAGCTTTTCGTGAACGATTCCGCCATTTTATGGCGCGGCGGCACCAGTTCGACCCGGAAGACAACAATGCCGTTGGTATGTGGACTACCGGATCGGAGTTTCGTATGTGGCAGGGTATGACGAACGGAATCGCCCTGTTTATCTGGATAGTGGGTATTGGTACGCTTATGGCGGGAATTGTGGGTGTGAGTAATATCATGCTGATTACGGTAAGGGAGCGAACCCGGGAGTTCGGTATACGAAAGGCGATAGGCGCCAAACCGTCTTCTATCTTGGGATTGATCATCGTCGAATCGGTATTGGTGACAGCCGTTTTCGGATATATCGGATTGGTATTGGGTATCGGGCTTACGGAGATCGTCAATTATGGGATGGAAATGGCAAGCGCCGGCGCCGGAGCCGGAGCATCAGACGGCAATCCCGGAGAAAACACAACGGTCTTCCGGAATCCGACAGTGAACATGGGGATTGCCATGGCGGCTACCGGCGTACTGGTAGTTGCCGGCGTGCTTGCCGGCTATTTCCCGGCGCGTAAAGCAACGAAGATTACAGCAATTGAAGCGATAAGAGCAGACGAATAAATAAACAAGAGTATGTTCGATTTAGACAGATGGGTAGAAATATGGGTGACCATCACCCGAAATAAAACACGCAGTTTGCTGACTTGCTTCGGCGTTTTCTGGGGAATCCTGATGCTGATCATCTTGTTGGGTTCGGGCGCAGGCTTGAAAAATGGCATCTTTAGCAACTTCGAAGGGTTCGCCACCAATTCACTGATCTTCTTTTCCGACCAGACAAGCGAGCCTTACAAAGGTTTCAACAAGGGCCGGCAGTGGAACATGCGCAACCGCGACGTAGAAAACATCGTACGGAATGTGGATGCCGTAGAAGATATTTCCCCGATTATCTTCGGGGGAAGCGGCGAAAAGAATGTTGTATATGGGCAGTTGACCGGCAGCTATAATGTAAGGGGAATGTTGCCGGCATACTTTCATATCGAAACGCAAGAGCTTCTTTACGGCAGGATGCTCAATGACATCGATATACAGGAAAAACGGAAAGTTTGCATGATTGGCAAGCAAGTGAATGAAACCCTCTTCCGCAATCAGGATCCGACCGGTAAGTATATCCGCGTAAACGGGCTGTACTATCAGGTGGTAGGCGTAGTCAGGCCAAGGTCGTCGAGTATCAATATCGGCGGGCGTTCGGAAGAGTCGGTATTTCTTCCCTTCAGCACCATGCAGCAAACGCTCAACCAGGGAGATATCCTGCATATTCTTTGCATGAGTATAAAGCCCGGTTACCCGATTCAGGAAGTAATAAAGGAAGTGAGTGCGATATTAAAAGCGCAGAACGAAATTGCGCCGAGCGATCCGCAGGCAGTGGGCATTGCGAACCTGGCGGCGGAATTTGCCACCTTCAATATGTTGTTCGTAGGGATCAATATCTTGGTATGGCTCGTTGGAATGGGCACTTTACTGGCGGGCGTGATCGGCGTAAGCAATATTATGATGGTGACCGTAAAGGAGCGGACAAAAGAAATAGGCGTCCGCCGCGCTTTGGGCGCCAAACCGTTCAATATCATCTCGCAGGTAATAAGCGAGAGCCTTGTGCTGACGTCTTTGGCGGGGCTGATCGGATTGAGTCTGGGAGTGTTTCTGCTCGACGTTGTGAGTAAACTGCTTGCGGCAAACGCCTCGTCGGGCGACAATACTACGTTTTTTGGGAATCCGGAAGTACATATTCAGACAGCCGTCGCCGCAACCGTTGTGCTGCTGTTCAGCGGCCTGCTTGCAGGATTGATCCCTGCCTGGCGGGCGATGCAGATTAAAGCGATAGATGCAATCCGTGAAGAATAATAAATAAAATAGCAAGAATAGAATTATGAAGAATCGTCTTTGGAAAAAAATCCTGCGTGTGATTTTGTTAGTATTGGTAGGAGGCGCAGTGCTCGGAACGTTTTATTTCCTATGGAAAAAAGCCCAACCGGTGATAACCGTATATGAAATCATAACGCCCGAATCGGGCACGGTTGAAACAAAAACCGTAGCGACCGGCAACGTAGAACCCCGGTTTGAAGTGATGATCAAGCCGCAGATTTCCGGCATTATTTCCGAACTGTTGAAAGAAGCGGGGCAAATGGTAAAGGAAGGCGAGATCATCGCCCGCGTAAAGGTGATACCCGAAATGGTGCAGCTCAACAGCGCCGAATCGCGTGTAAACATAGCGGATATATCCCTGAAGCAGGTGGAAGAGATATTCAGGCGCGATGAAACCCTTTTCAAACAAGGGGTCATTGCCCAGGAAGATTTTGATATTTCGCAGGCGAATTACCTGAAAGCAAAAGAAGAGCGCACGAATGCACAAAGCGCGTTGGAAATTATCCGCGACGGCATCGCCCAAAATTCCAAAGTCGCCAGTACGACACAAATCCGCAGCACGATTACAGGTATGATATTGGATGTTCCTGTAAAAGTGGGAAATTCGGTTATCCAGTCGAACAACTTCAACGATGGTACGACGATTGCTTCCGTGGCCAATATGAACGACCTGATTTTCCGGGGAAATGTAGACGAAACGGAGATCGGGCGCATTCATGAAGGGATGCCGATCAAACTAACGATCGGAGCCATGGAAAGCCGGGTGTTCGACGCGATGCTGGAATACGTCTCTCCCAAAGGAGTAGAAAAGAACGGCGCTATTCAATTCGAGATCAAAGCGGCGGTCACCATCCCGGAAGACGCTTTTATCCGCGCCGGCTACAGCGCGAATGCCGGAATCGTGTTGAAACGGGCGGAAGATGTATTGACGATCCCCGAAAGCGCCGTGGAGTTCATTGGCGATTCGGCTTTCGTACAACTTGTTAAACAGGAAAAGCCCGAACAGGTATTTGAGAAACATCCCATAAAGACCGGGCTGTCTGACGGCATTAAAATTGAAATACAGGAAGGATTAACAACGAACGATAAGATACGCGGCGCCGTTGTTGATGCAAACAAGAAGTAAAAACAGTGAAAGTTGAAGATGAAGACACATATGACAAAATACGCGAATACAAAATGCCTCCAACGAGGAAAAACAGAGCGCCTGGCGTTTATTTTCCTGTTTGTTTTCCTGTTTCCCTTTCCCTCCCTGAAGTCTCAAACCAATCAGTGGACATTAGAAAAATGTATCCACTATGCCATTGAGCATAATATTAATTTGAAGCAACAAGAGCAGCAAAAGGAATTAAGCGCAATTGCCGCCAATACCAGCAAGAACAGTTGGCTTCCAAGCCTGAATGCTTCGATGGGACAAAACTTCAGTTTCGGGCGGGTGCAAAGCGCGGATGGTACGATAAGCAGCCGCAACGGGGCGAACACCTCTTTTGGCGCACAGATACAGATGCCGGTGTTCGAAGGATTGAAAATCCCCAATGATATCGCGGCTAAGAAACTTGATTTGCAGGCGGCCACTGCCGCGCTTGAAAAAGCGGAAGAAGATTTGGCCATCAACGTCGCGTCGTACTATATCCAGGTGTTGTACAACAAAGAGATATTGACGATTGCCGAGTTGCAGGTAGAACTTACTACCGAACAGGTATCGCGTACGCAAGCGCTGGTTGATGCAGGGAAAGTCCCCCTTTCGCAACTCTATGATATCAGGGCGCAATTGGCAAAAGACGAAGTGGCGCTGGTTGAAGCCCGCAACAATGTAGGCCTGGCATTGCTCGACCTTAAGCAAAGCCTTGAACTCGAACGGGAGGCAGGCTTCGACATCGAAACGCCTTACCTGGATGATGTAGTGGGCAAATACATGGGAAGTATCCTGCCGCCTGATAATATTTTCGACAATGCCGTTGCTTTCAAGCCACAAGTTAAACAGCAGGAATACTTGCTCGAAAGCCAGAAGAAAATGCTGAAAGTAGCGCAGGCCGATTATTACCCTAAACTCAATCTGAACGCCGGATACAACACCGGTTATTACCACTATTATTCGGGCTTGGCTCCCGGACAAACAAACCGGGCCTTTTCCGACCAGTTCAGCGACAATTCCCAGCAGATGATAGGCTTTAGCCTTTCGATACCTGTTTTCAACCGTTTCCAGGTGCGCAACAATGTCCGCTCTTCGCGGGTCAACATCGTGAACCGGGAGTTGATGATAGAGAATGCCAAAAAGGCGCTGTATAAAGAAATCCAGCAGGCCTATTTCAATGCCGTGGCGGCACAGGAAAAGTATGTTTCATCCGAAAAGTCGGTATTGGCAAGCAAGGAAGCGTTTAATTACGCAGAAGAACGGTATGCCGCCGGAAAAAGTACAGTGTTTGAATACAACGAATCGAAAACAAAATATGCCCTGAGCCTTTCGGAGCAGGCACGATCTAAATACGATTTTATATTCCGTGTGAAAATCCTTGATTTCTACAACGGTATGCCCATTGCTTTGTAAACTTTTTCATTGTGTTATATTTATTTTTTATTTATTTGGGGTAGCGGCAGCGTGTAATCACGTTGCCGCTACGTGTTTGTTGGCTGCTCAGGCAAACCTGCTGCTGGCGGCGCGATTGTTGCTGTTTTTTCATACTTTTGTTCTTTCAATACGATAAGAAGGATTGGACGTTATATGCAGTGGTTGATTAATTTGGGATATTGGGGATTATTTATAGGGGCATTTCTGGCAGGAACGGTTTTGCCTTTAAGTTCTGATGTTTTGCTGCTTGGGGTTTTTGCGTTGGGGGACAGTAATCCTTGGATTTGTTTGCTGGCGTCTACTGCCGGTAATTGGTTTGGTTTGACAACTACTTACTGGCTGGGATGGCTGGGGAAGTGGGAGTGGCTTGAACGTTGGTTTCATGTGAAGCGCGAAAGGCTGGCCGAACAGAAGGTGAAGGTTGACCGGTATGGTGTTTGGATTGCCCTTTTTACCTGGATTCCGGTGGTGGGGATAGCCGGGCTTATTGGTTTGGGTTTCTACAGGGTGAAACCCAAACTTACTATCTTTCTGTTGCTGGCCGGTTGCTTTGCCCGTTTTTTTGTTTGGACGTTGTTGTATGTGAACTACGGGCAAGCAGTTGGCGGCTGGCTTGTTTCCGGGCGTATCCCGTGAGGGTTGCCGGTTTTTATTTCAAGGTTTGAAGCCGATGATTTCGCGGACTTCCCTGAGCGTTTTTGAGGCGCTTTCGCGTGCTTTTCCAGCTCCTAGCTCAGCTACTTTCTTTATGTAGTTGTCGTCGGAGGATAATTCAATGATGCGTTCGCGGATGGGGGCGCAGAAGGTGTTAATGTCTTCCGCGAGTTGTTTTTTTAGGTCGCCGTAGCGGATTTGACATTGGTTGTATTTTTCGTTGAAGTAGTTGTATGTGTCTTCTGCGGAGACGATTTCGAGTAGTGTGAAGAGATTGGCGATTGCTTCCGGTTTTTCGCTGTTGGGTTCGGTGGGTCCTGAGTCGGTAACGGCTTTCATTACTTTCTTTTTTATTGTTTTTTCGTCGTCGATCAGGTAGATGGCATTGCCTTCGCTTTTACCCATTTTGCCGCTGCCGTCGAGTCCGGGTACTTTCATTGCTTTGCCTGCCAGGTGGAAGGATTGTGGTTCGGTGAAGTATTCTACGCCGTAGATTGTGTTGAAGCGGCGGGCGAACTTTCTTGCCATTTCCATGTTTTGTTCCTGGTCTTTTCCTACGGGTACTTTGTGGGCTTTGTGGATGATGATGTCGGCTGCCATCAGGGAGGGGTAGGTGAGGAGTCCTGCATTGACGTTGTCGGGTTGTGTGCGGACTTTGTCTTTGAAGGAGGTGACTCGTTCGAGTTCGCCCAGGTAGGCATTCATGTTCAGGTATAGGTATAGTTCTGCTACTTCCCGTACGTCGCTTTGTATGTAGATGGTTGCTTTTTCCGGGTCGATGCCGCAGGCGAGGTATTCGGACAAGATTATTTTCGCGCTGTTGCGGATGTTGTCTGGTTTTGGATGTGTGGTGAGCGAGTGCCAGTCGGCAATGAAGAAGAGGCAGTTGTATTCATGTTGTAGTTTGACAAATGCTTGGACTGCGCCGAAGTAGTTTCCCAGATGCAGATTGCCGGTTGGCCTGATGCCGCTTAGTACTGTTTCCATAAATCAAATTTATTTTTTAATTGGGTGTAAAGGTAGGAATAATTAATTATTTATACTTAAGGATTGTTTTTTTTGGACGTCTGCGGGGCGGGGTGTGTGTTGGGCGGGGAGTTCCTAATAATCGTTAGGGGGGTATAAATAATTGTCAATGGGTGTGGAACGGATGTTAACTATTTGTAGTTTTGCTTTATGTTTGGACGGTTTGGATATGGAATGTTTGAGGGACTTGTGTTTGTGTTCCTGTTGTGTGGGGCTGGCGTGGCGTGGAGCCAGACATATGAGGGGTATATTGTGAAGAGTTATGAGTTTTTGGAGCGGGGGGAGTTACTTGCCGCAGAGGAGTGTCTTTGCGGGGCGATGCGATTGGAGCCTGGTAACCCGAATAATTATGCTTTGTTGACGAATCTTGGGACGGTTCAGCGACGGCAGGGTAAGTTGGAGGAGGCAGTTGTTTCGTATACTGCTGCGCTGGGGCGCCGGCCGGATGATGTGGTTGTTTTGGATAATCGTGCTTCGTTGTATGCCGAGATGGGAGAAACGGAGAAGGCGATTGCTGATTATTCGCTTTTGCTGGCGAATAGTCCTCTTGATAAGGAGGCTTTTTATAGCCGGGGGATTCTTTATTTGCGGATGGGGGATTTTATGCGTGCCGAGGCTGATTTTGAGAGGTTGCTGGAGTTGGATGCTGAGTCGGTTCGCGGGCGCCTTGGGCATGCTCTGCTGGAGAAGGCGCGGGGGAATTATGATATGAGTGAGCGTATTTATAATTATTTGATTGATAGGCTTCCGCGTGATTGGACTTTGTATGAGGGGAGGGCTGATCTTTATTTTAGGATGGGGAAGAATGCGCGCGCGATGGCGGATATTAGCCGGGTGTTTGCGGAGACTGAGCCGGATGCGGGGATGTATGTGTTGAGGGGGAAGGTGAAATTGGCTCTTTATGAGCGTGAACCTGCCAGGAAGGATTTTCTGAAAGCTGGAGAATTGGGTTATGATGCTGAAATTATAGAGGGGTTGTTGCTGATGACCAGGTAATTTGTTTATTTTTGCGGGAAAGATTTTTTTATTATGTTCATCAGGCGTTTGTTAACTGGCAACGGGTGGTTGTTGCTTTTTTTCGCAGTTGGCTGCTTTCTTTTTTTCGAGCTTAATTATCGGTATTGGTACCGGTTTATGGAGCAGTATAGTTTGTTTTTGTTGACGGGTGATTATTTTATCGGGTTGTTGCGGCAACCGGGGGGTGTTACTGAGTATATAACTTCTTTTGTTACCCAGTTTTTTTGTTTTCCGTTTTTTGCGGCGGTTTTCCTGGCTCTCTTTTTGAGTGGCATTGGGGGATTGTTTGGGTTGTTTTTGCGGCGGTGCGGGATTCAGGTTCCCGTGGTGGTGGCGGTGTTGCCGGTTTTTCTTTTTTGGTTGTATCCTGTTGAGTCAGTGGCGTCTGTGCTAGCGGTTTTTTTTGGAGTGCTTTCTGCTGTGGTTTATTCGTATTGCGGGCGTTGGGCGCCGCGTTGTGTGGTGGGTGTTTTGATTGTTTTGGTTGTTTATCTGGTGGCTGCCCCGGCGCATTTGCTGGCTGCTGTGTTGATTGGGGTGTATGAGTTTTGCGTGGGTAGATCCGGGAGGCGTTTTGGGGTTGTTGCGGGTATGCTCACGTGGGCGGTTGTTTTGCCGGTGATAGCGATGCGGACTATTTATGTGATACCGGTACGCGAGGCTTTTTTCAGTAAGCATTTGTATCATCCGGAATATCCTTTGCCGGCTTCGTTTTGGTATATCTGGTGTTCGTTTCCCTTGATGGCTTTGGCGGCTTATGCTCTCCGGAAGCGAGGGCGTTTGTTTAAGAAGGAGGGAGTGGATTTTGTTGTTTTGTTGCTTCTTTTGCTTATTGTTATGGGGGGATTTATTGTTTACAAACGGCATCCGTTGGAGCAGGCTTACCGGTATGATTGGTATGCGAGGCAGCAGCAATGGGACCGGATTGTGAGGCATGCCGGAGAGCATCCGGCGAGGGATAAGGACGCACTGGTGTATGTTAATCTGGCGTATGGGCACGAAGGGCGATTGAATGAGGCGTTGATGCGTTATCCGCAGGTGGGGGAGGAGGGGTTTATCCCACATGATCCTAAGACACGCCTGGGACTGATTGAGGCTTCGGAGGTGTCGTGGCTGGTTAATCATATTAATGCAGCTCAGCGTTTCGCGTTTGTTGGCGTGCTAAGTTCCGAGCGATGTGTGCAACCTCGGCTGATGAAACGTTTGGTAGAGGCTTGCCTGGTGAATGAAGAATATGAAGCGGCCGGGAAATATATCAAGATTTTAGAGAAGACACTTTTTTACCGTTCCTGGGCAAAGGAACAGCGGGCATTTTTTAATCCTGAGAAGGCGGCCGGTGCGGATTGGATTGTGGAGAAGCGGAGATACAGTCCTGTGACTGATAATGCGCATGATGTTACTATTGCGCTTCCCAGCGCGCTTGCCTTTTTGATTGACGATCATCCCGATAATAGGCGCGCGTTTGAATATGGAATGGGTTATTTACTTATATATAAAGATTTAGGAGCTTTTATGTATTATATGAACCAGATGAAAGAACGGGGTGAGCGATTTCCTGTTCTTTATCAGGAGGCTATTTGTATTTTCTATGCGGCTATGGAAAAGAATCCGGAGGCGTTCGCGTCTTTTGGAATCGATCCTGAGGTGTATCAGCGGTTTCAGGGTTATTTGTCGCAACACCGGACGCTGTCTCCTGCTTTGCTTGCCAAGCAGTATGGCGATACGTATTACTATTATGCACAATTTGTACAACCTCCTAAAAGGCCGAACCGATGAAGAATGAAAGGAAGAGAGGTGTTGTTTGCAACACTGTTTTTGTGATGGTAGCGATTAGTCTGGGAGTGTTGTCTTTTGGGCTTTCGGGTTGTAGCCGGAAACCGGTTGATGCCGTGTTGGTTGGCGAACGGCCGGTTATTTTCCCTGATTACAGGGAAGTGACTATTCCGGTAAATATTGCTCCGCTAAACTTTAGAGTGGAAGAGGAAGATATGCGGAGATGTTATATTTCCCTGGAAGGGGAGAATGGGGATGTGCTTGAGTATGCGGGCGGAAACAGTATTCGTATCAGGCCCAAGGCATGGAAAAAGCTGCTTGCCGGGAATGTGGGGAAATCTATTTCGGTAAACGTTTTCACTCAATCGACAGGGAGTGGTTGGAATGCCTGGCAGCCATTTAAGATGTATGTGAGCCGCGATTCGATTGACTCTCACCTGGTTTATCGGTTGATAGAGCCCGGCTATGAAAAATGGCATATCGTCGGTATTTACCAGCGCGATTTGGAATCTTTTGAAGAAAAACCTGTTATAAAGAATGATATGGTGGGTTATAACTGCATGAATTGCCATGCCTTTTGTGGCGGGGATCCAGGCCGGATGATGTTTCATATGCGTGCGGCTAACGGAGGGACGTATATTGTATCTGACGGCAATGTGCAAAAATTGAGTACAAAAACAGACCAGACAATCAGTAACCTGACGTATCCTTACTGGCATCCTTCCGGGAAGTATATCGCTACATCTGTGAATGATATTAAGCAGTTTTTCCATGCGGTAAAGGGAAAGAAGATGGAAGTGTTCGACCTTGAGTCGGATGTTGTAGTCTACGATGTGGAAAAGAAGGCTATCTTGTCTGCCGCTTCTGTTATCACGAAAGACGCTTACGAAACATTTCCTTCGTTTTCGCCCGGCGGCGAATGGCTTTATTATTGTGTGGCTCCGGCTCTGGCAATGCCCGCGAGTTATGATAGTATCCGGTATGCCATTTGCCGCGTAGCGTTTGACGTGGATAAGGGGCGGATTGGTTCTCTGGTTGATACGGTGGTTTGTGGCGACATTCACAGCGCCTCTTTCCCGCGCATATCTCCCGACGGGCGCTTCCTTATGTATACCGAAACGGCTTACGGGCAGTTTCCTATCTGGCATAAAGATGCCGAGATACGGATGATAGACCTGAAAAGCAATCAGCAAATAGATATGTCGGTTGTTAACAGCGACGATACGGAAAGTTATCATTCATGGAGTACAAATAGCCGTTGGACCGTGGTGAGCAGCCGCCGGGATAACGGTGTGTATACTTTGCCCTACATTGCCCATATTGACGAACAGGGAAATCCTTCCAAACCATTCATGTTGCCACAGGAGAACCCCGACATGTATGATTACTTCCTCTATTCCTACAACCTTCCCGAATTGGTAAACGGCGAAGTAACCGTAAGTCCCTATGCCATACAAGACGTTGCCCTGAATGGGGAAGCAGAACAAGTGGTATTCATCACTTATCCGCAGATGAAGACGCGATGAACAAAATAGTGTCTATTTTTATTTATTTGGAAATAAATAGGAATCAGATTGTTTTGTAATATGATTGATTATTTGTATATTTGCAGCCGATTAAGAGACGATGAGGAGGGGGCGGGGAGTCCCCTCCTTTTGTTCTAAATAAATTTGTGTATGATTGAACGGGAGAAAATAGTCCGGCTTGTTGAAGACAAACTGGCTTTGTCGGATAATTACTTGGTAGATGTGAATGTAAAGCCCGGGAACCTTATCATTGTGGAGATTGACAATGATAATGCTGTGGGGATTGACGATTGTGTGGAGCTGAGTCGTTATATCGAGTCCCAATTCGACAGAGAGTCGGAAGATTTTGAATTGGAAGTAGGCTCTGCCGGGATTACGTCGCCGTTCAAGGTGCTTCGGCAATATCGCAAGAATATTGGGAATGAAGTGGAAGTGTTGTTGAAAAGCGGAGTGAAACTCACAGGAATTTTGAAAGCCGCCGATGAAAAAAGTTTTACGGTTACTATAGAGAAACAGGTAAAGCCTGAAGGAGCGAAACGGAAAGTGACCGTGGAAGAAGATCAATCGTATACATACGATGAGATAAAATATACAAAGTACTTAATAAGATTCAAGTAAGAAAGAGAAAAATATGGCCAAGAAAGAGGAAGTTGTCAGTATGATCGACACCCTTGCGGAGTTCAAGGAATTGAAAAATATAGATAAAGAAACGATGATAAGCGTTTTGGAAGAATCATTCCGCAACGTTATCGCTAAGATGTTTGGTACAGATGAGAACTATGACGTGATTATCAATCCTGAAAAAGGCGATTTCGAAATCTGGAGGAACCGTGTGGCTGTGGCTGATGATGAATTGGAAGATACGAATTTGCAGGTTACATTAACAGAGGCCCGTAAAATAGACCCGGATAGTGAAATTGGCGAAGAAATCACGGACGAGGTGCATTTTGCCAAATTCGGTCGGCGTGCGATCCTGAATCTTCGGCAGACATTGGCATCGAAAATACTTGAACTGCAAAAAGACAGTTTATATACGAAATATAAAGAAAAAGTCGGCCATATAATTGCCGCCGACGTTTACCAGGTTTGGAAGAAGGAGATATTGCTGTTGGACGACGAGGGTAATGAATTATTACTTCCGAAATCGGAGCAAATCCCGACAGACTTCTATCGTAAGGGCGAAACAGTAAGGGCAATCATCCAACGGGTAGACAACATAAACAACAATCCGAAAATTATCCTTTCGCGTACGGATAAAGTATTCTTGCAACGATTGTTTGAATTGGAAGTTCCCGAAATCCATGACGGGCTGATTACGATCAAGGCAATCGCGCGTATTCCGGGTGAGCGGGCAAAAGTGGCTGTTGAATCATACGACGACAGGATTGATCCTGTGGGAGCCTGCGTGGGGATGAAAGGTTCCCGTATACATGGCATTGTACGTGAGTTGAGGAATGAAAATATTGACGTCATTAATTATACGACAAATGTGGCATTATTTATACAGCGTTCATTAAGTCCGGCGAAGATTTCTTCTATACGGGTGAACGAAGAAGAGCATAAAGCGGAAGTGTATCTTCGTCCTGAAGAGGTTTCGTTGGCAATCGGTAAGGGAGGATTGAACATCAAACTGGCCTGTATGCTGACGGAATACGCCATAGATGTATTCCGCGATATTGACGGAGCCGATGAAGAGGATATCTATCTGGATGAATTCTCTGACGAAATCGATAGCTGGGTGATCGACGCATTAAAGAATATAGGTTGCTATACCGCTAAGAATGTGTTGGCCCTGAGCCGTGAGGAAATTATCGAACGGGCAGACCTTGAGGAACAGACAGTAGATGAGGTGTTGGCGATATTATCTGCCGAATTCGAAGATGAAGATGAGAAGAATGACTAAAAAAGTATTACGACAAAGTTAGATATGCCTATAAAATTAAAAGAAGTAATAAGGAACTTGAATGTGGGACTTTCCACGGTTGTGGATTTTCTTCAAAAAAGCGGCCATACGGTAGAGAGTAACCCCAATACGAGGATTAACGACGAACAATTTGCTTTGCTCGTAAAGGAATTTGGTAAAGAGTTGTCACCACAAGAACGGGAACGTTTATTTTCGAAACCCGTGGCGAAAGAAATCGTTTTGCCAAAGCAAGAAATTAAGCAAGAAAAAGAAAGAAATATAGAACCGGAAGAGATTAAAACCGAGGTTCCGGAAGAATTTATTCCTAAACTTGTAACCAAGGGTAAGATAGAACTGGAAAAACCTAAAAAGGTGGTAGTGAAACCGCCCATGGAAAAGGAACAGTTGGTAGTTGAGGAAACGGAAAAAGAAGCGGAAGAAATACCTGTTCCTGTAGAAGAAAAAAGGGAAGAGCCGGTTGTCATTGAAAAAGAAATTCCGGAAGAAGTAAAAGAAGAAATAGTGAAAGAGAAAAAAGAAGACCATCCTCAGACTGCCGTAGAAGTGACAGTGGAAGATTATGAAGTAAATGAAGATACAGATGTGGAACCGGAAGAAGAAGAGTCCAGCAATACCCCTTTCCGTCTGAATACCCCTAAAATCAAGTCGAATATAAAAGTAACTGGTAAGATAGACCTTTCTGCAATAAACCAGTCTACCCGTCCGAAAAAGAAAACAAAAGAGGAACGGAAGAAAGAACGGGATGAAAAACGAGAAAAGTTGAATGCCAACAAGTCCCAAACAGGTGCTCAACCTTTTAAGGGAGCCCACAAAGATGGTGGAACAAAACCGGCCGCAACAGCCAAGCCTGAAGGTGAAGCAGATAAAGACGGAAAGAAAAAACGGAAACGTATCAAGAAAGACCGTGTAGACATCAATAATACGCCTGGTACGAATTATACCCGTGCGCATCGGAATGACGACCGTAAAAGCAAGTTACGTAAACCTGTAAAGGCGGAAGTGAGCGAAGTGGATGTTCAAAAACAAATAAAGGAAACACTTGCCCGCCTGACCAATAAAGGGAACAAGAGCAGCAAGGGTGCCAAATACCGCCGAGACAAACGTGATGCCGCATTGCAGCGTGAGCATGAACTGATGGCACAAGAAGAACAAGACAGCAAAGTATTGAAGCTGACGGAATTTGTTACGGCAAACGATTTGGCTAATATGATGAATATTCCGGTAACACAGGTAATTGCAACCTGTATGAGCATTGGTATCATGGTCTCAATCAACCAACGTCTGGATGCTGAAACAATCAATATTGTGGCAGAGGAGTTTGGTTTCAAAACGGAATACGTAAGCGCGGAAGTGGTTGAAGCAATTAAAACTGACGAAGAAGACAATGAGGAAGATTGGGTTACCCGTCCTCCTATTGTTACAGTTATGGGCCACGTAGACCATGGTAAAACATCCCTGCTTGATAATATCCGTAATGCCAATGTAATTGCCGGGGAGGCCGGAGGCATTACGCAACATATCGGGGCGTATAATGTGAAGTTGCCTAGCGGTCGCCGGATTACATTCTTGGATACACCGGGTCACGAGGCGTTTACGGCTATGCGTGCACGTGGTGCTAAAGTGACGGATATCGCTATTATTATTGTGGCGGCTGACGACAATGTGATGCCGCAGACGGTGGAAGCGATAAACCATGCTTCTGCTGCGGGTGTGCCTATTGTGTTTGCCATTAATAAGATAGACAAGCCGGGAGCCAATCCTGAAAAAATAAAAGAAGAACTTGCCAATATGAATTATCTGGTAGAAGACTGGGGAGGTAAATACCAAAGCCAAGAGATTTCGGCCAAAAAAGGTATTGGTGTAGAAGAATTGCTGGAAAAGGTTTTACTTGAAGCAGACATGCTTGATTTGAAAGCTAATCCGCAGATAAGGGCTACCGGTTCCATCATTGAATCATCCTTGGATAAAGGACGGGGATATGTAGCTACGATTCTTGTTGAAAACGGAACCTTGAAAACGGGCGACATTGTGCTTGCCGGGACTCATTTTGGCCGCATAAAGGCGATGTTCAATGAACGCAACCAACGAAAGGATGAGGCAGGACCTGCCGAGCCGGTATTGATTTTAGGACTGAATGGCGCTCCGCAGGCAGGCGATACATTTAATGTATTGGAAACAGATCAGGAAGCTCGTGAAATTGCCGGCCGTCGTGAACAGTTGCAACGTGAATTGGGATTGCGTACCCAGAAGATGTTGACGTTAGACGATATTGGCCGCCGTATCGCCATTGGTCATTTCCAACAGTTGAATGTGATTGTGAAAGGCGACGTAGATGGTTCAGTTGAGGCATTGTCGGACTCTTTAATCCGTCTTTCTACGGAACAAATCCAGGTAAATGTAATCCATAAGGCGGTAGGACAGGTTTCCGAATCAGATGTTGTGTTGGCTGCGGCTTCGGATGCGGTTATCATTGGTTTCCAAGTACGGCCTTCTCAGGCTGCCCGCCGGTTAGCCGGTAAAGAAGGCGTTGAAATCCGTCAGTATTCTATTATTTATGACGCGATAGAGGAAGTGAAGAGTGCGATGGAAGGTATGCTTGCTCCTGAAGTAAAAGAAGAAATGACTGCTTTGGTAGAAGTACGTGAAGTATTCAAGATTACGAAGGTAGGTACGGTTGCCGGATGTATGGTCAAGGAAGGTAAGATTAAACGAAGCAATAAAATACATTTGATTCGTGACGGTATTGTTATTTATTCCGGGGAATTAGGTTCTTTGAAACGCTTCAAAGAAGACGTGAAAGAAGTTTCCTTCGGATACGAGTGCGGTTTGAATATCAACGGATATAATGATATCAAAATAGGTGACATGGTAGAAGCCTATGAAGAGATAGAAGTTAAAAAAACATTGTAAAATATGGAAATGAACTGGTTAGACATTACGTTACTATGTCTGGCAGCAATAGGTTTAATGAAAGGCCTGTTTGATGGAGTCGTCAAACAGGTTGTTTCGCTTATAGCCCTTGTGGTTGCCATTTTCTTTTGTGGCAAGACGGCTGTATGGTTGCATAGTCATATTATCTCTTGGGGATTACCCGAGCAGGGTGTTACGATCCTTAGTTATATATTTGGTTTTCTTTTAATCATAGGCATTGTGCTGTTAGCAGGCGAGATTGTTCACCGGGTTATAGGACTAACCCCTTTAAGCATATTAAATCATATTGCGGGAGGCGTTTTTGGTATTTTAGTAATGATACTTTTCACCAGTTTGCTTTTAAATTTGTTGGAAATAGTTGACAAAGGTTCTGTTCTGATTTCCGCGGAATCTAAAGTGGAATCGCGGTTTTACTATTCTGTTAAGCAGATTTTACCGACCATTTACCCCAGCAGTCTGTTTATTGTGGGGGAATAATATGGTTTTATATATAAATGTCATATGCAAGATTCAAATGAAATAATTAATGAAGTAACAAGTGGTGATTACAAATACGGTTTTGTTACTGACATTGATACGGAAACCATCCACAAAGGACTAAATGAAGATATTGTCCGTATCATATCTGCCAAAAAGAATGAGCCGGAATGGCTCCTAGAGTTTAGGTTGAAAGCATATCGCCATTGGTTGACCATGGTAATGCCTGCCTGGCCTCATTTGGCTATCCCACCTATCGATTACCAGGATATTATTTATTATGCGGCGCCAAAGAAAAAGGACACCCCGAAAAGCCTGGAGGAAGTAGACCCCGAATTACTCAACACATTTGATAAATTAGGAATCCCTCTTCAGGAGCAGAAACAATTGGTCGGTATGGCCGTTGACGCTGTGATGGACAGTGTCTCTGTGAAAACTACTTTTAAAGATATATTGGCCGAGAAAGGAATTATTTTCTCTTCTTTCAGTGAAGCGGTTCAACATCATCCCGATTTGATACAGAAGTATATGGGAAGCGTGGTAGGCTATCGCGACAATTATTTTGCAGCTCTGAATTCGGCTGTGTTTTCAGATGGTTCGTTTGTGTATATCCCGAAAGGAGTCCGTTGCCCGATGGAATTAAGTACTTATTTCCGTATAAATGCCCGGAATACCGGGCAATTCGAACGGACATTGATAGTTGCCGACGACGATTCGTATGTGAGTTATCTGGAAGGATGCACTGCACCAATGCGCGACGAAAACCAGCTTCATGCGGCTATTGTTGAGATTATCGCTAAAGAAAATGCGGAGGTGAAATACTCAACTGTGCAAAACTGGTATCCGGGTGATAAGGAAGGCAAAGGTGGCATCTACAATTTCGTCACGAAAAGAGGTCTTTGCCAAGGAAGAGGCAGCAAGATATCCTGGACACAGGTGGAAACCGGTTCAGCAATTACGTGGAAATATCCAAGCTGTATCCTGGCCGGGGACGATTCGGTAGGGGAGTTTTATTCCGTGGCCGTTACCAATAACCATCAGCAAGCTGATACGGGAACGAAAATGATTCATCTCGGAAGGAATACAAAAAGCCGGATCGTGTCAAAAGGGATATCGGCCGGATTCAGTCAGAATAGTTACCGGGGTTTGGTGAAAGTGGCTGCCCGTGCGGAGGGAGCGCGCAACCATAGCCAGTGTGACAGTCTGTTGCTCAGTTCTACCTGTGGTGCCCATACATTCCCTTATGCGGATGTGAAAAACGAGACGGCCATTATCGAACACGAAGCAACGACCAGTAAAATCAGTGAGGAACAATTGTTTTATTGCAATCAACGGGGAATCTCTACAGAAGAAGCTGTTGGATTGATAGTGAATGGTTATGCCAAGGAAGTAATGAATAAACTGCCGATGGAATTTGCTGTGGAAGCACAGAAGTTATTGTCAATTTCATTAGAGGGAAGTGTTGGATGAGTAAGATGATATTATGTAGAAAACATATTTTGTGTTTCCTTGTACTGATGATGTTTATTCCATGTATGAAAGCACAAGATGTAGACAGGAAATGGGCGCTTAATTATACTGGAGGTGCTTGGGTAAAACCGGTGTTGACCAGTAATCCGTCGGGGCTATCTCTTGGTAACGGGAGTTCTGCTTTGCGGTTGATCGGTGAATACTATCTTCCGGAGAAATGGAACATACAGGCAGGTTATTTCCGTACAGACTTAAGTTATGGCGATGCCGGGCGCACGATGGAAGGGTTGCAATTGGGTTTGAAGAAATACTTTGTAAACCCGGATATTATTGTTCAACCATACCTTTCAGGAGCCGGACAAGTAAACTGGAGCCGCCATATTGAATATACGAATTTCGAATATATGGATTACAGCAGGTGGCAACAGACAAAAAATCCAAGGATTTCGTTTGTCCCGGGTATCGGATTTGAATTGTTCCTATTTTCGTCTGTTGCTTTTGTTGCCGAATACAACTTTAATATAGCGCTCAATTCTCAAACGGCGATAGAGCTCAAACCGGAAGGAGGTTCCCCGTATACACTGAAAGACAAAGGGATGTATCACAACCTGCAACTGGGTGTCAAGTTCACGTTCCCTTTTATCTTTACCAGAGACGATGTGTTGAGTGTCTTCACGCTTATAATGGATTTGTTTTCCGATTCTTTAGAGAGGCGGTATGAGGAGAAGAATCATATTTATTATTGAACAAACAAGACAAATGGTATAATCATGGTGTTAGAAATAAAAAACTTACATGCCAATATAAACGGCAAAGAGATATTGAAAGGAATAAACCTTTCTATAAATAAAGGGGAAATTCATGCTATCATGGGGCCGAATGGTTCCGGGAAAAGTACTTTAAGCAGTGTATTGGTTGGAAATCCTGCTTTTGAAGTAACGGAAGGGGAAGTTATTTATGAAGGAAAAGATTTGTTGGAACTTTCCCCTGAAGACAGAAGCCGGGAAGGTATTTTCCTCAGTTTCCAATATCCGGTCGAGATACCGGGCGTAAGTATGGTGAATTTTATGCGTGCCGCGGTGAACGAGCATCGTAAATACAAGAATCTTGAACCGATTTCGGCTACGGATTTCTTAAAGCTGATGCGTGAAAAACGGGACATTGTGGAAATGGACAGCAAGCTGGCTGGCCGTAGTGTGAATGAAGGCTTCTCCGGAGGTGAAAAGAAACGGAACGAAATCTTCCAGATGGCTATGTTGGAACCAAAACTTGCTATTTTGGACGAAACAGACAGTGGTTTGGATATTGATGCGTTACGTGTCGTGGCAAACGGTGTCAACACCTTGCGTACCCCGGAAAATGCGACGATTGTGATTACCCATTACCAGCGTCTGCTGGATTATATCAAACCGGATGTGGTACATGTATTATACAATGGGCGCATCGTAAAAACCGGCGGTCCCGAACTGTCATTGGAGCTTGAAGAAAAGGGATACGACTGGCTAAAGGAAGAGGTATGAAAGCAGAACAACAATATATAGACCTGTTTACTCAATATGAGGACTTGATAAGGAGTCACTCTTCCGGGATATTGAACCGGCCACGTACGGAGGCGTTTAACGATTTCGAACGCCTGGGCTTCCCTTCAGTGGAACATGAAGACTATAAATATACGGATGTGGCGCAGGCTTTTGCTCCTGATTATGGGATAAATCTTAAACGGATTGATATCCCGGTAAACCCGTATGATGTCTTTTGTTGTGATGTGCCGAACTTGAGTACTGCTCTTTATTTCATCGTGAATGATTCTTTCTATGATAAGGCGGAACCTCATGTGAAATTGCCGGAAGGTGTATATGCAGGAGGACTGAAAGCGTTTACCGAAGCATATCCTGAAGTTGCCGGACGTTATTATGGAAAGGCTGCCGCCTGTAGCCATGATGGAATTATTGCTTTAAATACCATGTTGATACAAGACGGCTTTGTGATCTATGTGCCCGAAGGAGTGGTGGTAGAACGTCCGATACAGTTGGTGAATATATTCCGGAGTGATGTGGATACGATGGCTAACCGCCGGATTTTGGTGATAATGGGAGCTCGCTCACAAGCAAAACTATTGGTTTGCGACCATAGTATGGATGATGTGAAATTCTTGTCAACACAAGTGGTGGAGATATTTGCAGGTCAGGAATCCCGGTTCGATTTTTATGATTTGGAAGAAAGCAGCGAATCTACCACCCGTTTTGCTTCTTTTCATGTTAAGCAGGAGGCCTCAAGCAATGTACTGGTAAATGGTATAACCTTGAACAACGGTTTGACCCGCAACAATTACTATATCGAATTAAATGGCGAATATGCCGAGTCTACCCTTTGCGGAATGTCTATCCTCGACATGGAACAACAGGTAGATACATACAGCCATATTATACATGCCGTGCCGAACTGTACCAGCAATGAGTTGTTCAAGAATGTTTTGAACGACCGTTCGGTGGGAGCTTTCAGCGGGCGTATCTTGGTAAAGGAAGGGGCGCAAAAAACAACTGCTTATCAAACCAACCGGAATTTGCTGGCTACCCGTGAAGCACGTATGTACAGCAAGCCGCAGCTTGAAATTTATGCCGACGATGTGAAATGTTCACATGGCATGACTACCGGGCAGTTAGATGAGGATGCCTTGTTTTATCTCCAAAGCCGCGGAATCCCCAAAGAGGAAGCAAGGATGATGCTTAGTGTCGCTTTTACGGCAGATGTGGTTGATAACGTACGTTTGGAAAGGCTGAAAGAACGCCTGCACAATCTGGTGGAAAAACGTTTCAGGGGAGAGCTTGCCCAATGTGCCGGTTGCCGGGGATGTAAATAATAGTAACTGAATTTATTTGAAAGGCGGCTGTCCTACAGGACAGCCGCCTTTCAAATAAATATTCCTTTAATATTCCTTTTTAAAGTGTTACAAAATAAACGTCTGAAACAGCCTGTCGTCCGACAGTTCATCGTATCCCCTCACATTTATGCCGAGTGCCCGGCAGAAGATACGAAACTGTTCATCCACATAAGGAGTATAAATCTCCTTCACCTTTTTGGTTAGAGCCCAGGATGTCAACGCCTTCACATCCTTCGATTGCAGTGTTTCGTTTTCAACACCTACTACCTTGTCTTTTTCAACATCAAACACAACAGCTTTCTCAACATCATTTACGCTTTTGGGCTGTTTCGTACTTTTCAATAACAATGCAATTTTCATACCGTTATAGTTAAGTTTCATTATTTACTAATATCGACAGAATGAATCAGGTTTCAAATGTCATTTCCGAATGATTATCGTTTCAGTTGTCGATTGCCGGAATTAGTAATAAAACGGTTGGAGGTTCCCCGGTAGTATACAAAGAACGTTATTGATAGTTAATAAAATTTGACTCGTTATTATATTTCTACCCACTAATGTCAGTTGAAAAACTGGGTCACCTGCCCAATGATATAATCTTGCACATAGTCTCTCATTTCGGTATGGATGGGGAATGAAAGAACCGTTTTGCATAATTGGGAGGCAATCATAAGATTTCCCGATTTGCGGGCATGTATCCTGAATGCTTCCTGTTTATCTAAAGGCGCGGGATAATAGACCATGGAAGGGATTCCCTTTTGTTTGAGCCATTCCTGCAACGCATCGCGTTTGCCATTTTTTATCCGGATGGTGTATTGATGGTAAATGTGTGACGTATAAAGCGGTTTGTAAGGCGTAATAATGTCACTCAAATGAAAAAAGGCGCTGTCATACCGTTCTGCCACCTGTACGCGGGCTTGTGTAAACTCGTCCAGGTGTTTGAGTTTGACATCCAAAATGGCCGCTTGTAATGTATCCAGCCGTGAATTGCAACCAACAATCTTGTGTTGGTATTTTTTTACTTGTCCGTGATTAGCAATTAGGCGGAGGCGTTCTGCCAGTGAATCATCGGTTGTCATTACGGCGCCACCGTCGCCATAACAGGCTAAGGGTTTGGAAGGGAAAAAGGACGTTGTGCCTATATGGCCGATAGTCCCCAACCGCTTCGTTTTACCCGATGAAAATTTGTAGGAAGCGCCTATGGACTGGGCATTGTCTTCGATTACGAATAAATTATACTTTTCCGCAATTCGCATGATCGGCTCCATATCACACCCTTGACCGAAAAGGTGAACCGGGATGATGGCTTTCGTACGCCGGGAGATGGCTTGTTCAATCTTGTGGATGTCTATATTGAATGTATCGGCATTTACATCAACCAAAACAGGTATTAATCCCAGCATGGCTACTGTTTCGGCGGCCGCCACATAATTGAAGGCCGGGACAATCACTTCGTCGCCGGGTTGTAGGTTCAGGCTCATCAAGGCAATCTGGATAGCATCCGTCCCATTTGCGCAAGGGATCACATGGGCGACATCCATGTAGTTTGCCAAATGGGAAGCGAAGGCTTTCACTTGCGGCCCGTTGATGAAATGGGCGTTCCGTAAGACTTCTTGCATGGCTGTGTCAAGTTCTTGTTTCAAACGGTAGTATTGTGCTTTCAAATCTACCATTTGAATCGCGTCGTTGTATGGAATGCCCATTTGCCCGTTGTTCATGATAGATTGAATTATTTCACCTCACTTCCCGGCTTGACTGTTTTTTCGGGCATGATAACCGCCAATTTGCCATCAGCGTCTTCGGCCGAAAGGATCATCCCTTCGGAAACGACGCCTTTTAACTTGCGCGGCGCCAGGTTGGCAATGAAGCAAACTTGCTTGCCGATGAAGTCTTCCGGTTTATAAAACGAAGCGATGCCTGATATAATGGTTCTTTTCTGCAACCCGTCGTCAATTAGGAATTGGAGCAATTTGTCTGCTTTCGGTACTTTCGTACATTCCAATACGGTACCGACCCGGATGTCCAATTTGGTGAAATCGCCGAATTCAATGGTTTCGCGGATAGGTTTTGCCGTATGTTTGGCCGCTTCATTCGCTTTCTTCGTATCCAACAGCTTTTGTACCTGTGCTTCGATTGTTTCGTCTTCTATTTTTTCAAACAACAATTCGGCTTTGTTCAATGGGTGTCCGGCCGGAAGCAGATCGGTTGCGCCCAACCGGTTCCATCCTAATGGTTCGACGTTCAGCATCTCGTTCAGTTTCTTCATGCTGTAAGGTAGGAACGGTTCGAAGGCTATGGCAAGGTTGGCCGTGATTTGAAGGGATATGTTCATAATCGTGGAAACGCGTTCCATGTCTGTCTTTGCCAGTTTCCACGGTTCCATGTCTGCCAGGTATTTATTCCCGATACGGGCAAGGTTCATGGCTTCTTTTTGCGCGTCGCGGAAATGATAGGTGTCAAGCAGGCGTTCAACGTCTGCTTTTACGTCTGCAAATTCTTTTAATGTATCGCGGTCGTAATCGGTCAATTCTCTCAAAACAGGTATTTTTCCGTCGAAATACTTCCATGTAAGCACCATGGCGCGATTGACGAAATTGCCAAGGATTGCGACCAATTCGTTGTTATTACGGGCCTGGAAGTCTTTCCAGGTGAAATCATTGTCTTTTGTTTCCGGGGCATTGGCTGTAAGTACATAGCGCAATACATCTTGTTTGCCCGGCATATCTTCCAGGTATTCATGCAGCCAAACCGCCCAATTTCGTGACGTGGATATTTTGTCTCCTTCCAGGTTAAGGAATTCATTGGCCGGGACATTTTCCGGAAGGTTATATGTGCCGTCGGCTTTCAGCATCGAAGGGAATACAATGCAATGGAATACAATATTATCTTTACCGATAAAATGGAGCATTTTCGTTTCCGGGTCTTTCCACCAAGTCTCCCAATCATCAGGGCGCAACTCCTTTGTGTTGGATATGTAACCAATCGGGGCGTCAAACCAGACATACAGCACTTTCCCTTCCGCTCCTTCCACCGGCACAGGGATTCCCCAGTCTAAATCACGGCTAACGGCGCGAGGTTGCAGTCCCATATCCAGCCAGCTTTTACATTGCCCGTATACGTTCGATTTCCATTCTTTATGCTCTTCCAATATCCATTGGCGCAGGAAGGGTTCCCATTTATCCAGCGGCAGATACCAGTGTTTCGTTTCCCTCATGACGGGGACGCTTCCGCTGATGGTAGATTTCGGATGAATCAGGTCGGTTGGGTTTAGGGATGTGCCGCAAGCTTCGCATTGGTCGCCGTAGGCATTCTCGTTGCCGCAATGCGGGCATTTACCGGTGATATAGCGGTCGGCGAGGAATTGTTTGGACGCTTCGTCGTAATATTGTTCGGATGTTTTCTCTATAAATTCGCCTTTGTCATACAAAATGCGGAAAAATTCCGACGCTGTTTCGTAATGTGTTTTCGAAGTCGTACGGGAATAGATATCGAATGTGATACCGAAATCCTCGAACGATTTCTTGATAATATCATGATAACGGTCTACGATGTCCTGTGGCGTTACTCCTTCCTTTTTTGCCCGTATCGTGATAGGCACGCCGTGTTCGTCGGATCCTCCTATCATTAATACTTCTTCCCCTTTCAACCGGAGATAACGGGCGTAAATGTCGGCAGGTATGTAAACTCCGGCCAAATGACCAATATGCACAGGACCATTTGCATATGGCAGCGCGGTAGTAATCAGCGTTCTTTTGAATTGTTTTTCCATTAGAAAGTGCGTTTTGAAGCGCAAATGTACACAATATCCTACAACATCCGATGGGCTTTCAGCTCTTTTCTTAATGCTAATGCCTTATTATCAGTCACTCTGTTCATCAATTGCCAGAATCGTTCGCTATGGTTCATTTCTACCGTATGGCATAGTTCGTGCAGAATGACGTAGTTAATCAAAGGGTCGGGTAAAAGCATAAGTGAAAGCGAAAGGTTGATATGAGCCTTTGAACTGCAACTTCCCCAACGGCTTTTTGTATTGCGTATCGTTACGGATGTATATGAAAACTGATGCTGTTTCGCCAATTCGTCCAAACGGCTGGGGAGGATGCGCTTGGCTTCGTGTCGGAGCGCCTTCTCTATAAACGCTTTTAAGAGCTGTTGTACCCGTTCTTCTTCAAAAGCAGTTTCCTTCGGGCAGGCGATATGCAGGATTCCTTTGTCTAATGTCATGTAAAAGTTTTCCCTATCTGTCCGGAAAATATGCAGTTTGAATGTGTTGGCCTGGATATCGGTCGAGTCATCGAGTATTGCTTTTTTAACCGGATATTTCTGTAATGCTTCCATTAATGCTTCCCGGTTCTCCTCGATAAAGGCAGTCAGGGTCTTTATCTTTCCTCCGGGAGGCATTGTGGCCACAATCGCGCCATTGCTTACTTTCAATGAATATTTTTTTGCCCGTACGTTCGTCTGCAGAGTTATCGTTCCTAACTCCTTGTCGTATAGTTTTGTTTTCATTATTTCGGGCAATCTTTGTTCGTGGCGCTGCAAAGTTCCCTGTATTCGGCTTGTCTCTTTTCAGGTAGTTTTTTGATTACTTCCTCTACCGAATGTTTTATGAGTTCTCTGAAGACTTCGATGTTCATAATATACTATCATACCGAGTCAAAAGTAGGAAAAATCTTTGA
>JAIRRS010000002.1 GCA_031255855.1 Tannerellaceae bacterium | reverse complement strand
CCCAGCCAATAATCCACCGCATGCCGATACATCGGCACGTAAACCCTGATAAAACAGTTTCTGAAAAAAGAGGACTATCCCTTCCGCTGGACAAACATCAATACCAATCCCGAAACCTTCAATGCAACAGCCAGCCCAAAAAGGATAAAACGAACAAGCGGCATCGGATAAATATGCTTGAACAGCAAGGAAACAAGTATCAAAACAATCCCGGCCAGTATAAAATACAACCACAGCCCCGGTTTAAAATCCCTCCTTTGGAAAAGGGTTAGCAGGAAGACAGCTTTCAAGGCAATTGCTATCCCCAACAATATCCAGAAATAATACGACGGGATTCCCATATCCGTCCATCTGATAACGAACGCAATCAACAATAATAGTAATCCGCTATATAAGAAAACTCTATTATTCAGCTTCTTCTTGCTTTCAGCCAACCGTGTTTTTTGATCTGTCGTATCCATTAATCGCATCTCATGCAAATATAAAAATTACAGATTAATAATCAACATCTTTAAAAAGATAACTACTTTTGTCGTAGATAAAAAGGCACGGCAATCATATCCAGACCGGCAACACCCTACCATCAACCGTGAAAATACGCAACGTAAAAGACAAAGCAGAAAACAACCTGTCCGACCCAACTTTGTCCTATGTTCACCAATATGGGAACAAAAACGGAAAGCTACGACCATCAACACGCCGCGCTAAGGCAGCAAATTTTACTAAACGTAAACATAAAAAAATGGTTAGTAATTGATACCCTTAAAACAGGATATCAATTACTAACCATTCACAAGCAAATACTGGAAAAATTACAACTCGCGGATTTTAATATTCCTGAACCAGCAATCATACCCATGATCCTGCAAACCGATATACCCTTCCTTCGCAGGACCTTCCTTAAAGCCGAGCCAATCCTTAAATTTGCTGCCGCCAACAAGTTTATACCATTCAGGAGTCCACAAAGTATACGCCACCACTTCCACGCCATTCTGCGTATGAGTCACATACCCGTCTTTTACGCGGATAACAATCGTATTCCATTGCCCTGCCGGCTTAGCATTCTGAGGCAAAGCAGGAAGTATATCATACAGGGAACCTGCCAAATGGTTCGTCAATTTATTATCCCCGGCATTCCAGTTGTCCAGCACCTGCACTTCGGGAGCAGCATAATAAATAGGCTTGTCGGGATATTCAACCACGTAATAGAAAATACCCGAATTGCCTTCCCTCTCGATTTTCCAGTCAACAGACAATTCAAAATTGCTGAACTTTTTGTCCCCAAACAAGATATCGCCACCCTGTCCCCGGCCGGCTCTTTCACCACGGGCAACTTTCATCGCGTTATCGTCAACAGACCAGTTAGCAGCCATTTCAGTCGAATTACATTTACGCCAACCCGCAAAATCTTTCCCGTCAAACAAAAGCGTCCAACCTTCTTTCTTTTCCTGCTCTGTAAGCGTGTTGGCCAACTGACCCATTGCCGGAAAGCTGAAAACAGCCACCAGCAGCGCTGAGAATAATACATTTTTCTTCATAACCGTTCTTTTAAGTTAAACAAATGGATTAGAGAAGTAAAGGTATGCTATATTCTTCACATCCCCCAACTTTCCCTGTCTAAATTACGATAATTTATCGCTTCGGCTATATGGGCGGAAGAAACATCCCTGGCTCCCTCCAAATCAGCAATGGTACGGGAAACTTTCAGAATACGATCGTAGGCGCGGGCAGAAAGGTTCAATCGTTCCATCGCCGTTTTCAGCATAGCCATACTCTCTTTGTCAGGCTCAACATAAGCATGGAGCAATTTGGTAGTCATCTGCGAATTGCAGTAGATGCCCCCATGCGCCCTGAACCGCTCCTCCTGAATGGCCCGTGCCTTTACCACACGTTCGCGAACAGCCACGCTGGCCTCCGATAAGCCCCTTTCAGAGATTTTCTCAAACGGGACAGGGGTTATCTCCACCTGGATATCAATGCGGTCTAATAACGGCCCGGAAATGCGGTTCATGTACTTCTGCACCGAGCCGGGAGGACACAGGCAAGGACGTTCAGGATGATTATAATATCCGCACGGGCAAGGATTCATGGAACTCACCAACATGAACCCCGCCGGGTAGTCAACGGAAGAACGCGCACGCGAAATCGTAATCATCCTGTCTTCCAACGGTTGCCGCATAACCTCCAATACATTCCGGTTGAATTCCGGCAACTCGTCAAGGAACAAAACGCCATTATGCGCCAGGCTAATCTCCCCCGGTTGAGGAAAAGAGCCTCCCCCCACCATTGCAACATTGGAGATAGTATGGTGGGGCGAACGGAAAGGACGCTGCGCCATCAGGGAAACATCTTTACTCAGCTTTCCTGCCACCGAATGTATCTTAGTTGTCTCCAGCGATTCATGGAGCGTTAGCGGAGGAAGTATCGAAGGCAGCCTTTTCGCAAGCATTGATTTACCACTCCCCGGAGGGCCAACCATAAGTATATTATGCGAACCCGCCGCCGCAACCTCCAACGCACGTTTCACATTCTCCTGCCCGCGGACATCCGAGAAGTCAAAATCAAAGGTTGCCTGATGAGCGTAAAATTCAGCTCGGGTATCTACCTGGGTGGGTTCTACCTGTCTTTTACCATCGATAAACTCTATTACCTCCTTGATATTTTTCATGCCGTAAATATCCAGTCCGCTTACGACCGCCGCTTCACGGGCATTTTGTTCAGGCAGGATAAAGCCTTTAAAACCTTCTTCACGGGCTTTGATAGCTATCGGCAAAACACCTTTAACGGGCAATAATGTCCCATCCAGCGACAGTTCTCCCATAATCATAAACTTATCAAGGAGGGAAGCGTCAATCTGCTCGGCCGCCGCCATTATACCAATTGCAAGCGGCAAATCATAAGACGACCCCTCTTTACGGATATCCGCAGGCGCCATGTTTATCACGATCCGGTAACGAGGGAATTTATAACCGCTAACCTGCAATGCCGAAATAATCCTTTCATGGCTTTCGCGCACAGCTACATCCGGCAATCCAACCAGAAAGAATTGGATGCCCTTGTTACAACTTACTTCTATTGTGATGATTGTTGCCGTTATACCTTGTACGGCAGCAGCATACGATTTTACTAGCATAGTTAAGAATGGTTGATGAATTTAATCGTTTAGTGCTTAGTGTTAATTCCTAATCGCTATCTATAATTTTCTTTAACGCTTGCTTCACCTCCACCCCGTCTTCTGTTTTCAAGATAATTTTACCTTCATCATCAATCAGGAAACAACGAGGCAAAGCACTTACATTATACAAGTCAATCAACATGGCGGCCTGTCCGGCAGAGTCTGTTACGAGGTTCCACTGGATGCTATCATTCTTCAATAACCGGCGCACGCCTTCCATATCGTCGTCCAGACTAATCAAAATTTGTTGCAAGTCGTCTTTCGAATAGAGGCTGTCTATTTCATCCAAATATAAATCATCCGTCTGGCACATCTCACACCACGGCGCCGTAAATGTAAGCAGCACGTATTTGTCATGTAATGATTCCAAACGAACCGTCTCGCCATATATGTTTTTTACAGTGAAATTAGGAGCTTCCGCTCCTAAAGCGGTTCGCTTAGCTCTTATGCTGTATTGTTCAAGTTCTTTCGTGATATAAAAGTCTTTCAATTGTGGGTCGAGGGTAATCAATAGCTCGTCCAGCTTGCGGGTATCGTCAGGGTCTGTGAAAAAAGTCTGGATCAACACCACTGACGCCTGTTCGCCGGGGTTCGCGCGAATATAAGCCAGAGCATCTTCGCTAAGTTGATGATTCACATTCTGCAAACGGGAAGCCAATTCGTTTCCGCCCATTGAATTCATCCCGTTACTCCGGTCGAGACCAGCAAATAAATCGGCTTGTTCTTTTAAGAGGGGAGCCATTTTCTTACGCACATCCGACAGTTCATTATTCAACTTCCCGTTTTTTGCCTGCAATAATATCGGATAGTGAACATCACCGGAAACAATAATCTTCACACCAGGCTCAAGGTAAACCGTAAACCAGGATGTTTTGTTTTCGAAGAAAAGGGTTGCCTGACTAAAATCTTCCTGTAGTTGTTCCAACTTGAACTGCCCTGGTTTTTCGCAAACCACAGTATCAACCAAACTACGATCCTCCGATTCGAATACCACATAAATAGTCTGGTCTTCCAGATTAGTTAGTTTTCCTTCAATCCGGTAGGCACGATTTTCAGTGCACGAGAACAAAAACAAGAGCAGTATTGTGCTCACTATCAGCAGAATTTTCTTCATATTATATCTTTTGAACTTCCCACATTTATGAATACACGGCTTAAAGATAATCATATGCTTTAATACAACTTTATATTTCGTAAGGTTTTTTCATCTTTTATTGCAAACAAAAAAGAGACAGGGCGCTGACCCTGTCTCTTTGTAAAACATATAATAAGCGAATTATTACAATTTTGGTCCGGCAGCAACAAGAGATTTGCCAAGGTCATTCCCGGTAAATTTCTTGAAGTTATTGATAAAGCGGTTTGCCAAATCTTCTGCTTTAGTCGTCCACTGGGAAGCATCAGCATAAGTATCACGAGGATCAAGAATCTTAGTATCCACACCCGGCAATTCTGTCGGAACAATGAAATCGAAATAAGGAATCGTCTTTGTAGGAGCCTTGTCGATAGAACCATCCAGGATAGCATCTATAATTCCACGGGTATCTTTGATGGAAATACGTTTGCCGCTACCGTTCCAACCTGTGTTGACCAGATAAGCCTTAGCACCCGATTTGTTCATCTTCTTCACTAATTCTTCTCCGTATTTTGTTGGGTGCAACGAAAGGAACGCGGCGCCAAAACAAGCGGAGAAAGTAGGAGTCGGTTCGGTGATACCCCGTTCCGTACCTGCCAATTTAGCAGTGAAACCAGAAAGGAAGTAATACTGGGTTTGCTCAGGAGTCAGGATAGAAACCGGAGGCAATACGCCGAAAGCGTCGGCAGAAAGGAAGATAACTTTTTCAGCAGGGCCAGCCTTAGATACTGGTTTAACGATATTTGTAATATGGTTGATAGGATAGGAAACGCGTGTATTTTCCGTCACGCTCTTATCGCTGAAGTCAATTTTTCCATTCGCGTCAACAGTAACGTTTTCTAATAAAGCATCGCGTCTGATAGCATTGTAGATATCCGGTTCGCTGTCTTTATCCAGGTTGATAACTTTTGCATAGCAACCTCCTTCGAAGTTGAATACACCTTCGTCGTCCCATCCATGCTCGTCATCGCCAATTAATAAACGTTTTGGGTCTGTAGAAAGGGTCGTCTTACCTGTTCCGGAAAGACCGAAGAAAATCGCCGTATTCTTACCGTTCATATCTGTATTGGCAGAGCAGTGCATGGAAGCCATACCATTAAGTGGCAACAGATAGTTCATATAAGAGAACATGCCTTTTTTCATTTCACCACCATACCAGGTGTTCAAAATAACCTGAATCTTTTCAGTCAAGTTGAATACGACAGCCGTTTCAGAGTTCAAGCCTAATTCTTTGTAGTTTTCAACTTTTGCTTTGGAAGCATTCATGATAACGAAATCAGGTTCCCCGAAGTTAGCCAATTCTTCAGCCGTTGGGCGAATGAACATATTTGTTACAAAGTGAGCTTGCCAAGCCACTTCCATAACGAAGCGCAATTTAAGACGTGAGTTTTCGTTGGCGCCGCAGAAAGCATCGACAACAAACAAACGTTTTCCGGATAATTGATTGGTAGCTAATTTTTTTAATTCAGCCCAAGCCTCTTTAGTAACAGGCTTATTATCGTTCTTATATTCGTCAGAAGTCCACCATACGGTATTCTTACTGGTTTCATCCATTACAAAGAATTTATCCTTAGGAGAACGACCGGTATAAACACCTGTCATTACATTTACAGCACCCAGCTCAGTTACCTGACCTTTTTCAAAACCTTCTAAACCTGGTTTAGTTTCTTCGTTGAATAACACATCAAACGACGGATTATGCACGATTTCGGTTACTCCCGTAATACCGTACTTGCTTAAATCTAAATTAGCCATTTTTTATTAAATTAATAATTGATTTATAATAATTTATATATTAAACTTGCCTTCGTTACAATAAAACCCTTGTAAACCACGCTGCAAAAGTAATATTATTTTCTTATTATCAACATCTGATTAAGGAAATTTTTCATCAATAAAGATTTTATTGCTTTTCAAGATGCATTTGCCCTGAAGGATGAACTCTATTTTACCTATAAAAAAAGTAGAGACAAAGCAACGCCTTGTCTCTACAGTAATCATTTTATATTCTTTAGCGGACAGTTATTTATTTCACTTCCCAAACTTCACCACTCATCAATAAGTCGTGTAGTTTCCGGATGGGTTTTTTGGCTTGTACCTCCGCTATTTGCTTTTCTACTTCAAGGTCATAACACGGAGCTTCCACATCACGGATAATCCCCAATGCCACCGGCATATCACCTCCCATCAATCCAAGCATCATGTGCAATGTGAGGTCTTCGGTATGAGCATCGTGTACAAGGATATCATCCAATGTATATCCGTCTTGCCCAATAGTAACTGTTTTCAGCTTAAAACCATCCAACACCAATCCCTTTTCATTATCTTTACCGAACAACATTTTCTCTCCATGACGAAGGAAAACAGTACGGTCGGCTCGGTATTCTTTATCCGTGATTTTCTTATGGATACCATCATTAAATATCACACAATTCACAAGCACTTCAATTACCGACGCCCCCTTATGGCGGGAAGCAGCGGTCAGTATTTCCGTGGTGTTCTTCAAATCTACGTCTATCCCCCGGGCAAAGAAGTTTCCACGTGAACCAAAAGCAAGCTCGGCTGGGATAAACGGTTCTTCAACCGTCCCGTAAGGAGAACTTTTGGTAACAAAACCTTTATCGGTAGTTGGGGAATATTGCCCTTTCGTCAACCCGTAAATCTTGTTGTTGAAAAGGACGATATTTAGGTCTACATTCCGCCTCACCGCATGGATAAAATGATTCCCACCGATTGCCAGGCAGTCTCCATCGCCAGTCATCAGCCAAACATTCAAAGCCGGGTTAGCGGTCTTTACACCTGTGGCAATTGCCGCTCCACGCCCATGAATGGTATGGAATCCGTACGAATTCATATAATAAGGCAAGCGGGAAGAACATCCTATGCCGGAAATAACAGCAATGTCTTTCGGGTTGATTCCCTCATCCGCCATCGCTTTATGTATGCAATTTAAAACGGCATGGTCTCCGCAACCCGGACACCAGCGCACATACTGGTCACTTTTATAATCTTTTGCTTGATACTTTATTGCTTGTTCCATCGTTTATGCCTCCAATAATTTAGTGAATTCCTCTACCAATCTTGATACAATGAAGGGTTGACCTTTCACACGGTTGAACTTGTAAGGAGTAAAGCAAGGCACTTTACTGCACAGGTAATTGGCTAATTGCCCGTTGTTTTGCTCAGCCACTACCACTTTCTTATATTTGGTGAGTACCTTTTCCGCATTCTTGGGCAAGGGGCTGATAAACTTAAAGTGAGCCAACGCCACTTTCTTTCCGTTTTCCTGCATTGTTTCCATTGCTTCACATAGATGACCGAAGGTTCCCCCCCACCCTACTATCAGCAAATCAGCATCTTTGTCGCCAAGGACTTCCAATTCCGGAATGTAATCGGCAATTTTATCTATCTTGGCCTGGCGTGTAGCCACCATCTTCTGGTGGTTATAGGGTTCTGTAGAGATAGCGCTTGTGTCGTAATCTTTTTCCAAGCCTCCAATACGATGTGCAAATCCTTCCATACCTGGGACAGCCCAGTAACGAACCAACGTTTCCGGGTCACGACGATAAGGTTTCCAAGG
The DNA here is from genome assembly GCA_031255855.1 of Tannerellaceae bacterium. GTDB lineage: Bacteria > Bacteroidota > Bacteroidia > Bacteroidales > Tannerellaceae > DFXE01. The sequence continues at coordinate 98,192 of JAIRRS010000002.1, read as the reverse complement.
TTCGCTTTCTTTATAGCCGGTAGACAAACAGGGTTTTATATCTGGATACGCATCTAAATCGGGAAGCCTCCAAGCAGAAGAACCGTTTGCCAAAAATGAATCGGTAAGCAAAATAACCGGAGTCATATGTTCAACAGCCAGCTTTCCGGCCCAATAAGCAGCGTCAAAGCAATCAGTAGGGGTTGCCGCGGCAATGACTACAACAGGACTTTCCCCGTTGCGACCATAAAGCGCCTGCATCAAATCTGTCTGTTCACTCTTTGTAGGCATACCTGTGGAAGGGCCTCCTCTTTGTACATCAATCACCACCAGTGGAAGTTCGGCAATAACAGCCAAACCAATCGCTTCGCTCTTTAGGGCCAAGCCTGGGCCAGACGTGGAAGTAGCAGCCAGCGAACCGGCAAAACTTGCGCCAATAGCCGTACAGATACCCGCAATCTCGTCTTCAAACTGGAGAGCCTTCACGCCTAATTCTTTGCGAGCCGAAAGTTCTTGTAAAATATCTGTCGCAGGAGTGATAGGATAACTACCCAAGAAGAGTTTCAATCCCGCTTTTTCAGCAGCAGCTATCAAGCCATACGAGGTAGCTTTGTTCCCATTGATATCCATAAAAAAACCGGGAGCGACTTTTTTACTTTCTATCCGGTAAGTAGAAACAGAAGCATGAATATTATGTCCGTAATTATAACCATCAGTCAACGCTTTAATATTAGCTTTGGCAATTGTTGGTTTTTTAGAGAATTTGTTTTGCAACATGTGCATGGCTTCTTCCAGCGGACGGTCGAACAACCAGCACACCAACCCCAATGCAAACATGTTCTTGCAACGCACAGCCGACTTGTTATCAAGACCAAATTCAGCCAATCCGTCTTTCACCATACTGGTAATCGGGGCAGCCACAACCTGCACATCCAACCCTAATTCTTTGAATGGATCATCCGTAGTAAATTGCGCCTTATCCAAATCACTTTTCTGGAAAGAATCTGTGTCGATAATAACAATCGCATGCGGCTTCAAGTGACTCACATTCACTTTCAATGCCGCGGGATTCATAGCAACTAATACATCCGCCCTGTCGCCAGGTGTAAAGATTTTACGAGACCCAAGGTGAACCTGAAAGCCAGATACACCACTTAAAGAGCCTTGCGGAGCACGAATTTCTGCTGGGAAATCAGGAAAAGTAGAGATTTCATTTCCTAAAATAGCAGACAAATTCGAAAAGATCGTTCCGGTTAACTGCATACCGTCTCCCGAATCTCCCGAGAAACGGACTACAACTTTTTCCAAAGTTGTAACTTTCGTTTGTTCTGTCATAATACTTTTTTTAGCTTTAGCATACTGATTAAATTAAGCCTATTGGTGCAAAGTTAACTAAAACTTTACACATGTCTATTTATACAAACTCAAAATGCCGACAAATAAATATCCAAATTGTTCGACGAAATATTAAAATGATTCGAAACATAGCTGTTGACAGGTTTACCTGAATACATATACACGCCTGAACGGAAACATTCCTCTTCTTTTATCATTCCCCGGACAGAACCCGCATCGCCCAACATAAGTAACAAAGAAACAAATATATTGCTAAACGCCATGGAAGTAGTACGGGCAACCGAATTACTAATATTGGGTTTACAATAATGTAATACTCCAAACTGTTCAAATATTTCAGGGTCGGAAGAGGAAAGGGAGCAGGTCGTTTCAAAGCATCCTCCCTGGTTAACGCGCAAATCAATAATCAAAGCGCCTTTTTTCATTGTGCGAACCAAATCCTCGGCAATCAGGTATTTCCGGCGTACGTTTATCAAGTTCATTGCCCCGATTATCACATCGGCTGTCCGGAAGGCATTATGCAACACTTTCGGATGATAATTCGAGGTAAATATTTTTTGTCCCAAGATGTTTTGTACCATTCTTAACTTACTGATATCATTATCAAAAATCTTTACCGTAGCTCCCATCCCCAAAGCAGCACGGGCAGCAACAGTCCCGGCAGTCCCGGCTCCTATGATAATCACTTCTGTTGGCGCGACTCCCGGAATACCGCCTAACAAAACCCCTTTACCTCCCTGCGTATTACTCAGTAATCCGGAAGCTATCATGAGTGCAGCCGTCCCTTCTATTTCAGAAATGGCACTTAAGACAGGCGAACGTCCCAAGCTGTCGACCATTAACTCATACCCCATAGCATTCATTCGCTTATCAATCATCCATTCGTAGGCTTCTTGTTTGAAAATTCCGAATTCGAGCAAGGAAAAAAGCGTTGTACGGGGTTTCATTAGCGCTACTTCGGAAGGTAGCGGAGGAAGTATTTTTACTATTAAATCAGCTTGGTAAATTTCTTCGGGGGTGGAAACAATTTCGGCGCCGGCTTCCGAAAAGTGGTTGTCTGAATAGTTGATCCCCAAACCGGCGCCCGTCTCAATCAAGACATGATGTCCCGCGTCGGACAACATATCAACTGCTTCGGGAGTAAGTGCCAGACGCCTTTCTTTTTCATTTCTCTCGCGAGGAATTCCTATCAACAAACGATTGTTTACCCTTCCAAGTTCTTTCAATAATTCCTGTGGAATATAGCCCCCTTGCAAATGTACTGAACCCATTCAACTAATTTGTTATTAAATAATTATGTCAAAATTTCTTTTAGTGCGCCTGTTATGGCCAACACGTCATTATCAGTAAGCATGACTTCCGCGTCAAAGACTATGGATGCTTGTTTATACCATGGCTCTCGCTTGTCTAAATTCTCTTTCACAAAAGTCTTAAGCTCTTCCCCGAAACGTCCTTTTAATATAGGACGCGTGTGTTTGACAAGTTCCAATCGTTTCGTCAGTTCTTCAGGAGAAACAGTCAGGTAAACAGTCGTACCCGTCTGGTTCATAAACGACATATTATCGAAAAAACAAGGGGTGCCTCCACCCGTAGAAACAATAACATCTTCAAACGAGGCAACTTCCCGCAATAATTTTTGTTCTATTCCGCGAAAAGCGTCTTCACCTTTTTCTTCGAAAAGCCCGGTAACAGTCTTGTGGTAACGCCCTTCTATATAATGATCAAGATCGACAAAAGAAAGCCCCATTTGTCTGGCCAATTCCTTCCCTACTGTAGTCTTTCCGGCTCCCATGTAACCTATCAGAAAAATACGCTTCATACACTCACAAGCCTCCGTTACACAAATGTATTAAAATTTCTATGCAAAATGCCTCTTTATCAAGCAAAATCGTTTTCATTATTCCTCTTCCGCCCTCCTTTCCACAATCGTGCGCTGCATCTCTTTCGTATATACATTAATCTTATCAATCAAGGCACTCATTTCATTTATTACCTGTTCTTCTTTGGTAATTTGGTAACTTACCAGATAAATCGCATTTATAAATTTAATCAATTCAAAAAAAGCTTTATCAACCTGTGGGCGTATAAGCCTCATTTTCTCTTCTTTGCTTCTTTTTACTTTTTCGTTCAACCGTTCATTATATAGTTGTTCACATTTATTATTCGCTTCCTTAAGTTTGTCGATAACCAATAATAAATCAAGATTTTTCAACGTCTCCCTATATTCCTCCTTCTTCATCTCCTCGATAAAAGAAAAAATCAATGCCGTATTTTCCAGGTAAGAAGTCCGGTGAGCATTTTTGTAGGGATCCAACCCTTCATAAAGCTGTTGCCAATACGCTTTTATAGTTGGGTCGGGGTGAAACCTCATATTTTCAATTGTCCTTTTAATAAAAAGAAAAAATTCATCCCGCTTTTTATTGGCAACCTGGATTTCTTTTGTTTCTTCAAATCCTCTGTTTCGTGAAAAAGCTTCATCTTCCCTTTTAAAAAATCTTTCATAAACAAGACGAATCTCTTCCATCTTATATTCTTTGGCAATTACCGGCGTAACCACACTCAAAACATTCGAATGATAATCATAATGCTCTCCATCTCGTACAAGTCTAAAGCTAGGACGCGAAATTTCTTTCATTTTTTCCATACATCTTTTAAATTTTAAGACTAGTTCTTAAACAAAAGCTATAATCAATAAAACAATACACAAATTATTTTCCATTTATCAATTTCATGAAAACATATTTATGTTTCGAATTTAATTATCTGCAATTGCAAATATAAAGATTAAAATCTAATCCAACTATATTTCATAGACAAATAAGTATTTTACAAATAAAACGACGTACTGCAATTACATACCAAAGAAGATGAATAAATATTTATAACAATATGGCTGCCATATTAAATTATTAATGAAAATTACGCCGTATATTTAAATATATTTTCTAATATTTATAATTATAACATTTATTTCAATTAAACCCTATTTTTAATATTTATTTAATACATTATGCAAAAATAAGCATACATTTCATAAATGTTTCAAATGCCTGTTACAAATGATACTTTCCTATCTCCTTCAATGAAACCTATCACATTATCTGATACAGCCTTCGCCATCTCATAACGCGATTCTTTCGTTTGAGTTCCTATATGAGGAGTTAGTACTACATTTTCGAGTTCAAAAAGCTCATCAACGGGAAAATCGTTAAATTCGAAAACATCTAATCCTGCTGCACGTATTACGTTGTTTTTTAGCGAATTAACCAATGCATACTCATCTATTAATGGACCGCGTGCGGTATTAATCAATATTGCTGACGATTTCATCGCTTTAAAGGCCTTTTCATCGAAAATATGATGCGTTTGCGATGAATAGGGTGCATTGACAGATATAAAATCCGATTGTGCGAGTAAATCATCAAAAGAAACGTATGTTACATTAAGCTTCGTTTCTTCCTCCAAAGTTAATTGCCTACGATTGTGGTAAATAACATCCATTCCACAAGCTTTCGCCCGCTTACAAAGGGCTTTACCTATACGCCCCATACCAAAAATGCCCAATGTTTTTCCGGTTATTTGGCTTCCCATGTTTCCAAGGACACTTATTTTCATATTCTTCCTCAAATGACGAATTTTCCGATCACACTCGGTTATACGCCGCGCCGCATCAATCATCAGCCCGAGAGCCAAATTAGCAGTAGGCGCAATGACAGGATCCGGTGTATTCGCCACAGCAACCCCTTTTTCTAATGCATAAGCAACATCAATATTATTATACCCAACTGCATAATTTGCAATAAGACGTAATTTTGGAGCATTATCAATCAATTTTTTGTCCACAGGAAAATTAAACATCGAACAAAGGACGTCGTACGATGAAATCATACCACAAACCTCTTCATACGTAAAATCGCGCTTGTTCGGCACTGTCACATCATAGCGTTCGAATAATTCGGTAAATCCTTCCCGATACATGTCATAAGTCATCAATACTTTCATAAAATCATATTTTTTCTTTAGTTTAACAAAAAACAAAGATATAATAAATCCATAATAAAACAAATCTAACAGTCAGAATATCAGGCATATCCATACGATATCAAAGCGTCTTAACCCCAAAATTCAGGCGATTTTTGAAAACAAACCGCACATTCCCTCGAAATATTCAATTTTCGAAACTTAAAAATCAAACAAATCTCAACAAAACGGGAAAATTAAAAAAACTAATATGGCAAGTATTTGTTGGTTGACAGTTATCAAAAACAGTAAATTAATGCATTACTTTTTCAACTTTATATCGGCATACATTTCAAGTTGCTCCACTAAAATTTCTCTCTGAAGGCATATTGTTTAACTCAAATATCTGGAAATGTGAATCTTGGTGAATTTATAGAATTACAAATAGAGCTTATATATGAAGAAGATTTACTACTTTTGTATAAAATAGTAAGAAAATGGTATTAAACTATATATGGATTGCATTTTTCCTTATTGCATTCATTGTTGCAGCCGGTAAATTCATCATAGGAGGTGATATAACGGTATTCACGGAAATAATCAACGCCTCATTCGATTCCGCCAAATCCGGATTTGAGATATCTATCGGGTTAACAGGGATTCTGACTCTGTGGCTCGGTATAATGAAAATCGGTGAAAAAGGGGGATTAATACAAGGATTTGCGAGGATTGCTTCGCCCATTTTCAGTAAATTATTCCCAGAAATTCCGAAAAACCATCCGGTAACCGGAAGCATTTTCATGAACATTTCCGCCAATTTGTTAGGATTGGATAATGCAGCGACTCCCATGGGACTTAAAACCATGCAGCAACTTCAGGAACTAAACCCCGAAAAAGAGAAAGCAAGCAACGCAATGATAATGTTTCTTTGCATCAACGCTTCCGGATTAACGATTATTCCTATCACAATCCTCATGTATAGAGCACAACTAGGAGCAACGAATCCATCGGATGTATTCCTACCGATTATGCTCGCTACTTTTATCTCTACAATTGTCGCTATATTGGCCGTTTGCTACAAACAAAGAATCAATATCCTTCAAAAAAACCTCTTATTTTTCTTTGGAGGAATATCTCTATTTATAGGAGGATTGATTGGGTTGTTCAAATCAATCAGCCAGGAAAACGTTTCTTTATATTCAACATTGACGGCAAATATTATCCTCTTTACCGTTATCTGTGGTTTTATCATTAGTGGTGTACGCAAAAAAATCAACGTATACGACACATTCATAGAAGGCGCAAAAGAAGGTTTTAAGACCGCTATAACGATTATCCCCTATTTAGTGGCAATACTGGTCGGCATTGGCGTTTTCCGCGCCTCTGGAACGATGGATTTCATCATTGAAGGAATCCGGTTTGCCGTAGCCTCCGTGGGATTGGATACGCAATTTGTAGAGGCTCTTCCGACGATGCTTATGAAACCTCTTAGCGGCAGCGGTGCCAGGGGAATGATGATTGACGCGATGAATACCTACGGCGCGGATTCATTTGTAGGACGTCTCGCTTGTATTGTCCAAGGATCTACCGACACTACATTTTATGTCGTTGCTTTGTATTATGGCACTATTTCGATACGTAATACCCGCTACACAATCCAGGTCTCCCTCCTTGCTGATTTGGTGGGAGCAATAGCATCAATTTTTATCGCTTATTTGTTTTTCAGCTAATTTATATTCCTATGGCTATTTCATATTACGCGGAAGAAGTCAAACTTCCCCCTATAAAAAAGAAGATCGTCACATCCTGGATAAAAACAATTGCCGGTAATTTCGACAAAAAAATCGGAGACATTTCATATCTCTTTTGCTCCGATGAGAAAATACTGGAAATTAACAAGGAGTATCTTCAACATGACTATTTCACAGATATCATTACTTTCGACTATACGGAAGGAAATAAGATTGCCGGAGATATATTCATCAGCATCGATACGGTGAGAAGCAATTCGGAAAAATACAATACCGACTATATGGAAGAACTCCACCGGATAATTATCCATGGAATCCTGCATCTTTGCGGAGTAGACGATAAAGGTCCCGGAGAACGAGAAATAATGGAAAATAACGAAAATACGGCCCTTTCACTTTTACCGGAAGAGGCGTATAAAAATAATAGCATATGAATTTTGATTATGATGTAATTGTCGTAGGAGCCGGACATGCCGGATGCGAAGCAGCGGCAGCAGCGGCCAATCTGGGTTCCAGAACACTACTCATCACCATGGACATGAATAAAATCGCCCAGATGAGTTGCAATCCGGCTGTCGGAGGAATAGCCAAAGGGCAGATTGTCCGTGAAATTGACGCTTTGGGAGGATATATGGGAATCATTACGGATAAAACAGCCATACAATTCAGGATGCTGAACAGAAGTAAAGGGCCTGCGATGTGGAGCCCAAGGGCTCAAAGCGACAGAGCACGTTTTATCGAAGCTTGGAGAAATATTCTTGAAAATCAGGAGAACCTTTACATTTGGCAAGATACAGTGAACGAATTGATACTTGAAAACGACGCTGTGACCGGAGTGAAAACAGGATTGAACGCAGAATTCCGGGCAAAATGCGTTATTCTTACTAATGGAACATTTCTTAATGGCCTTATGCATATCGGACGCACTCAAATCAAAGGAGGCCGCATCGCAGAACCGACCACTACGGGCATCACCGAACAACTGGTTTCGCTAGGTATCAAATCGGAAAGGATGAAAACAGGAACCCCAGTCCGGATAGATGGAAGAAGTGTTCATTTCGATGAAATGAAAGAACAACCGGGAGAGAATGATTTCCATAAATTTTCTTTTCTTGATTCTTCCAAAAGAGAATTGAAACAACTTAGTTGCTGGACACTTTTCACGAATGAAGAATGTCATGAAATACTACGGCAAGGCCTTCCAGACTCACCTCTGTATAACGGACAAATTCAAAGCATCGGCCCACGCTATTGCCCAAGTATCGAGACCAAGATTGTTACATTTGCTGATAAAAACCAGCATCAGCTTTTCCTGGAGCCTGAAGGTGAAAACACACAGGAATATTACTTGAACGGCTTTTCTTCTTCACTTCCGCTTGATATTCAACTAAAGGCATTGCAAGCAATACCAGCATTCCGGGACATACAAATATATCGTCCGGGATATGCTATTGAGTACGATTTCTTTGATCCTACGCAACTTCAGCACAGCCTGGAAACCAAACAAATTAAAAATCTCTTTTTCGCCGGACAAATAAACGGAACGACCGGATATGAAGAAGCAGCCGGACAAGGATTGATAGCCGGAATAAACGCACACATCAATTGCCATGGCGGCAATCCTTTTATTCTTAGGCGTGATGAATCATATATCGGCGTTTTGATTGACGACCTGGTTACCAAAGGCGTTGATGAACCTTACCGCATGTTTACGTCTCGCGCCGAATATAGAATTCTCCTTCGTCAAGACGACGGGGATATGCGTCTCACTGAAAAATCATTCCAGACAGGATTAGCAAAACAAGAGCGATACGATTTGCTACAAGAAAAGAAAAAAGAAAGGGATGCTATTATTTCTTTCGCACAGAACTATTCTGTAAAATCGCAGCATATCAATAGCGGATTGGAAACATTAGGAACGACTCCACTATCCCACGGATGCAAATTGATCGATTTAATTTTACGACCACACATATCAATAATTGATTTGGCAAAATTCATCCCTGCATTAGAGAACGAAATAAACAAAACGTCCATTAATCGCCGGGAAGAAATTATCGAAGCGGCAGAAATAGCAATCAAATACAGTGGATACATCAAACGCGAACGTATCATCGCGGATAAAATAAACCGCTTGGAGAACATCAACATCAAAGGACGAATAGACTACAACACTATACAATCCTTATCAACGGAAGCACGTCAAAAACTAACAAAGATTGATCCAGAAACAATTGCACAAGCAAGCAGGATTCCCGGCATCTCTCCAAGCGACATCAACATCTTACTTGTACTCTTGGGGAGATAAAATCCAATTCGTTCCACGTGAAACATGAAATATGGAAACAAACGACAAAGCGTCCGACAAGCACAAAACAGAATCCAATAGTGATTTCAAAGAAAAGCTAAAAGGGTTGATTTCAATACTCCCTGAAAAGCCTGGTTGCTATCAATATTATGACAGTAAAGGAACAATAATATATGTAGGCAAAGCAAAGAATCTAAAAAAGAGAGTATCGTCTTACTTCAACAGGACTGTAGACAGCAGAAAAACATTCGTGCTTGTCAAACAAATCAGAGACATAAAATATATCGTCGTAGACACAGAAGAGGACGCGTTGCATTTAGAGAATAGCCTCATTAAGCAATACAGGCCACGCTACAATGTAATGCTAAAAGATGACAAAACATATCCATCCATAGTAGTCAAGAATGAGTACTTCCCCCGGATATTTCAAACAAGAAATATCGTAAAAGATGGCTCTCTATATTATGGCCCTTATTCTTCTATCCACACTGCAAGGGTTATGCTCGCCATGCTTAAAGAACTTTACCCTATACGTACATGCAAATATCCTTTAACGCCTGAGAGTATTATGCAAGGGAAATACAAGATGTGCTTACAATATCACATCAAAAGGTGTAAAGGTCCGTGTGAAGGATTGCAAAGCGCAGATGAATATAAAGAAAACATCAGCCAAATAAAGGAGATACTCAAGGGAAATATTTCAAAGATTAGCCACATGCTATATGAGCAAATGAAAGAATTGTCTTCCGAACTACGATTTGAAGAAGCTCAAATTATAAAAGACAAATATCAAGCGATAGAAAATTACCGGGCTAAATCCACGGTCGTCCCTCCAATGCTCACCAATATTGATGTTTTTTCATTCGAGGAAAATGAACGGTCTGCATACATAAATTTCATGCATATCGGTAATGGCGCGATAGTCCAGGCATATACTTTCGAATACAAAAAGAAATTAGACGAACCAAAAGAAGAGCTATTAGGGCTAGGTATTATAGAAATGCGTACTCGCTTTGAAAGTTCGGCCAAAGAGATTATAGTACCTTTTAAACCGGACATAGAACTATCGGACACCATTCAATTTACCATCCCTCAAAAAGGAGATAAAAAACGACTGCTGGAATTATCGGAACAAAATGTGAAGCAGTATAAGGTAGACAAATTGAAACAGGCCGAAAAACTTAATCCTGAACAACGAACAACCAGGATTCTTACAACCATGCAAAAAGATCTTCACATGAAGGTATTGCCTATACATATTGAATGTTTCGACAACTCAAACATACAAGGTACAAATCCGGTTGCAGCTTGTGTCGTATTCAAGAAAGCGAAACCATCCAAGAAAGATTACCGGCATTTCCATATTAAAACTGTTGAAGGGCCGAATGATTTTGCATCAATGATTGAAGTGGTAAACAGGCGGTATACACGCCTATTAAATGAAGGACAGGAATTGCCGCAATTAATTATCATAGACGGGGGAAAAGGCCAGTTAAATGCAGCCACAGAAGTTCTGATAAATCTGGGATTAAAAGACAAAATAACAATCGTAGGACTCGCCAAAAGACTTGAAGAAATATTCTATCCTAACGATCCTATCCCATTAATCCTGGATAAAAATTCAGAAACATTAAAAATAATACAGCAATTACGGGACGAAGCACATCGCTTCGGGATTACCTTCCACAGACAATTAAGAAGCAAAAAACAAACAGTCTCGGAACTTGACAGCATCAAAGGTATAGGAGAAAAAACAAAAACTATCCTCTTGAAAAAATACAAGAGCGTAAAACGTATCAAAGAAACTTCTCCAGAAGAGCTCAAAGAACTCATTGGTGAAGCAAAAACAAATACACTATTAAACGGATTAAACAAATAATATGAAAACAGTTATACAACGCGTAAAACGAGCCTCCGTAAGCATCAACAATAAAATTACAGCTGAAATAAAAAGCGGATTGCTCATCTTGATTGGCATTGAAGACAGTGATAATCAGGAAGATATCGAATGGCTAACAAAAAAAATCACCCATCTTAGGATATTTGATGACAACGAAGGGGTTATGAATCGCTCCGTACTAGAATGCGAGGGGGATATTATGGTAGTAAGCCAATTTACACTACAAGCATCCGTGAAAAAAGGGAATCGCCCTTCGTATATACGCGCCTCGAAACCTGAGATAGCAATTCCACTTTATGAAACGTTCTGTAAAGAGATAGAAAAAAGCGTCGGGAAGAAAGTACATACAGGAACATTCGGCGCAGATATGCAAATTGAATTGATAAACGATGGCCCGGTTACAATCGTAATCGACACCAAAAACAAAGAATAACATGCCTGAAATAACAATCAAAGAAGCACAGGATAAGGTTGACCAATGGATCAAGACTTACGGAAAGCGTTATTTTAACGAACTTACAAACATGACAATCCTCACAGAGGAAGTAGGTGAACTGGCACGAATCATGGCCAGAACATATGGAGAACAATCATTTAAAGAAAGCGACAAGAATCGTGATTTGGGAGATGAAATGGCAGATATACTATGGGTACTCCTCTGCCTGGCCAATCAAACCGGAATCAACTTAACCGAAGCTTTTGAGAAAAACCTCGAAAAGAAAACAAATAGAGATAATACACGACATATAAACAATACAAAATTATAACATCATGAATAAATATCAGGAAGCATTGACAAAATTCGCTCCGATAGGAACAAATGAACAAGTATCAGAAGAAGTCCACAAAATTCTTCAAATTTACGGACAAGAAAATTTTACGCCTGAAATTTTAAAGTTTTTACATGGTTGCATTGACCTAACTTCTTTATCAACAACAGATACAAAAGAGAGTATTTGGAAACTGGTAAATAAAGTCAATGACTTTGAAGGAATACGACCCGACATTCCTAACGTAGCTGCAATTTGTACTTTCCCTATCTTCACAGAACTAGTAAAAGAAGCCCTCACGGCACAAGATGTCAAAATAGCGGCTGTAGCAGGGGGTTTTCCATCCGCACAAACCTTCGAAGAAGTGAAAGTAGCTGAGACTGCGTTGTCTGTTATGCATGGTGCAGACGAAATAGATACAGTCTTAAATGTAGGATTTTTGCTTGAAGAAAATTACCAGGAACTAGCCGAAAACATCCAGGAAATAAAAGAAAGCGCCCATGGAAGCACTTTAAAGGTCATATTGGAAACCGGAGCGCTAAAAACAACTGCCAACATACAACGAGCAGCAATCATATCAATATATTCAGGTGCAGATTTTATTAAAACATCGACAGGAAAAGAATATGAAGGCGCAACACAAGAAGCGATTTACACTATGTGTCAAGTAATTAAGCAATATTACATGATGACAGAAAGACAAATCGGCATAAAAGTATCAGGTGGAGTAAAAAAAGCAGAAGATGCGGTCAAATATTACACCATAATAAGACATATTTTGGGAGAAAAGTGGCTGAACAAGGCCTATTTTAGGATTGGAGCAAGTAATTTGGCAACAGACCTGGTTAGTCAAATCGGAGAATAACATAAAATAATCAGATGAACTATAAATTCATCTGATTATTTCTTTCTTTCTATAATATAATCGGCAAGCAACAACAAACTTTCGCGAGCAGGAGAATCAGGCAATCGATATAAAACCTCTTTGGCTTTGGCTTTAAATTCATCCATCCGCTTCTCGGCATATTCAATTCCACCATTTGCCTTGGCAAAAGCTATTAATTCCTCAATATGTTTGGGAGAAAAGTCTCTCTCTTCAATGATTTGCAAGTAGCGTGAAGTATCTACATGATTTGTTCCACGTAAAACATATAGCAATGGCAAGGTTACTTTCCCTTCTATAATATCATTCCCCGTTGGCTTCCCTATTTTAATATCAGAATAATAATCAAATATATCATCCTTAATCTGAAAGCAATATCCGAGATACTCACCCAATTCCCTACAATCGGCTATCGTTTCTTCAGAGGCGCCACTAGTAATAGCGCCTATTTCGGTACAAGCCGAAATTAGCATAGCTGTTTTCTTTTTTATAACCTGCAAATAGGAATCCTCATCCAATACGATATTTTCAACCACTTCCAATTGACGAATTTCTCCTTCCGACAAAGCGCGACCTACTTCCGACACCAACTGCATTATCCGGATGTCACCTGTCTGAATAGAACGTATAAGAGCAGAAGACAATATATAATCCCCTACCAAAACGGAAACCCGATTATCAAAAAATGCATTCAAAGAAGGTATTCCCCTCCTTTCTTTTGTATTGTCTATTACATCATCATGAACCAGGCTCGCAGTATGCAACAACTCCAAAAGAACAGAAGAGTTGATTGAATTATCCGTAATTTTTCCACAAGCTTTTGCAGTCAGCAATACAAGCAATGGTCTGATATGTTTACCCGTAGAAAGCATTATTTTGTCCAAAGCAGATTGCAACTTCAAGGTCGAACTCGAAAGAGAATTAACAAACTCATCTTTAAAGCGTTTAAATTCAACAGCCACTGGCTGTTCGATAATCATTCTTTTATCCATAGTTTAATGAAAGATTAGCAAAAATAAGAAAAAGTATCGAGTAAGATGCTTTTTTCGTACATTTACCATCTATTGTGTAATTAAAATCAGGTTAACAAGAATGAAACTCTTCCTTATCGACGCATATGCACTGATATACCGTTCGTATTATGCTTTCATCAAAAACCCGCGAATTAACTCAAAGGGAATGAACACATCTGCCATCTTTAGTTTTGTAAATAGTTTGGAAGATGTAATAAAAAGAGAAAAACCAACCCATATAGCTTTAGGCTTCGACCCTCCAGGGCCTACGTTCCGCCATGAAGCGTACGAAGCTTATAAAGCTCAAAGGGAAGAAACACCGGAGGATATACGCAAATCCGTTCCTTTTATCAAAAAAATAATCGAAGCATACAACATCCCAATTGTTGAAGTCCCACGGTATGAAGCCGACGACGTTATAGGAACCATTGCCAAACAAGCCGAAAAAGAAGGGTTCCAGGTATACATGATGACACCGGACAAAGATTACGGACAACTGGTTTCCGATAATATTTTCATCTATCGCCCAAAATTCGGAGGCGGTTACGAAACGATGGGAGTCAAAGATGTATTGGAAAAATTCTCTATCGAATCAGTAGAACAGGTAATTGACATATTGGGACTCATGGGCGATACTTCCGACAATATCCCGGGAGCGCCGGGCGTTGGAGAAAAAACAGCAGCCAAACTTCTTTCCGAATTTGGAACTATTGAAAACCTACTCAACAATACAAGCAAATTAAAAGGGGCGCTTCAAAAGAAAATCGAAGAGAATGCCGAACAAATTCGCTTCTCCAAATTTTTAGCAACAATCAAAACAGATGTGCCGGTTCGATTCGAAGCTGAAAAATGTATCCTAGAAAAACCCGACGAAATAAAACTAAAAGAGATCTATACAGAATTAGAATTTAGAACATTCATTAATAAACTAGGAAATGAAGCACCTAAACCCATAAAAAATGTCCCTGTTCAAGGCTCGCTTTTTGCAGAATTTGCGCCCGAAGGGACAGTTGCTTCCGAAAATTCGACTCTCGCAGACTTAAACTCGACCCCGCACACCTATTATATTGCTGATACAGAAGAAAAAAGAAGCCAATTATGCGCCCTTTTGGAGCGTCAGGAAAAATTTGCTTTTGACACAGAAACAGACGGTATCCACCCATTAACTGCCAATTTGGTTGGTTTGTCGTTCGCGATAAAAGAAAATGAAGCCTGGTATGTACCTGTCCCGGCAAATAAAGAAGAAGCAACGCAGATTGCATGTACCTTCTCCCCTCCCCTACAAAACAAGCAAATACAAAAAATCGGACAAAACATAAAATTCGACATGCTTGTCCTACGAAAATACGGCATCAAAGTAGCCGGGCCTTTATTCGACACCATGATTGCTCATTACCTGCTGAATCCCGAACTCAGGCATGGCATGGATTACCTGGCTGAAACATATCTGAAATATAAACCCGT
This sequence comes from Tannerellaceae bacterium, assembly GCA_031255855.1. Taxonomy (GTDB): domain Bacteria; phylum Bacteroidota; class Bacteroidia; order Bacteroidales; family Tannerellaceae; genus DFXE01. The sequence goes on along the minus strand of JAIRRS010000002.1, from coordinate 82,808 downwards.
CGCAATAGAAGAGTTAATTGGCCCAAGAGGAAAAAAACAATTATCCATGAGGCAAGTCCCACTTGATAGAATTGCGGAATATGCCGCCGAAGATGCAGACATCACCCTCAAACTTAAAAACTTCTTTGAGCCATTACTCAAAAAGGAACATGTAGAATCGCTTTTTTATGATATCGAAATGCCATTGGTTCACGTATTAGCGGGAATGGAGGAAATTGGTGTAAAACTCGATACTGCCGCCTTGAAACAATCTTCCGAAGAACTGACAAAAGAACTCATCCGACTGGAAAAAAAGATACACGAACTGGCTGGTACAGAATTCAACATAAACTCTGCCAAACAAGTTGGCGAAATACTTTTCGACCAGTTAAAAATAGAAGAAAAGGCCAAGAAAACAAAGACAGGCAGCTACAGCACAAGTGAAGATATACTGGAAAAACTTCGCTCAAAACATCCAATCGTAGGCAAACTGTTGGAATACCGGGGAGTAAAAAAACTACTTAGTACCTATATTGATGCCTTACCAGAATTAATCAACCCCGCAACAGGAAAAGTGCATACTTCCTTCAATCAAACCGTTACGGCTACCGGGCGACTGAGTTCCACGAACCCGAACCTACAAAACATTCCTATTCGCGACGAAATGGGAAGGGAAATACGCAAGGCATTTATCCCTGATAACGAAGATTGTATATTTTTCTCTGCCGATTATTCACAAATAGAACTCCGCATCATGGCACATCTTAGCGGAGATAAAAACATGATAAATGCCTTCCAAAGCGGAGAAGACATTCATGCCGCCACTGCCGCTAAAATATACGGCATCGGCCTGGATAAGGTAACAAAAGATATGCGCCGCAAAGCAAAAACAGCCAATTTCGGTATCATATACGGTATCTCAGTCTTTGGACTTGCCGAACGGTTAAATATTCCTCGTTATGAATCTAAAGAACTGATAGACGGGTATTTTCGAACTTATCCTTATGTAAAGGATTACATGGATGCAAGCATTGAAGAAGGCAAAAAAAAAGGATATGTGGAAACCATTTTTAAACGTAAACGTTTCCTTCCTGATATCAATTCAAACAACGCTATCGTAAGGGGATATGCCGAACGAAATGCAATCAACGCTCCCATCCAGGGAAGCGCTGCCGACATAATCAAAGCAGCCATGGCAAACATCTACAAACGCTTTGAAAATGAAAACCTTAAAAGCAAAATGATTCTTCAGGTACACGACGAACTCAACTTTAATGTATGGAAAGATGAACTCGAAACCGTCAAAAAAATCGTACTCGAAGAAATGGAAAACGTCATCAAACTACAAGTCCCGTTAATAGCCGATTGCGGCGAAGGAAAAAATTGGCTTGAAGCGCATTGACGCAAAACACAACACAGAACACGCAGCACGCAATACGACATTTTTCACCTTCATCAATGAGATTTCCCGTATTGCGCGCCGCGTATCTCTTCAAAGAATTTTCCTGATCCACTTCAGTTTACCTTTATAAGGAGGATATTTTACGTCGAAATCCAGCCAGGTTTTGCTGATTAAGACAGAACGATGATGAGTAAAGGTGTCGAAACCGGCCTTTCCGTGATAGCTTCCCATGCCGCTCTCCCCCACTCCACCGAATGGCAACTGTGGATTGGCTACCTGCAAAATGGTATTGTTTATACAAGCTCCTCCCGATGAGGTTTTATGAATAACTTCACTCCCTATTCTCTCATTTCCAAAATAATATAAAGCCAACGGCTTAGGATTTTTATTTATATAAGCAAGGGCGTCATTCAACGAATCCATTTCAATTATGGGAAGTAACGGGCCGAATATTTCGCTACGCATTATAGGGGAATCCGTCGATTTACATCTAATCAACGTTGGTTCAATATAACGCTCCTCTTCTACAAAAGCGCCTCCGTAAACAACTTCTTCCCCTTCCAGTAAACAAGCTAAACGCTTCATGGCCTTTTTTGATATTATCCGGGGATAATCTTCATTTTTCAACGCATTTTCCCCATAGAAATCCTTTATTACCTGCATTAATTCCAATAAGAAAGCAGCCGCAATATCTTTGTGAAGCAGTAAATAATCAGGGGCAATACACGTCTGCCCGGCATTGATAAATTTTCCAAAAGCAATACGCTTCGCGGCAACTTTCAAAGTAGCCGATTTATCCACAATGCAAGGACTCTTCCCTCCAAGTTCGAGTGTTATAGGAGTAAGATTTTTCGCAGCTGCTTCCATAACGACACGCGCCGTATGCGGACTTCCGGTAAAAAAAATATAATCAAACCGTTGTTTTAAAAGCTCTTTACTAGTAGCCATATCTCCGGGAAATATAGAAACATGCTTTGAATCAAAAACTTCAATCAAAATATGCTTCATGACTTCAAATGTGCACGGGGCATCTTCAGAAGGTTTTAAAGCAACCACATTTCCTGCAGCAACAGCAGATACTAAAGGAACCAAGGAGAGTTGGAATGGATAATTCCAGGGAGCCATAATCAATACAAGTCCGTAAGGTTCTTTCAAAATACGACTCTTAGACGAAAACAAAAAAAGAGGCGTAGATACTTTGCCGGCCTTTGCCCACTTAGGTAAGTTCTTCAAACACAATTCTATCTCTGCCAATACGATACTTATCTCTGTTGCATAGGCTTCAAAAGATGATTTATGCAAATCTTCCCATAACGCTTTTTCAATTTCGGATAAACGGGAAAGAAGAACCGTTTTCAATCTCCTCAAAAGTTTCAATCTTTCGTTTATTGAACGGGTAATACCTGTATGATAATAAGAACGTTGAGCACATAATTGCCGTTCTATTCCGCTTATGTCTGTTTCCATATTCAATTCATTGCTATTTTAAACGGGTAAGTAATACAAAGGTAATAAAGAAATAATTATAAAAAATGAACAAAACATAGAATCCCTGCACCATATTCGTGTTATAATTTATAAAATCAAACTGTGTAAAAATTCATCCAGATATTCTCTTATTTTCATTTGGATGATTTTCCAAGATCATCCAAATGTTCGATCAAATTCACCCAGATGAATTTTAAACGATCCTTGCTGAATCTTACCAACCGTTTTACGCATCCGGCACTTCATATTCCCAAATAAATATAATTGCCTATCTTTGTGCCTGATAATTTAAAATAATCAATAAAAAAGATATAAATGGCATTACAATGTGGCATCGTAGGCCTTCCGAATGTAGGAAAATCTACGCTATTCAACTGCTTATCAAACGCGAAAGCTCAATCGGCAAACTTTCCTTTCTGCACCATAGAACCTAATGTTGGCGTAATCACCGTTCCCGATGAACGCCTAAATAAACTGGCGGAACTAGTACACCCTCAAAAAATAGTTCCCACTACTGTAGAAATTGTTGATATTGCCGGACTGGTAAAAGGCGCTAGCAAAGGAGAAGGATTGGGAAACAAATTTCTGGCAAATATCCGTGAAACAGATGCAATACTTCATGTTTTACGCTGCTTCGACGACGAGAATATCACCCATGTAGACGGTACGGTAAACCCAGTACGCGACAAAGAAATCATCGACGCAGAACTTCAGATAAAAGACTTGGAAACAATAGAAAACCGTATTTCCAAAGTCCAAAAACAAGCACAGACAGGAGGCGACAAACAAGCCAAGTTAGCTTATGAGGTACTTGTCAAATTCAAGGAAGCATTGGAACAAGGGAAAAGCGCCCGCACCGTAACATTCGATACAAAAGACGAACAAAAAATCGCGCACGAATTATACCTGCTTACCAATAAACCGGTTATGTACATCTGCAATGTAGACGAGGCAAGCGCCGTAAATGGAAACAAATATGCGAATGCCGTGCGTGAAGCCATAAAAGAAGAAAACGCTGAAATATTGATTGTTGCCGCCAAGATTGAAAGCGAAATAGCCGAATTTGAAACATATGAAGAACGCCAGATGTTCTTGTCGGAAATCGGTTTGGAAGAATCAGGAGTAAACCGCTTAATCAAATCGGCATACAAATTGCTCAACCTCGAAACCTTTCTTACCGCAGGTGTACAGGAAGTCCGCGCATGGACATATCTCAAAGGAAGCAAAGCGCCGCAATGCGCCGGTGTAATCCATACCGATTTCGAAAAAGGATTTATCCGCGCCGAAGTAATCAAATATAACGATTATATTAAATATGGCTCAGAAAGCGCTGTTAAAGAAGCCGGAAAAATGAGCGTGGAAGGCAAAGAATACATCGTACAAGACGGTGATATCATGCATTTCCGGTTCAATGTATAATCCTTTGCTGCCGGAAAACCTAACCCTTTGTTTATAAAATGATTTAATTTTAAAACAAGCTTTTAATGGAATGAAAAATTATGTGTATGTTTGCGAAAACACATAAATATTTCTACCATGAAAAAACTTATATCCATTTGTTTGTTGGCTGTTTGTATACATTTTAGTGGATGTAATACAAAAGAACCCATGTCGTCAGTCATTGAAAGAGGACTGAATGTAGCAACCGGGCAAGCCTTGCTAATGGCTAAAAAACTTGAAGGAGAAAGAGGTAAATTCCCCAAAACAATCAAACCCGATGGCTCGCTTGAAACAAGTGAGTATGGTTGGTGGTGCAGCGGTTTCTTTCCCGGTGAACTATGGTATTTGTACGAAAATAACCCGACAGACGAACTCAAACAATATGCCGAACTATATACCGAACGGGTAGAACCCGCTCAATATCTCACCAATACGCACGATTTGGGATTTATGCTCTATTGCAGTTTCGGCAACGGCTACAGGCTAACCCACAATCCCCACTACAAAGAAGTAATGATAACGGGAGCCCATTCGTTAGCAACCCGGTATAATTCAACAATATGCGCCATCAAATCCTGGGATTTCAATAAAGATACGTGGCAATACCCTGTCATTATCGACAACATGATGAACCTTGAATTATTCAGTTGGACAACAAAAGAAACGGGAGACGAAGTATTCCTCGACATGGCCCACTCCCATGCAAAAAAAACGATTGAAAACCACTACCGCCCCGACTTCAGCTCGTATCACGTCGTTTCCTACGATACAATTACCGGAAAAGCGCATATCAAACAAACCCACCAAGGATTATCACATGAATCTGCCTGGGCAAGAGGACAGGCATGGGGGCTTTATGGTTATACAATGATGGCGCGCGAAACAGGCAATAACGAATACCTGGAACAGGCACGCAACATCGCTAAATTCATCATGAACCATAAAAATCTCCCCAGCGACAAGATTCCTTACTGGGACTTCGACGCACCTACAAACGTTGACACGCCGCGCGACGCTTCAGCCGCTGCAATTATGGCATCAGCTTTGATTGAATTAAGCCAACTGGATAAAGGACATTTCGGAAAACAATGCCTGCAATTGGCCGAACAACAACTACGCTCCCTCTCCTCCCCCGCTTATCTGGCAGAAATAGGTACAAACCAATGTTTTACAATCATGCATAGCACAGGACACCTCCCAGGAAATTCGGAAGTGGATGTTCCCCTCACCTATGCAGACTATTACTATGTGGAAGCACTGTTCCGTTTCAAAAAACTAAAAATGATCAAACATTAAGAAAATGAAAACGAATTACGAACTGCGTTATGCCGCGCATCCGGAAGATGCGAAACAATATGATACACAACGCCTGCGCCGGGATTTTCTTATTGAAAAGCTATTTACCCCCAACGAAGTAAACATGGTATATTCCATGTACGACCGGATGATTGTAGGCGGGGCGCTTCCCAAAGAAGAAAAGCTGCTGCTGGAAGCCATTGATCCGCTAAAACAACCTATTTTCTTACGCAACCGCGAGATTGGAATCTACCAGACAGGAGGCAGTACAGGTATCGTCCATATAGGCGACAAATCCTTTGAATTAAACTATAAAGAAGCTTTATACATAGGTTCGGGAGACCGGGAATTGTATTTTGAAAGCAAAGACAAAACAAATCCTGCGCACTTTTATTTCAACTCGTTGACTGCGCACCGGAACTATCCCGATAAAAAAATAACAAAAGCAGATGCCATTGTAGCTGAAATGGGAGCATTGGAAACTTCAAACCACCGCAATATAAACAAGATGATTGTCAACCAGGTATTACCCACCTGCCAGCTACAAATGGGCATGACGGAACTGGCTCCCGGAAGCGTTTGGAACACAATGCCCGCCCACGTGCATAGCCGCCGCATGGAGGCTTATTTCTATTTCGAAGTACCTGAAGGACAGGCGGTATGCCATTTCATGGGAGAACCAGACGAAACACGTCATATCTGGATGAAAGACAACCAGGCAATCTTATCGCCTGAATGGTCTATCCATTCGGCAGCAGCAACGTCTAATTATACCTTTATTTGGGGGATGGGAGGAGAAAACCTGGATTACGGCGACCAGGACTTTTCAGCCATCAATGAATTAAAATAAGGACCACCGGCCAACGGATTAACGGCCACTCTCAATGTAAAAAACAACCAATAGTAAACTACTTACTAACCAATATAAATCTTTTTTATCATGAAACGTATTCTCAATTCAGTTGTGTGCCTCATCCTTGGAGTTGTTTCCATGCAGGCACAAAATTCACAGGTGACGAGTATCCTGGAAATTATGGACATCACAACCGGTAAACGTACTGTACTTAAAGAGTTTCCCTACCTCATTGAAGCCCCGAACTGGACAATGGACGGGACATGGCTAATCTACAACAGCAAAGGTAAACTGTACAAAATCTCCCCTGCCACGCCAGGCGAACCGATTGAAATCAATACTGGTTTCGCAACCCGTTGCAACAACGACCACGTCCTCTCATCCAACGGCAAGCAAATAGCTATCAGCCACGGGACAAAAGAAGACCGTAAATCACGTATCTATACTTTACCGATTGAAGGAGGAAATCCAACCCTTATTACCCCGCTTGCCCCAAGTTACCTCCATGGCTGGAGCCCCGACGGGAAAGAACTTGCCTACTGTGCCGACAGAAACGGGAACTATGACGTCTATGTTATCCCCGCGGAAGGAGGCGAAGAAAAGCGCTTGACCGAAGCAGAAGGATTGGACGACGGCCCGGAATATTCACCTTGCGGCAAATATATCTGGTTCAATTCCGTACGTAGCGGATTAATGCAAGCATGGCGAATGAAAGCCGATGGCAGCGAACAAACCCAAATGACCACTGACGAAACACGCAATTCCTGGTTTCCACACGTATCACCCAACGGAGAGTTAGTAGTCTACATCGCCTATAAAAAAGGGGACGTAGCACCCGGTAGCCATCCTGCTAATAAGAACGTGGAACTATTGCTAATGTCTGCAAAAGGCGGAGAATCCAAAGTAATTGCCAAATTATTCGGCGGACAAGGCACAATCAACGTTAATTCCTGGGCGCCCGACAGCAAACGCATCGCTTTTGTAAGTTACAGGCTTAATGATTAACGATGAATTAGTCACCAATAATCAACGGGTTAATGATAAACAATTAATAGATACAGGTATCTTAATTGCTGATCATTAACCCGTTAATCATTTCTACCAAACCTATTCACCAGTAACAAATAATTTTTTATTCTTTTTTTTGTAACAAACAAATAACCAAAACCGTCTTGTTATTGAAACCCTGATAAAGCGCTCAAGAAAAAGGGCTAAAGAGAATATAATAACCCATAAAAACAATGAACAACGATGAAAAAAGTAATTAGCATATTGATAGTTTTTTTCATTTGGCAAACAGGATACAGCCAAACGAACGTAAAGCAATTGTACAACGACTTCTCGAATGTGAACAACGCAAAAAGAATAAAAATCGGAAAATTTATGATGTCTATTGTAAGCCTGCTGGGAGAGCCTACAGGTGTAAACAGCATAGAAATATTGGAATTCAGCGATTGTGAGAATAGCGAAAAAGAACGCTTCGACAAAGCAATCAGAAACCTGAAAGACGCGGACTACGAAACGATGATAAACACAAACAAAGAAGGCGAACGCGTCAAAGTGATGATCCGTATTAAAAACGAAATAATACATGAATTAGTCGTTCTTTCATCGGGTCACGACGCTGCCATGATACGCATCAAAGGAAAGATAAAGAAGTCGGAGATTGAAAGACTGGTAAACGATCACAGTTGATGGACGCCGACAACTTCAAACAACAGTTTCTTCCGCTTCATACACGGCTCTACCGGATTGCCTATGCACTCACAAGAAATAGCCAGGACGCAGAAGATATCCTTCAGGATACGTATTGCAAACTATGGAACAAGCGAAAAGAGCTGTCGAATGTCCGGAATACGGAAGCATTTTGCGTAACACTAATCAAGAATTTATGTTACGATTTCCTCCGCTCCCCACATCAAAATTATCATGAAGAGGCGATAGAAAACATCTCGCTATCAACAAATGTATCACCGGAAACGGAAACTATCGGCCAGAACGAAGCCGAATTAATACAAAAACTGATTGACAAGCTTCCTGAAAAACAACAACAGGTCATCCGCCTACGGGGGATAAATGACTGCTCGCTGGAAGAGATAGAAGAAATAACCGGCCTAAGCGCCGCTAACGTACGCGTACTCCTTTCAAGAGCACGGAAAATAATAAAAGAACAATACCTAAAATTAGCGATATATGAACGATGAAGAATTAGACCGTCTAATTGACGAAGCATTGGAAATACCCATTCCCGAAGGATTGTCCGACCGATTGGAAATGCATATCAATGCTCTGGCAACTAACGAAAATAAACGAAAACACAGGCTCCGGTTTATCTATTGGATGAGCAGCGCCGCCGCGATCGCCCTGTTGTGCATCGGCATTTTCATCGGGACAGGGAGCCAATCCCCACAACATCAAACAGCCGACACATTTACCAACCCGGAAGAAGCGGCTATCGCCGCCCAGCAGGCACTAGCCTTCCTGTCTACCCAATTAAACAAAGGCATGGAGCAAGTAGAAAATGCCGGACATAAATTTGAGAAAGTAAACCATATATTAAATAAACATTTAAAAAATTGAGCTATGAAAGCGAAATATCTGCTTATACCAACATTATGCTTCCTATGCACAACCGTAGGATTCGCTCAGAGCAAATTGTTCGACAAATATGCCAATATGGACGATGTAACATCCATATTTATATCAAAAACCATGTTCCAGATGATGCCTACTGTAGAAAATATTGGGCTCAACCTAATGAATATGAAAGGTAAAATAGAATCGTTACAACTGGTTACTACCGAAAAACAAGAACGATTTCCACAAATGCGTGAAGAATTCAAAACATTAATCAACAGCCAACACCAAGAACTGATGCGTGTAAAAGACGGCAAAACCCGAGCCACTTTTTACGTCAACATGAAAGGAGAGCAGATAAAAGACCTACTCATGCTGGCCGATACCGACAGCAGTTTCACAGTTATCCAATTAGTAGGAAACTTCACCCTGCAAGATATTCAAGAGATTGTACAGGAGATAAACAAGTAAGATGCCGGCCAACCGCTCTAAATCCGAATCCATAAACGGACTCAAACATCAGGAAAACAACCCGGTAGCACGATAACAGTGTCACCGGGGTACTACCTTCCGGCAATAATCCGTTTGATTTCGTTTAGCTTGTTAAGCGCTTCGATAGGAGTAAGATTGTTTAAATCTGTGTTTTTTATTTCATCGCGTACCTGGCTTAATATCGGGTCGTCGAGCTGGAAAAAATTTAGTTGGAAACCTTCGCCTCCCGCCGCAATTTCTTTCACCGGTTTAGCCGCAATGCCACCCTGGCGATTATCCGATTCCAATTGTTTTAATATTTCATTGGCTCGCTTAACAATGCTTTTAGGCATCCCTGCCATCTTTGCCACATGAATACCGAAACTATGCTCGCTTCCGCCACGAACCAATTTACGAAGAAAAACCACCTTATTGGCAACTTCCTTCACCGACACGTTATAGTTCTTAATCCGTTTAAACGAACGCTCCATTTCATTCAGTTCATGATAGTGCGTAGCAAATAAAGTCTTAGGACGCATCGCCGAATGTTCGTGGATATACTCCACAATTGCCCAGGCAATGGATATCCCGTCGTAAGTACTTGTTCCGCGACCCAATTCGTCGAATAAAATCAAACTGCGCGAAGAAAGGTTATTCAGGATATCGGCCGCTTCATTCATCTCTACCATAAAAGTAGATTCGCCTACCGAAATATTATCCGAAGCGCCTACACGGGTAAAAATTTTGTCTACAATACCGATATGCACTTGTTCGGCCGGAACGAAACAACCAATCTGGGCCAGCAAGGTAATCAAGGCAGTTTGCCTTAATAAAGCCGACTTACCTGCCATATTCGGCCCCGTAATGATGATTATCTGTTGCTTCTTACTGTCCAGATACACATCATTGGCAATATACGGTTCACCTAAAGGAAGCTGTTTTTCTATTACCGGATGACGGCCGGCTTTGATATCAACCACATCCGATTCGTCTATCAGTGGGCGAATGTATTTGTTTGAAGCCGCCACCTTGGCAAACGAAAGCAAACAATCCAGACGCCCAATCAAACCGGCATTTGTCTGGATAGGAGAAATGTATTCCATCAGACAAAGTACCAGTTCATTGAATAATTTTGTCTCAAGCGCCAGTATTTTTTCTTCCGCTCCCAATATTTTCTCTTCATATTCTTTTAATTCTTCCGTAATATACCGTTCGGCATTTACCAATGTTTGTCGCCGTATCCATTCGGGCGGTACTTTATCTTTATGTGTATTCCGCACTTCGATATAATACCCGAAAACATTATTAAAAGCAATTTTTAAACTGGGGATACCTGTCCGTTCACTTTCCCGTTGCTGTACCTGCAAAAGATAGTCCTTTCCCGAATAAGCAATAGCACGTAATTCGTCAAGCTCTTCATTCACCCCTTTGGCGATTACCCCTCCTCTATTTATTAAAAAAGGAGGGTCGGGATTTACCTCTTTTTCGATACGGTCGCGGATAATCGCACAGGTATTCAACTGTTCCCCGATACGCGATAAGCTTGGCTCGTCACTATGTTCGCAAGTCTCCTTTATCGGCTCAACAGCATGCAAAGCAACCTTCAACTGCACGACTTCACGAGGCGAAACACGCCCTACGGCGACCTTTGATATAATTCGTTCTAAATCACCTACCTGTCCTAAGAAAGTCTCAAGAATTTCTTTGGTATCCGGATGCTTGAAAAAGTAATCCACAACGTCTTGTCGCTCCTGAATCGGCTTAACATCTTTCAAAGGAAAAAGCAACCATCGGCGAAGCATACGGGAACCCATCGGCGAAATGGTTTTATCAATTACACTCAACAAACTGGTTCCCCCTTCATTCATCGTCCCGACCAATTCCAAACTACGCACCGTAAACTTATCCAATCTTACATAACGATCTTCTTCAATCCGTGAAAGAGCCGTAATGTGTGATATATGATTGTGCTGCGTAACATCGAGATAATGCAAGATAGCACCCGAAGCAATAATCCCCAATTGCAGATGCTGTACACCAAAACCTTTAAGGCTTTTGGTTTCAAAATGCTTCAACAAACGATCGTTTGCCGAATCAGCCGTATATACCCAGTCTTCCAATTCAAAGGTAAAAAAGCGGGAACCGAAATTCTCTTCAAAACGCTTCCGGTTCTTCCGTTCTATCAAAATCTCCTTGGGAGAAAAATTATTCAATAATTTATCAATATAATCAATCGTACCTTCCGCTGTAAGGAACTCACCTGTTGAAATGTCCAGAAAAGCAATCCCACAACTTTCTTTCCCAAAATGAACGGAAGACAGAAAGTTATTTTCTTTATGATTAAGAATATTATCATTAATGGAAACGCCGGGAGTCACCAGTTCGGTAATACCACGCTTTACGAGTTTTTTCGTCATCTTCGGGTCTTCCAACTGATCGCATATCGCTACCCGTTTCCCGGCTCTTACTAATTTAGGAAGATAAGTGTCCAGTGCATGATGAGGAAACCCCGCCATCTCCACATGCTGAGCAGATCCGTTTGCCCGCTTGGTTTGCGTGATACCTAAAATTTCGGCGCCAATCACCGCATCTTCACCATACATTTCATAAAAATCGCCTACCCGGAACAAAAGAATCGCATCAGGATGCTTCGCCTTTATATCGAAGTATTGCTTCATTAATGGAGTCTCAACAATTTGCTTAGCCACAATATTTATTTTATTTTCATTATTTAATTAAAGAACAAAGATAAAAAAGTTCTCGCTCTCCTTCGATCTTTAATTCAGGCGACCCCATTTATTTTCAGACACATCCCATATTTTTCATACTCATTACATTGCCAATACTGTAATATTTAATCAATAGAAAGTAGTTTCAACACAAAACCCGGATTAAACGGAAATTTTTCCAATTCATTCAAACTCACATCCCTTAAATATCCATCGGCATAGACAGATTTACTGCCAGGTCTACATCAAGCATTACTTCTGAAAAGATAACATCGGGTACTTCCGCTACAGGAATAGACGTATATGTTCTGCGGTTATAAAAAGCAATATACTCTAATGTAGGCGATTCAATATCAGTTGGACTAAACCAATCGGCCAATGCATATATCGTGGCTACGATATTTTCCTTATAAAATATTTTCTGTAAACCTTCTTCATAATTGGGAACCCAGCGGCGATCGTTCAAAATAGCTACTGTCTTTCTGGGCTGAATCCGGCATCTGGCATAGCGAATGGAATATTGCATCGCTTGTTCATCTTCTGTTTTCAGGTACAATTCACGGAATACCTGTTTAAAAGGTTGGCGTATTTCTTTTTCAAACAAAAACTCCCGGTAGAAATGCCATACCTCCTGCTTATATAAATCAAACGGATGGGCAATACGTACTTCCGTAAAAAAATCCTGCGGTAATAATCTACCATCAGGCGTCATCAATGATTTATCTACATAAAAACCGATTACACCTTCTTTGGTAATAAAAACAAGAGATTTAAGCAAAGGCCAAACGATAGGGTTACGGGTCAGTTCTTCCAGCTCCTTTATATAAAAAATCGTCCCGTCTTCCATTGCTTGCTCCAACATGTTACATGAACGCGAATACTGACTTTTCAATCTCTTTTCCACACTTCTCAACTCCTCCATATAAGGATATTTCCGCAACCTGTTAGGAATCGAGCCCAACGGTTTACCAGCTTTTTCGTATTTAAGCCGGGATTTACCTTCTTCATCTATGTCTATAAAGATATCTACTCCCTGATGTTTTTGTGGAGTAAAGTAATGTTCGACGTCTTTCATCTGTTCCGTATCCATCCTCCATACCAGGCGGGTAACATCATTATACCCAGCATTATGGGCAAGGTTTTGTATCCCTATCTCAACAGCTCTTTTTTCGCTTTCCTGGCGTTGTGATCCAAATGCTTTGCTTTCTCTTAAAAACTGCTGCAGGTACAAATACCGCTCCAGCAAATCTTTTTTCGAACGTTTATTAAGCGGTATCAGACAATAGCTCATCAACAAATCCTTATTCCGTTTCTCTCCGATTTCTTCTTTCACATCTTTTGCTTTCATCTTCCCAATAACGGCATCGGCATATTTTCGGATCCGGGCATGTCCTGCGCTCGAAGATATATATTTGGCGGCGTCATACACCACTTCAAAACGTTTGCTCCCTATTTCCTTATAAATTTCCCGAAACCAATCAATATCGAAAGCTCCCTGCTGAAGGTCTTCGATCGCTATCGGAGTATAACGGGCAATAATAGCCCTTTTTTCATCGTCGCACCATTCGTTGATATGGGCATGAAAATAGTAAGCTGCACTAAATAATCCTTTCCAACCAAGGTATTCTTCAATTATCCCAAGCCATTGCGGGGCATACATTCCCGTCTCTACCAAACGCTTGTCGGAGATATTCGTTCCTTTCAATAATTCGCCCAATGTTTCCGCCGTGTCATCTTCGGAAGGATAGCAGCTACGGAGCAACTTACTTAATACTTCTCTTTTGGTATAACTGGTATTATAGTAATAGTCGGCTCTTCCAAACGAATCTTTACCAATCGCTTTCAGAATAGCAACTAAAACAGAAGCCCCTTCCACCCTTTCGAGTTTCAAAGCCAAAGCAGAGACTTCGGTAGCAGAATCACCCCGCTTTAATTCTATATCCAGTATTCGTCCCGAAACTTTCTTCAAGGTCTCTTTCAACTTGGTAAAATCCGTACCCTCGTAAATTTTCAACTGTTTCCTACGCCATGCTGTAGGCTTATGAAACAAAAAAGAAGAAGCCAAGCTGAGGGATTCCTGCGCATTTGGACGAACCATTAACTCCTTAATCACTTCCGATTCCGGTATCAATCCCATGCTATATGCTTTCCCAAAATCAAAAATAGTCAGGTTTCCTTTCATGAAAAAGGCAGGTGGATCTGTATTCAGATACTCACATTTGCTGTAATAATTATACCGGATTGAAAAATAATCGACAAATTCCTTATCAGAAATCCCTTTTTGAAAAATATTAGACATCCAATAGTTTATGCCATCATACTGAGATACGAAAACAGTTCTTTCCCTTTTTTCGCTCCCTATTTCCTGATAGAATATTTTTTTTGCTTCCCGTTTATCCATCCACGGAAGAAAAGAAGCCAGTATATTTCTTGATACCTGATTGCCATATGAAGCATCGCAATAAACCTGACCCAGCAAATGAAAGATTCTGTATATTGTTTTATAATGGGGCAATTGTAGTAATTTATCTACTAATTCATTCAAATTAAAACCAAAAAATTTTACGATTTCGGGCGCGAATTTCTTATCCATAAACTGATATACCCCGTAATTATATCCCTTACTACCGGCAACCGAAAGCACAAAAAGGAGTTGAATCAAGGTCTTGTAATCTCTTATATCGTTTTGATAAAAACCTTTCCATACATCGGGTAAAGGATAACAATCAAGTATGTTCTCCGTACAAACGGCATCCTTTACTTCCACATACATCGTACCGAGCAAGCAAGAATCACTATATTTGCTCGTATATTCATAATTCGCATGTTCGGTCACAAGCGTATTCAATTTTTCAAACAAGGTGAAAGAAGCAGAATGTTTTCCCAAAAAAACTTTCTGTAAAAAAGAAGAATCACTCAATAAAGAGAATGTTTTTCTCAAATCAAAATCATCATCCGGCTTAATTTGTGGAAGCAAAAACACCTCTTCCGGATTATACAAAGCAAATCCGTTTTCTTTTGAATACAACACAGTCTGAGATGAAATATCCGTCAATTGGTCTGTCAAGACTTGACCCTCTTCCGAAGGATTCTTAATTTGTCTGGCACTTACCGGCATATTCTTTTCCTATATCGTTTTTATCACATATGTCCTGCCAACACAGTCAGGTAAATAAAGTTCATAATACATTGCATATATATAATTTCCATTGCTCCAGGCCGCCATGCAAAATAACATAATAATATGGAATAAATCACTACCTTTGTAAACATTAAATGATAACGTTAAATATTTTATAATTTGAGAAATGGAATACAATTTCAGGGAAATCGAAAAAAAATGGCAAGAGTACTGGGATGCCAATAAAGTTTATCAGGTCGAGGAAGATAACGGCAAACCCAAATATTATGTGTTAGATATGTTTCCTTATCCTTCCGGAGCAGGACTACATGTAGGTCATCCACTCGGTTATATAGCTTCTGATATTTTCTCACGTTATAAGAGACTTTGCGGTTTCAATGTTCTCCATCCAATGGGATATGATGCTTACGGCCTTCCGGCTGAACAATATGCCATCCAAACCGGCCAACATCCGTACATAACTACCAAAAAAAATATCGAACGATACCGTGAACAATTAGATAAAATAGGTTTTTCATTCGATTGGAACCGTGAAGTACAAACATGCGACCCAAAGTATTACCATTGGACACAATGGGTCTTCATCAAGATGTTCAACAGCTATTACTGTTATGATGAACAACAAGCGCGTCCGATAGAAGAGTTAATAGAAGCTTTCGAACAAGTGGGAGCCAAACCATTACACGTTGCCTGTGGTGAAGAGTATAACTTTACAGCCGACGAATGGAAAGCAAAAAGTGAACGCGAAAAACAGGAAATACTAATGAACTACCGCCTCGCCTACCTGGGTGACACGATGGTAAACTGGTGTTCGGCCTTAGGAACCGTATTGGCAAACGATGAAGTAATCAACGGACTTTCCGAAAGGGGAGGATACCCGGTCGAACAAAAAATGATGCGCCAATGGTGCTTGCGTGTTTCCGCTTATGCACAACGCTTGCTGGATGGATTGAATACGATAGACTGGACAGAATCGCTGAAAGAAACACAACGCAACTGGATTGGCCGCAGCGAAGGAGCCGAATTAAAATTCAAAGTAAAAGATTCGGCTGTAGAATTTACCGTTTTTACAACCCGAGCCGATACAATTTTCGGTGTCACTTTCATGGTCTTAGCTCCTGAAAGCGAATTAGTAGATACACTTACCACGCACGAACAACGTCCTGAAGTAGAAAAATACCTGGAAACTACTAAAAAGAAAACCGAACGCGAACGTATCGCTGATAAAAAAGTAACAGGTGTATTCACCGGTTCGTATGCCATTAACCCGATCACAAATGAAGCTATTCCCGTATGGATTAGTGATTATGTGTTGGCCGGATATGGTACGGGCGCTATCATGGCCGTACCGGGACACGATAGCCGCGACTACGCTTTCGCCAAACATTTCAATTTGCCTATCCTTCCTTTAATTGAAGGATGCGACATATCAGAAGAAAGTTTTGACGCCAAAGAAGGAATTATGATGAATTCTCCGCAAAAAGGAAAAGAAACCGGAGATGGCTTGATATTGAATGGTTTGGAAGTCGCCGATGCAATCGCCAGGACAAAGAAATATATAGAAGATAAAGGATTGGGAAAAATAAAGACCAACTATCGCTTGCGGGATGCAACCTTCAGCCGCCAACGGTATTGGGGGGAACCATTCCCTATCTATTACGACGCGAATGGCATGCCGCAACCCATTCCCATGGATAAATTACCTTTGGAATTACCTGATGTAAATAAGTTCCTTCCGACAGAAACAGGCGAACCTCCTCTGGGTCGTGCCGCCAAATGGGCCTGGGATCGTGTAAACGGTAAAGTAGTCGAGACCACCAAAATAGATAATCAAACGATCTTCCCGCTTGAACTGAATACAATGCCGGGGTTTGCTGGTTCGTCGGCTTACTACATCCGTTACGAAGATCCACACAACGACAAAGCATTGGTAAATAAGAAAATCAATGAATACTGGGGGCATGTGGATTTATACCTAGGTGGTACGGAACATGCTACAGGACACTTAATTTACAGCCGTTTTTGGAATAAATTCCTATATGATTCGGGTATTATAAAAGACGAAGAACCATTCCAAAAATTAATTAACCAGGGAATGATTCAGGGACGTTCAAACTTTGTTTATCGCATTAATGGAACAAATACATTTGTATCCTTAAACTTAAAAGATAAATACGAAGTGACTCCTCTGCATGTAAATGTCAATATCGTAACTAATGATAGCTTGGATATCGAAGCTTTCCGCAATTGGAATCCCGAATATAAAACGGCTGAATTTATTTTGGAAAATGATAAATACATCTGTGGATGGGCCGTAGAAAAGATGTCGAAATCTATGTTCAATGTCGTAAATCCGGATGTAATCGTAGACAAGTATGGAGCAGATACATTACGTCTCTACGAAATGTTCTTAGGTCCATTGGAACAATCAAAACCTTGGGATACAAATGGTATAGACGGTGTTCATCGCTTTCTTAAAAAATTATTGGCTTTATTCTTTAGTCACGCGGACACATTAAATACATCAGATGATAAACCAACCACCGACGAATTAAAGTCGCTTCACAAACTGATTAAAAAAGTGTCTTTTGATATTGAACATTTTTCTTTCAATACGTCTGTCAGCGCTTTTATGATTTGTGTCAATGAACTGACTACCCTAAAATGTAACAAACGTGAAATTTTACAGACTCTATTAATTGTTCTGTCGCCGTTTGCTCCACACATTACTGAAGAATTATGGCATACATTAGGTAATAC
Source organism: Tannerellaceae bacterium (assembly GCA_031255855.1). Taxonomy (GTDB): domain Bacteria; phylum Bacteroidota; class Bacteroidia; order Bacteroidales; family Tannerellaceae; genus DFXE01. The sequence continues at coordinate 64,671 of JAIRRS010000002.1, read as the reverse complement.
AACTACAATTGTAGAAGCCGAATGGCCTTCATATAATGAAGAGTATTTGAAAGAAGATGTGGTAAGCTATGCCGTTTCATTCAACGGTAAAGCTCGTTTTAATATGGAATTGCCGGCAGAAATGCCCCGGGAAGATGTTGAAAAAGCGGCTTTGACGCATGAGAGCGCCGCTAAATGGCTAGATGGCAAGACTCCTAAAAAGATTATTATTGTACCTAAAAAAATTGTAAATATTGTAATTTAATGCAAAAACAAATTCGGAAAGTTTTTTATTCCATACAAGACTATTTGATGATTTTCATTGGAACCGTACTCTATGGGTTCGGTTTCAATGGATTCATTCTATCAAATGAAATCGTGACCGGCGGTTTGAGTGGTATCAGCGCTTTGATATTTTTTGTCACTTCCATTCCTGTTTCAGTCTCCTATTTTCTTATCAATATTGTTTTATTAACTTTTGCTTTTAAGATATTGGGTCTGAAATTCCTTGTAAAAACAATCTTCGGAGTTATCTCACTGTCGCTTTCTCTATCATTCTTTGAATGGCTTATTGCAGGTGTTCCTATTATCAAAGACCAACCGTTTATGTCTATTATCATTGGTGGTGGTATCTGCGGAACAGGACTAGGACTTATCTTCTCTGCCGACGGTAGTACAGGAGGAACGGATATTATTGCCGCCATCATTAATAAGTATAAAAATATATCTATCGGCACAGGGTTGTTACTCTTCGACTTTGTAATTATCAGTTGTTCTTACCTACTATTCCATGATGTAAATAAGGTTGTATTTGGTTTTGTTGAAATGGGAGTAAGTAATTATATGCTCGACCGTATCAATAATGCCAATCGCCAATCCGTACAATTCCTCATCTTTTCCCAAAAATACGATGAAATAACAGAACGGATATTGAAAGATCTGGGAAGAGGCTGTACCTTACTACAAGGAGAAGGAGGATATTCCAACAAGCCAACAAAAGTAATCGTCTTATTGGCCAAGAAATCCGAATCGGTCATTATTTTCAGATTAATAAAGGAAATAGACAGTCAGGCCTTTATATCACAAAGCATCGTAAGAGGTGTATACGGGGAAGGCTTCGACCAGATCAAGACCTGACACAAAACAAGAAAAAAGGAATAGATACATTAAAATAAGAAACGTCAAATTCATCTCCGAAAAAAGTATAATGAATATCATTAAACAACGTTATTTCCATTCCTACCGATAATATCAATGCAAACAGGAATATCCCTGAAAAGAAAAAACAATCACGCATCGTTTTCCATTTCAAGGAGGCATATATTATCAAGATAGCCAATAGAAGTACCACCCAACTATTGCCCTGACGTGTTTGCTGAAGTATAGGATTATATTCCGGATGATTCAATATGCCATGCGATCCGAAAAGGAAAGGTAAGAAGGGAACAACCAATCCTACTATCACCCATAAAGCAAACCATCCTTTCTTTTTTACATCCAAGCGTAGAAAATTAGGAAAAATAAAAAGGAAAAGCGGTATAGCCACTAGCATTTTAGTACAAAGAAAAAGACCTGTTATGACAGCTACCAGATAAATATGCTTCTGCCAAAACTGATAATAAAACATACTGGAAAGAAATAGATACACCAACAACATATTACACAATAAATCACTCCTGACGGACATTTCCCACCAGAATCCGGGAGAAAGCGCCAAAAGCAATATAAACGTTCCGCTATTTACACGTTTTTTGTTGAGGTATAAGAAAACAAAGAATACTGCCAGACAAAACAATTGCCCGTAAGCCGTATCACCCAACAAGTGGAAAGGAAAATGAAACAATTGCCAAACCGGATAAGGAGAAGCGTATCCTCCCATATGCGTAGGCGTCCCATAAGGAAAAATACCATTCTTCAGATTTTCACTCCAAAAAGCCAAAGCCGACCAACGGTCTACCTCCACGGAATATTTATCGATATAATTCATCAACAGGGCAGCCAGCAAGAGGATACAACAGGCAATTCCTGCAAAGAAGTATTTATTATCCCGCATACTTTTGTATTGAGTAAGTTTAAAAATCCCTAACACAAACAAAGGATATATAAGGAGGATATGTAAAACTTTGATCCCGGCAACAGGATTATACTTGATACAAAAGATTATATTTATAAAAAAATATATTATCCACGACAAAATGGTTTGAATGTTGTCTTTCGTAATATTCATATTCCCGATAGGTAATTGACATAAATAAGTCTGCAAATATACTACTACAATAAAGTTCACTGTTCCACCGTTATATTTTTTTGAGATAAAAAACTTATTTTCTTCTTAAATTATAAACACAATGATTGATAAGCTGATTTTTGCAACCAATAATAACCATAAGCTGGAAGAAGTCCGGAACATTATATCAGATAAGATAGAAATCCTTTCATTAGCCGAGATTGATTGTTACGACGATATACCCGAAACGGCCGATACATTGGAAGGAAACGCTTTAATGAAAGCCCGTTTTATCAAAAAATATTATCGATATGATTGTTTTGCCGATGATACCGGCCTTGAAGTGGAAGCGCTGAACAACGCACCGGGAGTATACTCCGCCCGCTATGCCGGTGAAGCCCATGATGCACAAGCTAACGTAAATAAATTACTGCATAAAATGCAAGGACAAGAAAACAGAAACGCACGTTTCCGTACGATCATAGCATTAATATTGAATGGCAAAGAACATTTATTTGAAGGAATCATCAATGGTTCGATTATTACTGAGAGGAGGGGAGAGGCTGGATTTGGTTACGATCCTGTTTTTATTCCCGATGGTTATATGCAAACATTTGCTGAAATGGGAAACGGATTAAAAAACAAAATAAGCCATCGCGCGTTGGCCGTGAAAGAATTAGCAATATTTTTATCTTCTATATCCAAATAAGTGATGAAACGGTTATTATTTATATTTATTTGTTCAACGTTTTTGTTTCAACCGGCCTTCCCACAAAGTACCGGAACATGGAAATCTTATCTCTCTTATCACAATACAACGTTGATAGCGGAAGGAAATAATCACGTTTTCGCCGTCGCCAACGGTTCGTTATACAGTTACAATAAAGATGATAAGAGTATCAAATACTACTCCAAGGAAACAAATCCTGCCTTGAGTGACAATCAAATAACAAGCATACGATATAATACTGATGAAAACATATTGATTATTACATACCTGAATGGAAATATTGATTTATTGAGTGATAACGGATTGGTCAATTTACCTTTCCTGATGGAAAACAATACTATTCAGGATAAAGAAGTAAACTATATTTACAATCATAATGGCACAGCTTATTTAGCTGCTAAATTCGGTATCATTGCCATCAATCTGAAACGTAAGGAAATAAAAGAAACATACCGATTGAATACGCCTGTTTCTTCCATTGCTATCAAAGACAATTACATCTATGCCGCCACGGCCGACAGCATTATAAGGGCTTCGTTAAATGAAAACCTTATCGATCCTAATAATTGGAAGTTACACGTTGCAATGCAACAAAAAGGAGATACCGTTAAACAATTGGCCGTATTTCAAAACACCCTGTGTTTCTTACTGAAAGGAAAAGGTATCTTTTACCAGTCGGGTACTAACATTCAAACACTGTTGCCGGGCAATTCCCTTACAAATATGAAAGTAGAAAATGAAAAGCTATTGGCATTCTCTCCAAGCCAGTTGTATATTTACTCTTCTTTGACTAATCAGGAGAAAGGAGCGATAAGCGACATTAAAGATATATCTTCTGCTAAAAACAATAACATTTTCTGGCTGGCAATCGGCGAAAAAGGAGTTATAGGGATAGAAAGGACAGCGCCTAACCAATATAAAACCATCGTAAGCGACATAAAGAATGAAGGCCCTAAACGAAATTTTGCAGACTTCGTCACCATACACAATAATAAACTGTATGTTGCCGGGGGAGGAAGATGGTCGGACAGATTCGACAGAATTGGAACCGTCATGATATACGATACGGAAGAAAAAGTATGGAATAATATAGAAGATATCAGCAGGTTCAGGGATGCTACCAGCATTGCCGTAGACCCGGGCAACGAAAGCCATTTCTTTGTATCATCATGGGGTAGGGGAGTTTATGAATTCAAAGACAACCAAATGATAGAACGATATCATGAAAACAATAGCCTGCTACAATCGGCTGCTTCTGGGGATTCATATACCCGCGTAGAAGGTCTTTGCTATGATAATAAAAACAACTTATGGATGACAAACAGCGGTGTATCCAATCTCATTAAAGTAGTAAAACCGGATGGAAATTGGGTTTCCATTAATATTCCCGAAGTTTACAATGTAACATTGGGAGATAAAATACTTATCGCCGACAACGGCGATAAATGGATAAACCTTGTACGCGCCGATGGGTCGGGCATTTTAGTTTATAATGAAAAAGGTACGTTGGAAGATACTTCAGACGATGATTTTTATCATTTTGGTTCATTGAACGATCAGGGAGGAAGTATAGGGGCTTCCGAATATTTCTGCATTGCAAAAGATAAAAACGGAGAAATATGGATAGGTACCAACAGAGGACCGGTTGTAGTGACAACTGCTTCGGATGTATTAATTAATAAAGAAAATACTTCCTTTAACAGGATCATACAAACAAACGAATACGGAGAAGATGTTTATTTCTTAAGAGATGAAAGGATAAAAGCGATTGCTGTAGATGGCGGAAACCGTAAATGGCTGGGAACAGGCAACAACGGGTTATATCTGGTTAGTGAAGATGGTAAAAAAGTAATTGAACATTTCACCGTAGAAAATTCTCCCTTATTATCCAATACCATTGAAAGCATTGCTATTAATAATAAGACGGGGGAAGTATTCATCGGTACGGATAAAGGATTAATTTCTTATGGGGGAGACGCAACACAAGGAAGCAACAGTTATTCAAACGTATATGCCTATCCTAATCCCGTACGTCCTACTTTCGATCGGAAAGTAACCATTACCGGATTAATGGAAAATTCCAACGTGAAAATCACAGACATAACAGGAAACCTCATTTACCAAACCAAATCAACAGGCGGACAAATCAGTTGGGATTGCCGCAATAAAGGAGGAAAGTATGTAGCCTCCGGCGTCTATCTGGTAATAGCTGCCACTCCCGAAGCAAAAGAGAGTGTCGTGACTAAGATTGCTGTTGTACAGTGATATTACAACCCTAACCTTTCGGATATTTCCAACATCCTACGGATAGGTAATACGGCTTTTTCCTGAATCTCTTTGTCTATTTTGATTTCGGGTTGTTCGTATTTCAGGCAATTATACAGCTTTTCCATAGTATTCAGGCGCATGAAATTACATTCATTGCAGGCACAAGTACTGTCATTGGGCGGAGCCGGAATAAATTCTTTACCGGGATTCTTCTTTTTCATCTCGTGGATAACTCCGCTCTCTGTCGCTACAATAAATTGTTTTTTATCCGACTGGGCTGTATGTTTTATAAGTGCAGCCGTAGAACCTACAAAATCGGACACTTTTATGATGGGTTGTTTACATTCGGGATGGGTAACGATTTCCGCTTCGGGATAGTGTGCTTTCAACTCCAATATCTTTTCAAGCGAGAATTGCTCATGAACATGGCAGGCACCCTCCCAAAGCAACATGTTGCGCCCGGTAATACTGTTGATATAATTTCCCAAATTACGATCGGGACCGAAAATCAGATTAGCCTCTTTGGGAAAACTATCAACAATCAATTTGGCATTGGTAGAAGTAACCACGATATCAGTCATCGCTTTTACCGCGGCTGTGGTATTAACATAGGAAATAACAGTATAACCGGGATGTTGATCAACAAACTCGGCAAACTTGTCGGCCGGGCAACTGTCGGCCAGCGAACAACCGGCGTTGAGGTCGGGAACCAGCACTTTCTTATCCGGACTGAGTATCTTAGCCGTTTCTCCCATGAAATGAACTCCGCAGAGCACGATGATATCCGCTGTAGTCTTAGCCGCCCATTGAGCCAGGGCAAGGCTGTCGCCCACAAAATCAGCTATGTCCTGTATATCGCCCGTTTGATAGTAATGCGCCAGTATGATGGCATTCTTTTCCCTGCGTAATCTATCTATTTCTTCCTTTTCCATAATCACAAAATTACACTATTCTTTTTTATGTTGTCCAATTTCGGGATTTGAAGTTTTCCACCATTCATTATTTTATTCTTTTTTCTTTTAAATTTAAAAATACTGTATGATGATGATGATGTGCTGTTGAAACAGTTCATATATTTTGCAGGATATGTTTGCCTGTTTGGTTATTAGTTACAGTATGTAAGTTTTTAATAGATTATTAACATACAAAAATAGTTGTTAGGTGTTGTGTTTCTATTATTTACGAATATTTGTCAACTACATACTGATAAAAGGAAGGATTGAAAAATTGGGGTCGTTGGTAAAGCCTTTTTTAGTGGATATGTCATGTTGAAAGCGGGTAATTAACTCGCCGTAACTTTTTATGAATATATGGATTGGATTCATAAGGCGGTATAGTTTGGATTATGCAACAGGAGTTGTCCTTTTTCTGTTCACTATTTATCAAATTCTTTTAAACGTAGTTTCAACATGAAATAGTTACTTTTGCAGCAAAGGATGAAACGTATGCGTAAATTAAAGATAACGGAGCTGAACAGGCTTTCTCCCGAATCGTATAAAGATAGTGAAAAAATACCTTTGGTGGTGGTGCTCGATTATGTGCGAAGTCTGAATAATGTAGGTTCCGTGTTTCGAACGTCGGACGCTTTCCGTGTCGAAGCGGTTTACCTCTGCGGAATTACCGCTTGCCCGCCGCATCCCGAAATTCATAAGACAGCCTTAGGCGCTGAGGATACGGTAGACTGGATCTATTTCAACGATACAAACGAGGCTGTTGATAAATTGAAAACCGGAGGCTACACGGTATGCGCCGTAGAGCAGGCCGAAGGTAGTATCATGCTGAATAAACTACAGTTGGAAAAAGGAAAGAGGTATGCCGTCATTTTTGGGAACGAAGTAAAAGGCGTTCAACAGGCTGTTGTTGATAAATGCGATATGTGCATCGAGATACCGCAGTATGGTACGAAACATTCCCTTAACGTCTCCGTATCTGCCGGAATTGTTATCTGGGATATATTCAGTCAGTTATCAGATTAACCCGTTTTCAACCAGTACGACGATGCGTTCCGTCATGACGTCTTTTCCTTTCGGGTCGTACTCACTTTTCAAACTGGCGCCGAACATACTGGCAAAAAGATTCCAGAATCCCGCCTTGAAACTTCCCAGGTAAGCTTTCAACAGATTATAGCTCGACTGGTTACATTCCCTGTCAATCAGTTTGATTAATAGTTTACCTTGCGAAAAAGTGAGCTTTTTCAATTCAGGTTTGTATTGCTTGAATATCTCCTTTTCCATCAGTTCAAGATGTTTTTGTTTTGATTTCTCATCGGGAAGCGTTTCCATGTATTCGTACGTTTCAATCAAGGTATCGTACACCAACTTGGCATAGGGGAGGGTACGTTTCACATCCCGCACGAGCTTTGTATATTTCTCTTGTTCCCTTTTGTTTTTAAAACGGATTTCCGGATATATATACACACCCCTCAGATGTACGACGGCAATGGTATCACCATTCTCCAGATTAGCCCATTGTACATCAGCAGGCTTCGTATTGAACTTTATTTTTTGTGCGTTTCCATTCACGCAAAACAATACGAACATAAAGGATATACACCACTTTATGTGATTCATGTATGCAAAAATAAATGATTTAAGGATAAAATGTTCATGTTTTCACACTATTTGACGAATAACCATTAATGTTAGTATTCATTATATTATTGTTTTCATATGTTTTTTTAATTCTTTTGTTGTAAACAATTAATCGTATCACAAATGTGATTCACTTGTATCACAGATGTGATAAAGATTTATCACAGTCGTGACATACCTTTATCACATCTGTGATAAGATTATTATACCATTAAAAATACTAAGTTATTCCTTATGTATGCAATAATTATTTATTGTAAACCAAATAAATAGTAATCAGTACCAATTATTACTTTCCTTCGCTGGTTTATTAGATAGCGCGTTCCTGAAAACGTTTAAAATCGTCTGCCTTAATTATGAAAAAATGCTTTTGGATACTCTGCGTGTTGTTTTGTCCTCTTTTTCATCTATTTGCCGTAAACAATCTACGGATCGTAGACATCCGCAGCATGGGAGCGGGAGGAAACGGTGCGACTTTGTCGCCACTTTATAATCCGGCTTTGATCGCTTTGTGTCCTAAAAAAAGCGTAAGGATCAATTATTTCAATCGTTACGCCTTAAAAGAATTGGGCGCCTGTAACGGTAGCCTTTACCTTCCGAATCCAACCCTTTCTTTGGGTATTGATATTTCTGCTTTCGGGTATGACGCGTACCGCGAGGATTTGTTTCGTCTCCTATTGGCGAAGCGGTTAGGGCAAAAGTGGACGTTGGGAATCAGTTTCCAATACGCGTTTGTGCAAACGGAGCTTTACGAGGAAAAATCTTCCCGGTTATCAACAGATGTCGGAATGGTTTATTCCCCTGTTAATAATGTGTTGATAGCTTTGCTGATAATGAACATGCCCTCTGTGCAAATGGGTGATAAATCTCTTGAAATAAAGGATTTCGAAGCCTATTTATTGCAGATGGGTTTTAACTGGGAAGTTATCAATAATATATTGATAACTTGTACGCTTGGTAGCAGTAATGAACAAACCGTTGCTTTTGCTGCCGGAGTAGAATACCAACCTTTTGAAGATTTTTCCATCCGCGCGGGTATACAGGGGAAGCCCTTTCTGCCCTCCTTCGGGATAGGATACCGTTTCTCGGTTTTCACAATTGACGTGGCGACCGTTTTCCACCCTATACTGGGTGTTAGTTCCGGCGTAGGTTTTCAACTATCTTTTTAACAAGGATATGAATAGAAAGTTGATATTATCCGGTTTTTTGTTGATAATGCTGTTTATTAATTGTTATAAACTGGAGGGACAAGCTGTATTTTCTCCCAATAAATGGATGGAATACATGGAAGAAATGGTTGTTGATAATGAAAATGCGGAAGAGGTTGAAAACCTGTTTAACGACTTATCTTATCTGACCGACCATCCCTTTGAATTAAACCATGTTGCGGAAGAGGATTTACGTAAATTGCCTTTCCTTTCCGACCGGCAGGTTGAAAACATCCTTGCATACAGGAAAACATATGGGAAGATGCTTAGCATCTATGAATTGAAACATGTAAAGGAGTTGGATTTCCATACAATAGAGTTGCTGCTTCCTTTTGTGTATATTGGTGAAAAAATGGTTGAAAAACGGCCTATTTCTGTTTACAATCTGTTGAAATATGGTTTAAATGAGTTTCAAATACGTTACGACAGGGGTTTTCAACAGAAGGAAGGGTATGCTTGGCAACCGGACAGCGTGGTTGAGAAGTTCCCGAACAGGCAGTACCTTGGAGAGCCTTTCTATCATTCGCTGCGATACACCTTTACGTTCGACGATAGGTTGCAGGCAGGTTTTGTGGCTGAAAAAGATGCCGGAGAACCATTCTGGAATAGCCATAATAAGGGATACGATTATTATTCGTTCCATTTTCTGTTGAAGGATATAAAGTGGTTGAAAACGCTGGCTGCCGGCGATTATAAAATATCTTTCGGGCAAGGATTGGCGATAAATCAGGATTTTACGCCCGGTAGGAACAACATTGTTACCCAGGCCGAACGACGGACATACGGTTTCCGGAGGCATTTTTCTACCAATGAGAACGACTATTTCCGGGGGGTAGCTGCCACTGTTGCGATAAAGAACATAGACGTCAGCCTCTTTTATTCGCGCAGGAGGCTCGATGCTGCGATAACCGACAGCAGCAGCGTTTCTTCCATCCAAACCAACGGATTGCACCGCCTGCCAAGGGAGTTGGAAAAGAGACGCGTATTGCCTATGAATACCTTTGGCGGAAATATCCGCTACGCGACGCCACATGTCTGCGTGGGTCTGACGGCATTGACCTATTCGTTTGGGAAATTTCATATCGAACCCTCCCCAAAGGCCTACAATGTGTTTTATTTCAGAGGCAATCATAACACAAATGTGAGTGTTGATTATTTGTTGAAAAACCGGTTTATTAAATTCTACGGAGAGACGGCAATCTCCCGGAATAAGAAGATTGCCACGTTGAACGCGTTGCAATTAACACCGGTTTCTTACCTGTCGTTTTTACTGCTGCACCGTTACTATGACAAAGGGTATCAGGCTTTTTTCGGGAACGCCTTCTCGCAAAATTCATCGGTGCAAAACGAACAGGGTGTCTATCTGGGGATGCAATTTACTCCGTTTCCTTATTGGAAAATTGCGGCTTACGCCGACGTTTTCCATTTTCCCTGGTCAAAATATGGGGTGGATGCGCCTTCTTCCGGTAATGAATACATGGTGCAGGTGGATTTCACACAAGTTGAAAACTTCTCATGTTATCTGCGGTATAAATATAAAGAAAAGGAAAAGAACGTGACCCTTCCCGGTAAAGTTACTTCCTCTACCTTGCCTTATCAACAGCATCGTGTGCGGTTACAGATGCAATATAAAATAGTATCCGTACAAATGAAGACATCACTGGAAGGGACAACGTATCACGAAAAACCGGAAGAACCCGGCAAGGGAATCATGTTGTCCCAACAGGTAAGCTGGAAGCCCAAAAACATTCCGTTTGGTTTCGACCTGTTTGGTGGCATATTCCACACCAACGATTACAATACCCGCCTGACTTTGTACGAAAAGAACATCCTGTATGCCTTTTATATACCTTCATTTTATGGGAGCGGATACCGTCTTTCGGCCACATTCCGGTGGGATATAGCGAGAAATTTGTCGCTTTCGGCGAAGTTGGCAAACACACATTATACCGACAGAGACCGTATCGGGACAGAGTTGGAAGAGATAGCAGGAAATAATAAAACGGATATTAACGCCCTTATTCGTTGGAAATTCTGATGAAATAAATACCTTAGCATCTTCATATATAAAGATTATAACCAACAATGCCTACAATACTTTTTGACCAGATAGTCTTTGGTCCCGTACATAGCCGTCGTTTAGGAGTTTCGCTCGGCATAAATTTACTTCCGGTAGATGGTAAACTCTGTTCATTCAACTGCATTTATTGCGAATGTGGCCTGAACGAGGAACGCCGGACAAAAACAAAACTCCCCACGCGTGAGGAAGTTAAAGAAGCCCTCGGCCGTAAGCTCTCTTCCATGCAGACAGAAGGTGTTGCACCCGACGTGATAACCTTTGCCGGCAATGGCGAACCGACCATGCATCCGCTGTTTGCCGGGATAATAGATGATACAATCGAACTCCGCGACAGGTATTTTCCCCAGGCTAAGATTGCTGTCCTTTCCAATGCGACGATGATTCACAAGGAGGATGTCTTCCAAGCATTAAACAAGATAGAGGACAATATCCTTAAACTGGATTCGGTGCTCGACAGCCGGATTCGGCAATTAGACGCTCCAAACGCCCCCTCTTTTACCTTCGACCGGCTGTTGAAACATCTAATCCGCTTCAATGGCAACCTGATTATACAAACCATGTTCATCCGGGGCGAGCACAAAGGAGAGAAAATAGACAATACGACAGAGGAAGAAATAAACGGTTGGCTGGAAGCATTAAAACAGATCAACCCCAAACAAGTGATGATTTATACCATAGAAAGGGAAACACCTGTAAAAAACCTCCGCAAAGTTCCGAAACAAGAACTGGAAACCATTGCCGAGCAAGCAAGGAAAGAAGGCTTCGATGTACAGGTGTCAGGATAATCTTGTGAAAACGAAGTTCCAGTTCCGTTCACAATTTCGTATCCGCCAGCGTATAATAACTCCCTATAATGATGCCGTTGCCGATAACAAAAACAGTCGGGGTCGCGATAATGGCGTAGTGGGTAAAGTTCTCTCCCGCGAAGCCGTTATAATCGCATAGCGTGTCCGGCCAGGGGAATGAACGGGAATGATACGCATATACCCTCTCGTCTGTATCGGCCGAAACCGTAACCACCCGTATACCGGAGCGATGCAACCGGGCATATTGTTTCTTCAATTCCTCCAACTCTGTCATACAAGCGTCGCATCCCGATTCATAAAAAAGAAGAAGGGTGATGCCGCCCGTCTGTCCGTCCGGAAGCCCCGTAATCAATGGCGCGGGATTCCCCGGTTTGAGCTTTTCGGCGGCAAGGATCCGTTTCAGGAATTCGTTTTCGACATTCCACGCGTGCTCATGTTCGAGCAAATAGGAGGCAAGTCGTTCTTTAGCCTGGTTCCATCCGGATTTTTCACAAATCCCGTAAACCGTTTCCATGAAAGCCGACCGCATAGGTTCCGGCAACCGGTCGAGCAGCGGCAGGATATCCTCGGCATAATGGCTCTCCAAGCCAAACAAAGCTGCGTAGTAAAAGTTCGCTTGCTCCCATAGCTGGCCGGCCGAATAGAGCGCCTCCCAGTCAATCCGGTGATGAAACCGCTCCTTGATCTCCCGGATCAACACCGTATCCCGCCTGTCGATAGCCAGGCCCATATCATCGAGGAAATCAATCAGCCCCAGCAACCGCGAAGCATACAGGCTACTGTCCTTGATTTGGGCGGCAAGCGAAGAAAGCCGTTCTTCATTCTTCCACTTCTCTTCATCCAGCAAAGGATACAATGGGTGTGACGAATCATACAACTCCAGGCCGAATTGCAGCCACATCTGGCGGTGAGAGGCTTGCTCCTTCTCCCCGAAAACGCGGTATAGGAAGTTGTTCTCGCGCGAACCCGGAAACTCCGTATGCTCTATCCGGAGGAACGTATCGCGGCAGGCAATCTGCAGCAAAGGCTCCCCGCCGATACACTCAATCGCCCCCGATCCGGGGACGTAAACCTGGACAAACGCGTATCCCGCCGGCAACGCCCCCTGCCCTTTCCCCCGCTCGTCGAGCCAAACAACCAGCGAATCAGGCCGTCCTCCCTTATAATAATAGACCCGCGCCTCCCTCTCCGGAAGACCCGGAAAAGAGAGAGCCACCTGCTGTGCCGCCATATCCCACAAACTATGCGCAAGCAGGGCGGCAAAAATAAAACATCTGCCTTTCATCTCCTCTTCTTTATTGGCTAATTGTTTTCACGCACCGGTAGTTGGCCTTAGCGGATATCTGTTTATTGATCGGGATGTCACTGATGGTCACACTCTTCGCAGGGTTTTGCATGTTCACCTGGGTGTGAATCACATTATTCAGTTCATTATTCTTTACCGTACTGCTGAAATAGCGCGAAAAGGTACCGTCCGAACTCGTATTTTGCCCTCCATTATTTAGAAAGAAGGAATGTAGTTTATAATACATCTCTCCCAGATTAGGCAAACGCCAGCCTCCGCCATACTGGCTCATCGACATATTACACTTGCTATGGGCGTTTAACCAGAAATTGCTCTCAGAACCGCCCGGAACAATCTGCGACCCCTGATCCAACGGCCAAACACACAGCGACGCGTTCGGGATGGGCTTGAAATGACTAATCTTGAACGATACATTATACAAGTCAAAAATATCCACTCCCATATACGCCCCGTTGTTAACAATCTTACCCAAACCATAAGGGCAGCAGGAATTTTCCTGCAAAGTAATAGTCAGCGAATTGTATTTATCATCCATATAAAAGTAGCTGACATAAATTTCGGCAGTCGATCGCTTGGTCCTCTTTATAATATCGTTCACATCGTCGGCAAAGACAACAGTGATAGGATATTGCCCCGAAGTTACATCATCCGACGTTCCTCTGCTTACAGACTTGATGATGCCGTCGGCATCATTTGTCTTTCCATATTTTAAGTTTGTCACGCCGTTGTTATACTGCAACGAAAGCATATACTTCCGGATCCGTTTGTTCGGATCATAATCGGGAAAAGTCGAATAATTCCCCTGTGACACGTTATAACAGGCAATTCCCTGAATAATCCCGTTGCCCGAAATCTCCTTTGGAGGCAATGAAAACGGCGCGATGCGAAAAGTCTCCGAAACCTTATTACTTACGCCACAGGCATTCCTTGCCCGTACGCTCACCGTATAATCTGCTTTGCCCGTACCAATCACAGTAATCACATCCGATAGCGACTGCCCCGTCATGCCGGGCGACACGTCCCATTCATAACTAACGCCCTCGGCCGCGTTGTCCACATAAACCAGGAAAGGGGTAAACGGCTCAAGCGGGTCAACATAGCCACTACTCGCTATCACCGGGTCGGCAGGCGGCGAAGCACACGGGACAGCATGCGATACCAGCTCCCAGCGCCCCTCCACCCACGTATAAATGCCCTTCCCCTCCAGGTCAGACTGCCGCGTCTCATTCGTGTTATACACCATCATCCCTTCTACCGGACTGCCCTCTATCGGCGCCCAGACCATGGCCGAAGTCAACGACACCTGCGGCATCATCACCCCGCCTGTCCCGCCGGCTGCTTTCAGTTCCAGCGACGCCCCCGCGTGGAGCTTCTCATTTCCCGGACCAATAAGCACCTGCCCCTCTATCCCGCACAAGCCTGGAAAAAACAGGCCAAGTGCAACGAATACTTGCTTCATCGTCATCATAACCGCATAATTTAGTTAACAACGTTCACAGAAATACTTCTGGTAGCTTCCTTTCCTGATGCGCCGATAGCCTTCACCGTAATATGGACGTCGCCGGTATTCCGGCCCGCCAGGCTGATAACCTCGCGATTCGAATGCCCAATTGGCCTGCCCCCGCCAGTCGCAGTCCACACATACTGCACTATCTCAACGGCAGGATCCGTCTCTACCCAGACCTGGAAAATCTCATTTGGCTTAACAGATGTTTTACTCGCCGTAATAGCTGTAATCACAGGATCCGCGCTCCCCGTGGCAGGCGAATCCTTCATCGGCCGCCATCTGTTGTTAATCCATACATAAGCCCCTTTGCCCGACAAACCATTAGCAGTCGAAGCCGATTCGTTGTACACCAGCATTCCCTCGGCAGGCATGCCATTCAATTGCCACGTCACAGCGCTTTGAAGAGATACATACGGCAACAACAGCCCCAGGTTCTTGTGCGACTCAAGTTCAAGAACCGCCCCGCTGTGTGGCGGCCTGTTTGCCCCTATCGTCACTTGTCCCTCCATGGGCTGCATACAGAAAATGCCCGGCAGGAAAATCAATGAAAAGATTACAGCCGTTTTGTGTTTTGTAGTAAAAAAGAGTTTTGACATAGTTTTTTTATTGTTTAAGTTGAAACACACACACCTTACATAAAAATCATTCCATAATAAATAAGAAATAACCACTGTTATTCCGCTATCAAAAAAATCATTATTATACTAATATGACACAAATTTACTAGTTAAAGATTATCCAACCACTCAAATGTCGTTAAAATTGTTTAAGCGGCTTAAATATGGCATATTATTTCAGACATAAAAACCATTTTGGCGTTATTTTTAGGTTTACGTAAGCATGATGACAATCATGCTTATGCCTCTTATGTTTGATACTATTAACTACATAGAGCATGTTTTCATGTATACGTTTTGTTATTTGGTAATTTTTCCATAAATTGCCCCTTTTTACCACTCAAACAAGGTTATCCGGTTATTTCTTTTACAGAAAACAGACATACATAAAATTATAAGGAATGAATAAAATTTGTTGCTTTATCCTGCTGGGAAGTCTGTTTATACACATAAACACCCTACAATCCCAAATCAGTGAAGGAGGTCTTCCTCCCAGCTTTTCCTACGAACAATCGCTGCGCAGCGCCACTTCCACAACGCGAATCCCTGTCTCATTCAACGTAGAAGACCTGAAACTGGTCGACCAATGGCAGGTAAGCCAGGGCGCTCCACTCAGGGTTGCCACCCTTATCCATACAGATTTAAATATCAGTAATGACGGGACATGGCACACCCTGCCGGGAGGCGAAACCATCTGCCAACTAAACATACAGGCAGAAGGAGCCGTTGCCCTCATGCTATATTATAAAGAATTTTACATCCCCCAAGGGGGAAAACTCTTTATCTACAATGCCGGCAAAACACACCTGATCGGCGCCTTTACCCACCAATCCAACCCCGTATCAGGAAAATTCGCCTCCGAATTTGTAGCAGGCGACGACATCATCCTCGAATATGTAGCCGCTCCAAGCGGGGAAAAACCCCGCCTCCACATCGAAGACATCGGATATGGCTACAACCATCTGTATGTAACCGGCAAACCATCTTTGCGTAGCGAGAACTCATGCGAGGTAAACATCAACTGTGAAGAAGGAAACGACTGGCAAACAGAAAAAAAAGGTGTCTGCAAAATGGTGCAGCGCATCGGAACCGAATCATACCTCTGTTCGGCTTCTTTGATAAACAACACCGCCCAAGACTTCAAACCCTACATCCTCTCCGCCCAGCACTGTTCAAGCAATTTGGATGAGGCAGCTTCAGAATCCGATTACAACCAGTGGGTCTTCTACTTCCATTACGAGCGTAGCGAATGCGACAACGATTCGCAGCCGGCCACATATCAAACAATGGTTGGCTGCCGCATGATAGCTTCAACTCCTATCCATGGCGGCTCCGACGGCCTGCTGTTATTGCTAAACCAGAATATCCCCGACGATTACTACGTTTACTACAACGGCTGGGACAGGAGAAATACCCCCGCTACTTCAGGCGTGAGCATCCACCATCCCGAAGGAGAATACAAAAAAATATCCACCTTTACCTCCCACGCAGTTTCAACCTCGTGGTTAGATAAAGACGACAACGAAGGAGCAAAGAATGCCCATTGGAACGTTATCTTCTCGGAAACAGCAAACGGCCACGGGGTAACAGCCGGGGGATCCTCCGGTTCGCCGCTGTTTAATCAAGACAAATTGATTGTAGGAACATTGAGCGGAGGAAGTTCTTCCTGCGAAAAAACAGACGGAATCAACCTCTACGGCAAACTGTTTTACCACTGGAACCAACACGGCAGAAAGACGACAGAACGAATGGATGTCTGGCTCGACCCGCTGAATACCGGCGCCGAACGCCTGCAAGGACGCTATAAGAAAGAACCGGTCGTTATCGAAACACCGCGCGATTTTCAACTTGCTTATGTCAACAATGAAGTGCGGCTAGACTGGAAAGCCCCGCCAACCCAACGCCCCATCAGATATAATGTATACAGGGAAGACGGCTTTATAGGCAATACAACCGCCTTGTCATACACGGATAAACCGGGAATAACAGGTTCAATCATCTACAGCGTCTCGGCTGTTTACGCCAACAATGTCGAATCGCCGGTAGTAAGCAAAACAGTCTACATTGCAGAATACCTGGCACCTTCGAATCCAACAGCGACCTTCAGCCCCAATTACGGAGTAGTTCTCTCTTGGGAAGCCCCCCTGTACACGCAAACCATTTACTGGGGAACAGGAACCACGGCGATGTCTCTCGGCTTTAGCGGCGTACCTTTCTACTTCGGACAAAGCTGGTCGGCAAGTGATATTGCCCCATTAGCCAATAAAACGCTGCAGGAGGTACAGTTTGCCCCGGTAAGAGGAGCCACATATTCCCTCCTGATTACCCAGGGAAACCGCAAATACACGCAGGAAATTACCAATTCGGCATATGGGAAACTAAACAGCATACCATTGAAAACGCCCTTTACAATCGGCAGCCGGGGATCATTAGTTGTAGCCGTCTTCGTCTCAAAATATGACAAAGATGAATATCCCGCCTATTGCGACAGCGGTCCGGCAGTAACCGGAAAAGGCAATCTGGTGTCAACCGATGGCGTTAATTGGAAATACTTGTCCGACGACGACTTCAATGTTAACTTTTTCCTCGCCGCAGTTATTACCTCTGAAGAAAGAACGGTTGCATCCCAGAGCCATTCGGAACAAGATATCAATATCACCCGTTCAGACAGGAAACCCTTACTCCGCAAAACAACCCCGGCAGAAACCAGCCTGCGCAGCTTTGCACCGGCAGCATTCCCGGCAATAACAGGCTACAATATTTACAGGGACAATCGTAAGATAAATGCTTTCCCAGTGACGGCAACCCGCTATGTCGATGCTTTATTAGGCGCGGAAGGAACGTTCTCCTATAGTGTTTCAGCATTATATAATGGAATAGAGAGCGGCCGGACGACAATAAAAGGAAACGTCGTCGTAGGCAACGAACAACTTCCTGCAGAAGAATCAGCGGAGATAACCCCGACACGTTTCGGCAACTATATCACAATCACCAATGCCGAAACAGTAAAGCGGCTGGAAATAATTTCGATGGACGGCAAGCTGGTCAAGTCGGTTGAACTACCCGGTAACACCGTCAACACAAGTTCGTTGGCGAAAGGCCTTTATATTTTCCGCCTCATAACAACAAAAGAAGTAAAAGTAATCCGGGCAGTCAAGCAATAAAATGCAATTTATTAATAGAAATTCATCTCTTTTATGCGACACGTTTATAATTCGCGGATTTTTGTCTAAGTTTGTTTCGTAATACAAAGTTACTGTATGGGAGCGAATTTATGTAAATGGATATTGGTCGGTATCTTGGGATTAACAGCCGTTCCAGTAATAGGACAGGTGGCGTTGGGTGTTCGTGCCGGTTTGGCTCGCACCTCGTATACACAAAAGGTAGACTTGGATTATCAGTCAGGTTCACGCTTCGGATACAGTATGGCAGTTATGGCAGATATTCCGTTTTACCACCGTTTTTCATTTCGCCCCGAGATTGCCGTGGAAAACCAGGGAGGGAAATATTTCACCTACCGCAATGAGTCAGGCGCCCCCCGACTGAAATATAAATCCAACTATTATTCCCTCCAAATACCACTGAACATCGCGTTCAACATTCCCATAACCGGCGTACGAATGGCTGTATTTGGAGGTCCGGCGCCCAATTTCCACTTGTCGGGGAAAATGAAAGTCGAAGGGGTAGGAGAGGAGCCATCGTATGATGAGAAAAAGATGAAAACTTTTGACCTTGGCATAAACAGCGGAATAAGCGTGGAATACAAACATGTTTTTTTCTCCATTGATGCCTTTTACGGCACACTAGACCGGCGTGTAGACAAATACGAAAACGAATCTCGTGTTTACCATAACAACATTACTTTTTCACTTGGTTATTTTTTCCGTCCCGGATAATTTTCAAACGATGGATACCGGAAATCCCAATTCCTTTCGAACTGAAAAACTTCGTAATTGTTTTGTAATTAAAAGAAAAGCCGTACCTTTGCAAGCCGATTATTATCCAAATTTACTAAGAGTTTAGTTCTTAGCACATTGTTGCATCTTGTGTCCGAGGCAAGGATGATGTTGGGAACTTGTTTTTTGATTTATTAATTAATTAATTTTGAAAAGAAAGTGGATACTTTAAGTTTTAAGACCATTTCTGCAAACAAAGCAACTGTAAAGAAAGAATGGGTTGTAGTAGACGCTACAGACCAGCATTTGGGTCGCTTGTGTTCAAAAGTTGCGAAGCTTTTGCGCGGCAAGTACAAACCCAATTTCACACCTCATGTTGATTGTGGTGATAACGTAATTATCATCAATGCAGACAAAATCGTTCTGACAGGAAATAAATGGAACGATCGTATTTATTTGAGATATACCGGATACCCCGGTGGACAACGCGAGTTTACGCCAGCCGATTTGATGAAAAAAGGCGAAGACCGTTTATTCCGTAAAGTAGTAAAAGGCATGTTGCCAAAGAATCGTCTGGGAGCAAAGTTGCTTGGCAACTTGTATGTGTACGCAGGTACAGAGCACAAACATGAGGCTCAGCAACCCAAGTCAATTGATATAAACTCACTTAAATAATTATGGAAGTAGTAAATGCAATAGGAAGACGTAAAGCAGCAGTTGCACGCGTTTACGTAAGCGAAGGTACAGGTAAGATTACTATCAACAAACGTGACCTTGAGAATTACTTTCCTTCTTCAATCCTTCAGTTTATCGTTAAACAACCGCTTGCTAAATTGGATGTAACCGAAAAATATGACATCCGTATTAATTTAGATGGAGGCGGTTTCAAAGGACAATCTGAAGCAGCCCGTTTGGCCATCGCCCGCGCATTGGTTAAAATCAATCCGGAAGATAAACCAGCATTAAGAGGAGAAGGATTCATTACACGTGATCCACGCGTTGTTGAGCGTAAAAAGCCGGGACGTCCGAAAGCACGTAAGAAATTCCAGTTCAGTAAACGTTAACCTTATTTGTGAGTATCTTACAAACAAAAAGACGCGTTTAGTATCTAAATTGTCAGGATTTCTTTTGCATGTTGATATGTTGGGGAACTACCTGATGGTTGAATGGTAAAACAGAATGTAAACGATTTAAAAAGTAAAAAATGTCAAGAGTTAATTTTGATCAATTATTAGAAGCAGGTGTTCACTTCGGACACTTAAAAAGAAAGTGGAATCCTGCGATGGCTCCTTATATATTCATGGAGCGAAATGGTATTCATATCATTGATTTACATAAAACAGTTGCGAAAGTAGACGAAGCTGCGGAAGTAATGAAAAACCTTGCCCGTTCAGGCAAGAAAATCCTTTTTGTAGCGACCAAAAAACAAGCTAAACAAATTGTTGCTGATAAGGCTACTTCAGTAGGTATGCCTTACGTTATCGAACGCTGGCCGGGCGGTATGTTGACCAACTTCCCGACTATCCGTAAAGCCATCAAGAAGATGACTACCATCGATAAAATGACAAAAGACGGTACATTTGATAATCTTTCGAAAAGAGAAAAACTTCAGATTACACGCCAACGCGCAAAATTAGAAAAGATGCTGGGTTCTATCATGGATCTTACACGTCTTCCTTCTGCTTTGTTTGTTGTTGATGTAATGAAAGAACATATTGCAGTTCGCGAGGCGAATCGTTTAGGTATTCCGGTATTCGGGATGGTAGACACAAACTCTAATCCAGACAATATTGACTTTGTAATTCCAGCCAATGACGACGCTACCAAATCGGTAGAAGTTATCTTGGGCGCTGTTTGTGAAGCAATCAACGAAGGTTTACAGGAACGTAAAGCAGAGAAAGCAGATTCTGAATCGGCTGACGATGTGGCGCCAAGAAGGGAACGTAAAGCAAAAGCTACGGCGAAAAAAGAACGCACCAAGAAAGAAGATGACGAAGCGATTAACGCAGCTGTTATCGGCAAAGTAGCTAAAGATGTTGAATTAGACGAAGAATAAATAAAGAAAGGAAAAATAAATATGGCAGTTACAATGGCAGATATCTCCAAGTTGCGTAAAATGAGCGGCGCGGGGATGATGGACTGTAAAGGAGCTTTGGAAGAAGCCAGTGGCGACTTCGACAAGGCAATGGAAATTATTCGTAAAAAAGGACAGGCAGTAGCCGCAAAACGTTCAGACCGTGAAGCAGCAGAAGGTTGTGTATTAGCTGAAAGTAAAGACGGGTTTGCTGCAATCGTTGCTTTGAAATGTGAAACCGACTTTGTAGCTAAGAACGAACAGTTTATTGCTTTGACAAAAGATATCCTGAATATTGCAATGGACAAAAAACCGGCTTCTTTGGATGAATTATTAGCTTCTCCGATGAGTGACGGACGTCTTGTGCAAGACCATATCACCGACCGTATCGGTGTAACGGGTGAAAAGATGGAGTTAGGTTTCTACGAATGCCTGAATGGAGCATCTACCATTTCTTATATCCATCCGGGTAATAAACTGGCGACAATTGTTGCTTTCAACCAAGCCGGCATAGAATACCAGGTTGCACGCGATGTAGCTATGCAGGTTGCAGCAATGAACCCTGTAGCGGTTACCCCGGGAGAAGTTGAAAAGAAGATTATCGACCAGGAAATGGATATAGCGCGCGACAAGGCTCGCCAGGCAGGAAAACCTGAAAACTTGTTAGACCGTATTGCCGAAGGCGCTTTGCAGAAATTCTATAAAGATAATACACTGTTGCAACAAGAATTTGTGAAAGACAACAAACTGACAATCGATCAATACTTGAAACAACAGAATAAAGATTTGACGGCTACTGCCTTCAGGCGTGTAACGTTGAATGTTGAATAACGGTTGGTTAAGTTAAATATATAAAAAAAGGCTACTCGATTCCGGGTAGCCTTTTTTGCAGGACACGTTCTGTTTTATTTTAAGTCAGCTAATGCTTTTTTAATACGGTTTATGGCTTCTATCAGATTTTCATCTGAGGTAGCATACGAAAAGCGTAGGCATTTCGGAGCGCCAAATGCGGCACCTCCTACAGTAGCTACGTGGCCTACCTCCAATAGGTACATGGCGAGGTCGGACGCATTTTCAACCGTTCTCTCACCCGCACTTTTCCCAAAATAGTAATCAAGTTCCGGAAACAGGTAGAAAGCACCCTGCGGAACACTTATTTTAATTCCCGGAATATCTTGGCATAATTTGATAACCAGGTCACGACGGCGAAGAAAAGCTTCTCGCATCTCTGTCACACATTCTTGTGGGCCGTTAAAAGCTGCTACAGATGCTTTTTGGGCAATCGAGCAGGGACCGGATGTATATTGACCTTGTAATTTGTTACATGCCTTGGCGATCCAAAGCGGAGCGGCGATGAAACCAATACGCCAGCCTGTCATTGCATACGCTTTTGATACACCGTTGATAACAACTACTCGGTCTTTGATATAATCAAACTGGGCAATGCTTTCATGTTTGCCAATATAGTTGATGTGTTCGTATATTTCATCTGCCAATATGATGATATTCGGATGTTTTACCAATACATCTGCTAATCCTTTTAATTCTTCATTCGTGTAAACACTTCCGGTAGGATTGGAAGGCGAACAGAGGATAATCGCTTTTGTCTTAGGCGTGATAACTGCTTCCAATTGAGCAGGTGTAATCTTGAAATCCTGTTCGATGCCAGCTTCAATAATTACGTTCGTACCTTCAGCTAGTTTCACCATTTCCACATAACTTACCCAATATGGGGCGGGGACAATCACTTCGTCACCCGGGCCAATAATACTTAATAATGCATTACAAACCGATTGCTTGGCTCCTCCTGATACAATAATCTGGTCGGTAGTGTAATCAAGTCCGTTTTCGCGTTTTAGTTTATCTACAATTGCTTTTCGGAGATCCATATATCCGGGAACGGGAGGATAGAAAGAGAAGTTATCGTCAATCGCTTTCTTTGCCGCTTCTTTGATATGGTCAGGTGTGAAGAAGTCAGGTTCTCCCACACTTAAATTAATGACGTCAACACCTTGAGCTTTAAGCTCATTGCTTTTTTGTGACATCGCCAGGGTTTCCGAAGGCGATAAACTTGCTAAACGTTCTGAAACTTGCGTCATGACTGTGATTTTGTATAGTTTATTTATGTTAATGCGACAAAATTAGGTAATAATCAGATAAACAGCAATAATCTGTCAATCATTTAATGTTGTGGAGCATATGCCCCATCCGTTCTTTTTTTGTTTTCAAATAGAACGCGTTATATTTATTGGGAGTAATTTCTATGGAAACGTTTTCAACGACAGTTAATCCATATGCTTCCAAGCCAACCCGCTTGACTGGATTGTTTGTTATCAGGCGCATTTTTGTCACCCCTAAGTGACACAATATCTGTGCTCCCACACCATAGTCCCTTTCATCTGCCTGGTGACCTAAATGGAGGTTGGCATCTACTGTATCCAAGCCGTTCTCCTGCAGTTTATAGGCTTTCATTTTTTCCATCAGACCGATTCCACGCCCTTCTTGGCTGAGGTAAACAACCACCCCTTTTCCTTCTTTTTCAATCATCTCCAGAGATTTATGCAGTTGTTCGCCACATTCACAACGCATTGAGCCGAATATATCGCCTGTAGCGCAAGATGAATGTACACGTACCAGTATGGATTCGTCTTTCGAAAATTCACCTTTGATCAAGGCGATATGCTCGAGCCCGTTACTCTTTTGTCTGAAGGGAATCAGGTGGAAATGCCCGTATTCGGTGGGCATATCTACTTCAACACCTTGCTCAACAATGGATTCTTCTCTTAGGCGGTGAGCAATCAAGTCCCGGATGCTGATAATTTTAATATCGAACTTTTGGGCGATTTTTATTAAATCGGGAAGACGTGCCATCGTGCCATCATCATTGATAATCTCAATTAGTGCTCCGGCCGGATAAAGCCCGGCAAGACGAGCTAAGTCAACGGCCGCTTCCGTATGTCCTGAACGGCGCAATACCCCTCGGGAACGCGCCCTGAGTGGATTGATGTGGCCAGGTCTCCCCAAATCCGATGCTTTCGTATTCGGGTTGGCAAGTGCCAATATTGTCTGTGCCCTGTCGAACATGGATACGCCGGTCGTGCAGTCTCCTCCCAGTTTGTCTACAGTTACAGTAAAAGGAGTTTCCAGAATAGAGGTGTTGTGGCTGACCTGCATCTCCAGCTCTAATTCTTCACAACGTTCTTCAGTAATAGGAACACAAAGGACACCTTTACCGTATGTCATCATGAAATTAACTTTCTCTGGAGTTATTTTTTCAGCTGCGACTATGAAATCACCTTCATTCTCGCGATCTTCATCGTCTACAACAATTAGGAACTTTCCTTCCCGGAAATCTTCAATAGCTTCCTCAATGGTGTTTAGCTTTATATTACTCATATTAGTTTGTGTTTTCTTAATTTGAAAACAAAGGTAATGAAATAAAGGGAGATTATAAATCTGAAATCATGTCCTTTAATTCCTGGCTTACTTTCATAACGGTATTAATATCCTGGCACAATAATTTTCGTTGGTAGGTCGCTATAAAGTAAACAGGTAAGCCTAGGGGGAGGAATAAACCGATGAGTAGGCCGATTCTTTTATCCAAATGAGCGCCTAATTGTTTATATCCTCCGATAATGGGATAGTCCATAAGTTTATTGAGTACAAGGTTCTGGTCGGAATTGGATAATTCGTCCACAATACTTTCCATTTCCAAAGCCAGTTTTTCGGCAGCAGAATCCTTTCCTCCTTTTTTCCAATAGGTGAGATAATTTATCCAGCGTTTGTGCTTTTTCAGATAAGTGTGGCAGTCTGTAATAAGCTGGTCAAGACGCGGAACGAGGCTTGGGTAATCAGGGCTGAAAATGATTATTTCTTTCTTTTCTACCTTGCGGTTGCTACGTTTACCTATCAGGCTTTTGAGCGCATTCAGGTAAGTATCCGCATTTAAAATAACAGAATCGTTGACAGCTTTATAAGTGAGGAATATCCCCAATGGAGCTAAAACCGCCGAACTAAGCCACATACCTTGCCAAGCTTGCCAAACGCCATCGCGTGCCATTTTAAAGCCGATATTATCTATAACATAATAGAAAATAAAGAGTATAACCGATATAATCACCGGTGTACCCAATCCACCCTTCCGGATAATAGCTCCTAAAGGTGCGCCAATAAAGAAAAATACTAAGCAGGCAAAAGGAACCGTAAATTTCCTATGCCATTCGGTTATATGCCTGCGCAACTTTAATGATTCGTCTCCGATTGTTGCAGCCTTGAAGAAGTAATCGGATTTCATATATTCAAGCGATGACTTCGTACGAGTAAGCATGGATACTTGACTGCTTGGATTCTGCGACTGATAAAGACTATCGAAGTTCAAAATAGGTGTTTCTGCCTGAGGTGTTGTTTGAGTATCGGCAGTATTATCAGGAATTCCTCTTCGAGGTGGTCTTGGGAATGTCTTCTTATACGAAGCGGCATACACATTATCAGCGTTTACTTCTTTGATACTGTCCAATCGCATCGACATCGAGTCTATGGATGTTTGGAGGTTTTCCAGATTCTTACCAATATAATTGTTTTGGAAGAGTGATTCATCCGTGCGGTTGAAATTAGCGTCGAATTCAATAAAAAGTTCCTTGCTTTGGAAGGTTTCCCTCCTGTAGGGTACGGCGTCTTTGGAGTGGGTGGAGCTTGATTGCGGGTGTACGTTCTCAAACGACTCACCACTGTATAAGGTTAATATAAGGAATAACTTATCGGTGGACATTTTCAATCTACCCGAATCGGCAACGAATACGCGGGCATTGTTAAAACCTTCGGAGTAATCATAAATCATCAAATTTTGCAGCAGGCCACTCCTGTCGCTTTTGTCCCTTACATATATATTGTAACCTGCAATTTCTGAATAAAAAACGCCTTCGGGAATATCCAGTTCCGGTGATTTTTGCCGCATGGACCACAGCAGGGAATACAACTTTACCTGTGCAACAGGCATCACATTATTCTGAAAGAAAAATGCGCCGGTACTGATGAAGGCAATAAAAATAATAAGGGGTTTCATGATATTTATCAGCGAAACGCCTGCCGACTTCATGGCCAGAAGTTCCAACTGTTCGCCTAAATTACCAAAGGTCATAAGGGAAGCCAGCAAAATGGCAAGAGGAAGAGCCATAGGAACTAAATGCAAGGCCGCGTAAAAAAGCATCTCTCCCAACACCAGAATCTCAAGTCCTTTCCCTACCATGTCGTCTATATACCTCCAAATAAACTGCATAAGTACGATAAACAAACAAATGCCAAAAGTCATGACGAGCAGCGGCAGGAATGTTTGCAGTATGAATGTATATAGTCGCTTAATTTTCAGCATTGCCTATCCATTGAATGGGCAAAAGTAGTGAAAAAAAGGTATTAAATACCTAATGTGCGCTTTAATTCAATGATTTGGGAATCCCATAATTCGATGGAATCTTCTTTTTCATCAGGTTCGGCAAAGTCTGTTATTTCAAGCGCGATGGCTCCGGTTAGTTCTATGGTATGGATAAGAAATTCAAAATAGGATGTATCATCGTCATTGTCAGTCCATCGGTAACGGACGCTTATTTCCGGTTTCATAGACATTACTTCAGCTTCCTCCTCTTCCTTGTCCCATTTAAAGATATACTTGTTATCGTTGATTGAAACATCGTCGGCGAACCATGAAGACAGTCCCGGAGGCGTGGTAAGATGATTCCATAAACTTCTTCGCGAAACGGTATCAAAAACGTATTCAATATGAAATTTCTCTTTCTTCATCCCTCATACAATTAAATTTGCCCCAAGATACGTAAAAAGAATCGAAAAGTATGATGTTTGTTATAGAAATATTGTTTTATATACACAATAGCTTTTATGAAAGATGAGTTTCAAGGCGGCATTTTTTTCAGAAAAGAGTTGCATAAGAGAAAAATAACCTCTACTTTTGCACCGTTCGAAACAAACGGTAATGGCGCGATAGCTCAGCCGGTTAGAGCGCATGATTCATAATCATGAGGTCCCCAGTTCAATCCTGGGTCGCGCTACTTAAAACAGAGAGGTTTACAAGGAAAAGTAAACCTCTCTGTTTTTATTTGTATGTAACCTTATCCTAATAAAATCACTGTCGTCAATTCTGTTTCTTAAAATGAGAACCATTGTTAAATTTACAGTGGTTCTCATTTTTTCTAAATTTCAATCATTACATATTAGGACCCGCTCCCCATTGTGGATTATTCTTATCTTGCCATACACGTTCTGAATTCAAAATTGTTCCTGATCCCACAGTATAACCTTGTTCTTTATAAGACTCCATTAATACATTATACATTAAGTCTGTAAGAGAAGGCGCATTAAGTGCCATACGGCGAGGGATCGAAGATACAGGGATTTGACTGTAATCAGAACGTTTAAAGAGACTTGAACCGATTGCAGGAACACCCGAACGACGAGCTGTTGTATATTGTTCAATAGGTAACATGCTGAAATGCAAAATTTGTTGGATATATACTTTTTCCAAATCAGTCGTTTTATTACCCGTTAATTGATAATCAGCATTAGCCATCATCGTTTCAATTTCGCCATCTACCAAGTCAATTGCTTTTTCATATGGATCATAGTTATTATATGTTGTGCCATAATAAGGAATTCGGTTATTGGCAGCTAAACGGTTATACTCTCTTACGGATGCAGGCAAAGCTTTATTAAAATAAGTCTGTGCACTCTCCGGAAGATTTGCTCCTAATAAACTGAATTCAGCTAAATATAAATTGACTTCGGATGTTGTCATATACATACCCCACCAAGGCATATCTTCAATATCTTGAATAGCTGCATCTCCAGGTATTGTTGGATATGTAAAGTCAAGACGTCCGTAAACCATTTCTTCATTAAACATGGAATAAGGGCGATAGGTATAATTTTCATCATATCGACATTGAATTTCATAATTAAACCAATCGCCATAAGTACCTGCTTGTTGTCCGGCGCCAAAAGCTAAAGGTAAACCATGATAACGTACCCATGGTTCACCAGCGCCTTTCCAGCCTTTAAATTGATAAATGCCATTTACACCAACTTCATAATCTACGTTATCCATAATATATTTAGGTACATCATTTTCACGTTTGGCATCAAAGAACAATTGAACAACTTTTGAGTTCCATCTATTTTTCGAATAAATAAACCGAACACGTGGGTCTTTATTTTTTACCAGAAAATCGATTACTGTTTGAGAACTTGCGACAGATCTTAAAACACCATTAGACCAATGGTAAGGATAATCATTATCGGAAGTACTACTTGTCGCTTTATTAAAAAGAAAGTCATCAGCTTCTCCGTTTAATACGCCACATGACGCTTTTGCAACTTCTCCGGCAATATTTAATGCTTTGTTACGATCCTGATTAATAAGTCTTGCTGCTATTTTTAATTTTAATGAATTAGCAAGTTTAGCCCATTTGCTAACATTTCCATTGTAAACAGGATCCTGTGATGCTTGGAAAACTTGATTTGCTGCGGTTGTTAATACTTGTATATCTTTATCCAAGCTAGTCAACCATAAATTATATAAATCTTCAACACGGTCGTAATTAGGTGTTAATGTACCGCCATGGGCCGCTTGTGCTCCTTCTGTATAAGGTATGCTACCAATAAAATCAGAATCATAAATTCCCATATATACGCACAAGACATCCAAAGCTGCTGCATATTGAACATATTTTTCACTTTCTTCCTCGTCCATTTGAGAACGAACATATTTCAATTCATTCGCATATTTGAGAACATCAATAGATTTAAAACTTTGCGCAGGCGCTCCATCAGCAAGCGAAGAAGATATTCCACCTATATGTACCCCGGTTTGTACCCATTGATATATTTCGGATGCATTATAAAACCAATAAGTATATCCTGAAGGTTCAAATTCAAGAATCCCTTGAGCAAATAAGAATGAAGGATTACCTTCAGTTACATTTGCCGGATCTGTATTCAAGTCTGCAAAATCATCCTTACAACTTGTAGTAAATAGAGCGGATGTTATCAGAAGTGATACGATTATATTTTTATTTCTTTTCATATTCTGTTTTAATTTATATTTCACAATAATCAACCACATTTAGAATCCTACATTCAGTGTAAATGTATAACTGGACGTAACTCCTTGGTACGAACGTACACGGAATTCAGCAGCAGCTGTACCGCTTACCGATTCTGGATTTTCCCCACTTGGCATGGTGTTCAGTAAGTAGCCTAAGTTATGTCCGGCTAATGTTAAATTCAAACTTGTGGCGTTTAATTTTTTGCAAAAACTGGATGGTACTTGATAACTAATAGAGATGTCGCGCAACGCGATATAATTTAATTCCTTCACCCAATCTTTTGAAACAACTCCATAATTGCGGCCTGCCATCGTCCATGCATTATTACGATATGCCCAAGCAGATGAATGAGTAGGTTCAATCACACCTTTATTGATTAATTCCTGATAAGATTCTCCGGCATTTGAGATACCACCTGTTCCTACTGTATAAGTACTTCCGTCAGCTTGTGCAATAGTTGTTCCTTCTGCAAAAATTCCTTCAGGCACAACTCCATCATGATAAGTCTTGCCATCAAATTTAGAAGTCCAAGTAATACCACCATGACCAGGGGAGCCGTTTAATGAATTTTTCGTGTATCCATAAGCAGTTCCATAACGTGAATTATAAGAAGCAACATAACCACCGAAACGCATATCTAATCCAACATATAAACTCCAGTTTTTGTATTTGAGGTTTGTTGATACAGAACCTAAAAAATCCGGAATCATAGAGCCAATTTCGTGTATTTCTGCTTCATTACGTAAGTAGTTAGCACGTTTCATAGATTCTGTCCAAACTAAAACAGGCATGCCCGATGATTTATCTATTTTAAGATAACTATCCGTCATTAATGTACCATAAGATGAACCGACTTTAGCTACAGAACCGATACGGTAATTTCCATAAGCTACATCTCCTGATAATACGATATAATCAGCTACATTTTCATGCAACGAAATGATTTTATTGTCATTTTTGGTATAAGTGAAATTCAGACCCCATTCTAAATCTTTTGTTTGAATCGGCACAACATTTAAGGCTAATTCAACCCCTTTATTTTGAATATTTCCAGCATTAATAAGTTGTTTCAAAATACCAGATTGATAAGGTACGGCTATTTCCATAATCTGGTCTTTTGTATTTTCTTTATAGTAAGTAAAGTCAACGCCAAACCGGTTATTTACAAAACGCCAATCCAAACCAACTTCCCATGCATTTTTACGTTCTGGTTTTAAATTTGTACTATTAACTTTAGTAGGTGTTTTTAAACCATAATAATTGGTGCTTCCGGAAGTTGAAGTTGTTAACTCATACGCAGAGTTTATTGTATAAGGATCTGTATCACTACCTACCTGAGCCCACGAACCACGAATTTTTGCAAAAGAAATCCATTCAGGCAATTGATCTTGGAATGTATTTGTTATTAACCAAGAACCATTAACAGATGGATAAAAATAAGAATAAGTGCCATGGCCATCACTATAAACTAATGAAGAAGACCAGTCGTTGCGTCCGGTTGCATCCACAAATACCTGATCTTTCCAACTTATACCGGCTTGAAATGCAACAGAAAGAATTCTTTTTGTATCTTTAATCTTTGCTGTGTATTTGGGCGTTTGCTTTGAGTTGGCGATAAAATATTGTCCGGGTACAACTAAGCCGCCTTCTGTATTCATTTCTTGTTGTTGTAAAAATTCATTAAAGTATTCTCCACGCAAAAAACCACTTACAGTCCAATCTCCGAATGTTTTATTAGCGATGAAGTTTGTGTTCAGGTTTGTCTGTTCTTTTGCACGCAATCGCATTTCATATTTACCGCCTTCATTGGCATAACCGCTACCTAATTCTTTTCCTTCGTAACGAGTGTAATAGTAGTTGTAACTTCCCTCGGTGTTAAATTTCAACCAATCCAGTAAATCAATTTCCAACTTGACTACAGGACGTACAGATGTCTCTTTTTGCTCATAGCTGTGCTTGTAGATTCTCCACCAAGTTCCCAACCCTGGCATATTGCCATATTCGTCTCCATAATCTGTACTTGCTTGACCACCATGCGATCCCTGATATTTTTTCTTTGAATAGGAAGGGTCATAAGAACGTCCCCAATTCCCGTTTACAAATTGTTCGCCAATGTTGGTTAATGGATTTTTAGGCATTGAATTAGCAAAAGACATACTAATATCTAATCTAACTCGATTAGTGATTTTATGAGAAGCTTTACCTAAAAAAGAAAAACGTTGAAATTCATTGTTCGGTAATATACCTTTTGCATATCTATATCCTAATGAAGTATAGAATGTTGTTTTATCATTTCCTCCACTAATTGCTATATTGGTGTTAGAGTTAAAACCTGTATCATATGCCTTTCTAAAATTGTTCTTCACCGGACTATATGAACGATATGTGCCATCATAATATTCAATTTCACGACCATCAAATGCAGGACCGAAACCCATCCCTTGATTAGGGATAAAAGTTTCACGCTTACTATTATTTAGAGCAAACTGACGGTAGTTGTCAAAAATATAATAATTACCACTGGCGTCTTTTTCTCCATATTCAACATATCCGGCAGCCGTACCATCTCCATATACATTTTGTAAATTAGGTGATGCAGTAACCATCTCCATTCCGACTGTTTGAGTAAAATGAATGCCTAATCCTTGTCCGGCTCTACCATTTTTAGTAGTGATTACAATAGCTCCGTTCAAACCACGTGAACCGTATAAGGCTGTAGCTGCAGCGCCTTTTAAAACTGATATCGTTTCGAAATCATCAGGATTCAGGTTTTTTAGCTCATTTCCGTAATCATTCGCATTTCCATCCCAATCCGGATCTCCCTCCTTGATATCGTTGGATAAGATAATTCCATCTACTACATAGATGGGTTGGTTGTTCTTCTTTAAAGTAGAAACTCCACGGATTTGAACTTTGGTTGAACCAAAAGAACCTCCATCTGACCCGGAAATTTCCAGCCCGGCAACTTTTCCTTGTAAAGCAGCAACAGGATTGATTAAATTAGTATTCAATTCATTTCCTTTTAACTCTGTCATGGCATATCCCAATGATTTTTCAGAGCGCTTCATACCTAGCGCCGTTACCACTACTTCGTCCAGCGCCTGTGCATCTTCTACTAATTTAATTGTCAAATGCTCTTGTCCGGTGTACTTGATTTCCTGTGTAACATACCCCAGAAAAGAAACGACAATCGTTTCACCATTGTTTACATCCATTGAAAACTGGCCGTCCATATCGGTAATACTCCCTGTAGTTGTACCTTTTATGACCACAGCCGCTCCGGCAACCGGCCCCAGCTCATCTTCTACTATACCCGTCACTTTTTTCTTTTGCTGGGATACGGCAGCTTTTTCTATTGCCGGGCCATTCCATGCATTCGTTGTTCCGAGAGAACTGAATACAACAGCTAATAATAACATGCTTACAGATCTGTAAACTCTCGTCATAATTTGATGATTTTTTTAATAATTAATTTCAATATATAATCTCATTTTTGAATGAAAATGTATTTTCCTTTTTCTTTTTGTTTATTAACAAATGTAAAAGACGGGATTGATTCATAGATGCCATAATCTTATTTTTAACGGTATAGAATCGTTTACCGTACGATTTTATAAGGTATGCGTACGATGTTGTATGATTATTCTTTACCTTTGGCTGATAAATTGGAGAAATGTTTTGTTAAAATGCCTGTAAAAAGATTATTTTATTTTGCATTGATGTTGGTGTTTTTTTGTCTTTCAGTGCATGGGAAAGAGCGGTCTTTCAGAACACTCGGACCCGCGCAGGGAATGACTCAGGCATCCGCCATATCTATCTGGCAAGACAGTTGGGGGCGCATGTGGATTGGGAATGAAGTGCTGAATTGTTATAATGGAGATGATGTAATGATTTACAGGTTATCCGAATATTTTGAGGATATTGAAGACGCCGATATTCACGGTATTTGCGGCAATGATTCAACGTTATATCTACTGGCGGCGGAGCAATTAATTTGTTTGGATTTGATTACCAATAAATTTATACGACCCGAAATAAAGGCAGATGCGATATATTCAGGGAGAAATCATGTTTATTTTTCGTATGAAAACCGGCTATATATATATGATGTTGAGGTGGGATCGAAGAATGTGGTATGTGAGCTTCCGGAAGGTACGGCCATTATATCGATTCTCATATCTGCCAATAATGAAATATGGTTAGGTGCGACTACGGGATTGTTTAAAGTAGAAGAATCTCTCGATGGAAAGTATCATGCCAGGCAGATCATACATTCGGAAAGTATAAATAGTCTCTACCGGGATTCACATGGCCATATTTGGGTAAGCTCCAGGTCTCGACGGGTATTCATTGTTTCTCCGGAAGAACAAGTGCAGTCTCTCCAATACGAAAACGGAACGATATATAACGGGGAAGTCTTTTGTTTCACTGAAAGTCCTTCAACCGGGAATATATGGATGGGGACAATAGCCGGTATTTATCTAATCTCCACAAATAGCCTGCGGGCGAGCCCAGACCTTCTGTTGCCCACCTCCATGATTTATGCTTTGTGTACGGATCGGCAAGGTACAATCTGGATAGGTTCGTATTATGGGACTGTTCGTTATTTTAATCCGCAAACGGATAATTATAATTTCTGGAAAACAGATGAGAAGCGGCCTGACGAGATTCATGGGGTCGTGTTAGGAAATATGGCTGAAGATAAAACCGGAAACTTATATATCGCGACAGAAGGTAGCGGAATTAATATTATCAATAAAAAAACGGGAACGGTCCGGCATCTCAAAGCAGCGTCCGGTCAGTTGCCCAATGATAAAATTCGTGCTTTATGGTTTGATGAAGAATATAATAAATTGTATATCAGCGTGTATATGGAAGGCCTGTATTATCTGGATGTGAATACGGGAAAAACCGGATCTATCCGGAGTGATACGTTGGATTCCCGATTGAAAAAAATTGTTGAGAAAATCATACCTTATCGCAATAAGTTGATATTGCTGACTCAGGATGGCATTTATCAGATGAATCGGAATACACAGGAAATATCCGGCCTTTTCCGGGAAGCCGGATTAAGGAAATTATGTTCCGGATTTATACGCACGATCCATATTGATGATTGTAATGTATTATGGGTTTCGACATTGAAGGATGGGCTTTTTACCGTCGATTTGTCGGAGGAGAAGTTAATCCGTTCGTATAATATCGGGTCGGGAGGCCGGGGAAAGTTGCCAAGCGCAATCGTTTCTATTTGTGGCGATTCGAAACAGGGATTGTTTTTTGCCACTTCCAAATCGGGCTTGTTAAACTATATTGCCGAAATTGACTCTTTCCGTGTCTTTTCGGTAAAAGACAACTGGTTGTTAAATGATATATGTTACAACCTGGCATTAACATCCGGTGGAAACTTAGTAGTAACATCCAGCCAGGGGATAACTTTATTGAATATTTCGGCGCAGAAAACCATTGATTCATCCCGGCATGTCTTGTTAAATGGTTCGTATCCGATTTTGGAAATCGGCGAAGATTGTGGATTATTTGTTTCATCACAAACAAGTGATATCTATGTAGGCGGCTTATATGGCATGCTCTCATTTAATGAACGGGAAATGCATGTGCTTAATAATACTTATTCGTTTTATCTTTCCTCTTTGTTGGTCAATAATAAGCCTTACCGGCAGAAGAATGTAGTTGATTTAAAAGAATTGGTGCTGCCATATGACCAAAACACATTGAATTTTATATTCGCCACATCCAATTATATACCGGCCTATCATACCCGCTACCGGTATAAACTGGAAGGGTTGGACAACTTCTGGAATTATACGGAACATAAAACAATTACTTATTCTTCACTGAGACCGGGTAATTATCAGTTGGTTATTCAAGAAACGACCAATCCCGACAAGAAAATCATGTTGAATGTAAAGATCAAGTCACCTTTTTGGTTTTCCTGGCCGGCTTTCCTGCTATATATTATTATTGTGACTGTGCTATTACGTATTTTCTGGCTTTTTTATAAAGGAAAAGCGGAATTACAGGCCTCATTGGAAATAGAACGGCGGGAAATCGATCGCATGGAAGAGATAAACCGCAATCAGATTGATTTTTTCACCAGCATATCCAATGCATTCAGGACGCCGTTGACATTGATCATATCTATTTCGTATAGTTTATTGCAGGAATTTTCCGGTCTGAGGAAATCGAAGATTATGCAGATACGTAAACAGGCTTATTTTCTTCAGAATGTAATTACTGAATTTCTGGATTTGCACCAAACGGGATTGAATAAATTAAGTTTGAGGGTAAATAGTTTTTCGTTTCCCGATTTCATACAGGAAGTATGTCTTTCATTCGCTGTTTATGCTCAAGGTAAATCGTTCGTATACCCTAAGCAGTATGCCGAGACTATTATGCTTTGGTTCGATAGGATACAGATGCAAAAAGTGTTTTATAATTTATTACCCGCGGCGTTCCAGCTCATTGATCCGAGGGGAAAAGTCTCGGTTGTATTTTTGAAGAAATCGGGCTGGCTTGAGACCACGATTGCTTGCTATACGAATGACCCGAACAAAATAATGCTGAATCGTTTGCTGGAAACATTGAATAGCGCGGATTTGCCGGCAGATATCCGTTCGGTTTCCGGAAACCGTATCGGGCTGGTATTGGCAAAACGAATCATTGAATTGCATAGAGGAGAATTATTTGTTGAAACAGAAGATAATGTCATTACAATTTATGTCCGTTTAAGACTGGGTGAGAAACATTTTAATGACGATGAACTATCTATATTGGCTGAATCTACAGAAAAGGCGCCGTTTTTTACGGAAGAATTTATAGAAGAGGATATGTTGGGAGTAGAAGACAATACTCACGATCAGAATAAAAAATACCGTTTGTTGTTAATTGATTATAATGATGAAATGCTGACGCTTTTCACCACAATCTTTTCACCTTTATACAATATATCAATTAAAGATAATGGGGAAGAGGGTTATAAAGATGCCGCGGACAGCATTCCGGATCTGATTATCGCGGAAACATCCGTTTCCGGAATATCCGGGATAGAATTATGTAAGATGATAAAATCGAATATAAGGACATTGCATATTCCGGTAATTTTGATGTCATCTAATCCTTCTGAAAAACAATATATTGAGGTGATTCAGGCAGGCGCCGACGAGTATATTGTGAAACCGTTTAATGCCAATATTCTTTATTTGCGGTGCAACCGGCTGGTAAGGAATCAGAAACGATTGCTTAACCAATCGAATAATCAATCGACCGGAGAAACATCTTCGGCCGAGATGACGACTAATTTGCACGACCAGGCTTTCCTGGAGCAAGCGATCCGCGTAATAGAAGTCAATTTTGAAAATGTAGATTTTGACACAACACGTTGGAGCAGGTATTTAGGGATAGGACGAACACAGCTTTTCAACCGGATCAAACATATTACAGGTATGACTCCGAATGATTATATCTTGTCTGTTAAGATGAATCATGCCATGACTCTGTTTCGGCAGAAACATCAGTTGACAATTTCGGAAGTAGCATATAGTTTGGGATTTTCAAATCCGGCATATTTTACCCGTTGTTTTAAAAAACACACCGGGGTAACTCCTCAGCAGTTCAGGCAAGCGAATCATCGTTAACGGAAAAAGTACCCTGACGAGAAATTCATCTGCATGATTTCCGGTTTTCATTTAGATGATGCCGGAGGATCATTTGGATGCTTTTAGAAAAGCATCCAAATGAATTTTTAATAATAGAGGTTCAATTATTCGGCATATGCTTGTTCTCGTGATAATTGGTGGTTGAGGTTGGCTACACCCAGGGCGGCGAGGGCGATACAGGTGGCGGTGTGCTCCTGGTATTCAGGGATGTTTTTGGTGTAGAGGTCGCGTTCGGTGTGCCAGATTTCTCCGTAATTGAAGTTGTATCCTTTAAAATCTTCGGTGGTGAAATTGAAGATGGGGACTCCTTCTACGGCAAATACCGAACCATCGTGGCTACTGGGTACTTTAGGCCGCGGAGTGGGCTTCTCCTGCTTTTTCACTTCAAACGGATAGCCGGGACGGATTTTTTTGATGGGTTCGCAAATTTCCACGAAATCATCATACATGGCTGGGGGGACGGTGATACCAACGGGTGGCAACGGCCCTCCATCACGGTTGAACAAGTTGGCGATTTTTGGCAACATGTCGGGGTGTGCCTTGACAAAAGCTTTCGCGCCAAGCAGTCCGAATTCTTCGGCGGCAAAAGCGATAAAGAGGATGGTGCGTTTGGGTTTGGCTCCCGACAAGGCAATCATACGAGCCGCTTCCATCATCGGGCCGATGCCCGTACCGCAGTCAATGCCTCCCGTGGCGACGTCGTACGCGTCGAGATGCGCGCTTACTATCACATATTCGTCGGGGTATTTGCTCCCTTTGATAGAAGCAACAAGGTTGTGATATTTGACAGGGCCGATACGGAAATGGTTTCGGATGTCGAATTCAAGGAGAAATTCGCGCCGTTCTTTGGTCATTTGTTCAATAAGGGCAAACTGGTGTTCGTCGAGTTTGATATCCGGTTTATCAGGCAAATTGTCGAAAGTCAACTCCCCGCTGTCTATCATTTTTCGGTCGTATAACGCGCGGATAGGTACAGGTGATGATTGAATGAAACCCAATACGCCTGCCTCGCACATTTCATGGTAAAACAAAGCAGGAAATTCTCTGTAAGGCAACATCTCGTTGTTTTCCCTGTTTGTCCGGTTCCGAAGCATCCGCTCCCGGTTTTCTGTTGTAATTTTTTCGTTCTCGGCTTTTATAATGGCACGGATAGAATCCCCGGAATGTGAGCGGTCTATGGGAAATCCGTCGTTTTTACCTGATATCAGTACCCAAGCGCCATTCAACGCCCCTTTCATATGTTTAAATTCGTCCTGTGTTTTTGGTTCAATCAACACATGGCCGCGTTGCAGGCCTTTCGTGCCGGAAGTAAAAGAAGGGGTGGCGAAATGCAGGATCATTCCGTTGTCGCTGAGCATACGTCCAGACCAAGGCCCCCGGTTAAACCCTACGGGAACACTTCCGGCCTCTTCCAGTTTCACATCCAATCCCCAACTTTTATATTCCCTTACCATCCATTGGGTTGCATCTTCGAAAGCGCCGGAGCCTACCAACCGTCCTCCGAAGCGGTTTGTCAAGATGTCCAGATGGTGCATGACACGGTTGTCCGTTTGTCCGGTTTGGATAATTTTTTCGATAGCTTTTTCTTGTGCGTATAAGGGTAGCAGAGCCATGCAAAACCCCACGAATGAAAGAAGTAAACGATTGTTTATCATGGTATCTTTAGTTTTATCACAAAATAAATATTTGTTTCTGCCAAAAACAAGTATTTGATATATAAAAGCGTTTCTTTTTCTCTTATTTAGAGAAATTTTTATGAAAACCACCTATGGGTATCATGCCAATAATCAATTTTCAGGTATTATTTTAACCCGTTTCCGGGGTAAAAAACGTTCCAAAAGTGGGGCTATATAGGAAAACAGGGTTCTCTATTTTTGCTTTTGAAGTTAAACAAATAAAACCAGTTAAAAATGAAAACCATGAAAGTAGTTAAAAAAAGGATTGGCCTGAGAAAAAGAATCTCTCTCTTTTTTGTATTGTCGGTATTATGCTTGTGTAGCAAGGTAATGGCGCAAGGGGTAGTACAATTGAAAATAGACTCTGTACCTGCTATAGGTAAGGGCGGTACGGTGTTCGGCCGTATAGAATTAACAGATGGCGTAGGGAGATATGGCGATTACAAGATCACGATGTCGCTCCAGGTAGAACGCGGCGGACGGATATGGGGGCCAAAACCATACGCTGCTTACCCTTCAGTCCCGGTGAATGATTCGGGAAAGTTCGTTTGTAGGTTTGTTACGGGAGGCAACGACAGCCAGGCGGAAACACTGTACGTCTTTCTTATCCCGAAAGGATTTACACCCAATGAAGATGAATATCGCACCGAGGCCGCCGCTATTGACAAGGTAATGATAAACAGGTATAAAGACGGACGAATTGAAATACAATACCGGAAACCGGCGGCGGAACCGGAT
The DNA here is from genome assembly GCA_031255855.1 of Tannerellaceae bacterium. Classification (GTDB taxonomy): domain Bacteria; phylum Bacteroidota; class Bacteroidia; order Bacteroidales; family Tannerellaceae; genus DFXE01. The sequence goes on along the minus strand of JAIRRS010000002.1, from coordinate 25,184 downwards.
AATAATAAAAACGACAAGATTAAGCATAGGTTATAGACTGAAAGAAAGGAATTTAATTTATATTTGTAAGATAAGATATGAGAACCTGGAGTATGGAACAAAGAGACAAATCTGTTGGAAAACAGGAACAAGTAAGCCAATCTGCAAAAGCCTGGCCAATGAAGGAGGCAAACGTGGTTCAGAAAAGGGTGATTGGTAAAATGAAGACGTTATCAATTGTAGATGGCGAGGATGTTAAGGCATTTACAAAAGGGATGGAGGTACACGATTCGTGGCTTACGAAATCGGATGCCGATTTGGAACCGGTTGCTTCTTTATTATCCATGGGGTTGAAATACGCCGTAAAAGATTATTGCGAGATGATTCCGAAGACGTATTTCAGTTCATATGGAATACAACCGTCATTGAATAACCGTTTGGTAGTGATTATTTATCGGTGCACGCGTGAATTAATAGACAATGCCGTGCAACATGGGAACCCGGAGAAAATATGGGTACAATTGACGGTAGATGACGATTTCCTGTCGGTTACGGTACGCGACGATGGCATAGGCTTCGATCCCGACCATGTAGGCATAGGAAAAGGACTGGCCAATATCAGTACCTGTGTGGAGGCTTTGGACGGACGGATGATAATCCATTCGACGCCGGGATTGGAAACGGAAATAAGTATAGAAATAGAAGACCCGCAAAAAATAACGGACGTATGAAAAAAGAGGCAGCCAATGAAGACAAAATACGAGTCTACCTTGCCGATCGCCACATAATGATTGCTGATGAGGTAGAAAAACATATCGAGGATTCACGTTTTGCGGAGGTCGTTGGACGTTCCGATTCTTTAAAAGAATGTAGAAGGAAGTTGGCAAGTGATTTATTGAAAGGATATAAACTGCCCGATGTTTTGTTGCTTGATATCAGCGACACGAACGGGATAGAGATGGATATTATACGGAAGGAGAAAAAAGAAAAATTCATCCCTATGCCGGTAGAGGAGGTAAGAAGATTGTACAAAATACCGGAAGGCAATGGGATAGACTTTTGTAAAGAGATGAAAGGCTTGTATCCCGATATGAAGATATTAGTTTACTCCGGATATACCCATTGGTATCCGATAAGGCTTTTGGCAGAATTGGGAATAGGCCATGTTTCCAAGAATTCGCCGATAATGGAAATTAGCAGAGGCATAGACATTGCGATGTCCGACGGAATACCTCATTGTGGCAAGAGTAAGGTAATCCTACAGCGCGACAAACCCGGATTCTGGTTTACTTGCCGTGAGAATGACGTCGTTAAATTATTGGGCGAAGGTTATTCCAATAAAGAAATGAGCAATATATTAGGAATAGATGTTAGCGCCATAGAGAGTAACCGGAAGATAATCATCAAAAAAATAAAAGATACATTCGATCACAGATCTTATTTAAGAGAAGCCAAGGAAATGGCTCTCATTTGGGCGGATAAAGTACCATGAACTAATCACAGGTTTTGAAATGGAAAACAATGAAGATAAAACGAAATTCAATCTGGGGGAAATAACGTCGACAGACAATGCGCTGCACAAGGCCTCTTCTTCCGGTATCAAGATAGGGGATACATTCCTCAACATGTACGAAATAAAAGAAGGCCCTTTTAAAGGGCATATGGGGCAAGTATTCCGCGTACACCACAAGAGATGGAATGTAGACCTGGCTATGAAACAATCCATTCTTGAAGGAGAAGAATACAAGGAGCAATTCCTCGATGAGTGTAAAACCTGGATAGACCTCGGCCTTCATCCGCATATCGTATCCTGCTATTATGTACGTGATACGGACGGAATCCTTTCTATATTTTCCGAATGGATGGACGGGGGTAACCTAAAGGACTTTATAGGCGAAGGCAAAGGGCCGCTCTATGAAGGCGACGAAGAGGAAATAATAGAACGATTTTTGGACATAGCTATTCAAATGGCTCGTGGTTTGCAGTATGCCCACCAAACAATATTACATCGCGACATTAAACCTTCCAATATATTACTTTCGAAAGAAGGCACAGTAAAGATAGCCGATTTCGGGATTTCAAAAGCCCGTAAAGAGACCTATACATTAGCTTATCGTTCTTCCGAACAAGCAAACCCTCAAAAGAAACTTACAGACAAATCGGACGTATGGAACTGGGCGGCCACATTGCTTGAAATGTTTATCGGGAAACGCCCCCCGGAATGGAAAGACGGAAAAAACTTAGGACATAAATGGAAAGAATATGCAAAAACCCCGCGGATAGACATACGCCACAAGATACAAGACCTTTTCGACCACTGTTTTTTGGAAGACGAACAGCTACGTCCCGGATTCGAAGCCATAGAAAAAGAATTGCAGGATATTTATCACGGGATAACAGGACGCCTATACCTTCGTTTGCAACCAAAAGCTGCCGGCGAGAGCGCGGGTAGTTTAAACAATAAAGCGCTTTCGTATCTGGATATGAAAATGCCTGAAGAGGCTGAAAAATGCTGGGAAAGGGCAATCGTTATTGACCCGAACCACCCCGATGCCGTATTCAATTATGCCGTTTATCTTTGGCGGAATGCCAGGATAGATGACGAGAAAGCGCTGAATATGGTGAAAAACATGTACCGGGAACATCAATATGACCATCATGCAGCCTGGTTGTTTGCTAATTTTTGTATGGAAAATTACAATTACAGTGAACTGGGCATGATAATGGATAGTAAAATGACAAATGTTTTCAAGAACCATTTGACGTATAAAAATTACATCGTGTTGATGGAATTTCTCGAACGACATGGATGCGACGTTAAAGTTCCCAAACCCGGCGTAACATTGTCTGAAGAGCTCCATTATGCCGAGTTGTTGCAATGGATGGAAGAAGAATCTGCAATCATAGCCTGTTCGAGAATAGGAGTTGAAAAATGGAAAATCAATTATTCATTCAGAGACGTGCCCGATAAAGCACAATTAATATACAAACATGCATGGCCGAAAATCCAGTCGTCGGCCTTTTGCATCAGTCATGACGGTAAATATGTATTAACCCATAACGCAATAGGCAATAAAAAAAGCGTATTGAAAACCATTCCTCCTGTATTAAATATGAAAAATATAGCCAAGTATTTTGTTAACGACCTGTATGTTTCAATGTACAAAAATATACCGGGTATCGACAAAGATGTTTTGATGGATAAGTTTATTGAAACGTATATGATTAAGGAGAAGGTAGACTTCATGAACAACATCAGCGGCAACGCCATTTGCCTGTGGCTTGCGGAAGAGGGACGATGCGTCCGGACATTTACAGACGACTTATTGGCAAACGACAAACCGAAAACCGCCTGTTTCAGTCCGGATAACGAACAAGTGTGGGCTTTGGTTTGGGAAGATGATGCCCGGTCGGGGAAATTAATCAAATGGGACACAGTTGAAGGAAAACGTATTCAGACCATAACGATTGATGAAGAAGAAGTGTCGGCCGCCTGTTTCAGTAATAATAAAAACTATTTCGTTACAGGAAATAAGAATAAAAGGATAAAATTATTTGATACGGCTAATGGTAATCTGATATGGGACAGGGCCTGTGAATCTTCTGTTGAAGCGCTCCATTTCACTTTTAACGACGATATGGCAGGAGTGAATTTCAACACGGGAGAATTCTGGTTGTTGGATGTATCTTCTGGCAGGCTGGTATCTTCTTATGATAAAGGTTTTGGAACGAACATGCATTTTTGCCCGGATAACCGCCATGTTTATATACTATCATTAATTTCGAAATTAATGGACATGCAAACCGGACAAAGCAAAATATCTTATTATAGCGGCCTCTTTAAAGCATTTGCTTTCCATTCTTCCAATGAATATTTCTTTGTTACGACATACCCTATATACCTTATGGAGAAAACCGGAAACAAGTCATTGATGTGTTTTCCATTCCTTCCCCGAAAAAACTATTCCGTTATTAATTGGTCGTTAACCCACATTATTAGCGCGAAAGAGAGTTTGGAGCATGAGTCTCATTTTCATATGATAAAAGAAAAAATCAATAAAAATCTTAAAAACAGAGAAATACAGAAAGCATTAGACCTGATAGAAGAGATAGATACAATCCCTTATGTCGTGAATTTATCTTCGTATGTAGAGTTGAATGCCGAACTCGGGAAGTATTGCCGGATCAAGGGCCTCCGGACTTTTACTGAAAAAAGGGCAGCCAGAGAGGTTGCAGTTAATCATTTGGTGACGGCCGATTGCAAGACCATTGCCGATGGGCACTTGTATGATATTGTAAACGAAAAGAGTATTTGCCGGATAGAAGGAGCTGTAAACCTGTTTACAGTGAGTCCCGACAAAAAACTCCTTTTTGCCGTAAATTTATATACCGAACCGATAAAGGTATTCGATGCTTTCACCGGCAACTATTTGTTTTCGTTCGATAAATGTCATAAGTCTCCCATTACTGCATTAGACGTTAGTTTGGATGATAAATATCTCTTGTCGGGCAGTGAAGACAAAACGGTTAAGATATGGGATATAAAAAAACAAAAATGCATCCGTACACTTACCCACAACCATGAAATAAGGAGCGCTTATTTTGGTTCGGACAGAACATCCGTAATCACGATGTCTACCCATTTCTACAGACTTTATGCGGAAGTTCTGTTATGGGATGTAGACCGTGGGAAAGTAAAACATACGCTCCATAAAGATGTTTGTTGCATGGGTATCAATCATGATCGTACGAAATTGTTAATGGGTTTTTTGAATAAGATTATACTGATGGATTTGAGCACCTTGCAGATAGTTAGGGAATTTGACGAAATCATCAATATCATACCGACGGATGTGCAATTTCTCCCGAATGAACGTTTTGCGCTTTCCACTACCCGCGGCAAAGTCTATGTGTGGGATACATATACCGGAAAGAACATATCCATGTTGCATACGGAAGGGGATCGTATAGCCATATATCCTTATGGAAATTATGCGGTTACATTTTCAACTTATGGAGATGGAGGGAAAGACACGCCCCACCTTTTGCAGATAGATTACCAGTATGAATTTCCCGGCTGGAAGGATTGGGATGAAGGAGCCCGCCCTTATTTGGACGTGTTTTTGAAAACATACCCAAGTTGGACAGACGATGATTTCGACGACCTGATAAAAAAACTTCAGCAGAATGGCTATGGCTGGCTACACCCGGAAGGAGTAAAAGCAAAACTAATAAAAAAATGATACGGTATGGGACAAGAATTGAGCCGGGCAATGGAATTTGTCCTTAAGCGAGCCGAATGTGAAATGGAAGCATTAGGCGTTGAAGACATTTCTCCCGAACATATCTTTTTAGGATTACTCAAACTGGCGGAAGTCACGGCAGAGAGTGCGATGCCTAATTCACGGTATGCAAAGCAAACGAATGAAGAAATCAAACAAGTATCGGATCTATTACGGGACATGGAGATTAATCCGGGAAAAGGACGATTGAAATTGAGGAATGCTTTGTCTATCGAGAAAGATTCCATAGAGGGTTTCCGGGCAGTTGAGCGGTTGTTGCATAAGGCAAGGCAATACTCGGAGGATAACATGACAACGGCAATCAACGTTTTGTCGATATTATTGTATGAACCTACGCCTATTTTGAAAAACACATTTGATTTGGGACGTTTTTTTTTGGTGTTGCTTACAAAACGTATCCGGAGTTTAAGGGAATCCTTACTCAGACAAGTGTATGGGCAGAATCATGTTGTACATGCTTTTGCTGAGGGAATCTTTAATTCGGAAGTATTGGCGGCAACCGGACGGGAGCAAAACCGTCCCCGGGGAATATTTGTGTTTGCAGGCCCTCCGGGCGTGGGAAAAACATTCTTGGCCGAACAAGGTTCGCGAACGTTGAACATACCCTATAAACGTTTTGATATGAGTAGCTTTTCCGACCATCAGGCACATCTAGGGTTGATAGGTTTTAAACACACTGGGCAAGTAGGGCAACTCACCGGATTTGTAAAACAGAATCCACATTGTATTTTGTTTTTTGACGAAGTTGAAAAAGCGCATTTAAACACGATACAACTATTCCTGCAAATCCTGGATGCCGGATCATTGCAGGATGATTTTCTGGATAATAAAGTTTCCTTTAAAGATACGATTATTATATTCACAACAAATGCGGGAAAGCAACTCTATGAAGGAGAATATAGGCTGAATACGGCCGGGCTACCCCGGCAAACGATCCTGAATGCGTTGGAAACAGATATCAATCCTCAAACAAACAAACCTTTTTTTCCGGCTGCGATTTGTTCGCGTTTGGCTACCGGTTATCTTATGATGTTCAACCATCTGCAAGTTTACGATTTAGAGCAGGTAAGTGTAGGAGAATTTAAGCGTTTCGCCGATTTATTCAAGAAGCAATATAAGATTGAAATTACAGAGGATGGTTTGCTTGCTCCTATCCTGATTTTTGCCGAAGGAGGACAGACAGATGCCCGCGCATTGCGGGCACAAACCGAACAATTCCTGAAAAAAGAGATCTTTGAATTATACAGGCATTGGGAAGATCGTGCAGTGACAAATCTGAAAAAACTGGAGAAAATCCGTTTTGAAGTGGCAAAAGATCCGATACATCCTGAAGTGAAGACATTGTTCGAAAATCCGGAGACGCCTGAAATATTATTTTTGGGGAACATCTTGTCTGCCGGAGTATTAAAGGCAAAATCAGACGGCGTTATCATCCATCATGAGCAAGATGACAATGAGGCATTGAAAATTATTGAAAATAGGAACATCAGCTTTGTCCTGCTTGAACTTTTGGTAGAAAAAGAATATGATGAGGGGACGATTGGTTTGTCAGGCCCGGTGATTATTACGGCAAATGCATTGAAAACCTGCCGGAGGTTCTTGAAGAAATTACATGATAACCTGCCGGAAATGCCCGTATACCTGTTAGGTAAAGACCAATTGATAATTGAGAAGGAATTATTGGCCTCTTTTATTCGTGCAGGCGTACGGGATAAATTGATTTGGCCTGAAGACAGTTTTTGTAGCTTTAACGAGCAAATACAACACATTTGTTCACGGGTTTATTTGCAGGACATGGCTACTAAAATGGCTGCACAACATAAAGTGCTTTCATTTGAGACAGCTCCTAAATTGTCGGATGATAAAAAAGAAATTACAATACGCATACGTGAATTGTCTTTACATCGCGCGTTGGCAGCCGGGGATACCCGTGAAGTGTTAGACCAGGTAATAAAGCCCAAAGTACGGTTTAATGATGTTTTTGGCGCTGAGGAAGCAAAGGAAGAATTACGATTTTTTCTCGAACTGTTAATGAAACCGCAAAAAAGCCTGATATCCGGTATCCGGCTGCCTAAGGGTGTTTTGTTATACGGCCCTCCCGGAACCGGAAAAACATTGCTTGCCAAAGCAATGGCCGGCGAATCGGATGCCGCGTTTATTCATGTAACGGCTAGCAGCTTTGTTACACAATATCAGGGAAGCGGACCGGAAGCAATCCGGGCGTTGTTTAAAAGGGCACGCCGGTATGCCCCAGCTATTATATTTATCGACGAAATTGATGCCATAGGAAGGACAAGAGGCAACTATGGTTCTGCCCACGCCGAAGAGATGACATTGAATGCCTTACTTTCCGAAATGGATGGATTTTCAACGGATATAAAACGCCCTGTATTTGTGTTGGCTGCTACCAATTTCAATGTGGCTGAAAGCAATGATAGCGTAAATGTACTCGATCCGGCTTTAATCAGGCGTTTCGACAGGAAAATTCTTGTAGGTCTTCCGAATAAGAGAAACCGGTTTGATTACTTAAAATCGAAACTTCAGGTGAATGACCAAGTTACAGACCATATGCTTGAACGTTTGTCGGAACGTTCATTTGGATTTACGATTGCAGATCTGGATATGGTGATGAAGAAAGGTTGGATAATTGCCTCAAACAATGAAAAACCGCTTGACGATGATCAACTCGAAGAAGCCTTTGAACTTATATCACACGGGGCAAAGAAAGATGTGGAAATGGAACATACCGAACGTGTAGCATGGCACGAAGCCGGACATGCGTATATGGCCTATCTGGCCGGTAGCTCCCCTTCATACCTTACGGTAGTAGCCAGGAACAATCATGGCGGATACACGGAAGAAAACAGGGAGGAAACTATATTTACGCTTAAAACAAAAGATGAATTATTAAAACGTGTTCGGATATTTTTAGCCGGAAGGGCTGCCGAGATGGTATACTATGGTAGCAAAGAGGGCTTATCAACAGGCTGTTCCGATGATTTACAAAAGGCCAACCATTTGGTTCGCATGATGATTTGCTCTTATGGAATGGACGAAGAATCCGGCTTGATAATACTGACCAAAAAAGAAGCCACCCAAGGCCCGTTAGCCGAAAAAATAGCCGGCCGGATCTCAATAATCCTCCAAGACGAACTGGAACAAACCATCCAAATCATAAAAAAGGCTCAACCGGCAATCACTCGTTTAGTAAACCGCTTGAAAGAAAAAAACAAATTGGACAGAGATGAAATAGAAGAGATTCTGAAATATCGGTAATGTTTTATTGTTGATCGAAATAGATTCTGATAAGTCAAATTGACAGTATTGTCTTTTGGCATTTGTTTTGCAGAATTAGAGTAAAAAAAGAACTTGACAAAAAGAAACAATATAACATTAAATATATGAATCTGAATAATTTTACAATCAAATCACAAGAGGCCGTTCAACAGGCTGTGCAGTTGGTTTCACAAAAGAGCCAACAGGTCATGGAAGTTGTTCACTTGTTGAAGGGTGTCATTGTGACAGGAGAGAGTGTTGCCAACTTTCTTTTTCAGAAATTGGGTGTGAGTATCCAAAATCTACAGAAGGCTTTGGATAGTCAGATAGACTCTTATCCCAAGGTGTCAGGAGGTGAACCTTACCTTTCCAAAGAAACAAATGCGGTCTTGCAGAAGGCCATTGATTATTGCGGGAAGATGGACGACCAGTATGTATCTCTTGAGCATATAATCCTTGCCATATTAACGGAAAAAAGCACGGCTTCACAAATGCTGAAAGATGCCGGCGTGAACGAAAAAGAGTTGCGTATAGCGATTGAAGAGCTCAGGAAAGGGAACAAGGTGACCAGCCAGTCGGCAGAAGAAACATATGATGCATTGGGTAAATATGCGGTTAATTTAAATGATCGTGCGCGAAGCGGAAAACTCGACCCGGTTATCGGACGTGACGATGAGATTCGCCGTGTGCTTCAGATATTGAGCCGTCGTACGAAGAACAATCCGATTCTTATTGGTGAACCGGGGGTGGGTAAAACAGCCATTGCCGAAGGATTGGCTCACCGCATCGTAAGGGGTGATGTGCCGGAAAATCTCAAATCGAAACAAATCTTTTCTTTGGATATGGGGGCTTTGATTGCCGGAGCCAAATATAAAGGCGAGTTTGAAGAGCGTTTGAAAGCCGTAGTAAACGAAGTTATTAAATCGGATGGCGAAATCATCCTGTTTATTGACGAAATCCACACGTTGGTGGGAGCCGGAAAAAGCGAAGGCGCGATGGATGCCGCCAATATCCTCAAACCCGCCTTAGCCCGTGGTGAATTACGTTCGATAGGAGCTACTACATTAGATGAATATCAAAAATATTTCGAAAAAGATAAAGCCCTGGAACGTCGTTTCCAAGTGGTAGTGGTGGATGAACCGGATGAATTGGATTCTATTTCTATCCTTCGCGGATTGAAGGAAAAGTACGAAAATCATCATAAAGTCCGTATTAAGGACGACGCTATCATCTCGGCTGTAAAATTATCTTCCCGATATATTACCGACCGTTTTTTGCCGGATAAAGCCATCGACCTCATGGACGAAGCGGCTGCCCGTTTACGCATCCAGGTAGATTCCGTACCTGAGTCATTAGATGAAATAAGCCGCCGTATCAAACAATTGGAGATAGAACGCGAAGCGATCAAACGGGAAGGGGATGACGCTAAACTGGAATATCTGGACAAAGATATTGCCGACATGAAAGAAGAAGAAAAGAAACAAAAGGCTCAATGGGAAAGCGAACGTGAACTTGTTAATAAAATCCAGCAAAACAAGATAGATATCGAAAACCTAAAATTTGAAGCCGATAAAGCCGAACGCGAAGGTGATTATGGTAAAGTGGCCGAAATACGATATGGTAAAATCAAGGCTAAGGAAGAGGAAAATGAATCCATACAATCCCAATTGCACCAGATGCAGGGAGCTTCGGCTATGATTAAGGAAGAGGTGGATGGCGAAGATATTGCCGATATCGTTTCTCGTTGGACGGGCATTCCTGTCAATAAAATGATGCAGAGTGAAAAAGAAAAACTTTTGCAATTGGAAGATGAGTTACATAAACGGGTAATAGGGCAGGAGGAAGCCATTGCGGCTGTAGCTGATGCTGTTCGGCGTAGCCGCGCCGGTATGCAAGACCCCAAACGCCCGGTAGGATCGTTTATATTCCTGGGAACTACGGGAGTTGGTAAAACAGAACTTGCCAAAGCATTGGCTGAATATTTGTTTGACGACGAAAATATGATGACACGTATTGATATGAGTGAATATCAGGAAAAATTCAGCGCAACTCGCCTAATTGGTGCGCCTCCGGGATATGTAGGATATGACGAAGGAGGGCAATTAACAGAAGCGATTCGCCGGAAGCCTTATTCGGTTGTCTTGTTCGACGAAATAGAAAAGGCACATCCCGACGTGTTCAACATTCTGTTGCAGGTCTTAGACGATGGTCGCCTGACAGATAACAAAGGGCGCGTTGTAAACTTCAAGAATACAATTATCATCATGACTAGTAATATGGGCTCGTCTTTAATACGGGAAAGTTTTGAAAGGATTACTCCCCAAAATCACGAAAAGGTAATGGCGCAGACTAAAAACGAAGTGATGGATTTGCTGAAGAAAACCATTCGTCCGGAGTTCCTGAATCGTATAGATGAAATAATAATGTTCACTCCATTGAATGAGCAGGAAATCAGAAAAATAGTTGTATTGCAATTAGATGGGATCAAAAAAATGCTGGAACAAAACGGCATTACGCTTGACTTCACAAATGATGCCCTCCAATTCATCTCTGAAGAAGGATACGACCCGCAGTTCGGAGCCCGTCCGGTAAAACGTGTGATACAAAAATATGTTTTAAACGAACTTTCCAAAGAGATACTCAGGGGGAAGATAGACAAAAGTAAACCGATTACCATCGATGCGGTAGACAATCATGTCTTCTTTAAAAACCAGTAAGTAACAAAAAAAAACGATAAATGATAAACGGTGAATGGTTGATTTTAATGATATTGACCATTCGCCGTTTATCGTTATTACTACCTACAAATAGTTATTATCAGGAGTTTATGTAGTGTTGTTTTACCTATTTGTTGCGATTGATTTGTTATCGCTTTATGGAGAACTTTGCAGCGTTTGAACTACATAAACGTGTTATACATTGGAAGCTACTAAATGTAATATACCTCTGATAATTATTTTGTTTTCTTTTTCTATTAGTGTGTTGGCCCAAGGCAGAGGTGGGAGAGGAGATGGGGAAGCCGTGATTTTCGGTAAAATACTGTCTACGGAAAAAGAACTAGTTGATTTTGCAACGGTCTATTTAAAAGGTACTAATCATGGTGGCGCAACAAACCATGACGGTATGTACTATCTGAAAGCTCCGGCAGGAGATTACACATTGGTTGTGTCTGCTATTGGCTACAAAACAGTTGAAAAACAGGTGAACCTTGTTGGCGGAGAACGGGTCAGGCAAAATCTTACAATCTCTCCACAAGCGGAAGAACTGGATGAAGTGGTAGTTGTTTCGAACGGCGTAAGCCGCTTGAAACGTTCGGCCTATAATGCCATTGCCATCGATACAAAGACCCTTCAGAACTCTACGCAAAACTTAAGCCAGGCGCTCGCGCAAGCGCCGGGAATGAAACTCCGTGAATCCGGTGGTGTTGGCTCCGATATGCAGTTGATGATGGATGGGTTTAGCGGCAAGCATATCAAAATATTTATTGATGGCGTGCCGCAGGAAGGTGTAGGTAGTTCATTCGGGTTGAACAATATACCGGTCAATTATGCGGAACGTATCGAAGTATACAAAGGGGTAGTCCCCGTCGGTTTCGGGACGGATGCCATCGGTGGCGTCATCAATATTATCACAAAGAAAAGCCCTGACAGATGGTTTCTTGATGCTTCATATTCGTATGGTTCGTTCAATACACACCGGTCGTATGTAAATTTCGGGCAGACATTCGAGAATGGCTTGACTTACGAAATCAATGCCTTCCAGAACTATTCGGATAACGATTATTATGTAAATACCCCTGTAAAGGATTTCCAAACAGGAGCAATTAATAAAAATAAGATTGAACACGTGAAACGTTTCCATGACACGTATCACAATGAGGCGGTTGTTGCTAAAATAGGGTTTGTCAATAAAAAGTGGGCCGACCGGCTGATGCTGGGGTTTACCTATTCCAACATGTATAAAGACATACAAACCGGAGTACGCCAAGAAGTGGTATTCGGTGCAAAATATCGTGAGGGTTATTCGTTTATGCCGTCGTTGGAATACCGCAGGCAAGACCTGTTTACCAAAGGACTGGAAGTCTCATTGACTGCCAATTACAATAATAACATAACGCATAATGTGGATACTTCCACGTATGAATACAATTGGCGTGGCGAAATGCGCCGCCTCCGGATGCCCGGTGAACAGTCGTATCAGCATACCCGTTCGGACAATGACAATTGGAACGGGACATTTACAACGAATTATCGCCTGGGCGGGGCACATCTGTTTACCTTCAATCATGTGTTGAATGATTTCAGCCGTTCCAACCGGTCGTTGTTGAATGAAAATTCGGGTAACGACGCTATCGCGAAGGTGACCCGCAAAAATATCAGTGGGCTTTCTTACCGCCTGATGCCCTCGGAAAACTGGAATTTCTCTGCTTTCGGGAAATATTACAACCAGTTTATTGCAGGCCCTGTTGCCACATCATCTGCACAGGACAAATTTGTACGAACCGCCAACTCTGTCAGCGCTATGGGTTATGGCGCGGCAGGGACTTATTTTGTTATCAAAGGCTTGCAGGCAAAGCTTTCTTATGAAAAGGCATACCGTTTACCTACCAATGAAGAAATGTTCGGCGACGAAGACCTCGAAACAGGAGACTTGGCGATAAAGCCCGAAAATAGTGATAATGTAAACGTCAATTTAAGTTATAACGAGATGTTTGGTAAACATACCTTGTATGTCGAAGGTGGAGTGGTTTACCGGCATACAAAAGATTATATCCGGCGTAAACTGGTAGACCTAAGCGGCGGCAAGTCTGGGGCGGCGTATGAAAATCATGGTAAGGTAAAAACCAAAGGATATAATATTTCCGTCCGGTACGGTTTCTTTCATTGGGTAAGTGTAGGTGGAAATTATACCCAGATGGATGTTCGCGATAATGTGAGAACGGTGGGTGGCAATACAAGTCAAGAAAGCCTGACGTACGGCGCCCGTATGCCGAACCTTCCCTACCGGTTTGCCAATTCCGACATTACCTTTTACTGGCGCGATTTGTGGAAGAAAGGCAATGTGCTGACGTTTACATACGACAACCTCTATATGCATAGTTTTCCGCTTTATTCAGAGGCATTGGGAAGCGAATCGAAATTTGTGGTGCCCAGCCAATTTTCACATAACCTCATCGTTTCGTATGCGTTGCAAAACGGACGTTACAACCTGTCCTTTGAATGTAGGAACTTTACCGGTGAACAACTGTACGACAACTTCAGCTTACAGAAAGCAGGCAGGGCTTTTTACGGGAAGGTGAGAGTTTGTTTCGGGAACTAATATGAAATTTATTTCTTTTATATCAATAATTTATATAAACATAATAATTTGAAGTGCATGAAAAAGAATTATTTAATGACTGCTTTTGCCGCGATGATGCTGGCATGTTGTGTATTTACTTCTTGCGGTGACGACGATCCTGTTAAAAAGGGAGATGACAATAATGGGAATAATAATGGGAATAATAACGGGAACGGAAATGAGAATGGCGACGAAACAAAAGTAATAGATACCTATGTGGTGGCTGCTGTAGTAAACGAAGCCAATTATCTGCTGGCTGCCGACACATTGGGAGAAGGCTCTGTTACGGCTGCGAATAACGGTCTTACCACCGAAAGCGGAACCTACTGGATATTCTACGAAAACAAATATTTGTATCGTTTGGTATATAATCAAGGCAATGCGGGCGTAAGTTCATCTTACATTCTTGACGCGGAAGGTAAAATTAAAGAACGTGACTATACATATGATATCCGGCGGTTTACTTCTTATGGCATTTATAACAAATATATTATCACATCGTCTACCGGAGATATGGGAAAAGGACATGCCGACGAGAATGGTTATTTGCCGAAAGGGTTCCTCTTTTCTTATTTGGATGTAGACAAGGAGTCGCATGATGATAGTAAAAGCGAGGAAATCACGGCCGAGAATTATTTGGGTAATGGCGAATTTGTTACCTTGGCAGGTATCCTGCAAGTGAATAATAATATTTATTCAGGAGTTATTCCAATGGGATTGAGTCAATATGGCGTAAAAGCGGAAGGGGGCAAATTTATAAAATATCCGGAATTGGTAAAAACAGAGTCGGGCGGAACAGGTAGTGGAACCTATGTAGAAGGTGAATTGCAATGGACACAATATCCTGACGAGGCGTGGGTGGCTATTTATAGCAATGATAGCTTCCAAAACCCCAAGTTGATCAAAACAGACAAAATCAGTTATCCCGCCGGACGTAGCCGGTCACAATATTACCAGATGATTTGGTCGGCTGATAATGGCGATGTTTATGTGTTTTCACCCAGCTATGCAAAAGTAATGACTGCTGATGTGCAGAAAACCAAGTTGCCTGCCGGAGTAGCACGTATCAAAGCCGGGACAGAAGAATTTGACGAAAGCTATTATTGCAATATCGAAGACCAGTCAGGCGGTAAATCATTTGTTCGCAGTTGGCATATAGGCGAAGATTACTTTCTGTTGTTGATGTATGACAGGCCATTGACAGAAACAGGTTACACGGCTAATCAGTTGGCAGTGTACAAAGGAGAAGACAAGAAGCTGACGTATGTTACAGGCATGCCTTCAGGTATTACCGGATTTGGGAATACACCGTATGTTGAAAACGGGATTGCGTATGTGGCCGTTTCCATTGAAAATTCACAACCGGCCGTTTATTGCATAAACCCCGCGACAGCGGTTGCGACAAAGGGGCTTACCGTTGAAGCTACCCAAATTGGCGGTATCGGTAAATTGACATATTCGGAATAAAAAGAAACGGGATAGATTATTTGCTGTAGGAACTATGCACGCTTTGAAAATAACCCTTTTTATACTCCTCCTCTTGGCTCCGCTAACCTTGCGGAGCCAAGAGGATATTTGCATAGGAAAAAAATATACCCTTTTTTCAACTCTTCTGCAGGAAGAGAGAGGCTACTGGTTACACCTGCCCGAAGGCTATGGACAAAATCTTGCGCAGACCTATCCGGTGGTTTATCTGCTCGACGGAGATTCCTTTTTCCACTCATTGGTTGGCATCTGCAAAACACTTGCTTCGGGTAAAGGGGAATACCTTCCTCCGAGTATTATCGTTGGCATCCTGAATACTGATCGCACGCGCGATTTGACGCCAACGGCTTCAGCAGCGGGAAGAGACGGGAAAATCACGTCTGGCGCCCTACCTGAAGGTGGTGGCAGTGAGGCATTTTATCAATTTCTTACCACTGAACTGCGTGCCGTGATCAGCACCAAATACCGTACAAACGGGCATAATATGCTAATTGGGCATTCGTATGGAGGCCTTTTCACCTTATATACATTTTTGCGGCATACAGACTCGTTCGACGTCTATCTGGCTCTTGACCCCAGTCTTTGGTGGGATAATGGACAACTATCGGAATCAGCAACCAAATTAATAGAAGGTAAAGATTTTGCAGGGAAAAGTCTTTATATAGGAGTTGCCTCCCGGAAGCGCCCCGACAGGTTGGATATTCATCTTAACCGGATAAACTATTTCTTTTCAGACGTATTGCCGCAAGCGGAAGGGCTCCGGTTTTTCAGCAATTCATTTTCTGAAGAAACCCATGGCACACTGCCCATACCGGGTATATACGACGGAATAAAACAATTGTTCGGAAAATAAAACGAATCTTATTTCATCAGATATAAACAGACAGACAAATGATAAAATTAATAATAGAATTATTGGATTTCTTGAGAACATGCGCACCACTGCTTACCTCATTGGCCATTCTGACCCTTTTCTGTGTCGTATTGTCTAAATCTATACGAAGGTATTCCACCATTTATTATATCATATTTGCCATACCGTTCATGCTGGTGGCGCTTCCGTCTCTTGCCAGGCTTTTAGGTATTGAAATGCCGGGTTTGGCCGGAATACCGTTTTTGGGAGAAGTAGTGAGAGACTACATACATATGGGTACATTCGGGCATCCCCTGTTGATTATCATCATGTATATAGGGGCTCTCAATCCCAAAATTGCAGGAGTCAAGAAACTGGCAGGCATACGGAAGGAGCTGTCCATTATATGTGGTTTTCCTGTTCTTGCCCACTCTTTAATACGTGTGGTGAACAATCTAATGCCCTCTTTCCAATTCTTTTCGGATAAAGAAGGATACATGGCAAACACCAGAGTGGCAAGCGAATGGGGTGCGGGGATAAGCAGTTTCAGTTTTATACTGGGCATTATCATGCTCGTTATATTTATTCCCCTGTGGGTCACTTCTTTTGATTGGGTGCGAAAGCAGATGCAATATAAGGCGTGGAAGAAAGTGCAGAAATGGGCGTATGTCCTCTATGTTACCCTCTTTATCCATGCAATGGGAATACAAATCGGCGGCATGCTCAACCCAAGGGAAGGACATGCCCGGCAACCGGCTGTTGAAACCGTAGCACAAACATCCGGAGGACGCGTACCAACTTTCGGTTTCGCCAATATCAGTGTCGCTCCCCGAACAAAACAATACATCCACCTCACCTCCCTTCTCTTAATCTATGGTTCATACCTCTGCCTAAGAATAAGAAAAGCCAAGAGGAGTACGAAAAAAGTCTGTTGAATGTACGAAATATAATATATGAGTACGCTAAAAAAACTACAACAATATGCAGGCAAGCGAAAGATTCTCTTTCCGCTGTCGATGGTATTGTCTGCCGCCAGTGCATTGGCAGGTATGGCGCCCTTTGTCCTTATCTGGTTTATCGTCAGGGAACTTTTTGAAACAAGAGGAGTTATTTCTTCTTCGGGTAATATTGCCATTTATGCCTGGTGGGCGGCAGGTGTCGCAATTATCAGTGTTATACTGTATTTTGTGGCTCTGATGTGTTCACACTTGGCAGCATTTCGGGTGGAATCGAATTTACGTCGCGAGGCTATGCGTAAAATCGTGGATATGCCTCTTGGCTTTTTCGACATCAACCCCAGTGGACGTATCCGTAAGATTATAGACGACAATGCAAGTATTACACACAGCTTTTTAGCACATCAGTTACCCGATTTGGCAACTACAATTCTTATTCCCGGGATTTCTTTAGTACTGATTTTTGTGTTTAATTGGCAGTTGGGACTGGCGTGTATGATTCCGGTTGTCTTTGCTTTGGTTCTGATGATGGCAATGATGGGCGGCAAATCGCAGCAGTTTATGAAGAGCTACATGACTTCGCTCGAAGAAATGAACACCGAAGCGGTGGAGTATGTACGTGGTATTCCGGTGGTGAAAGTCTTTCAGCAAACCATCTTTTCTTTCAAGAACTTTCACAAAAGCATTATGAATTACAATAAAATGGTTACACGATATACCTTGTCGTGGGAAAAACCGATGGCAGCTTATACGGTCGTAATCAATGGATTTGTGTTTGTTTTGGCTCCTGCTGCCATTCTCTTGATGGGGTACTCAGGAGATTTCGCCAACGCATTGCTTAATTTCTTTCTGTTCGTGCTGATAACGCCGGTTTTCTCACAAAGCATTATGAGAAGCATGTATCTGCAACAAGCATTAGGACAAGCCGGCGAAGCAATCGGACGACTGGACAAGCTGATTAGCTTTAGTCAACTACCTGTTCCAGCCAATCCTCAACCGGTTCAACAATTTGATATCTGTTTCGACAAGGTCTTTTTTAACTATCCGGAAGCCGCTCAAAACGCAGTGGACGGCGTCAATTTTACCATCCCGCAAGGAAAAACAGTTGCATTGGTTGGTGCTTCGGGAAGTGGAAAAACAACCATCGCGCGTTTAGTTCCTCGTTTCTGGGATGTGGCGAAAGGGGCAGTCAAAGTAGGAGGTGTTGATGTAAAAAACATCGCTCCCAATGAATTGATGCAACATATCTCTTTCGTATTTCAAAACACAAAGCTGTTCAAAACCACTTTACTGGAAAACATCAAATACGGCAATCCTGAAGCAAGTATGGAAGACGTAGAACGAGCGGTGGATGTGGCGCAATGCCGCGAAATCATCGACAAACAACCACTCGGATTAAACACCAAAATCGGAACAGAAGGAACCTATCTTTCTGGAGGAGAACAACAACGAATCGTATTAGCACGAGCCATCCTAAAAAACGCTCCAATCGTTGTGTTAGACGAAGCCACCGCATTTACCGACCCCGAAAACGAGCACTTAATACATAAAGCGTTGACAGAACTGACCAAAGGCAAGACGGTGCTAATGATAGCCCATCGCCTAACCAGCATCACCGATGCCGATAACATTCTGGTAATAGACAAAGGCCGGGTTGCCGAACAAGGCACTCACCAAGAGTTAATCGATAAACAGGGAATCTATAATAATATGTGGAACGAGTATCAACAATCGGTAAAATGGACAATAGGAAAGGGGGTCGCTCATGATTAATACATTGAAAAAACGCTTTGCTCTTTCAGATAAAGGCGCGAAAGATTTCTGTAAAGGGGTTTTATGGACCACCCTGCTCGACGTAGCATTGATGCTGCCCGCCGTATTCGTCTTCCTGTTTTTGGAAGATTATCTGCAACAGATATTCAATCCGGCGGCATCTGTCGCCAATGGAATTGTTTACTATCTGGTAATCGCGCTTGTTTTTATGTTGGTGATGTACGGTCTTGCGGTTTTTCAATACCGTAGCACATTTACTACGGTATATGAAGAGAGCGCCAATCGACGCATCTCGTTAGCCGAAAAGCTACGTAAACTGCCGTTGGCTTTTTTCGGAGAAAAGAACCTTTCGGATTTGACAGCTACCATTATGGATGATTGCACCGACTTGGAACATACCTTCTCGCATGCTGTGCCACAACTATTTGCATCCATCATTAGCATCGTTATTATTGCCGCAGGGATGTTTTTCTACAACTGGCAATTATCGTTGGCCTTGTTTTGGGTGGTACCGGTGTCATTGGGTATTATTTTATTGACAAAGAAATATATCTACCAAGACTTTCAAACCAATTATCAGGACAAACGCCATGTCAGCGAGCAAATTCAGGAAGGTCTTGATACCATCCGGGAGATTAAGTCTTACAATAAAAAAGACTATTATTTGGAGATATTAGACGCCAAACTAACCCAATACGAAAAAACGCAGACACGAGGCGAACTGGTAACCGGCGTATTCCTCAACGGCGCGCAAAGTCTTTTGAAGTTAGGCTTAGCCAGTGTGATTATTGTCGGCGCCGGATTGCTCGCAACCGGAGCAACAGACCTATTCACCTACCTTATATTTATGGTTATCGGTTCACGCATCTATGCACCGATTAGCGAAGTGATGAACAATCTGGCAGTACTGACCTACCTGGATATTCGCATCGACCGGATGAATGAAATGGAAGCGTTGCCCATTCAGCAGGGAAAAGAAGCGTTCAATCCTTCCAACTATGATATTGAGTTTAAGCAGGTAGATTTTTCTTACGAATCGGGAAAGCAAGTACTGAAAGATGTTTCATTCTCCGCGAAACAAGGCGAGATAACCGCTTTGGTAGGTTCTTCGGGAAGCGGAAAAAGTACGGCAGCCAAGTTAGCCGCCCGTTTCTGGGACATTCAAGCCGGACAAATCACACTTGGCAATCAAGACATCAGCCAGATAGAACCTGAAACTTTATTGGCCAATTATTCCGTTGTATTTCAGGATGTAGTCCTTTTCAATGCGTCAATCATGGATAATATCCGCATCGGTAAACGCGATGCTTCAGACGAGGAAGTGATGAAAGCAGCAAGATTGGCGCAATGCGATGAGTTTGTAAGTAACATGTCACAAGGCTACAACACCGTTATAGGAGAAAACGGAGAAACGCTTTCGGGAGGGGAACGCCAAAGGGTATCTATTGCCCGTGCTTTATTGAAAAACGCTCCGATTGTATTGTTGGACGAAGCTACCGCCTCGCTCGATGTGGAAAACGAAACCAGAATACAAGCAGGAATCTCCGAACTGGTAAAAGACAAAACGGTATTGATTATTGCTCACCGGATGCGTACTATCGCCAATGCCAACAAGATTGTCGTATTGGAAAACGGAAGCGTTGCAGAAGCTGGTTCACCGGAGGTATTAAAGAAGCGAAACGGCATTTTCTCCAAAATGGCAGAAAGGCAGATGGTGAATAATTGATTGATTTATTCTCTCAGTCGATTTTTTACCGTTGCAGAAGCTCTCCCCCTTGCGCCTTTGGCTTTCATGTTTCCGAAAGGTATGGAAATACCTGCATAAAAAATTCTAACATCGTATTTCGGATTTAGATAGTATTCATAATTATCATTTATTTTATGTCGTTTTGTGTTTTTGAAAAGCAGATGGCGTACCCCTAGATTTAAAGATATATCATTGGGGAAATTCTTTCTTATCCCAATACTCAGTCTATAATTGTCTCCGGCGATTTCATGCGCCAGCTTCATCTCGCTTTGATACGAAAAATTGCTTGTCAGATTCCAGTCGTATCTCTTAGAGAGTTGTACACCTCCCGCTATTGAAAAATTATACGATAAACCGGAAACATCTACTATAATGGATTCAACAGCCCCTTTTTGTTTCATATAAGCACCTGTTATAGACGAATTCACATAGACCCGATTATCCCAAAAGGATTCATTCCAAATGAAAGATAATCGTACAGATTGATTAGTCCCATAATTAGCATTTATATACTTTGTGTATTCTTCACCAACAGGTATCAAAAAATTATTTGTACAATCTGTTATATACATATAAGACAGACCGAATGTATATTTACTTTTCAGGCTATAATTGAACGAATTAATAAATGCTTTGCCGGGTTTCAGATCGGGGTTGTATTCTTTATAAGTAGTGGGAGATAAATAAAAGCGAAACGGATTTAAAGAATAAAATCCGGGTCGGGCAACGAAAGAACTCAGGTTATATGAAAGCCGGTTGGCCGGATTGAATTGATATTGCAGCGATGCGGAAGGCATCACGTCTAAGTAACTGCGTTCGATTTCTTTTGAGGTCACTTGTTGGATGCCCTTACTATCCACCGATTCAAGACGAGCCTCTATGCGGCTGTTAAACTTGGGCGTCCACGCACGGGAGAAAGATACATAGGCGCCCCGGTAGGTTTCGTTGTACGAAAAGGTATTGGTTTTCTGCGGGTCGCTTACATACGCCCCGTTCTGCCAGTTCCCGTAAAAGAAGTCTGCTCCGGAGGCGCTGGTATAGACTTCGACACCTGCGGTCAGGCTCGTAGTATTATCGAAGGCGTGCCTGTATTCTACTTTGCCGGAATAACTGTTCATAATATCCTCTGATGTTTGTTCAAAGCGGTCATAGGGAGGTAATTGCACCCCTGCTTCCATCCGGGCAAAATTTGTTTGCATTACATTTCTTTTACCAAACAACGTTTGGTCGGTTGTATTCCCACCATAGTCTACATAGGAAGCATTCAAAACCAATCCGACTACCTGCCTGTCGGATAGATTATAATCAGCCCTTACGATTCCCGCCAGTTCTTTGTACTTCACTGTCTCATCGCGGATTAGGCGCTGATGATTGTTGGATGCAATAAAATAATAATCATCTGTTTCATTATCTTTAATGCGAGTGTTATCCCCATAGACATTCGCAGATACGTTGAGTTTGTTTTTCTGGTAATTGAGATAGAGTCCCCCATCCTGCGAATTGGTCTTCCGCTGGCTGTCGTTTAGCGTCAGCGTGCCGTTCAACCCGTCTGCTTCATTCTTTTTCAGTATGAGGTTGATGATTCCCTCGTCTCCGTCCGTGCGTATAGTGGCTCCCGGATTGGTAATCACTTCGATACTGGCTATCTTCTCTGCCGGCAAACTTTCCAGATATGATGGGATCGAACTTTCAGGCAGGTTTGTCTTGCGTCCGTTGATATAAAGCTGCACTCCGGACTTGCCGATGATAGACAGTTTGTCATTATTATCAACGACAATAAAAGGAGTGAATTTGATAAGTTCATACGAATTGTTTCCCTTGGTGAGGTTTTCATTCGCCACATTGAAAACGATTCGGTCATTTTTTTGGATGACACTTGAATTGGCCTTAACGACTACTTCGCTTCCCGGGAAAAATCAATGGGGGGGATATCTGCTATCCCCTCTTCATTCGCAATTATTGAATTGATGAAAAGGCTATCGGAACTAAGGACATAAACAATAGCCCCACCCAAAGGTTCGTCTTTCTCATTTACAACATGAACCCTTATTCTATTTTGAGCGTGAACCATCGAAGTAAACATTAGCAAGAGAAAAAAAGCGCCGATTAGTTTTTTCATATTTGTTTTTCGTTTTTCAGGGTTTTACATCTATTTTTCGTCACCTCAGATTTCCAACTGGAACCGGTTCAAAGAAAATTTATACTAACATCTGTATTAAGGTGGGTTCTATTAATTAACTTTTCTCATTATCCTTCCTATAGCCCGAACCCAATTATGACCATAGGCAGGATATCTTTTTGACGAACGTAGTTGCTTTTATTCAAAGTACAAAATATTATTTCATTTTTTTCGATTTTACCCCCCCCTATTTTTAACATATATATACATAAATTAGACATTTGGGCATAGTTATCCTCTTGCGAGAGCCAATGTTGGTCAATTATTGTGTGTCTATTAAAAGTCAAAAAAATCATTGGGATGATCTTGGAGAATCATCCCAATGATTTTCCAAGATCATCTCAATGAAAATGGAAAAATATCCAGATGAATTCTGACCTTTTGTTTGCCTCCGTAATAAAGGCAATATCAGTTTACCGCTAAGACCTTCGAAGATGAAGAAGGGCATGTAACAATCATCATCATAGTAGTTGTTGAACAAGGTAACCTGCCGCTATCTGCATGATACGCTGGGTGAGCATTTCTTTATAGGTATGCCTGACATAGCCTTCGTGCCGGGAATCTGTCAAACATCCGTTCAATGAACCGGTTACAGAGGTATGCTTTTCAACCTCACGTAAAAGTAATAGCCCACCATAGGAGGATGTATCAGGACTGGTATAGCTCACCTCTATTCGACGGCTTTCGATTGCAGAAAGAGAAAATAGCTGGCCTTGAGCCTCATGTTCTGATCTAATTGTTGTATTTTTGCTCATAAGGAGAATCTTATTGTTCTGTTTTTTGTGATAATCAAATATAACAATAATCTGCTGTAATACAAAATATTACAGCAGATATTCTCCTCTTTGTGAATAATATAGGTTAGGTAATTTTTATCTGTTAAAAAAATCATGCACTGGAATTATTTTGATTGTCATTCCGTCTTTTTCAAAGGTATCGCTTTGATTAAGAGTAACGATACTTCCTTCTTTTAAACTAAGATTTTGCATGGCTCCAAGCAACCCATTATATTCTCTATCAAAATTTTCATCATTTACAGTTAAGCAAACCTGTATAGCTTCTTTTACTACATTCTTTTCCATTGCTATGAAGTCACACTCTCCTTTATCCTTGTAATAGAATATATGCTTATATTTTCGGCGTAAATGCAAGAATACAAGATTCTCTAGACGCCTACCCATATTCTCACTTGTCAATACGGAGTTCTCCGTATAAATCCCCATATCCATCACATATACTTTCTTTGGATTACGAGCCTGCACCTTTAGTGAGTGGCTGAACATCGAAACAAATTCAAGTAGATAAGCATCTTTCAGAAATGAAAAGTACTCTAAGAAAGTGGCAGGAGATTTTATATCAAACATTCCAACCAATTTATTGGCTGAAACAAGGTTCCCGATATTTGTTATAAGAAATGCTGTTAGTTGACGCAATGAAGTTATATCACGAACGGAATGCCTGACCGCTATGTCTCTCATCAAAATATCATCCACAAGAGTATTCAGAACAATAGATATTCCAGTTTTAACATATTCTGGTATTCCCCCCATTTTGAGATATTCTATAACTGTGTTTTCTCCATTATCCAATTCTCTAAATCTTATAAATTCTGAATAAGAGAACGGGAATAGCTCCATTGACAGGTGCCTGCCTGTTAAATGTGTTCCTAACTCAATACTAAGCATTGAAGCGTTAGAGCCAGTTATAAATACTCTATAACCTTCCCGAAGTAGCTGATTGATGTATTTTTCCCAACCTTCAACAATTTGTATCTCATCAAAGAAAAGAACTTTTATTTTTCTCTTTTCGATTTCTCTATGGAGGCGTGTCAAATCACTAGTTTCAAAACCTGATAGGCGTATATCATCAAAATTAAGATATATAGCATCTTGATAATCTCGACGAAGCAACTGCAAGAGCAATGTACTTTTCCCGCAACGGCGAATGCCTGTTATGATAGTTGCAAATGAATCTACAACGGGTATATTCACGAGTGCATCACGAGTAAATCCCGAATCTTGATTCAGGAATGTGTCTCTTTGTGAGTCTATTACTAATGCTATTTCGTCTTGTCTTATCATATCCCAGAGTTATTAGTTTAATATCTTTCAGTACAAAGATAAGAAATCTTTCATTATACTGAATGAATTTTATCAGAATATGATTGCTATAAATTAGAAACTGTTTAAATTTTATTATTTGATTCTGTTAAGCATGAGTTTAACCATGGCTAACAGAATCATTGCTTGACTTGTTTCGGTATGATATTCAAAGTCTTTAGAAAGTCTTCGAT
>JAIRRS010000130.1 GCA_031255855.1 Tannerellaceae bacterium | reverse complement strand
AATAGGTTCAAGATAACTTTAGCGGATTATTTCTAAAGTTATCTTGAACCTTCTTTTTTATCTCATTTCAAATTCCAGTGTGCCTCCGGCTTCTATGTCTTTGAAATCAATGTAATACTTGTCGTATGGTTGCCCGTTGAGTTTGACGCTTTGGATGTATTTGTTTTGTGCGCTGTTGTTATGGGCAACGATACGGAATGTTTTACCGTCTTTTACCTTGATCACAGCTTCGTTTACGATCGGGCTGCCAAAGATATATTTCCCTCCGGCCGGTTCTACCTGGTATATACCCAACGCGGAAAGAACATACCATGCCGACATTTGACCGACATCTTCATTTCCGGACAATCCGGTTGGTTGGTCGTTGTACATCATGGCCAGTACCTTGCGTACTTTTTCTGCCGTTTTTTCCGGTTGTCCCACATACGTGTACATATAGATAACATGATGGCTTGGCTCGTTGCCGTGGGCATATTGCCCGATGAGGCCGCTGATATCGGGAGAAGCGTGCTCGCCCAGTGAACCTTCTGCTATAAATAATGAATCCAACTTCTCAACAAAACGTTCTTTGCTGCCGAAAAGATTTACCAGCCCTTCAATGTCGTGCGGAACAAGCCAGGTATATTGCCAGCCGTTGCCTTCGGTATAATCATTATCGCGATGCACGGATTCAAACGGGTTAAATGGAGTGCGGAATTTCCCTTCGGATGAAAGGCCGCGCATAAACTGTGTTTCCTTGTCGAAATAATAGCGATAAGCTTTGCTACGGTTCAGGAAATAATCATAATCTTCTGCCTTACCCATTTGTTTGGCTACCTGAGCCAATGCCCAGTCGGCAATAGCATATTCCATGCACTTAGACAGAGCTTCCGGTTCTTTATCGTATGGGATGTAGCCATATTCTTTCATGTATTTCAATCCTCTTTCGTCGAGCATTGCCGAAGTTTTCATCGCTTCATACGCCAATTCTTTGTCAAACCCTCCGTATCCTTTCAATATAGCATCGGCTACTACTGATATGCACGGGTTGCCAACCATGCAATCTGTTTCGCAACCCATCAGGTGCCATACAGGAAGTTTTCCTTGTTGCCGGTAGATTGTCAGCATCGTGTTGATAATGTCGCTCATCTTTTCAGGATGGATGATCGTCATCAACGGGTGTGCCGCACGATACGTATCCCATAACGAAAAAGTGGTATAGTTTCTGAATGCGCCGTTTGTATGCATTTGTTTGTCAGCGCCGTAATAATCGTTGTTAACATCGCAAAATTCGGAAGGGGCAATCATCGTATGGTAAAGAGCGGTGTAGAACGTCCGTTTTACCTGATTGTCATTTGTGTCGATAATAATTTTGTTTAGTTCTTCGTTCCAGGCCTTGTCTGCATTCCGGATAGTTTGTGCGAAATCCCAACCCGGAAGTTCGGTTTTCATATTCAGTTTGGCATTCTCAATGCTTACGGGAGAAAGCGCTACTTTTACATAAATCTCTTCTTTGTCCCGGGTATCGAAAAACGCTTGTCCATACACTCTTGCAGCTTTCAGGCTGTTGCCTTCCCTTCTGTCATTCTTTTCCGAAACGACAAATTGCTTCATCGGTTTGGAGAATATAGCGGTAAAGAATACCCGTTGGTCGTTGGCCCAGCCTTTTGAATAACGATAACCCGAAACGATCGAATCGTTTTCCTGTACAATATATCCTTCTACAGGCGCGTCCCATGCCTGGCCTTTTTCCAGATCGATAATTACTTTAGCTTCATTAGAAGCTGGGAATGTATATTTATGGAAACCTACCCGTTTGGTAGCTGTTAGTTCTACATCCACATGATACCGGTCAAGATGCACGGCATAATATCCGGCTTTTGTTTTTTCTGTTTTGCGGTCGAATAGAGAGAACATCCCCGTGCTGTAATCGTCAGCTTTTCCCCTGTCAAGGTTTACTTCTCCAATGGCAGGCATCAAATTGACGTCTCCCAAATCGCCGATGCCTGTCCCGCTGAGGTGCATATGGCTAAACCCGATAATGGTAGAGTCGGTAATATGATACCCGGAACACCAGTCCCATGTTTGCGGGATATTGGACGGCCCCAATTGTACCAATCCGAACGGGACGTTCGCTCCCATAAATACATGCCCATGGTCGCCCGTTCCGGTATAAGGGTCTACATACTGGGTAAGATTCATCAAATTATTATCTGTTTTTGTTTCTTTTCCACAAGAACTTAAAACGATAGAAACAATTAGCAAACAACCTGAAATTTTCTTATTACTCATAGAATTTATTATTAGTAAATATATACAATATGTGCAAACCACAAATGTATAGGTTGTTGCACATATCGTCTCCACACTTCTATGGTTTTAAGCTATTTTAACCTCCCTTTTGTCAAATTCTTGTTAAACATTGAATCTGATATCGCATTATATTCTATGCATACTTTTTTTGGAAAGTATGCATATGTTTGGCTTTAAATATAGGATATTTATGTATTTTTGCCTCGGGAATCATGGAATTAATTTATTTTATAAAGAGATGAAAAAGATATTATTTACGCTATTTATGGCTATCACGCTTGCTTCATGCGAAGGTCCCATGGGGCCTCAGGGCCCTGCGGGGGAAAATGCGAAAGAAACGCTTTGGGATGAGGACACTTTTGAGATAAGGCCTAATGAATGGAAAATATACGATGACGGAAATGATTTTTATTTCTATCATGAACGTAAATGGGATGCGTTGACTGAATTTGCAGTAGATCATGGTATTGTTGTCTGTTACTTGTACAAAGAGAAAATGGATGAATATACCTTGTTAGAAGAATCAGTCCATAATCTAATTGTTGATCCGACGGGTACTATTCAATGGACAGAAACAATTTCATTAAGTTTTTCTGTTGGCCGATTTGTGATTATAGTTAGAAATTCGGATTTCTTTAATGAAGCGCCAAGAGACACAAAGAGGTTTAGAATGGCAGTAATTCAATAGTATATCTTTCCGGAAAATAATGCAAAAAGATAGCGGTGGATTAAGCGAAACCGTAGAAAAACTTTCGGGCGAATCGTCTTTCAGGAAATTGTTTCATCCATATAGGGATGAAGAGGCGCTACCTTCGGGGGAGGTGTTAAAAGAGATTATGGAGCTTTGCCGGGCGATCCTTTTCCCGGGTTATTTCGGCAATGCACGTGTCAGCAAACAAACCATCCGTTTTCATACAGGGGTGAATGTGGAAACCTTGCACGCCTTGTTGTCCGGACAGATATATGCCGGACTTTGCTTCTCAGACAAAAGTTGTGTCGATTGTCCGGAAGGAAAAATTTCCGGAAGGTCTGAAACCTTGTCCAAGGCATTTATTACCATACTTCCCGAATTACGGGATTTATTGGCTACCGATGTGGAAGCTACCTTCAATAACGACCCTGCCGCCCGGAATCCGGGAGAAGTGATTTTTTGCTATCCGGGAGTCAGGGCTATTACCAATCATCGTATCGCCCATCAGTTGTATAAATTGGGCGTTCCTTTTATCCCCCGGATGATTTCAGAAATGGCTCATTCGGAAACCGGTATCGACATACATCCCGGTGCGCAAATAGGGCATCACTTTTCAATAGACCACGGGACAGGAACAGTTATCGGTGAGACCAGTATTATAGGGAATTACGTCCGTATTTTCCAAGGAGTAAGCTTGGCAGGGGAAAAACTGCCGCCCGACGAAAATGGTAACATCATACGGGGCGTACCCCGTCATCCGGTGGTGGAAGACCATGTTACAATTTATTCCAATTCTACCCTGTTGGGCAGGATACGCATTGGGAAAGGGGCAACAATTTGCGGAAACGTTTGGATTACGGGTGATATCGAGGCCGGGGCTACGATATCACAGTTGGCAGTTGACAAGTGACAGGTGACAAGTGTCTTCATGTGTAAGATTAAATTTAAATTTAGATATTAATTATTAATGTATTACTGGTAATGATATGTATCGACGATAAAATTGTCTACTGTCAACCGCCAACTGTCAACTAAAATGAGCGAATCAAATTTTGAAATGGTTGCCAAAACCCTTCACGGGCTGGAAGAAATATTAGCCGACGAGCTAGTGGCTTTAGGGGCTAATGATGTGCAAATTGGCCGCCGCATGGTTTCTTTCACAGGAAACAAAGAATTACTCTACAAAACAAACTTTTATTGCCGCACAGCGTTGCGTATCCTGAAACCCATTTACCATTTCAAAGCCAAGGATGCCGATGTGGTTTACAAGAAGGTGAAAGAAGTGGAATGGGAAAAGTACATCTCGCTTGATAAAACGTTTGCTATCGACTCGGTTATCCATTCGGAAGAGTTCAACCACTCCAAGTTTGTTGCCTACCGGACAAAGGACGCCATTGTGGACTATTTCATGGAGAAATACGAGAAACGTCCTTCCGTACGGGTTAGTAATCCTGATTTGTACATCAATATCCATATCTCGCACAGCGATTGTACGCTCTCTATTGATAGTTCGGGCGAGAGTCTTCATAAGCGGGGATATCGTATTGCGCAAACAGAAGCTCCGCTGAATGAGGTATTGGCTGCGGGTATGATATTAAAAACCGGCTGGCGGGGTGAATCCCACTTTGTGGATCCTATGTGTGGTTCGGGAACATTGTTGATTGAAGCGGCAATGATTGCCTTGAATATAGCCCCGGGTATCCACCGGAAAGAATTTGCTTTTGAAAAATGGATTGATTTCGATGGCGAACTTTTTGACAAGATCTATAACGACGAAAGCAACGAACGTGAGTTTACATTCAAATGCTATGGCAGCGACATATCGCCTGCTGCCATGGAAATAGCCGAAAAAAATGTCAGGAATGCAGGATTGATGAAATATATTGAATTGAAAGTATTGCCTTTCCAACAATTCACGGAAGCTCCCCAGCCCGGGATAATTGTAACCAACCCTCCCTATGGCGAACGTATATCGTCGCGGGATTTGATGGGATTGTACGGCATGATAGGCGAACGGTTGAAACATGTTTTCTCCGGATACAATGCCTGGATACTCAGTTACAAAGATGAATGTTTTGATAAAATAGGCCTCCGTCCCAAAGAAAAGATAAAACTGATGAACGGTTCGTTGGAATGTGAATACCGCAGCTATGAAATGTTTGAAGGGAAAAACAAAGAGTATAAAAAAGCTTTAGTTGAAGTCGGCGACAGGAAGAGACCTCCGAAGAGGGATTTCGGAAAACGGGAAGACAATCGCCCCGCCGGTTTTAAAAGAGGCAAGACTGATAGGCCGGAACGGCGGTTTGCAGCTGCCCATAGAGAAGAAGAGGATGAATATAGACAGGGCCCCGGTAAAGCACGCTACAAAGAAGACAATTTTAAAGAGCGGAAGCCATTCAAGAAAAAACGGGACAAGTTTAATGATTAAAACTAAATGAGAAAATAAATATGAATATCTTATTATTAGGATCCGGAGGAAGGGAACATGCATTGGCTTGGAAAATAGCCCAAAGCCCGAAAACGGGCAAACTATTTATTGCCCCCGGTAATGCAGGGACAAATACGACGGGAATTAATGTACCTATCCGCGTGACCGATTTTCCGGCTATAAAAGAGATGGTGGTGGAAAACGACATAAATATGGTTGTGGTTGGTCCGGAAGATCCGTTGGTAAATGGCATTTATGATTATTTCATGGAAGATTCGTCACTTAGCCATATACCGGTTATCGGTCCCAGCAAGATAGGCGCCCAATTGGAAGGGAGTAAAGACTTTGCTAAAGCTTTCATGCAACGGCACCAAATCCCAACGGCTCGTTATAGAAGCTTTACTGCCGGGACAATTGATGAAGGATACCGTTTCCTGGAATCTTTGGAGGCCCCGTATGTGTTGAAAGCTGACGGATTGGCTTTAGGAAAAGGCGTGTTGATAATTAACCACCTGGAAGAGGCTAAAAAAGAGCTCCACGACATGCTGGGCGGTATGTTCGGCGAAGCCAGTAAAACAGTCGTCATTGAAGAATTCCTCGATGGTATTGAGTGTTCCGTATTTGTTGTCACAGACGGGAACGACTATAAAATACTCCCTGTAGCCAAAGATTACAAACGGATTGGAGAAGGGAATACCGGCTTGAATACTGGTGGAATGGGCGCCGTATCGCCGGTGTCGTTTGCCGATGATGTTTTTATGCAAAAAGTGGAAGAACGCATCATCCGTCCGACCATAGAAGGATTGAAAAGTGAAAAAATCGATTACAAAGGCTTCCTGTTTTTTGGTTTAATCAAGGTAAACAATGAACCGATGGTGATAGAATATAATTGCCGGATGGGAGACCCGGAAACGGAAGTAGTTATCCCCCGTATTCAAAGCGACTTGGTGGAACTGCTGGAAGGCGTGGCGCAAGGCAATCTGAAAGACCGCATATTGACCATCGACGAACGTGCCTCTGTGGCCGTTGTATTGGTTAGCGGCGGGTATCCCGAAACCTATGAAAAAGGAAAAGAAATAAAAGGGCTTCAGGAACAAATTTCCCCCGATACAATTGTTTTCCATGCCGGAACGAAAGAATTGGATGACAAGATTGCAACAAACGGAGGCCGTGTATTGGCAATCAGTTCATATGGAAAAAACAAAGAAGACGCCTTGGTATTATCATATAAAGCCGCCGGAGTTATCCATTTCGAAAAGATGTATTTCCGCGCAGATATCGGTTTTGATTTATAAACATATCGTATGAGAGGAAGTTATTCGGGATATATAAAGCAATATAATGTTGATACGCCTGCCAGCTACATTTATTTGATGGCGGCTTCCCTCGCGTTTTGGGTGATTGGATTTATCTATTCCCTTGGGTATCCGGTATACGGAGGCGTTATTTCCACCCCTTTATGGGAAACCGTTTGCCGGATATTACCGGATAAAACCGTAACATACCTTATTGGTTTTATCCTGATGATTGGCGGCGCCTTTCTTATCCATAGGGCAAACTATATATTGGTAATTATACGTGAAAAAACATTCCTGCCCTTTCTGTTATATGCATTGTTTATCAGTACCAACCCCGATTTCTTTCCGTTGAAATCAACTTCTGTGGGTATCTTTTGCCTGATATTGGCAATGTATCAATTATTCACCTCCTACCATGACACAAAAGCCGTAGACAAAGCCTTCAATGCCGCCCTGTTTATAGGGATAGGAAGCCTCCTCTGGATACACATCCTGTGGTTTTTCCCCCTTTTCTGGTTGGGGATGTATCATTTCAAGGCATTAAGCCTGCGTACTATCCTCGCCTCATTGATGGGAATTTGTACGGTTTACTGGTTTATTTTGGGCTGGTGTCTGTTTGAATGGGATTTCACTCCTTTTACACTATCCTTTATAGCTCTGACAAAAATCCGTTTCCTCCACATAATGGGTACCGGGCTGTTCGACTGGGTTATCATCAGCTATCTGGGTTTTCTCGCGCTCCTTTCGTTGGTTTATATCCTTACGCACGACTACGACGACAATCTACGCGCCAGGCAATACTTGTTTTTCCTCATTATGTTTACCCTTTTGTCATTCGGATTATTTTTCTTTTACGAGCAATCGTCCGACGAATTTTTATGTGTGAGTTGTATGCCCCTTTCTATCTTGCTGACACACTTTTTTACTGTAAACAAAGGAAAGAAAAGGTGTAGAGGATTTCATTTAGCATTTATAGTTTACATCGCCTTATCGTTTGCCCGTTTATGGAGTTTCTTATCGAATACGGTTATATAGGTGTCTTTATCGCTTCCTTTCTGGCAGCCACGATACTACCTTTCAGCAGCGAAGTGGTATTGACCGGTGTATTATTGGCCGGCGCATCCTATTGGCCCAGCATGATAGCCGCTACGATCGGCAACTTTCTGGGCGGGATGACTTGTTACTGGCTGGGGATGTTGGGAAAGGTAGAATGGATAGAAAAATACCTGAAGCTGGATAAAGAAAGATTGCAAAAGGTGCAGGATTGGGTGAAAAAAAAAGGCGCCTGGACGGCTTTCTTCGTATTCCTCCCGGGGGTAGGCGATTTTATTGCCGTAGCTTTAGGATTCTTACGGTCAAATGCATGGATTGTTGCCGTTTCTATGTTTTTCGGGAAAGCTATCCGTTATTGGGTTTGGATGGAGTTTATATTTAAAGTACAGTCATTTTTCTAAAAAGTACAGCCGGATAAACAGCCAATAACGGTTGAAAGGCATCGTATTACAAGATTACGATTAATACAACAAAAGATATAAGTATCCAGAGAATCACGCCCAGTAGTACGGGCTTGAGTCCGACAGCCTTTATTGTGGAAACAGAGAGGGAACTGCCTATCAAAAACAGTGTCATGGATAGAAACATATGAGAACCGAGTGATATCATATCAAGTAAAGGCCGCGGGATTGAGAGATAGGTGTTTGCCAACATTGCAACAATAAAAAATAGGATAAACCACTGGATTGGCGCCTTACGGCTGCCACTCTTTCCGAACAAAAACATAGACACCAGCGACAGGGGGATTATCCACAAAGCCCGTGTCAGTTTCACGGTGGTTGCAACGGCAAGCGCCTCCGCGCCATAGGATGCTCCCGCCCCGACGACCGAACTGGTGTCGTGGATCGCCATTGCCGCCCACAACCCGAACTGTTGTTGAGTCATGTTGAGCAGATGCCCCACAGGAGGAAAAACGAACAACGCCAAAGCGTTAAGTGTGAAGACAACCGCCAGCGATACGGAGGTTTCATTGTCGTCGGCATCGACAACCGGAGCTATCGCGGCAATGGCACTGCCACCGCATATCGCCGTGCCTGAGGAAATGAGGTAAGCCAATTTTTTAGAAACGTTCAGCCGACGCCCGATGAGACAGCCAACCAGCATCACCCCCGCGACCGACACAATGGTAAATAACATTCCTTCACGTCCTGCTTCAAGCGACTGATGGAGATTCATCCCGAAACCAAGCCCCACGACAGCGACTTGCAGGAGATATTTTGATACTTTTTTACTCAGCGTAAGGTATGGATGCTTGAAAACCAGAGCAAAAATAATCCCTGTAAATAGAGCTGCGGCGGGTGAAACCAATGCCGCCGTAAAAAATAGGACAAGAAAGAAAAGACGTAGCATATTATGGGTCATTATTTAATGGCGCAAAGCTATGTTCCCAGAGTGATTTTTGCCAATATAAACTTTCTATATGCGATAATATATTGTTATAGCGAACGGACAAGAAACTGCATGAAACGTTCCTGAATATCTGTATTGATCCCTTGGTTGACAACGAATGCAAACACTCTCTTTAAGTCTAGATTTGTTACCTCGATTACTTTCAACGTATTATTTAACAGCTCTTTTGTTACCGACGCGACCGACACGATAGCAAATACGGATGGACAGTTTTCGAGGAATAACTTAATACTTTCCGTACTGCCAAGTTGTAATAAAATATTCATCTGAGCCACCTTTTTCCCATGCGCGGTCAATGCCCGCTCAATCACTTCCAGCGTTCCGGATCCTGATTCACGCAAGACCAAAGGCAATACACATAGCTCGTCGACAGACACTTCGTCGGCAATATTATTCTTGGTGTTAGTTACCAAGACCAACTCATCTTTGGCAAAAGGTAAATATTTGAATGAACGTTTGCGGTGGCTGCCTTCAATCAGTCCAACATCAATCAAATGTTCTTCCAGCGCTTGTTCAACCTGTTCCGTATTGCCGGATGTTATGGTAAGTCGCACGTCGGGAAACATCGTAATAAACTTGGCAAGGATAAGCGGAAGCACATATTGGGCAATCGTAGTACTTGCGCCGACACGCAATTCGCCGACGAAATTACCCGTCATCAGGTTCATTTCAAGCCGCAGAGTACGATACCGTTCGAGTATATCTTCTGCATACTTCAAAAACACCTCTCCCGAATGTGTAAGCCTGACTTTACTGCCCGAACGATCAAATAGTTGTGTTTTGTATGCCGTCTCCAGCTCTTGGATATGGCGTGAAATAGCAGGCTGTGATATATGTAATTCATTTGCCGCCCTCGTAAAATTCAAATTGTGTGCGACGGATACAAAAGCAGATAGACGAAAATCCATATCAATAATAGTTTGTTATTGTAAAGATACCCATTCCTGCGAATTGGAAAACAGCCAAATGAATTTTAAGCGAGTGAAAGCGAGTTTAAAAATTCAAAACGTCCGTATGACTACTTCCGAAAAAAGACTATTTTTGTAGTAAGTTTTTTTGAAGTAGCGCCAATCGTATGATTGGTAGTGTTACCACACTTCCTTTTGTTAAAAAATAAATACGATGGAGTTTAGGACAGCGGTTTCGATAGAAAAGCCTACATTCAATATCTCTTACCGCGACGGGATTATGATGATTGGTTCATGTTTTGTTGAAAACATCGGGAGCAAGCTTAATGAGAATAAATTTACTGTAGATATTAATCCTTTCGGCACACTTTACAATCCTTCGTCCATAGCGTTGTCTGTAAAGATGTTGCTGCATCCCGAGCGATTTTCATGCGGAGATTTGTTCGAACACGAGGGGATTTACCATAGCTTTGCGCACCACAGCCGTTTTTCATCCCATTCTGCCGACGAATCCCTGCATAAAATCAACAGTCGGCTCTATGCCTCCTCGGCCAATCTTTCGAAAGCGTCGCGGCTTGTCGTCACCTTCGGTACGGCTTTTGTTTACCGTTTGGAAAGTAACGGACAAGTGGTGTCCAATTGCCATAAACTACCTGAAAGAATGTTTCATCGTGAGATGGTTTCTGTAGAGTCCATTGTCAAGGAATGGAATAGCCTGCTCCTTTCCGTATGGGAACAATACCCCGATTTGAAAATATATTTCACTGTCAGCCCAATCCGGCACTGGAAAGACGGAGCCCATAGTAATCAACTCAGTAAAGCGACACTCCTTTTAGCTGTAAATGCTTTACATAAGCAATACCCTGAACGGATAAACTATTTTCCGGCATATGAAATCATGATGGACGAATTGCGCGATTACCGTTTCTATGCCGACGACATGATACATCCGTCGGAGAAAGCAATCAACTTTATCTGGGAATGTTTTTCGCGGAATTACCTTTCAGAAGAGTCAATGCAAATCCTAAAAGAATGGCAAAAGATCCAAAAAGCCCTTGACCATAAGCCTTACCAACCGGAAAGTGAGGCTTATAAACGATTTATCTCGCAAACTTTGTTAAAGGCCGAACAAATTAGCCGGAAATTTCCTTACTTTGATATTGCAAAAGAGATAGAACTATTACGGTCTAAAGTAAAATGACAAATGAAATATACAATTAAAGAGATTGGCCGGATAATAAATGCGAAAGCAACCAATCTCGACGATTCTCCCATAAGTATCCTGCTTACCGATAGCCGGCGGCTCTCTTTCCCCGAAGAAAGTCTTTTCTTTGCACTTAAGACAAAAACAAACGACGGGCATAAATACATTCGTGAACTATATAATTTACGTGTACGCCATTTTGTCGTAAATGAAATGCACCCTGCATTCGAGTCAATGCCCGAAGCGTGTTTCCTGCTTGTAAAAGACACGTTGAAGGCTTTGCAGAAATTGGCAATCCATCACCGGAAACAGTTTGACATTCCGGTAATCGGCATCACCGGGAGTAATGGAAAAACCATTGTAAAAGAGTTTCTTTACCAACTTCTGCACAAAGAATTCAACATCGTACGTTCGCCGCGCAGCTATAACTCGCAATTGGGGGCGCCTTTGTCCGTCTGGCAAATGAATGAAAAGCATACGTTGGGGATATTCGAAGCCGGTATTTCCCAGCCTGACGAAATGGAATTGCTTCAACCCATCATCGCCCCTACCGTCGGTATATTTACAAATATCGGCGAAGCGCATCAGGAGAACTTCCTTTCTACTACCCAAAAATGTATGGAAAAGCTCGCCTTGTTTAGCGAATGTGATGCGATTATTTATGACGGCGATAATGTGTTCATCTCAAACTGTATCGAATCAGCTTTGCTTTCCCATAAGGCAATAGCCTGGAGCCGGACAAATTCGGAAGCTCCCCTTTTCGTAGAGTCTGTTACAAAAAAGGGTAACGAAACCGAAATTATTTGTACCATCATGGGGCTAAACAGTACATATACGATACCTTTTACTGATGATGCTTCCATTGAAAATGCCATTCACTGCCTTGCCCTGATACTTTACCTCAAACCAACAAGTATCCGCGAAACAGCCAGGTTCTCCCAATTGGAACCGGTTGCCATGCGGTTAGACGTAAAACAGGGAAGAAATAATTGCCTGTTAATCAACGACACCTATAATTCGGATATTAACTCACTGGATATAGCCCTTGACTTTCTACAAAGCCGGAAAGCCGAAAAAAAATTGAAAAGTACACTTATCCTTTCAGATATCCTGCAATCGGGAACATTGCCCAAATCGTTATACAAGAGGGTGTCGGACTTGGTTGTCAGGAAAAAAATAGACCGCATCATCGGTATCGGACGCGATTTATCGGAATACGGTTCTTTTTTCGCGATTGAAAAAGAGTTTTATCCAACAACGGAGGCTTTCCTTTCATCGCCCGGCATACGGAATTTTAGAGACGAACTGATTTTATTAAAAGGTTCCCGCCGTTTTCATTTCGAACGTATTTCGGAACGGCTTGAGAAAAAGGTACATGAAACCATCTTGGAAGTGAATCTGGATGCCATTGTACATAACTTCAGCCATTATCGTTCTCTTTTACGACCCGAAACGAAAATTGCAGCCATGGTTAAGGCCTACGGCTATGGCGCAGGTCCTAATGAATTGGCAAAAACATTGCAAGAATACCGGTGCGATTACTTGGCT
Source organism: Tannerellaceae bacterium (assembly GCA_031255855.1). GTDB lineage: Bacteria > Bacteroidota > Bacteroidia > Bacteroidales > Tannerellaceae > DFXE01. The sequence goes on along the minus strand of JAIRRS010000130.1, from coordinate 17,985 downwards.
GTGGCCGTTGCCGATGAAGGAGCGGAACTCAGGAAAGAAGGCATATCCATCCCCATATTGGTGATGAATCCCGAACTCAGCAGTTCCAACCTTTTGCTCGAAAACCAATTGGAACCGGAAATTTATAGTTTTCGTTTGTTGGATGCAATGCTTAAAGAAACAGCATGCCGGGGTATCACATCGTATCCGGTACATATCAAAATAGATACGGGAATGCACCGCTTAGGATTCAAGCCCGGCGATATACCAGCTATTTGTGAGCGGTTGAAATCGCAAAGTGGAGTTGTGGTACGTTCTGTATTTTCGCACCTGGCAGGAAGCGATTCGTCTGAATTTGATTCATTTACCGAACAACAGATTACACTATTCAAACAAGCTTCGGAAGAACTTGAAAACGGATTGGGGCACCCGGTATTTAAACATATCCTTAATTCGGCCGGAATCGAACGATTCATCGAGTATCAGATGGACATGGTTAGACTGGGCATCGGGCTTTATGGTGTAAGCGCTTCAGGAAACAAAGAGCTGCAGAATGTGACAACGCTTAAAACGACAATCCTCCAGATACAAGAAGTTGCGTCCGGTGACTCCATTGGTTATAGCCGGATGAGTTATGTTTCGCGTGATTCACGTATAGCGATTATCCCGATAGGATATGCCGACGGGCTGGACAGGCATTTCAGTAATGGTAACGGATGCGTTGTTATCAACGGAAAACGTTGTCCTATTATTGGTAATATCTGTATGGACACCACAATGGTAGATGTTACCGGCATTGACGCCCATGAAGGTGATTCTGCCATTATCTTCGGGGAAAAACTTCCTGTAAAAGAACTATCAGACAAATTGGGAACCATCCCCTACGAAATACTGACATCTATCTCCCCGCGGGTTAAGAGGGTTTACTACAGGGAATAATTTTCATTGAAACATGATTTGAATATTGCACATAATGCGTACTTTTGTGCCGAATATTAAATTGTTTAGGTATGAGTCATAATTTATTAAAAGGCAAAAGAGGAATTGTATTCGGCGCGCTGAATGAAATGTCCATTGCTTGGAAGGTTGCCGAAAAAGCAGTAGAGGAAGGCGCTGTCATTACATTAAGTAACACACCGGTGGCTGTTCGCATGGGTGAAGTGGATGCTTTGTCGAAAAAACTAAACGTGGAGGTTCTTCCTGCAGACGCGACCAGTGTGGAAGACCTCGAAATGGTATTCCGGAAATCAGTTGAAATATTAGGAGGCAAGATAGATTTTGTTTTACATTCCATCGGAATGAGCCCCAATGTGCGCAAAAAACGTCCATACGATGATTTAGATTACGGATTATTGGAAAAAACGTTGGATGTGTCTGCCGTTTCATTCCATAAAATGCTTCAAGTAGCCAAAAAGCAAGATGCGATTGCAGAATACGGTTCGGTTGTAGCGCTTAGCTATGTGGCTTCCCAGCGTACTTTCTTTGGTTATAATGATATGGCTGATGCGAAAAGCCTGCTCGAATCAATAGCTCGTAGTTTTGGTTATATCTATGGCCGCGAAAAGAATGTGCGCATTAATACCATTTCCCAGTCGCCAACACAGACTACAGCCGGTAGTGGAGTGAAAGGTATGGAAGACCTGATGGATTTCTCAAACAAAATGAGTCCGTTAGGCAATGCTACCGCCGAAGAATGCGCCGATTATTGCATCACGTTATTTTCAGATTTCACCCGCAAGGTAACGATGCAAAACCTATACCACGACGGCGGTTTCTCAAGTATGGGTATGAGCCTTCGCGCCATGAATCAATATAGTAAAGGATTGGAACCCTATTTTGATGAAAACGGTAAAATTATTTATGGATAAAATAAATTGACAGTTGGCAAGTGACAGCCGACAATGTTTTTTTATTACTATATTTGTGAATACAGTTAATTACCAACTGTCACTTGCCAATTATAAACAATGTTGATAAAAATTTATGATGAAAACCCGAACCAACGGGAAATTAACAAGGTAGTCGATGTGCTCCGTGAGGGAGGATTGGTCATTTACCCTACAGATACGGTATATGCGATGGGGTGCGACGCGATGAATGTCCGTGCCGTGGAGAAAATTTGCCAGTTGAAGGGGATTAATCCGCAAAAAAGCAATTTGTCAATCATCTGCTACGATTTATCGAACATTAGCGAATACGCCAAAGTAAGTAATGCTGCATTCAAACTGATGAGGAAAAATCTGCCGGGGTCTTTTACATTTATCCTTCCTACCAGCAATGAACTTCCAAAGATTTACAAAAACAAAAAAGAAGTGGGTATTCGCGTACCGGATAACAACATTATACGTTTGCTCGTAAAAGAATTAGGCAACCCTATATTGACTACTTCCGTACACGACGACGATGAAGTAGTCGAATATACGACGGATCCCGAATTAATCCATGAAAAATACCAAGATAAGGTAGACATTGTAATCGATGGCGGCTATGGTGGTATCGAACCTTCAACTGTAGTTAATTGTAATATCGACGATTTCGAAATCATTCGCCAGGGAAAAGGCGAATTAATTCTTTAGCTGTTATGAACTGGACTCAATTGCTCTCCGGCAAACGCTTAGGCATGGAGGAATATAGTGAGCGTAAACATAAACGTACCGACTTCCAACGTGACTACGACCGGTTGATATTCTCGTCCCCATTCCGCAGGCTGCAAAATAAAACACAGGTATTCCCCTTGCCCGGCAGTATTTTTGTGCACAACCGGCTTACACACAGCTTGGAAGTTTCATGTGTAGGGCGTTCGTTAGGTAATAATGTATCCAAAGGGTTGATGGAAAAATACCCTGAAGGAAGCGTCAATTTCCCAGAGATAGGCTCGATTGTTTCGGCAGCTTGTTTGGCTCATGACATGGGCAATCCGCCTTTCGGACATTCGGGCGAACGGGCTATTTCCGGTTACTTTAAAGAGGGAAACGGAAAAGCGTTGGAAAAAGTTGTCAGAAAAGAGGACGGACGTTGGGAAGATTTCGTTCATTTCGAAGGAAACGCCAATGCCATGCGATTACTTACACATCAGTTTATCGGCAGGCGGAAAGGCGGTTTCGCTCTTACATATTGTACACTTGCTTCTATTGTAAAATATCCATATTCGTCAGTTTTGTCTGAAAAAAACGGGAAGTTCGGCTTTTTCCAATCGGAAGAAGGCACATATAACCAGATTGCTACCGAATTAGGAATTCATGTAAATAATTCAGAACCCGTAAAATATATTCGATATCCTCTTGTTTATCTAGTGGAAGCGGCAGATGATATCTGCTATCAGATAATGGATATAGAGGATGCCCATAAATTACGCATCCTCACCAGCGAAGAAACCATTGCCTTATTGCTTGACTTTTTTGAAGGGGAGCGGTTGGAACATGTAAAGGAGGTCATGGAAATGGTTGACGATACCAATGAGAAGATTTCCTACCTCCGTTCCGGGATAATAGGGTTGCTGGTAGACGAATGTTCGCGCGTATTCCTTGAAAACGAAGAAAATATTCTAAACGGAACCTTTAAAAGTACGTTGATTAAAGAAATAAACGAACACGCTAAACAGGCCTACGACAATTGTTCAAAAGTGGCGTATGCGAAAATCTACCGGGCAAAGGAAGTATTGGACATTGAATTGGCGGGTTATCATATATTCAGTCACTTGATTGACAGCCTGACCGATGCTGTGATTAATCCGAAAAGTACCTATAGTAAATTATTGCTTCAACGCATCCCAAGTCAATACGATACCAATGCTCCGGGCACTTATGGTAAGATACAATGTGTTTTGGATTATATTTCGGGAATGACAGATGTCTATGCGTTAGACTTATACCGGAAAATTACCGGGCAAAGTCTTCCCGATGTTTAAACAACCTTCTGTTATTTGTCAATATTCTTCGCGGTACTTGTTTTCGCCTCTATCTTTCAAAATGCTTAAATAGCTTTTGTAACGCGAAAGGGTTATCAATTGTCCGTTCAGGGCTTTCAATACAGCACATCCCGGTTCGTGGCGGTGAGTGCAATTGGCAAATTTGCAATCTTCTGCGTAGTTGAATATTTCGGGGAAATAATGGGAGATTTCAGCATCTTCCATCTCGATGGTGCCAAAACCTTTGATACCCGGCGTGTCAATCAGGTAACCTCCGTCGGGCAATGGAATCATTTCCGAGAAAGTAGTGGTGTGCATCCCTTTATTATGGTATTCGGAAATAGTTCCTGTCTTCAGGTTCATACCAGGAATCAGTTTGTTTATTATCGTAGATTTTCCTACTCCGGAATGCCCTGACAGTAAAGTGGTCTTATCTTTCAATTCTTGTTTTATCGCTTCCATTCCCTCTCCATTTTTGGCGCACAATTTGAAACAAGGATATCCGATGCCGGAATACAATTCGATTAAATGATCCGTTACTTCTTTGTCTGCTCCCATGAAACGGTCGATTTTATTAAAAACCAATTTTACCGGTACACGATATGCTTCGGCAGTTACCAGGAATCGGTCTATAAATATAGTGGTCGTAACCGGATAATTTACGGTTACAATCAGCATCGCCTGGTCGAGGTTTGCCGCAATGATATGGGATTGTTTGGATAGGTTTGAAGCCCTGCGGATGATGTAGTTTTTCCTGTCGTGAATTTCTGTAATAAAAGCAGTCCCTTCTTGGTTAATATCAATATCAACCCGGTCGCCTATTGCAATGGGATTCGTGCTGCGTATGTCACGCAGACGGAAATTACCTTTTATTTTACTTTCAATATCATGTCCGTCATCCGTGCGGACAGTATACCAACTACCTGTGTTTTTAATTACCAAACCGCTCATAGGCGTTGCCAGTTACAGTTAACAGCGGACAATTATTTTCTTAAATGGTTCGCTGTCAACTATCAACTGTTCATATTATATTAAACTGTCATTATTTCTTTTTCCTTTGTAGCGTATAGCTCGTCTACTTTCTTAATAAATTTGTCGTGAATCTTTTGCACTTCACTTTCGGCATCTTTTTCCACATCTTCAGGAACACCGTCTTTGATGCTTTTTTTTAATTGGTCGATTGCGTCGCGGCGCGCATTGCGGACACTTATTTTTGCATTTTCCGCTTCTTGTTTGGATTGCTTTGCCAACGTGCGACGGCGTTCTTCGGTCAATGGAGGTATTCCCAGACGAATTATTTCGCCGTTATTTTCAGGTGTAATACCTACGTCTGAATTCATGATAGCTTTTTCTATCTCTTTCATCAACGACTTCTCCCAAGGCGTAATAAAGATTGTCTTGGCATCAGGAGTCGTCACCGTAGCTACGTTGGTAAGGGGTACTAAACTTCCATAATAAGGAACCTTTACTCCGTCGAGTATTTTCGGATTCGCTTTACCGGCGCGAATATGCGATAATTGCTCGTCCAGATGTGAAATGGCATCTGCCATTTTAGTTTCCGCAGCTTTTACAAATTGTTTTGTATCTACCATATTTATATCATTTTAATTCTTGATTTACAGTTAACAAAATTAGTAAAGATTTCTAACTAAACAAACTAAATGTAAACGACAGCCCGTGGTTTCTCTCTTTTGTGAACATTAATGAGTAAAAAAGTTAAAAAATCGCATCTTTCCTTTAACATAATAGATAGAATGGAAGTCGTTTTTATATCTTTGCTACTGTCTTACTAACTATCCGTGAAGCCAACGAGAACGAAACAGCGGTTGATAGCATGGATTCTTATCCTGTGCATGCTTCCTCTGACGGTGGCCAAATTGACCCACCATCACCAGGAGGAAGACGCTTGTTGTTCTACCACTTCACCGACAGGCGATACAGGAGGTAAACACCATCATCATGATTGTTTGATATGTAAATTTACGTTATCTCCTTTTCTCAATCATGAAATAAAAGATAATCGGTTATTCCTGGCAGATATTTCTTTCGAACCTGCCTTTTACCAGAGTGGACATATCCTTGAGGCCACCCATTATACCTTCCTTCGTGCGCCACCGGTTTGTTGATCCTTCACCATTTCGTTAATCATTAATTAGTAACAATTAAAATTAACCATTAACAAACGTGCGTATAAAGATAATTGTGGGCGCGTTGTTAGGCGTGGCTATAGCCGACGTATTCGCCCATGAACCCGATTCCATAAAGGAATTGTCGATTCAGGAAATTGTAATTACCCAAAATATAACGCAGGCACGTAACAGGCAGTCGACTGTGCAACTGGAAGTGGCGGATAAGGATTTTCTTACCAACCATTTTTCCGGCAGCCTGATGCAAACACTGGAAAAACTTCCGGGTGTCCGCTCAATGGACATTGGTTCCGGTTTCTCCAAGCCTGTTATCCGAGGAATGGGTTTTAACCGGGTATCCGTCACAGAGAATGGCATCAAGCAGGAAGGACAACAGTGGGGAGCCGACCATGGATTGGAGATTGACGCCTTGAACGTTGAGTCGGTTAATGTATGGAAAGGTCCTGCATCTCTTTTATATGGAAGTGATGCAATGGCAGGTGTTGTGGAAATAATGCCTCCCGTTCCTCCTTTTGAAGACCAATTTTTCGGGGAAGCTATGTTATTGGGTAAATCAGTGAACCGCTTGTTGGGCGGTTCGCTTTTGCTTGGCGTTAAAAAGGGAAAGTTTCATAGCCGGCTGCGCTATTCCGAACAACATTTTGGTGATTATCGTATTCCTGCTGATACGGTTATTTACTTGACCCAACACATTCCTATATACAGTAGAAGGCTTAAGAATACAGCCGGTATTGAACGGAATGTAAATGGATTGTGGGAATACCTGGAGGGGCGTTACAGGAGTAGTTATGCGATAAGCAATGCTTACCAGAAAGTCGGATTTTTTCCCGGAGCACATGGTATCCCTGACGCTTTACGTGTGGGCGACGACGGTGATTCAAGGAATATAGATTTGCCATTTAGCAAAGTAAACCATTTCAAAGTTACTACTCGCCAGCAATATACATGGGAAAATATCCAGCTACGATGGGATGCCGGTTACCAAAACAACAACCGGGAGGAATGGAGCCTGTTCCATACTCATTATGGTTCGCTGGCGCCTCCGGCTATCGATCCGGATAAAGAATTGGGTTTCAATCTCAACACGTTTAGTTCGGGGGTGAAAATCCGTTTGTTTGGTTCGTCTGCTTGGGAACATACCGGAGGTTGGGATATACAATATCAACAGAATACGATTGAGGGATATTCGTTCCTGCTTCCCAAATACCGACGCTTTACTACCGGCGCCTTTTGGCTGACCAATTATCGGGTAAGGGACGTTCTTACGGTCAGCGGAGGTCTCCGATATGATTATGGGAAGATAAAAGCGGATGAATTTGCCGATAATTACCTGGCTGTCTACTTGGAAGAACAAGGCTATACAGAAGAAGAAATTGCCGTAAACCAAGTGCGTAGCCATGCTATAAACAAAGGCTTTGGCGACTGGTCAGGCTCGTTGGGAATGGTGTGGCAAGCTACTTCCGGTCATCTGTTTAAAGCAAATGTGGGGCATAGTTTCCGTCTGCCGGGTGCGAATGAATTGGCCTCCAACGGTGTCCATCACGGAACATTCAGGCATGAACGAGGGGATGCGTCTTTACATTCCGAACAAGGTTGGCAATTAGATTTGGCCTATACGTGGAACAACGACTATTTGACGGTAAATGTTTCACCGTTCGTGGCTTGGTTCAGCAATTATATTTATTTGCGGCCGACCGGAGAGTGGTCTATCCTTCCGCATGCCGGGCAAATTTACGGGTACACAGGTTCGGAAGCTCTTTTTGCAGGAGGGGAGGTTTCTGTTGATGTTCGGTTGCCGTTGCATTTGAGATATAATTTCACAGGCGAATATGTGCATACATATAATTGCGACGAGCATATCCCATTGGCTTTCTCGCCTCCCGGTTCTTTGCGTAATACACTTACCTGGCAAAAAGGTAAAGTTGAACTTTATGGTGAGTATCACTGTATGACTTCCCAGAACCGTACCGACCGGAACGAAGAAGCTACGCCGGGAGCAAACTTGCTGCATGCCGGCGCCCGTCTGTCTGTTCCGTTTGCCGGAACGAAAGCCGAGATAACCTTGTCTGCCCGCAATTTGTTGAATATACGCTATTACAACCATTTAAGTTTTTACAGGAAAGTAGAAATCCCCGAACCGGGACGTAACTTTCAACTTATAATTAAAGTACCATTTAAAAGTTTATTCAAATGAAATCAATCGTTTTATATCCCGTTTTATTAGTCATCGTTTTTGTAAATGTATGCATCTCTTGCTCTGATCATGAAGGAGATACCGAAAAACCTGTTATTAACTTGGAAGCTCCTGAAGAAGGGGAGATTCTGAAAATAGGCTCTGACGTCCATTTTGATATGGAATTGAGTGACAATGAAATGCTCCGCTCGTACAAGGTGGAAATACATAACAATTTCGACAATCACGGGCATGACAGTAAAGCCACAAGAGCCGAAGGCGAAACAGTTCCGTTCTTATTTAATAAGTCATGGGATATTTCCGGATCGAAAAACGTACACGTACATCATCATGAAATCGTAATCCCTGAAAATACGACCGAAGGTGCATACCATTTTATGGTTTATTGCACCGACGAAGCAGGAAACGAATCATATGTGGTTCGGAACATCGAACTAAGTCATGACGGCGAAGAACACGACCACCATCATTGACTTGCTTCTCCGGGTTCAGGGAGAAGGTAATTTGTAATCTGTCCGCTGAGTTGCAACAAGGATATTTCACATAACTTGGTTGCATACTCGGCGATAGATTGACGTTCTTCGGCATTAAGCAAGCTGTTTTGTGCCTCGCGTAGCGCAATACCGGAGAGTTCTCCCAAACGGTAACGTTCCATTGCTATGCGGTAGTTTTCCTGGGCGGCTACGACATTTTCTTTTTCCAATGCCCAAAGAGTCAGATTGTTTTGGTAAGCCATCCACTGGTTGCTCATGTCGGTACGCAAAGTGAGTTCCAATTCCTGGCGGCGAAGTTCCTTGTTTTCTATCTCAATACGGGCATTTCGTTGTTCACGTTTGCGATTGAAACCGTCGAAAATGTTTATCCCTACGGTCATTCCGTAATTGAGTCCCAAACGGCGTTGGAAATCGCTGTTCCCTACTTCATACCAATTGCCGTTATAATTATATCCGCCATTCAAGCGCAGATACGGATAATTCCGGCTCTTGGCCTTTTTCAAATCAAGTTCGGAAAGCATCCGGTTCTTTTCTGTCAGTAAAAGGGATACATTCGTTTCCATCGTACTTTTCCACAGATCAACTTCATCCAGGAATGGGTTCGGGCGGATTACGGAATCTTTTTGGTTTATTTTCTCTTCTACATCATTGATAGCCATTAACCGATTCAGGTTTGTTCGGGAGCGGTGCAATACTTCTAACTGGTTAAGCACAGCGGAACTATCGGCATTGAAGTCTACTTGTGCCTGTTGTAAGTCAAGCCTCGACATCGAACCTATATAGTAGCGTTCTTCCACAATGCGAAGACGTTCACGCGACAAATTCAACGTAGAAGTAAGGTTGCGCAAACGTATCTTTTGGCGTAACAGATTGTAATATTCGCCGGATATGGTGGCAATAAAATCTTCTATCGTCATGCGTGTATTCAGTTCGCCGATAGCTTTCAGTTCTTTCAGGCGGGCATATTCGGCTTGGATGGCGAACCCGTCGAATAGGGTCCAGTTTACGGTTATACCGGCATTGGCTGTTTCCGAATGGATGCCGCTTGTTTTAGTCGCCGTGCCATCGTTCAATTCATCGCGTGTGTTGTTTATTGTTCCGTTAAAACCGCTATTCAAATCAATCGTCGGCAGGTATCCTGCATTCCCGATTGTTGCGTTGTTGTCGCTTATCTGTTGTTCGTTGCGGACGATGCGGATGGAATAGTTGTTCTCCAACCCGGTTTCGATGCAGCGTTTCAAACTGAATATGTCCTGCGCCCGGACGGTTGTAATTAATGAGGCTAATATGCTTATATAGAATAATCGTTTCATGCCGTTTGTTGTTTCTTTTTAGTTCTGTCGGTCGAGATAAAACTATACATGGCCGGGACAATGAATAGGGTGAGGAAGGTTGAAACAAGCATTCCCCCTACTACCGCTGTCCCCATGGCGATGCGGCCATTGGCGCCTTCGGCTGAAGCAAACACCAACGGTAACAGACCAAGAATAGTAGAAACGCTGGTCATCAGGATAGGGCGTAATCGCTGGATGGAAGCCGAACGGATGGCCTCAGACAGGCTCAACCCGGCGTCCTGGCGTTGGTTGGCGAACTCTACAATCAAAATACCGTTCTTGGCCACCAACCCGATTAACATGATGATACCAATCTGGCTAAAGATATTCATGGTTATCCCCGAGGTGTTCATAAACATTAATGCCCCCGCAATGGCCAACGGAACAGTGAACATAACCGTCAGCGGGTCTTTAAAGCTTTCGAACTGGGCGGCCAAAACCAGGTAAATCATTAACAAGGCCAAGACAAGTGCGAACATCAATGAATCCGAACTTTCACGAAACTCTTTTGATTCGCCGGATAAGGCTGTACGGAAGGAGTCGTCCAGTACTTCGGAAGCAATACGATCCATTTCGTTTAATCCGTCTCCCAGGGTGTATCCTTTGGCCAATCCGCTGGATACGGTAGCCGATACGAAGCGATTGTAACGGTATAATTGGGGAGGGGCCACGTTTTCTTGTACATTGACAAGGTTGTCTAATTGTATCATCGCCCCGCTATTGCTTCTGACATAGATTGATTTCAAATCCAACGGCGTGTTGCGTTGCTGGCGGTTGATTTCGCCTATTATCTGGTATTGTTTACCATTCATATAGAAATACCCCATGCGTTGCCCGCTTAAAGCATATTGAAGTGTCTGGGCAATGTTGCGGGTACTTACGCCGAGCAGCGAAGCCTTGTCGCGGTTTATCTCAATCCGCGCTTCCGGTTTTGTAAATTTGAGGTTTACGTCGGCCATCTGGAAAACGGGACTTTCGCTTACCCGCAACATAAACTCAGGAAGGAACTCTTCTAATTTGGGCAGGCCGGTGGCCTGCAAGACATATTGCACGGGCATGCCGCCCCTTCGCCCTCCGAAGGTGGATTGTTGTTGGACGAATCCTCTGGCACGGGTTTCTTTACTGACAGCGCCCGAAAGCGACTCAGCGATTTCCATCTGCGAACGTTTCCGGTCTTTGATATCCGGAAGGATAATCGTTATAAATCCGATCGAACCAAAGGTACGTGTAGTAATTGCTTTTCGTTCGGGGGTCAATGAGTCTGCCATATGTTCCAGGTTATCGGCAAAGTCGCGCATGAATTCAAACGTAACCCCTTCGGGGCCGCGCATATTGATGGATATCTGGGAACGGTCTTCCAACGGAGACAGTTCCGAAGGAATCTTTTGCCAGAAGTAGGCAATTACAGCCAAAAGAACAGCAACTATCGGGATAGCCAACCACTTCTTGCTCAAGAAGGCATCCAATCCTTTTTCATATATATTATTCAGCCAGATGAAGAACGGTTCCGTCTTGCGATAAAACCAGTTCTTTTCTTCCCTTCGCTTCAATAATTTCGTGGCAAGCATCGGGGTGAATGTAAGCGCCACAAAGGAGGATATCGCTACCGAACCGGCAATCACGATACTGAACTCCTTAAACAACCTGCCCGTCATCCCTTCCATAAATACGATCGGGAGGAATACCGCAATCAGCGTGACTGTTGTGGATATTACGGCAAAGAATATTTCCTTCGAACCTTCAATACCCGCCTTTTTGGGCGACATCCCCTTTTCAATACGGACATAAATATTTTCGGTTACAACAATGGCATCGTCTACCACCAATCCGACGGAAAGCACAACAGCAAGCATTGTCAACACATTAATTGAGAATCCGGCCACATACATCACAAAGAAAGCGCCTACCAGCGAAACGGGAATTACCACCACGGGAACAAGTGTTACGCGCCAGTCGCGCAAGAACAGGAAGATGATGATAACCACCAGCAGGAAGGCCACATAAATGGTTTCCTGCACCTCATTGATGGATGCCCTGATAAACTGGGTATTGTCGTACACCATTTCAATCTCCACATCTTCCGGAAGGTCTCTCCTCAACTGCTCGATGCGGTTGTAAGCTTCGTTTGCGATCTCTATGTGGTTGGCGCCCGGTTGGGGAATAATGATATTGATAACCATCGGTTCACCATTCCTTTTCAGGAAGCTGCGGATATCTTCCGGAGACAGTTCCGCATAGCCCACATCTTTGAAACGTACGATGTTGTTATTGCTTTCTTTTATTATCAGGTCGTTAAATTCTTTTGCCGTGTGCATCAATCCCAATGTGCGGATAGAAAGTTCCACGGTGTTCCCTTCTATACTTCCCGAAGGAAGCTCCACGTTTTCAGCATCTACGGCATTCTTTACGTCGAGAGGGGTTACGCCATAGCCGGCCATCTTAATCGGGTCGAGCCATAAACGCATGGAGTATCTCTTCTGTCCCCAGATATCCACGGCGCTTACATTTTGAATGGTCTGGAGCCGTTCTTTTACGATAAGTTCGGCTATCTCGCTTAGTTCCATCAGCGAACGTTGGCTGCTCCTGATACCTATTTGCATGATAGGAGTGGCGTCGGCGTCAGCTTTCGACACGGTTGGAGGGTCGCAATCGCGGGGCAGGAGGCGTTGGGCGCGCGACACTTTGTCGCGTACGTCGTTGGCGGCCGTTTCCAAATCTACGGAAAGTTCAAATTCAACTGTAATGCGGCTGTTTCCCTGGCTACTGACACTACTTAGTGAACGGATACCGGGAATCCCGTTGATGTTTTGTTCCAGCGGCTCGGTAATCTGGTTCATGATTACTTCGGCGTTTGCTCCCGGATAAGACGTATTTACGGAAATAATAGGCTGGTCTACACTGGGGTATTCACGTACACCCAACCATTGATAACCTATCATTCCAAACAACAGGATAATCAGTACCATCACGGTAGAGAGCACCGGGCGGCTTATACTTAATTCGGAAATATTTGCCATGGCTTATTTGTTCAGGTTATCAATGTCTACTTTCATGCCTGTACGCAGTTGCATCACCCCTGTTGTTATCACCGTATCGCCGGCCTGTACTCCGTCCAATACCTGCACCCGGCTTTCAGTTCTCAGTCCTGTAATGATCTCTTGCGGATAGGCTTCCCCGCCTTTATATAAGTAGATTATGCTTTTCCCCATCTCCGGGATAATGGCTTCACTCGGAACAGCCAACGCATCCTTTATCTCACGCTTGGTCACCTCCACGGAAAGGTAACGTCCGGGTTGAATCGTTTCATTCGTGTTCGGGTAAGTAGCGCGTACCCTCAATGTGCGGGTCTCCATATCCACTTTACTTTCCACGGCGTAAACGGTGGCTCTGTAATCGTGCATCAGGCCGTTTGCTCCTTCCATGCGGAAAACAATCGAGGTGCCGTCCGCTACATCCGCCGCATAATTTTCAGGGATGGAGAATTCAATTTTTATCGGGGATATCCGGGTTAGCTTGACTATCTGGGTAGAAGGTGTGGCATACGCCCCCTCACTGACAGAACGGAGACCGATGACGCCATCGAATGGCGCCCGTAATTCGGTTTGGGCGATATTGGCTTTTACAAGCTCAATGTCGGCCATCAGTTTTTCGTATTCGGTGGTTACCTGTTCGAATGCCTCCTGGCTCACGGCGTCCTTTTCCAGCAACGTGCGTTGCCGGTACACCCTGTCGGTCGCTAAAGGGACTTCCGCTTCCAGTTTCTTCAGTTGTGCCTGCAAAGGCTTGTCGTTGATCTTGGCAAGCAGATCCCCTTCTTTCACATGCGTACCTTCTTTGAAGTAGATAGCTATAATCTTTCCGGAAGATTCGAACGATAAATCCACCTCTTCGTCGGGTATCGTGCTTCCCGTACTGATAATCTTGTCGGTCAACGACTGAGGCTTTATCACTTCAGCCTGTATAATTAGCACTTGTGTTCTTGCAACAGCAGCAGGCGGCGGCGCTTCAGCTACACTTTTAGATACTGTCATCTCTCTCTTAATCTTGGGATACACAATCATGCCGGCTATAAACAGTCCTATCAACACAATTACACTCCACTTAGCCTTTTTAGTCATGTTTTGATGGTCTTGTTACTGGGTTTAGAAATGAATCAAACAATATGACTACATTCAAAAGTAAAGGTTTAATGCCGTTTTATAAAATTTGTAATTATTTCATCTTTGCAAGACAGACGAACTTGGGTTTTATTCGTGCCTTTATGCGAACCGGCATCGGAAAACTCCGATGCCGGCGGCTTGTCTGTGGTTGATTAAGACAACGTTTTACTTTGTCGTTTCCTGTCGTTTTCGTCGAGAAGTATTTTGCGCATGCGCATATGATTCGGGGTGATTTCCACGTATTCGTCTGCCTTGATATACTCCAACGCGTCTTCAAGGCTGAAAACTACCGGGGTAGCTAAGGAAACTTTATCGTCGGAGCCGGACGCGCGCATATTGGTCAGTTTTTTTGTCTTTGTTACGTTTACTGCCAAATCCCCTTCTTTTGTGTGTTCGCCCACCACCTGTCCGGCGTATATCTCATCTTGCGGATAGATAAAGAAGCGTCCGCGCGATTGTAGGTTGTTAAGAGCATAGGCATGGGCCGTTCCGGTTTCCAGGGAGATGATGGAACCGTTCACCCGGCGTTCTATTTCCCCTTTCCAAGGTTGGAATTCAAGGAAGCGGTGAGCCATGATAGCCTCTCCGGCAGAAGCTGTCAGCACCGCGTTATTCATCCCGATGATGCCGCGGGAAGGTATGGTAAATTCGAGGAAAACCCGGTCGTTTTTGCTTTCCATCATCGTCATCTCGCCTTTCCGTTTTGTTACGATATCAATGATGCGGCTGGATGATTCTTCCGGCAGGTTGATGGTGAGTTGTTCTACCGGTTCGCATTTTAGCCCGTCAATCTCTTTGATGATTACCTGTGGTTGCCCCACTTGCAGTTCGTATCCTTCGCGACGCATCGTTTCAATTAAAACAGATAAGTGAAGAACTCCTCGCCCGTAAACCAGCCAGGAGTCTGCCGAATCGGTTGGTTCAACACGCAAGGCCAGGTTCTTATCAATCTCCTTTTGCAAACGTTCGTATACGTGGCGCGAGGTTACGAATTTTCCATCCTTTCCAAAGAAAGGCGAATTGTTAATCGTAAAGAGCATCGACATGGTAGGTTCGTCAATGGCAATTGTAGGCAAAGCTTCCGGATTGTTTATGTCGGCAACAGTCTCGCCAATCTCAAACCCTTCTATCCCTATCAGGGCGCATATGTCACCGGATTTGACCGACGATACTTTCGTACGTCCCAGTCCTTCAAACACATCTACTTCTTTTATTTTAGACTTCACCATCGAACCGTCGCGTTTGCAAAGCATGACATCCTGCCCTTCTTTCAACTCTCCGCGATGTACGCGCCCAACAGCTATACGTCCTACATATTTAGAGTAATCGAGTGAGGTAATCAACAATTGCGAAGACCCTTCCAATACTTCAGGTTCAGGGATATATTCTATGATTGCGTCCAATAAGGGATAGATTGTATCTGTAGGGTTTTGCCAGTCGTCGGCCATCCATCCCTGTTTGGCCGAACCATAAATGGTAGGGAAATCCAACTGTTCTTCAGTGGCATCCAGGCTAAACATCAGGTCGAATACCATCTCTTGTACTTCCGACGGGCGGCAGTTCGGTTTATCTACTTTATTAATAACAACGATTGGCTTTAATCCTAATTGGATGGCCTTTTGCAATACGAAACGCGTTTGCGGCATAGGGCCTTCGAAGGCGTCTACCAAGAGCAAACAGCCGTCGGCCATGTTTAATACGCGTTCTACCTCGCCGCCAAAGTCGGCATGCCCCGGGGTGTCTATGATGTTAATCTTATATCCTTTGTATTGTATGGAAACGTTTTTTGCCAGGATGGTAATTCCCCTTTCACGCTCCAAGTCGTTACTGTCGAGGAACTGGTCGAGGTCGTCGTGCCCTTCCCTGAACAGCTTGCCGGCCAATAACATTTTATCAACTAAGGTTGTCTTTCCGTGATCTACGTGAGCGATAATCGCAATATTCCTAATCTTTTGCATCAAAACTAATTTTTCGGCTGCAAAGTTACAATATTAATAGGTAGTATTTAAAATAACGGCTGAAAAACTTTCACTGCTATCTCATAAACCACTTTTAAATAAAACCATTAGCTGGATTTTCCTCCGTATAATAAGGATTTGACAAATTGACATTTTGTTAATTTGACCCTCGCATAGCGGCCGTTTTTGGAGGCAAGTCCGGAGTTTGTCGGAAAAAAGCCGCTCTCGCGAAGTTTAGGATTGACAGTTTGTGCGCACTTCACCGTTTATTTTCCATATGGGATGGTTGGCGTAAGAAGAAGACGTTAAAATGATCCCATGAACATTGAATCGGATAGCATTTTATCAATTCATTTTCGTCCGAATTTTAACGCAAATAAGAGGTTGAAACAGGTTTCGGCTAGTATTTTCATGCCATAAAATATGAACCGGGCAGGGATCGTCAAAAATTCATCCGGATGAATGTTGGAAAACAGGGAGATGATATTCCAACATCATCCAACTAAAATGAGGAAAACAAGCAGATAAATTTCCCAAAACGGCTCGGTTTCTGCAAGCATTTGTTAAATTAGCACACGAAATAGTTAATAAATCTTTCCAAAATTCTTATTTTTTCCGATTGTTCTCAACTATCGCGTTAGCTGAAAACCGCAAAATCATTAAAAATGATAGCCGGTAAGCGTTTATGGTATCCATTTGAAATTTGAAAAGCCATCCGGTTTTACGCTTACGAACTTTATCATCTGAAATATTTTCTGTAAATTGCTACTGTTTATCAAACCGGATAGAAGAGACAGTGGTATTGCAACAGCTAAAGCAGGACTATGAGCCGTACAGGGCGCAGGAAGATTTAAACCTGCTACTGGATTTAACTCCGGCGTTATCTCAAAGGAAAAGACACGAGTATATATAAACCGAAACAGGCAGCAAAGCCCCACATCAAGCCCGTATTACCCAAACAAAAGAATGGCAGGGGAATGTAACCTCTTGACGGTTTGTTTTTTAAGAATCAGGTATATTATAGCCTGAATAATTTTTTGTAACTTTGTTTCTTTAATAAAGATCTATGGCAAAAAACATAGAGAAAGAAAAATATGGCTAAAAAGAATCAATCGAAAAGATTAACGAATCAACATAAAGAGTCTGAAGGTGTTGTTGGTATATTTGGGGGAGAAGCAAAATCGCATGACATAACAGTCGGGAAAATTTCACATTTTGTAATTGAACAACTTGAAAAGGAGTTTCCTCAATTATCTTTTCAATATAGAACAAGCATAAAGAAGGAAGAAATAAACGAAGCATTAAGGAAAGTTGATCCGGAATTAGGGCAAACTCTTTTTGTGTCAAATTCAAGTATTATACCTGATGGTGGAATAATAGAAGTAAAAGACGATAACGATAATTGGAGAATCGTATTAGTATCGGAAGCTAAACACCAAGGGCAAGACATCGAAAATATCAAAAATGGGGTATTAGTAGGTAAGGATAGCAATCAAGACTTGATGGTTGCTGGCAATGCAATAGAAAGGTCGCATAAAAACATATCTGAAATAGCTAATTTGATGCTATCTGAATCTCATTTTCCTTATGTCTTATTTCTCGAAGGTTCAAATTTTTTGACAGAAACTATTTCAATAGAAAGACCTGACGGAAAGGTCGTAACATTGGAATACAATTCAGGAATGTTAAATAGATTGGATAGATTAACTTCTGCAAATTACGGAATGCCCATTAATTCTAATTTGTGCAAAAACAAGTTTGTCAAGCATAAAGAAAAAACAATCATGCTTCAAGCAACTTCCATATACACAC
>JAIRRS010000102.1 GCA_031255855.1 Tannerellaceae bacterium | reverse complement strand
TCGTATTTAACCGCGGATGGCGCGGATAGTCATCCGTGTTCATCCTGTTTTATCCGTGCAATCCGCGATTCCTTGTGTTTTCTGTTTGCCTAACTTGCTGACAGCATGGGGATAGTCCCCCGTGATGTACAGCTAAGAAAGCTGTTATACTGTCTATCGACATGGACGGGGAGTAAACCTTTAAGGAACTCCTCAAACTCATGTCTTCCGAATAGGAACAGAAGGCGTGGGAATTGGGCGCGCTGAAACGGTCACGGAAAATTCGGGACGGAAAGATTTATTGCCGGTGAACTCCCCTGTCTGATCAGCACGCCGTCATTCAGCAAGACGACAGTACTCCTGTAGTTGGAAGGAAGTATCCATCTGACCAGAAATGCGGTCTATGAGCGAAGAGCGGGAAGTGGCTCAAGTGGGCTGTACGAGAACATCTTTCGGGGGAACGGGTTACGGGGTGCAATTGTTCACACTGGATGCGGTGGAGATGCACTTGACAGATACCATGCAGAGAGAGAGTGGGGGAAGTAACGGTTTATTTATAATTTATAGCATTAACATTTTTATCTCAATTTCTTTATTGCAGATTGAGCAAATGATATAGAAGAATTTACATCTGAACCAATTCTGGATGTTAAACCCAAAAATTCATCTTTTAGCAGTGTAGATGTATTCCCAATATTTTCAGATTGGAAACAAATACCCAAAAAACCTCCCAACACATACATTACGCCAAAATTACCCATTGCAATATCTCCTGTTGTCATTCTCGGTATTGCGAGACCGAAAAACAATATCCAAATAAAACCAGTAAGACTTGACATACATAACCAAGAAAAAATTATTGCAATAATCAAAAATGTACGCGAAGAAATATTTATGAATGGTATAGGCCAAGGTTCTCAGCTAAAGAAAAATGATACAAAAGAAGCACAAAATAATATATTCAATACTGAAATGGTAGTATCATACCAATCTCTGAATATAAGTTTATGCCGCCGTATTACAACCGAGCATACAATAATACCGCCAATAAAGTAGTCGTAAAACTTGGCTTCATAGTGAATTCAATATGTTCAGTCCACGGAATAAACAAAATTTTTTTTGAATGTCTTTACTATATGTCAAAAAAGATAGAGAAACGGTAATTCTCATAAAATAAGGGCAAAATTCTTCTTACTTTCATATCGAAATCTCTTTAAAATGTTGTTTCACTTTAGTGGTGATAATCGTAAAGAGAGTTGATATAAATTCTCGACGCTACTATATATGGTGTGTCTTTGCAGACTTAGCCCTATTATATTTGGCTATTTACGGATTTTTTTTGGCAATTTCTTTTAGTGTATCTCGTATATCCAAAATAAGGGCCAATCCACCAAAAACAATAGCGTCAATTATAAAACCACCTAAGGCACCAAGGGCAACACCCAAAAACCAGCCATCTTTGTACAATACGTTGTTTTCAACATAATATCCAACAATTGCACCAAAAATGATAACCAACCAGAGTACAATCTCCAAAATTACCGAATAAGCATCAACGATAGTTGATTTTAAAGACATATCAATTCTCCTAATTATTGATAGATTATAAATATCCATCTATCTGATGGAAAAATAATAAACATAATGATACCAACCATTTGAACTCAAATAGTGTGAAAACACTATCCAGCCGTCAAAACCATTGTTTGTTTCCCCCCTCCTAACCACATATGAATACGCATCACCATTTTCCAGTCTATATTGAGCAGGAATATATGCCTCTAGATCATTAATCATTTGTACATCTTCTTCATCAACGTCATCCTCCCCTATTGAAAATAGTTTTTCTATTTGCATGTTTGCCCCAAACGCATTTTGTAAGACATTTCTTGCTAAATTTATATCTGAAGCCTGCTGAATAAAGGAGTACCTCGTGAAATTTCCATCGTACCCACCAGACACACTCCCATCATACGCAAATACAGCATTAGGTATTGTAAAAATGAATATAACCGCTATAGCCACAAAATATTTTAAGTCACCAATTGTTGATCTTAAAGACATTTTTCGTTCCTCCTTTCACCAGTATAACGAAATCCAGAATCTCCAACAAATTAACCACTGACAATAAATTGTTCCATCCTTATTCATATTTGTCAAGTGTTTTTTCAAAGAATTTCAAAAAAATGACACATAACGTCTTATAGGCGGAACTTTCTTCGCATATACCACCTAGTTAGCAGTATATGCGAAATTACCGCGTTGTGTCAATCGGAAGCCGGTCTTTTGCAACAATTCTCATTTTGGAAACTTTTCACATGGAAAAAGCCCAAAAATAATGGCCTGACCAGCTCTATTCTATGTATCGTCCACTTTTTCGGGATAGTCTGAAATAGGGTTGATATGAATTCTCGACACTATATATGGTGTGCCATTACAGATTTGACCTCTATATATAGCATATCAAGCCAATAAGCCCGCCATCAACCCTCTTTCGACTATCACCACTTTTTCATGCACGTATTGCCTGCATATTGCCGATTTAGGATGCTATTTTTTTAAAATGAGAATTGTTGGGTCTGTTGGTACAGGGTACCGACGTTTGCTCTTTTTTTGCGTTTTTTCACACTTTTTTCCTGTTTGACCGAATCAAAATAGCGGACAAACCCCTATATAGATATAGTATGAGAGCAAAACGTATTTTAACGCGGGATGCGTGGTATGAGGTTCGGACGGCGATCAATAACCGTGAGCCTCTGTTCCGGCGGCGGCAGGCAATAGCGATGTTCTGCCGGATAATGACGCTCCCCGCCCTTTACAGGCTAAACTTGCCCCACAGATTCCTTCCATTTGTGCTATGTACTCCTAACAGCCGGAAAGTTTGGGAGGAGAATGTGGCACAGGGGACAAGTTTCGATATGGGAAAAGAGTTTACGGGGCTGGATTTTCATTCCGTTCGGCTGAAAGAACGGTTTATCAGAACGACGGAGACACTTTATAAGTAGCCGGATAAATCAATCCGGAAGCAAGCGGGGACCGGGCCGAAGCTCCGGACAAAAGTCCGCGCAATTTACCGGATGCCCGGGAATGAAAACTTTGACCGGGAGGAAATCCTCATGACGCACCGGGAAGCGACGATATGGCTCGGGCTAATGAAGTTATATATTCCGCTGGCGTACCGGGAGTATCCCGCATGATTCTGTGGGTCAAGTGTAGCTGGTGAGGAGGGGTATTCGGTTTTCAAAAACGGAACGTATGCACAAGATTGCAGCCTCCCTGGTAATAAATGTCTGGTTCTTCGGGCAACTATGTTGATACAATGATTTTAGAACATTACCAAATGCCACCGTAATGACCGGCGTATTCCAGCAGTTTGCACGACAAAAGGAAATACCACTGCTTATCGCCGCTGATCGCATCAAGTCCGGTAATGGTCTGTATTTTTTCCAGCCGGTAGATGAGGGTACTCCGGTGTATGTTGAGTTCCCTGATGGTCCGCGCCGGGCTCTGGTTGTTGCGGAGATAACAGTAAAATGTTTCATAATAAAGGGTATTGTATCTGTGGTCGTAATCTTTCAGGGC
>JAIRRS010000100.1 GCA_031255855.1 Tannerellaceae bacterium | reverse complement strand
CTGATATGGGCGTTCTGCATCGTTTATTTCAACCGGAGCCTCCCATGAACGTCTATGATTTTGACAACACCATTTATGCCGGGGATTCTTCTCTGGATTTCTACCGCTTTGCCCTGGCTAGGCGTCCCGCGCTCGTATTCCTGTTGCCCCTTCAGCTTTGGGGGATAGCGGCGTATCTGCTTCGCCTGTGGAGCAAAGAACAGATGAAAAGCGCTTTTTTCTGTTTTATCCGGTATATCCCCCTTGATGCCACGCTTAAACGTTTCTGGAAAAGGAATGCGCGCAAGATAAAACCCTGGTATCTTGAACAAAAACGCGGCGATGATCTCATCATTTCCGCATCCCCGGAATTCCTGCTGGAGCCGGCGGCTCGGGAGTATCTGCGTTGCGCCTTGATAGCCTCGCGGGTTGATCCCAAAACCAGCGCATATAATGGGAAGAACTGTTACGGGGAAGAGAAGCTGCGGCGCTTCCGGGAACGCTATGGGGAGGAGAAGATAGACAAGTTTTATTCGGATTCGCCTTCGGATTTTCCTCTTGTCAAAATAGCGGAACAAAGTTTTATGGTAAAAAGGAATCGCCTTTTACCCTGGCAGACGATTGATAATTCAATCTTTGCAAAAATTAAAAGAACATATCTTTCACGGGATTTTATCTTGTTTGTATTTTGCGGCGGAATGGGAACGCTCACGAATTTTATCTGTTCCCTGTTAATTTCCACCGTCCTTGACCCGTCCCTGTCGTATATCTGCGGGTATTGTCTTAGTTTGCTTGTCGCATACACGCTCAACGCAAAGCTGATTTTTCACAGCCCGCTTGCGTTTATTGCCCTTGTTAAATTTGTAATATCGTATATCCCGAATTTCCTTATACTATTCGGCTTTGTGTTGGTTTTTTTGAATATCGCAGGCTGGAACAAAATTATTGTGTATGGCTTGGCGGGCTTGTTGGGATTACCAATTACGTTCATGTTGGTAAAGATAATAGCGTTCAGAAATATCAATATAAGAAATAAAAAGGAGTAAAGAATCATGGACGAAAGAATAATGTTGATGTATCCACCGGGTCCAATATACCAAAGAGGAGAAGATCGATCACAAGGGAATATAGAAGATTCAACCGCAACCTCGATGCGGGCTTGTAACGATTTGGGCTACTGCGCCGCAGTGTTAGCACGAGAAAACTACAGTGTTTTTCTTATGGATTACCAAACTGAAAATAAAACCATATTTGACCTTGAAGTTGATTTGGATCGTTTCATGCCAAAAATGGTCTTGATTAGTGTTACTAATGCAACTATTTTTGAAGACATTAAGATCGCAAATCATATCAAAGAATTATCCGGGGCGTATATTGTATTAAAGGGAGCTATTTTCTTTGATCCGGATGAAGAATTGCTGTCTTTGTTAGATTTGAAATTTGTTGATTATTTAATTGGAGGAGAAGCGGAAACCTGTATCGTCGGAATTGCAGATCATGCCTTGAGACATATGGGAGATATAAACTCAATCCATAATATTTTAATAAAAGATAGAAATTGCCATTTTGTAGCAACAAAATTTTATTGCTGGGTTGATGCGCTTGATTCAATTCCATTCCCCGCACGTAGATATATGAACAACCGTATATATGTTCGGCCTGACACACAAGCCCCAATGGCTACAATTCAGACATCCAGAGGTTGCTCCGCATCCTGTATATATTGTCTTTCTCCAAAGATTTCTGGGAAAAAGGTACGACTTCGTTCACCTGAAAATGTGATGTTAGAGATTGAGGAGTGTTATCACAAATTTGGAATAAAGAATTTTTTCTTTAAAGCCGATACCTTTACAATGAATCCTGGATGGACCAAAAAACTATGTGCATTAATTATAAGCTCATCTCTGTATAACAAGATCGAATTTACGGCTAATTCCCGTACGAATCCTCTTTCATTTGATGTTTTGCAAGCCATGAAAGATGCGGGCTGTTTTTCTGTTGCATTTGGATTTGAATCTGGCAGCGATGAAACCTTAAAACGTATTAAAAAGGGCTCAGATGTTGCCCATAACATCCAAGCTGCAAAGTGGGCGCATAAACTCAACTTGAAAATGTATGGATTTTTTATGGCTGGTTTCCCATGGGAGACAAGGGAACATCTTGAACAAACCAGAAAACATATTTTTGATATTGATGCTGATTTTATTGAAGTTCACTTGGTTCTTCCGTATTATGGCACAGAACTTTATAATATATGCCATAAAAGCGGTGTTATTGAAAACGGGCCTCTTGGCAACGATTATTTTCATACCAATGTAACCGGTACAGAATTTCTTGCACAGAAAGAACTGGTTGAGTTTAGAAATAAGATAATACATGATTATTATATAAGGCCTGGTTATATAATAAAACGCCTTAAAGAATGCCTGTATAAGCCAAGAATATTACCTAGCTATATACGTTACGGAATGAAAATTATTTTCGGGAGAGATAAAGGATGAGTGATAGTTTATTAAGACATAAAACAATATGGATTATAGGCGCAAATAGCGACATTGCTAAAGCGCTAATGTTGTATATAACGACAGAGAATTGTACACTGAAATTATTTTCAAGAGATATGATCTCACTTCAGAATTTTATAGAGAAAAATAATATAAAGGCAGAATGTATATATTTTGACATAACTGATCGCTCACAAACAGAGTGCTTATTACAATCTTTTAACACGCCGGATGGAATAATTATTACAGCGGGGTATTTACCTTGTCAAAATTGCATGGGAGATATTGCTGAAATAAACAAGACAGTAGCAAGCAATTATCTTGGTATTCTTGTTTTTCTAGAGAAAATAAAAGAAAAACTAAAAAATGATCGTTGTAGGTTTCTCTGTATTGTGTCTTCAGTTGGAGGAGACCGAGGGAAATCATCAAACAGCATATATGCGTCTTCAAAATCGGGATTGACCTGTTACCTTGAAGGACTCGAACAGGAATTAACGCCCTTTGGAATCACTGTAATGATTATAAAACCTATTTGGATAAAAACTAAAATGACAGGAAAAGACAATAAAATACAAAAATCGTTTATCTCTCAAACACCAGAACAGGTAGCGCATAAGATATATACGGCAATTATAAACAACCGAAAAGGAGTCCGTTATACAAGTTTGTGGGCGTTTTGTATAAGTATCATCATAAGATTAATTCCTGGTGTAATATATCGTCATTTGGACATATAACGCTGTCACCGTGTCCCGTGGAAACAGGGAATACTGTCCTTTGCGAAACTATTTTTTTAAGCAAAAGGAGTCTGTTGTAAATGAATTTGCTAAAATCACACACGCATACGCCTGTGCGCGGACGCACTTTGCTCATAGCGCTTTCGCTTGCCACTATAGGCGTGTGCCTGCTGGTGTTGCTGCCGTCAATACGCTCCGCGCTTATCGCCTTTGGCGAAATGCTCGTACGCCGCCCCTTAAACGCGGAACACTGGCAACAGGTGTTGTTATCGATGGCATTTGCGGGGATGTTTGTGTCGGTGTCACTTTTGTTTATTGTTTCAAAGCGTTTTGAAATAATATCCGAAGCGTTTCCAACAGAAAAGCTCA
>JAIRRS010000099.1 GCA_031255855.1 Tannerellaceae bacterium | reverse complement strand
ACCATGAAGAACCGAAGTACCCATAGCCACAGGCAAAGGTATTTCCGTGTTCTTAACGCCGCGGCAAGGTCAAGCCTTACGGTTTTCTGGAAAAATCATCCTCACTTTGCTCCGGTATTTTTCCGAAAAACCTTGCCACGCCTAAACACGAACCTTTCGCGCCTGTAGCTATGGGTACTCCCGGTCCCACAAACCGGATTAATAAAAATTATAATCATATGTTACAGGCAAAAACAAAAAGGTATGACATCAATACACTTCTACCCTCAAACGAGACTTATCACGATGCCCATACCCTGATACAGGAAGATGTAGACAAAGTAAACGAACTGGTTGAACGGATAGAGTCCTCCCGGTCTAAAATCGGGCCGAAAGCCGGCGACAGGCTTCTATACACGTCGAAACATGGGGAATATTCTCCGGTCGCCTTTATTGAAAAGAACCGTGACGGAGATTTATTCGTATGTGTCAAACCAATGATTCCCTTTGTCGAATCGATACAGGGGGAAATTCACTGTAATGTGAGCGGCGGGCCGTTTGCCGGAATGAGTGAAAACGAATTGATATACGCCGGAACGGTAAACAATCATTTCAAAACATGGGGACATGGTGGACCTAAGGCAAATGGAGCGGTCAATTTCCAGGCAGGAGTAAGTATGTGGGAATATACGGAACAGGTCGCTTTATTCGGGGAATTCACAACAAAGGCATGGAGAAAAATCACCCTTGTCAAAACAGACCCCGCAGCCGAATACCTGTATAAAGGGGATGGTTTCACATTCGGGGATGAAAAAGAATACCAAGACTTTCTCCGGTCATTTTATGCCACGGTATTTCCCGGATATTGGGAAAATCAATTTGTAATATGGTGTTACCGTGATGAACTGAAAGGTCTGCCAATTCAAGAATGGGAAGCCATCAATGCTCCTGTGATGACTCGAAAGATTGGCGTATTACAGGCAAAGGTGAAAATCCGGGAAGACCATGAAAACCATAAGGTAATGACCCTTTATGTCCAACCTGAATAACCCCATAATTATTTCAGACCTATTAAATACAAAGATTATGTTTACACAAAAAAATGCAGCAGGCGGAAACACGACCGACCTGCTTTCTTCAATCTATAAGATTAAGATACGTAATGAAGAGAAAATTTCCGAAGCGGACCGTCTTTTTTGCGAAAAACAACAAGAAAGCCTTTACCTCAGTTTAAATGAAATAGACCGCTGGTACGGCATATTTGTCGAAGACGCCGCCAAGTACGGGGATAGCCATAAAGTCACTTTCCTTATTAATGGAAAAGTCAGGAAAAGCGATCCCTATAACGACCGGTGTGATTATGCCGGAACAGACTACACAGAGTTCGAATTTAAGCCATTTGACAACATCGACAAGCTTGTTGACCAGAACTATAAGGCGATAAATGCATTTGCCAAATCAATAATCAAATATTTCAATAATACATATAATGTTTCGGTACCATATCCGGATGTAGATAAAGAATCTTTACAAATGGGATTCCGTCCGGGTTACCAAAGTTATGTCGATTTGGTAATTGAACACCTGGGCGGAAAAAGTTTCCGTGATACAGCCGAGGATGAATTAATAAAACGCTTCCATATAGTAGTCAAATCCGGGACTTGGAGTAAGGTTAACCCGGAACTGAAAAAAGATAAAATCATATTTCCCGATATAATCAGGTTTGACGATTTCTGGACGGATAGAAACAAAATGCACTACAACTATCAAAAAAATCTTGATGACTTTTGTGCAGGAATCGCTTTCGGGGCGGCTAACATATTAATCGGCAGTTTATCCATGATTATCCGGTTCGACAGCGGCAATATAAATATTTTACGGCCTTACAGTTTAACAATAAGCAATGCAGATCAAATGAAATTTTTCAAAAACGGACGGATTGATGTCCAGTTCAAAGACGCAAAAACAGCCGAAGCATGTTTCTACAAACTGAGGCTTGACTCTATCCAATAAAAAGATAATGAATACAGGCCTTTTTTGCTGTAAATATGCAGAATAGCCATAAACATCCCAATACTTCTAATTGATAAGCCGAATTAAAATTAATCACTAAAATACAGACAATGAACAGGACATTATTAAAAGAACTCGTCAGGTATTTCTCAGAAATAGAAAAACCGAATGAATCGGAAAAGTATTTACAATTACAATTGGAAAGCGAAATTCCTTTTTTCAAAATCACGAGTGTAAGCCGTGATGATTTGGAAGAAGCCGGCTTTGACGTTTCAAAAGTTTCCGATACAAAGATGTGTATCCTTGCCGGGAAATTAGCGGATGATTATTGTGAACAATTATTTTGGAGCAGTTTATCCATCTTCGCGGAAGAGCATTTGAATATACCAAAGAAAAAAGATCTTGCCAGACCGTCCAGTAATTCAAAGCGGAAACAGTAGCAATCTATAAGTTATGTACAGGATAATTCCCCAACAAATACCACAGGACAGGCGTGCGGAAATCAATGAGAAGATTTTATTCTGCATCGATACCGGAAAGGACGAGTTGCCTCCCGAAACAATATATAACTGTTACACCGGTACCGGTGGACTACATAATTTTAAAAGAGAAGATTTTGCCAATTATCACGAATATTCACAGGCAAAGAAAGAATTTGAAATGGGGCAGTTCTTTACCCCCCATGAGATTTGCCGGGATATGGTAAAATTAATAAAGCCTGCCCCGTCGGATATGATACTCGATATGTGCTGCGGCATGGGAAATTTCTTCAACCATCTACCGAACCAACACAATGTATATGGCTTCGATATTGATGGAAAAGCCGTTTCGGTTGCCCGTCACCTTTATCCCGATGCCCATATTGGGAAATGCGATATCGTTCAATACAAGCCCGATAAACGGTTTGATATTGTGATCGGCAACCCTCCTTTCAACTTGCAATTCGATTACCAGCAATCGCAATTCTACTATATGGACAAGGCATATTCGGTTTTAAACCCGGCAGGCATCCTGATGATAATCGTTCCCGCATCGTTCCTCAAAAACGAGTTCTGGGAGAAATCAAAAGTCACCGCCATCAACCGTGATTTTTCTTTTATTGGGCAGGGTAAACTCCAGCCCAATGCCTTTGCTTCAGTCGGAGTGCACAATTTCGATACCAAGATTATGGTATTTATGCGCGAATCCCGGCATATTGAAATGACCCCGTATAACGCCGAAGAATTGATTTCATGGGATGAACTCGGTAAAAGGATCGATGCCGCTAAAACGCTCAAATCCAATCTTCGGATAAACTTGATGAGGGAAACTTATTCCATTGATAAGGATGAGTTGGAAAAGTTCGAATACAAACTGGATAAATACCTGTTTGAACTGAAAACACATAAACATTTACAAAAGCACTATGACAAGGCTGTTGCATTGGTAGCCAAATTCCGCAACCAACGGCTTCCGGAAAATTGCACCAGTGAACAATACAAGGAATGGGAAAGGAGTAAACTGACAACCAATAAAGTATTGAGTGTCATCCGTAAATATATCACCAACCAGTATGTTGTACCACATAAAGAAGTTGCTTTGGTTAAAACGAGCTATGGGTTTAAACTAAAGCAATACGCACCCAGGTTGTTGGATAAAATTAAGCACCTGTCGGCCAACAGGAATGACCTGGTCCTTGGCAGGGAGAAACTTCCCGTACCTTCCGAATATTCCCCCAAAATAAGGAAACAGGTAAAAGCAGCAAAGAAACTAATAAGACGCAAACAACGGAAATACGAAATTCAATCCCAAGTATTTCCTGAAATGAATATTGACCCCGATATTCAAAATTATTTGGATAACGCGACCTTTATCAATAAAGAGAATGAAGTTTGCCGGTTTACCAATTTGCAAAAACATGACCTGAACCTGGTTTTTCAGAAAAACTACTCCCTGCTGAACTGGCAGCAGGGTTCGGGCAAAACAGCCGCAGTCTATCATTACGGGAAATACCTCCTGAAACAAGGAAAGATAAGGAATGTAATAGTGCTGGCTCCGGCCATTGCCACAAACCTTACATGGGAAACATTCCTGAATGTCAATAAAGAGCGATACCGCACACTTCGTAATTGCTGGGATTTCAATGATATACCAGAGGGGGATTTTCTGGTGGTCAGCATATCCATGCTAAGTAAGCTGAAACGCGGATTAAACAAATTCATAAAACTTCATTCCCGGAAATTTTGCCTGATATTCGACGAATCGGATGAGATAACCAATCCTGCTTCACAGCGGACGAAAGCCGCCCTTAGTATATTCCGCAGGCTAAATTATAAAATCCTTGATACCGGAACAACGACACGGAACCATATCACAGAGCTATATAGCCAATTTGAATTGCTGTACAATAATTCCATAAATATGATATGCTGGTGCGATGAAGTTTATCATCAGGACAAGGATGGAAGAATAGTAAGCAAACCAAATGATTCCTATGGGGAACCGTTTCCGGCTTATCTGGGACATAACTTATTTAAAGCTTGTTTCTGTCCGGGCAAAGCAAGTGTTTTCGGTATTGAGAAACAGAACCAGGACATATACAACAAAAATGAACTGTTCAAGTTGACCGGCAAAACGATCATTACCCGTAAGTTCAAGGATTTTGCCGGGGAAAAATACGATGTGAAAACACATGCGGTTACTCCTGCTGACGGGGAACGGGAGGTTTACCGTGTCATTGTCGAAGAATTCTGCCGGATATGCGAATTATATTATAACAGCACCGGCGACAGTAAAAAAGAAGCAGGATTACGCCTGATGAGGCAGATCAAACTACTGATAAAAGCCTGTTCCGTACCGAACCTGATAGATGGTTATTACGGCGACCCTTATCCGAATAAAACCCGGTACATTAAAAACCTGGTAGAGACGATACCCGGGAAGGTTGCAATCGGGTGTACCACATTGGCGGCTTTGGACATGTATGAAAATTATATTTCCGGACAGTTCCCCGACAGGCCGGTATTCATAATTAAAGGTGATGTAACATTCAAGAAACGGCAAGGCATCATCAAGGAATTTGAAGATACCATCAACGGTATCCTTATTTGTACCCAGCAATCCTTAAAGAGCTCGGCAAACATACCAAGTTGCAATGATGTAATACTGGAATCGCTCCAATGGAATATCCCCAAGATGGAACAATTTTACTTCCGGTTCATCCGGCTTGACTCAAAAGGCCGGACACAGGTACACTTTGTTTCTTATAAAGATTCCATTGAGCAGAATTTAATGGCGCTGGTACTGGCCAAAGAGCGGTTGAATGAATTTATCAAGACGGGAGAAGTAAAAGAACAATCGGAGATATTTGAAGAATTCGATATTTCCATGTCGGTAATTGAAAGCCTGTTGACCCGGGAACAAGACAGTGACGGGCGGTTCCACATAAGCTGGGGGCGCCAAAAGCTGGTAAGTTAATTCTAAATTAAGCAAAGATTTTGGGATATGGGTTTAACCGGCATCAAACTTTCCATTACCGACGTTTCCGGAAACATATGGAGTCAAAAAAGTGCCGGGAAAAATTAAGAGGGATTGCGTCACAAAAAATAGTAAATAAGGAGAATTAGCATTGACAGGGCAAATACGAAAAACGGGAGTTGATGTAAAAGGCCGTAGCTTCCACATTAGGATTAAATAAGAGATATTATTGCAGGATATATAGAATCACTAACAGAATAAGTCATGAATCTATCTGAAGCAGAAGTAATGGTAACTACCCAAGAAGAAATAGAGAACAATACTCATGGGAGTGATTGGTTCCGTTTATCCGATTACGGGGACACGGGGGAATTTTATACCGCGAGCTGTGCCTGTTTTCCTGATGAAGATAATCCGGAATTCAGGTACCCGGCATGGGAGAATATTCCGGACAGCCTGATAAACGAACGGTGGTTCTCCCCGAATTTCTTTGAAATCAGGGATGCTTTGGAAAACTTGGAGGAGGATGAAGTCGATTATTTCATGACATGGTGTAATTACCACGGGCATAATATCGCTTCCGACGACCCGCATTTGTTGGTATCGCATTACCGGGACGGCCATACATTCAACCCTGAATTTGAAAGTGACGTTATGGACTTACCGGATGATGCCCTTGTTTATCAAAGCATCACCGGTAATTTCTTCGACATGGGGAGATATGCCGCAGAAGTATTCAGCGATAATTACGATTAATCATTACAGTCATGCTAATAAAAATTCTTAAACCCCGCTTACCATACAAACCGGCAAGCAGTAAAAGCTTTTATGCTTGGCAAAGAGCCGGTTACGGCTCAGAGATATGTTCCGGGCACAAGCTGATTGAGTAGCAGGTTGTAACCCTGGTATACCAAGACCGGCACAGGCAGATATAACTATCCGCTTATTAAATAAACAATTTTAAAATTATAATTATGAACGAGTTAATTACACAAAAAGAAACATTCGATTTCCAGTCAAACAAAGTTGAAATCATGGATTTATCAACGTTGAAACGCACCCACATGGAAGATGATTACGAAGGCAATCCTCTTCGCGGACTCTATCATTTTCAAGCTATTGAAAATGTTGTTGCTATCTGCAACAAGTACAACCTCAATTTCGATATTGAAGAAATTTTCGCGGCGCATAACAACAGTAAGCACCTTCCGGGAGTTACGGTTTTGAAGAAAGAGGAAATGGTTCATGGTGAAAAATCAGTAGGAGCTCACATACTACGAAGGATATTTACTACTATCCGGATTAACGATTATGAAACCGACGAACTGACGACGACAATTGTATTGACTTATCATCAAGACGGTATTCAGGCTGCTATTGGGCCATGCGTGAAAGCCTGCCATAACCAGTGTATTTTGAGCGCTGAACGGATAGTGTCCAATTACGGAAAGAACAAGGTCGCTACAGAACAGCTATTTGACACGGTGGATCAATGGTTGAGCCAATTTGAAACACAGATGACGGAAGACAGGGAACGGATAAGACGGTTGAAAAATACAGGTATCAATATACAAGAGGTATATACCTGTATCGGATTACTTACGGCATTGCGTGTGGCGCATGACAGCTCCGATGAAGAACTGTCAGGCAAAGTAGAGAACTATCCGTTGAATCAATCACAAATTTCAGCTTTCACAGAAGATGTATTGAAAAAGATGAAAGGGCATGACTGCATTTCCGCATGGGATATGTACAATATTGCGACTGAATATTACAAGCCGGAACGAACATCAATTCCGTCGTTAATACTTCAAAATGCTGCATTTGCAGCAACGCTTGATAATTTCTGCAGGTTAAAGAATGAGGAGATTATAGATGTGGATGCTGTTATGGTGTCCTAATATTAACAGCGAAGGGGACCGAAAGGCTCTCTTCGCATTTATAACAATATGTACGGGAAATAACGGAACTGCCGTACACAGTCACAAAAAAATGGAAAAAAGAAAAGAAATCAACATGAACATGGTAATTACCTTAATGGATAAAAATTATTCATTGTCTTATGTTGATTCCCAAGAAAGTTTAGACAACAGCCTTGATACGATAGAAAAATGCTTGAACGATAAATCTGCTGATTTTCTATTTGAAGAATTGGATGGCCGGTTCGAATATCAAATCGAAATGACAGTAGATAGTATTATGGAAGACCTTAAAAAAAAGTTGAAACAGAAAGGTTATAAAAAATGGGAAGCTGAGAAATTCTTTGAGGAAAACGAAGAAAAAATAAGAGATGACATCTATAGCCGCGATGATTCCGACCCGCTAATGGACCTTTTACGCAATACAAGTAAAATTCCAGTCAGGGTTGAGTTGATATCCAACTACGACTGCATTAACTCCCATTGGCTGGAATCGTCCGGAGGATACAGCTATGAAGAATCTTACTTTGGGGATATGGTGGACGCTCTTAACTTGAATCCGCATAAAGTAAGAAAGCTTTTACTTGGGCATGGGGAAAAAACGACCGGCTATTTTCCGGACAAATCTTCCCGGAACGGAAAAGAGCAGGTAGCCTATGG
Source organism: Tannerellaceae bacterium (assembly GCA_031255855.1). GTDB lineage: Bacteria > Bacteroidota > Bacteroidia > Bacteroidales > Tannerellaceae > DFXE01. Next base: position 2,550 of record JAIRRS010000099.1, on the reverse strand, counting down.
GCAATTCTATAAAGAGTTGGAAAATTCAACCTGCGGAGCCAACCTGCTTACCTATGTGGCAACGATAGATATGGAAAAACTATATGAATCCGGTTTCAATCTTACGGAAGTAATAATTCCCAAGGGAAACAAATGTGGCTTGTATAGTTCCATGCAAGGAGGCGGTAGCCTGATGGAAATGGATTTGGAGAGAGATGTAAAGTTGAATCTTACAAAAGGCAAGTATCCGTATTTCCGGCTGGAAATAGATAAATACGGCAGGGAGTATGATTATTCGATAAAACAAGTTTACGACGTTTGCGACTCTTTTTTTGGCAAACCATTGAATATTATTGTTCAACCCTCGATACATCAAACAGCATGAAAATATACGAAGTAAAAGCAAGATACGTCTTCGATGGGATATTCCGGATAAAGGCGGAAAGCCGTAAAGAGGCACGGGAGAGCATTGAAAAATACTGTGGGCTGGTAATGGGTGGAAGCATCCATACAACACTTGGTGATGAAGACATTGATTGGAATTTTGGCATTCATCCCGCAACAAAAATCATATCAGTAATACAGGCGGGCAAAACAATCAATAGAAACAATTCAAAAGTATAACCTCAATAAAAAATTATAACGATGGCGAATTCAATTATTGACACAATCCGCAACTCATGCAATTGCGACAGGGAACAAGCGGAAGAACACCTCAATAACGAAATAAACAATCTTCGTGAACTGAGGGATTTAGCGGATTTACGGTTCGATGATTTTCAGCAGGCATGTGCAAACCTCGGATTGGAAACAGACTATGTTGAATACTTCTTGAATGCTTTAGCTTATTAGCCGGATTTTATTCATCTTCAAAATAATAATTATGGTAATTAAATGCGAAGAAAGGTATCGCGAAGCGATGGAATATGCCGAAAAAACGGGGGATAAGAGTTTACAGGACTGTTTGGAACGGCTTAAGCGCTGGGAAATCAATATGAATGGCGTGATGCATTTACGCAAGGATTTCGCCCCACTGTCATTTTACTTTGAAATGCTGGATAGCAGCGGAAACCGGATAATGAACGGAGGATTACTCTATCATGGGAATCCTGACCAATCTTATGCAGTCCAGCTTACACAATCCATCGGCTGGCAGATTCATACATAATATAAAAGCAAACAACATGGTATCCACAGATTTGGTAACGACCCATAATATACCGCATGAAAAAATAAAGATTTTTGTTTTTAACAGGTATAATACCCGTGAACCGGAAAAATCGGCAAAGCAATTCTGCCGGGATAATAATATGAAATTCCTTCGCATGATTTCATATAAACCGTATGAATATCATACATGGCAGCATTATGATGTGGTTGGTTTTGAAGTCGAATGTACTACGCGTACACCATTGTTTTTTTATTCATACGGCAAGACGTTTAATATTTAAAACCAAAGAGAATGAAACTTTCAACAGAACCAACAAAACATATCCTTATAAGAGCCTGTAGCCAAAGCGAATGGGACTCTTGCGACTTCGCCCTCATCACCTGTGAAGACCATTGGAAAGAAGGGATCAAAGAGAAACTGGAAACTATCAAGACATTCAAAGCCCCGGACAGTTTTATCTCTTTCAAATTCTACGACAACAGTGTGGAATTCTATCAATCGGAAGATGATGAGGCGGAAATACTATCCGGGGAAAAAGAATGGGATTTCGTTACCCTCAAAGAAGGAGAAAAAGAATCGTTTAAAAGTCCTGAAAGCCGCTTGGAAACGGGCTTGCTGATTCTATACAAAGACGGAACCGGGTTTTACAAAACTTACGGCAAATATACCAACGAAGAATTCTATACGACAATATTACCTCTGAAAACAATATTGGAAAGTATGTGACCTTCGATTTCTGAAATCACAGGCTATTTGAAATCGTGCATTCTGATTACACTATCTTTTATTTACTTTGCCCCGAAATAAGATAGCTAAGAAAATGGATAAAAGAGAACCGTTGGCTACACAATTGGCCCAGTTACACCCCTGTTTTATAAAAAGCCGTTAAAATTTGCATGTTCAATTTTTCATATAGTAGACCGCACCATCCTGCCGGATCCAGAAAGCGTTTCCCTTTCCTTATTTCATAATGCAAATGGTAATTTGTCGATAATCCCGTATTGCCTACACAAGCAATTTGTGCAGCCATACTCACCGAATCCCCAATATTCACCATCATCTTGCCCAAGTGCGCATAAAAAGAACGAAAACCTCCTGCGTGGCGGATTTCTATAAAATTGCCGTATCCCGAACCATAGCCTTTATGGACTACTACTCCATTGCCTGCGGCATACACGGGAGTACCTTCCGTTTTGGATATATCAATTCCCTTATGGAATTTCCGCATTTTATAAACAGGATGATAACGCATTCCAAAGCCTGATGAAATCCGTAGCGGCCCCTTAACCGGAAAAATCACGGGATAGTCAGATAATTCACAGAGAGTCATTTGCAAGGAATTGGCTATTTGCCGGAACTCCACTATGGAATAAACCGGCCCCATAAAATTTTCTATTTCC
>JAIRRS010000020.1 GCA_031255855.1 Tannerellaceae bacterium | reverse complement strand
GACAATGCCCTGCTGGAAGTTTCCTACATCGGATATATCACCCAGGAAATCGGCTTGTCGTCCAACTCCGGGCATCTTATCATCACGCTGTCGGAGGACATGCTGGCATTGGAGGAAGTGATTGTTGTGGGGTATGGGGTGCAAAAGAAATCGGATGTAACCGGTGCTGTTGCAGTTTTTAATACGAAGATGCTCGATGAACGTCCGCAAACCAACATTATTCAATCGCTTCAAGGAGCTGTTGCCGGCTTGAATATCTCTATTACGGGTACTAATGCCGAAGGTTCGTCATCATCAACAATTATTCGTGGCAGCAATTCCATTACTGCATCCAACAAACCTCTCATCATTCTCGACGGTATTCCGTTCGACGGGCCATGGTCGGAAATCAATACCAGTGACGTACAAAGTATAGAGGTGCTGAAAGACGCCTCCTCGGTAGCCATTTACGGCGCTCGAGGCAGTAATGGCGTTATCCTGATTACCACGAAGAAAGGAGAGAAAGGTCAAATAAGTGTATCATACAACGCTAATTTTACATTTAGCGACCCCATAAACATACCACGTATGATGAACGGAGAAGAGTTTTGGAAGTACAAGACCGAAGCGATACAAGCCTCTCTTGGCGCCGATGCCGCTCCGGACGCTTATCTTGCGCAGATGACCGCAACGGAAATTAAGATGCACGAAGCGAGACAATCTACCGACTGGTTGGATTTAGCGACGAGAAACAGTTTCTCACAGCAACACAATCTATCCTTTCGCGGAGGTACCGACAAAACACAATATTTTATATCGGCCAATTATATTAACAATGAAGGTATTACCGTTAACAATCAATTTGAACGGTATAATTTCAGAGTTAATCTTAACCAGGATTTTTTTTCATGGTTAAAATTTTCAACGAATACTCAATTGGGACGCTACGACCGTAGCGGTAAGAGGCCCGATTTCGGACGCGCTTTTCTAATGCTGCCTCTTGCCGAAGCCTACAATGCCGACGGTTCGATGAAACTGAAAGCATGGGAAAGCAGTAGCGACCAGTTCAATCGCAACCCGTTGAGCGAAATCAACGAAAAAAACAGCGATGTACGCTATAAAGTAATTACGGGAAACGTTCTCGATTTCACAATTCCATTTATCAAAGGACTAAGCTATAAACTCAATACGGGTTTCACTTACGAATCGAGCACATATAAAAATTACGAAGGACGCGATACCTATTTTGGAGAACAGTTAAACGGGCGACTCAATACCGATGATTGGAACCAAACCGACTGGGTGATAGAGAACATTTTGAGTTATGTTCGCACTTTCGGCAAGCACAACATCTTTTTCACCGGACTATATTCGGCAGAAAGCATGGTATATGAGCAAAACAAGATGACTGGCGTTGATTTCCCGAATGATGTAATGACTTATTATCAAGCGGCAAAAGCAGGAACTTTGTCCGGTTCGTCGTCTTATTGGAAACAGAACCACATTTCACAGATGGCACGATTGAATTACAGTTACGACAGTCGATACCTGCTGACACTCACCACCCGCCGGGACGGTTATTCGGCATTCGGAGAAAACAGCAAATTTGCCCTATTCTCGTCGGTAGCGCTCGGCTGGAACGTTTACAACGAGAGTTTTTTCAATAGATTGAATATCAAGGATTATTTATCGAGTTTAAAGTTGCGTATTTCGTACGGCAAGAACGGTAACGAAGCCATTAGTGGGGCATACGTCACGCTGCCTGATCTCAGTACGTTCAACTATCTGACGGAAGATCACAAACCGATGTACGGGTTTTATCCGCGAAAACTTGCGTCGCCTTCGCTGGGGTGGGAAACAACCACTTCGTTCAATGTCGGCGTAGATTTTGGATTGCTGAAAGGCCGGATCCAAGGTTCGCTCGACGTCTATTGGTCTAACACAGAAGACCTGTTGCTCAATCGAACCATTCCAACCATTAACGGAACCGATGACTTGCTCGAAAACATAGGGAAAACATCCAACAACGGCGTTGAATTGTCGATTACATCCACAAACATCCATAAGAAAGATTTTAACTGGTCTACGACATTCAATCTGTCGCATTACAACACTAAAATCAAGGACGTAGGCCTGTATGACGAAAATGGGAAACCGATTGACGACGTTGCATCGGGATGGTTTATCGGAGAACCGGTAACGGTCAATTACGGATATGTATTCGACGGAGTATGGCAAATAGCCGATCAATCGAATCCAAACAGTCAGCAAGACCCGGATATTATGTATTCCATACCGGGCTACGTCAAATATAAAGACATTGACGGTGTAAAAGGGATTACCCCGGCCGACCGGGAAATCATCGGAAGACGCATCCCCGACTTTACTGTGGGAATGTTAAACACGTTCAGTTATAAAGACTTTTCGCTCAGTTTCTTCCTCAATAGTCAGGTAGGCATAACGGCTCGTAACTATTTAAGGGACGTAAATGGCATTTCATACTCACAAACCAAGATGATGATTGATTTTTGGACGCCCGACAATCCCATAAACACATATCCCAAAAATATGTTGAGCAATGTGGATCCTTATGAAGCAGGGTTCTATGAGAAAACAGATTTCCTTCGTTTGCAGGATGTAACGTTGTCGTACAGATTGCCGCAAGCATTATTCAAAAAGCTTGATATCAGTCGGTTGGAAGTGTTTATGAATGCGAAAAACCTTGCCACATGGACAAATTGGACAGGGCTTGATCCGGAATACATAGGCAGTCAGCGATCGGCGCCTGCCGTACGTTCGTTCATACTCGGATTTAAACTTGATTTTTAATTCTCTAATTTGTAACTTACAATGAAAAAAATTATATATTGTTTGATAACCGTTGCGCTTCTTGCCCTGAACGGATGCGACGAAAGCGCCTTTTTGACGGAAGAACCTCGGGATAATATCTATTCCGAAAATTTGTTGGTAGATTATCAGGGCTTCCAGTCCATGATTACTTCCCTCCAAGGATTAATGCGAAAAGAATATTGCCGCCTCCCGGCAAGCCCCATTGTTTTAAACGGGGTTTTCGGTGGTGGAGCAGACAACACCTGGGGTAATAACATTGGTACGACCGGTGACCGATTTAACTTTATGATTCAGCCTCTTAACATCAGAAGAGTTGACAACGAACTGTATGAATATATCTTTGAATGGCTTTATCAAATCGTGAATACTTCAAATATGGTTATATCAAGAACCGAAAACGGAGCCGTTAATTGGGACGGAACGAACGAGAGTGAGGCGGAAACCAATAAAAACACCATCGTGGCACAAGCTCGTTTCTTCAGGGCATGGGCGTATAGGCACTTGACCTATGCTTATGGCGCCGTACCACTTTCCACCGAAGAGATTACGGGCGATAACTACCGAACCGATTGGGAACGTACTCCGGTATCCGAGATACGTGAAACAATGATTGCCGATTTTCAGTTTGCCATAGACCATCTGCCGCTTCGGGCAACGAACAATAATTACCTCTCCGCAGCCATGGCCCGCCATTATTTGGGCGAACTCTATCTTGCCGAGAGTAATCCGGTAAAGGCAATTGAAGTGTTGAAACCGCTTGTGGAAAGTTCGGAATATGAGTTGATGAAAGCCCCCTTCGGCAAATCGCCTGCCAATCCCGCATGTCCGTTTATCGATGTCTTCACATCACCTTCATACAAAGACGGCAACAAGGAAGTGCTCTATTATTTCACCAATGCCGAGCCGTTGGAAGCTGCTACCGGTGTTGCGCCACAAGACGGATGGATGAAATCTACTTATAAAAGTTATTATTCCAATGATGGAGTCATTAAAAGGAGTAATCTGGACGCTCCCGAATATACTTCCGGTAAACTTACCTACAACCAGGTATTCTGGCTCAACAACGGCGGCAAGGGCACTGCCCGTTTGTCACCCTCACCCGGCGCCCTTCGCTTGTATAACTACAAGGGTATGGGTGAACAGGATCTTCGCATGAAAGAACCTGCTATGCTCTGGACTATTTGGGAAAAGAATGCCGAAGGTCAAATTCAACCATTCCTCGTCAGCGGTAAAACACCGATAGATTCGACGATCACCGCGCGGATGTTGGATCCCACGCAAACCACCATTCAGAATTATAAATGGCCGTCCGTCCGTAAATGGGATTATACACAAAAGGTGGAATCATCCGGCGACATAGACCCCAATTATAACGATCTCCCATATCTTCGCATTGCCGATACTTATCTGCTCTATGCCGAAGCGCTATTTAAAAAAGGTGACAACGGAGAAGCTATTAAGTGGATCAATAAAGTTCGCAATCGCGCAGGCGTGGTTGACATTACCGAAAGCGACTTGTCTGCCGACGGTCTTGACCTTATACTTGATGAACGTAGTCGCGAACTGCTTTGTGAGGAGGAACGCAGGCACACTCTTATAAGAGTTAGTCAGGAAAACGGTGGCGACGAACGTGAGGTCGATAATTATTTCAAACGCCGTACCCGCCAACTCAATCAAGTGTTGGGAGTTCATGGACGCGGAATGGATACGTACGATCTTCCTGTGCTGTTGCCAATACCGAACCTCATCATCGAATCGAACTCAGGCAAACCCATGGAACAAAATCCGGGTTACTAATAGTAGAAAAATTATATCCCTTGATTTTTTTTAAAGGAAAAGGGATATAATTTTTTCAAATTATTCTCATTCAATAATCAAGATATGCCTCTCATATCCTTTCTTTTTTGCATCATAGCGATTACTTTTACCGCTATTTTCCTTTACCGTAAACTTAATCCGCAAGGTGTATTGATATTAGCCGGCCTCATCATGCTGACATTTGCCGTCATATTCAATGTGCAGCCCCCGGTTCCTGCCAAACCTACAGGATGTGTAGTTTTCGATTTGATAAAAATAGTGGAAGAAACATTCCTCGGTAATTTATCACGTGCAGGGTTAATGATTATGACTATTGGGGGATACGTCGCTTTCATGAACCATATACGAGCCACCGATGCTTTGGTGCATATTTCCATGAAACCGCTCGGTTTTTTTCGCCGGTATCCTTATTTGGCTGCAACCATTGCAATTCCCATTGGGCAATTATTATTCATCACCACTCCTTCGGCTACAGGATTAGGATTGCTGCTTGTAGCCTCAATTTATCCGGTACTTGTTGAGATAGGTGTGAGCAAACTGACGGCGTTGTCCGTAATATCTGCCGCCACCCTCTTCGACCAGGGGCCGGGTTCGGCCAACACTGCACTTGCTGCCGAACTTATCGGGCAAACGAACGTGGCCTATTTTATCACCCACCAATTGCCATTAGTGATTCCCACCACCCTGGTTATGATGGCGTTGTTCTATTTCAATAACAAGTATTTCGATAAAAAAGAATCGGCAAAGATAGATACAAGAAAAAGAGAAGAAACGGATACTCCCAAAACAACCGCAAAACCGGATGTACCTTTAATTTTCGCATTATTACCGGTGTTGCCGCTTATACTGCTCATTCTCTTTTCGCCGTATGTCGGGTTGTTCGAGCCACCCATTACACTCAATACAACTACGGCAATGATATTCTCTCTTTTTGTAGCGATTTTGTTTGTTGCTTGCTACACGCGCAATTTGCGAAAAACTTTCGATTCTTTTTCCAGTTTCTGGAACGGAATGGGAAAAGTTTTTGCAAGTGTGGTAACATTAATTGTCGCAGCAGAGATGTTTTCAAAAGGCCTCATCAGCCTTGGATTTATCGATTCGCTTATTAATTATTCTACTCACATCGGGTTTTCCGGTGTTGCCATTGCTGTGGTTTTCGCATTCATCATCTTTTCTGCAGCAATGCTTATGGGAAGTGGCAATGCGGCATTTTTTTCTTTCGGCCCGTTATTGCCCGGAATTGCAGAGCAGTTGGGGATGTCGGTATACGCCCTCGTACTTCCTCTGCAACTTTCGGCAAGCATGGGTCGTGCGGCATCGCCCATTGCCGGTATTATTGTAGCTATCGCAGGTGTGGCCGGCGTATCTCCCATTGAACTGGCTAAACGAAACACATTGCCTTTGATCGAGGGATTTGTGTTTCTTGTAGTATATCATTTTATCACATTTTAAAACAGAACAACTATGCTTACTCTAATAAAGAACGCAAACTTATACGCGCCAAACCATCTCGGCATGAACGACGTGTTGCTGGCCGGCGAGAAAATAGCTTTCATAGATCGGAAAATAAATTTGTCAGGCGTTCCTGTCGAAACGATAGATGCAGCAGGATGTATTGTTACTCCGGGTTTCATTGACCAACACGTGCATATCACAGGAGGTGGCGGACAAACAGGTTATGCGTCTTTAGTTCCCGAAGTAACTATGAGCGAATTGGTTGCCTGCGGCACCACAACAGTGGTCGGATTATTGGGAACGGACGGGTTCGTAAAAGAATTGACAACACTTTATGCCAAAACAAAAGCTTTGGGAAACGATGGACTCAGCGCCTATATGCTAACCGGTTTCTATGGTCTGCCCACAAAAATGTTAATGTCCTGCGTAGCAGACGATCTTATTTTTATCGATAAAGTTATTGGCTGTAAATTGGCGATAAGCGATGATCGGAGTTCGTTCCCTACCGAATTGGAAATTCTGCGCCTCATTAATCAGGTACGTCTTGGTGGCTTCACGTCCGGTAAAGTAGGTGTTCTGCATATTCATCTCGGTGCTTTACCCGACGGAATCAAGCCGTTGTTGAATATCGCCAGGCGCTATCCCACGCTCATTGCCTATCTTTCGCCTACCCACTTGATACGAACGGAAGCATTGTTCCATCAAGCCATTGAATTTGCCCTTATGGGAGGGATGATAGACTTTTCTACCGGAGGTACAAAATTCGATGAACCTCACCGGTGTGTTATGAAAGCGCTTGAGGCCAATGTGCCGCTCGACCGTATTACATTTTCGAGCGACGGGCATGGAGGTGTATGCCGGGTAAATCCCGAAACCGGGGAAATTACTTATCGCCCGGCTCCGGTACACCTTAACTTTCGTGAAATGGCATTACTCGTGAAAGAAAAGCTATTGCCATTAGAGAATGCACTTCCGTTAATCACTTCCAACCCTGCAAATAATCTCAAGTTGCACACCAAAGGCAAAATCGCCTCCGGATTGGACGCCGATCTTTGTTTCATTGACGATGATTTACGTTTGATACACGTTATTGCACGTGGCAAACAAGTCATGAAAGATGGTGAGATCATAAAGAAAGGGAGGTATGAAGAATGAAAAAATTGCTGTTACTACTCATCATATCGCTTTTCCATACAGGACTTTATGCGTTTCCCGAAATGCCTGTGGGAGAAGGAATGTTTACGTACAAGGAATATCTTCCTTTTGCCGACCGGCCGGTCGATGTGCATTATTATATTCCGGAATCGGGCGACATTCGCAACATGCCGATTATCTTTGTTTTCGAAGGCGCTGATAGGAATTATGGCTATTTGCTCAAGGCCTGGAAAGAAGAGGCGAAAAAACATCAATTCATGGTTTTCATCCCGCAGTTTGATCTGGAAAGATTCCCTTTGTCCGATTATCAGGAAATCGGCGTCATGGATAAAAAGAACAATGGTATACGTCCGGTAGAGGAACAAACCCCTGCGTTGACAGATAAAATGTTTGAATACATCCGCCAATGTTCAGGAAGCAAACGAAAAGGGTATATGATTTACGGCCACTCAGCCGGAGGACAATTTGTGCAGCGTTTCATGCTTTTCCACGACAGCCCTTATGTAGATAAAGCCGTCATCAGTGCCCCCGGATGGTACACATTCCCCGATACCACGCAAGATTATCCTTATGGAGTCCGCAATATCCCTTATATCACTCCGGAAGCAATAAAGAAGTATCTTGCCAAACCTATTATCCTGCAATTGGCGACCGGCGATACAATTCGCGAATCATATCTGCGCAAAACTCCACAAGCGGAGATGCAGGGACGGAACCGATACGAACGTGGCAACAAATTTTATCAATATCTCCGTCAAATAGCGGCCGAACACAACTGGCCTTGTAATTGGCAAAAAATAGAGGAAGAAGGGTTAGGCCACCAATCCGTTGAGATGGGACAACGCGCCGTTCCGGTAATGTTGGGCGACTCTTTGAGGGCTTTGTTCATAGGCAATAGTTATACCCACTATAATCAACTGGTTTATCAAGTGCAATCTCTGGCGGTTTCCATCGGACACAAACTTTCCGTCAAATCGGTGGAGTACGGAGGATGGACGCTGAAGCAGCACGTTGCCAACCCGGAAACAAGGAAAGCAATACAGGAGGGGAATTGGGACTTTGTCATACTGCAAGAACATAGTCAAGCCCCGGCGGGCGAAAAGGAGTGGGTAAAAAAGAATGTATATAATGCAGCTTATTCCCTCGATAGTTTGCGGCGCCTCTATAATCCGAAAGGGAAAACAGTTTTTTATATGACCTGGGGGCATGATATAGAATCTTATAGTGTAATGCAACAACGCCTTGCCGAAAACTATCTGGAGATGACAAAACAATTGGATGCGTGGTGTGCTCCCGTAGGGATTGCCTGGAAACGAGTCCGCATGGAAAATCCGGATATTACGCTTTACGATCCCGACCGCAGTCATCCATCTTTGCAAGGATCTTATCTTGCGGCGAATGTATTCTGTTCCGTCTTTTTCGGAAGGTCATACACCAGCACATACTATGCCGATTTGCCCCAAGAAGAAGCACTCTATCTGCAACGAACAGCACAAGAAACAGTGCTCGGCAATTTGACGCTTTGGAATATCCGGCCGTTCACGCAACCGGAGGCCGTAACCCGTAGCTTTTATCCCGAACCGGAGAAAAATTATTCGACGCCCACTCTCCGTAAACCCGTCGAAGAAGGACTTGCTTCACTATTTGAGATAACCCAATATCTCAAAGCGTTAACGAATAAATATCCGGAAAAAGTAACGTTGTCGAACATTGGAAATACTCCGCAGGGTAGAGAAATTCCCATTCTCTATTTTGGACATGCTGATGCAGGAAAAAAAATGAAAATATGGATACAGGCAGGACTTCATGGTAATGAGCCTGCCGGTACGGAAGCTGCGTGCATCCTTTCCGATTATCTTCTTCATACTCCCACAGGCAATGCTTTACTTGAAAAAAACGCTATAGCCCTCATTCCTATAGCCAATGTTGATGGATATGCTTTGCAAAATCGAAAATCGAGTTGCCATTATGACTTAAATCGCGACCAAAGTAAACTTGCCGATCCGGTAACCTGCATGCTCAAAGAAGCATATCGCAAATGGAATCCACAGATAGCTTTAGACATCCATGAATTTAATCCTGTCCGTAAAGAATTTGAATATTTTCGCCATTCGGAAGCCGCTACTGCCGATGATGTTTTGTTCCTGTCTGCCGGTCATCCGAATATTTCTACCCCGGTAGGCCAACTTTCAAACGGATTGTTCCGCGAAGAGGCAAAAAAAGCATTGACAACCGGAGGCTACAGTTCAGGGTTTTATTTTACACCCACTATTGAGAATGATAGTGTTTATGCGGTAAAAGATGCCAAAAGTCCGCAATCAAGCGCCACTTTTCAAGCACTCACCAATACCGTTTCCCTGTTTATAGAAATCAGGGGAATTGGTTTGGGAAGAATGTCCTTTGCCCGTCGTGCCGAATGTGGTTTTCTGGTAGCCCGCAGTTTATTGGAAACAGCGGCTCATTACGACAAAGAAATCAAAAACACATTGCAGAGAGCCATTGAAGAAACTTGTGCAGGGAAAAATGACGTGTGTGTTACTTTTCAATCCACTCGAAAAGAGTTTCCCATTTCTTTCATCGACTTTGGTAAAAATGAACGCTTCACGCAAATCCTGCCAACACTCGATGCCTTGCAGGCAAAACCGGAAATCATTCGAAAACGTCCCAAAGCTTATGTAATGCCTGACACTTGTAAACAAGTCGTGGAAAAACTACGGATTTTAGGCGTGGAAGTTGAGCAGCTCGAGTACCCCAATACCTTAACGGTTCAGGCATATCGGATAACAAAATATCAACAATCTACACAAGAATGGGAAAATATCTGTCCCGTAAATGTATCAACACAATTAATCGAAAAAAAAAGAAAATTTCCGGCAGGCTCATACCTCGTTCGCCTCAATCAGAAAAATGCAAATCTTGCCATTACGCTTTTGGAACCGGAATCGGCAAACGGTTTTGTCAATTTTGAAGTTATCTCCACTGCGATTGGTGAAGAATTGCCGATATATAGACTTATGGATTCCAATTCATCAATATAAAAAACAGTATATTTACAAATAATATGAAGCGGAAAACCGCGATAATTGCAAGAAATTTATTTTACCTTTGATGCTCAAAAAGCAAAGAAAGACATTTTTTTCAATCATTTTATTACTTTTGTAACGAACTATTGATTTGAATACTTATAAATAATTAATTATGTTGAACAGATTTTTTTTGTCTATCTTATGCTTTTTAAGCGCAAACATCCTGAGCGGATACGCGCAACGCCCGTTTACGGACAGCCTGTCGTATTTTATCGAAAACCCGGCCGTCTTTGAAGAAAACCAGGAAGAAGGTCGTGCGTTCTTCATCCCGGAAAAACAGATCTCGCTGAACGGCGCGTGGAA
>JAIRRS010000107.1 GCA_031255855.1 Tannerellaceae bacterium | reverse complement strand
ATCGCCGAGGCCGAACAAGCCGCTTCGGAAAAAATAGAAAAGATCAAAGAGTCGCTGGGCATAAAAACGGATTAAGTTTCGCCTTGCGGATGTAAAAAACGAAGACGTTAAAAATACCCGTGAAACATCATGGCTCGAACCGGTATGGATGGTTCAGGGATTGAGCCCGCCGGGATGTCGTCAAGCGAAGCGTTGGAAGCCGTAATACGAGGAGGAAAGCCGGTTAAAAGAAACTTTTGCCGCCTGTTTCCTCCCGGACGGGCGGTGGATTGTTGTTTTTACTAATTTCAATTAGGGAAACGGCATTGCAGGGCAAATAAAATTTCATATTGATTTTATGGCTGCCTTTCATTTGTTTCGATGGTTCCAATATTTCCAATCCCATCCTTTCTTTTATGGCATCAATTTCCATCGGATTCGGGAGTTTTGGAGACCCGAGTTCTTTGAAAACCGTGTAGGCGTTGCTGTGCCTATTGTCAATGCGCCAATGATTGATCGATACGCTACAGGTTGCTTCCCATTGTGGTTTTACCTGCAATGAAATCAACTTGGATATGCCATCGTTAAACGGATGCTCATGCTGGTAATTGATAACAATGATACTGATTTTATCCTTACCTCTTGTCGCAAAAGCTGTAATATGATTATCTTTATCGACATCAACAGATACTAATTCCGAATCTAATTTATTTAATATCCGGTAGGTGTTTAATACAGGTTTTTGAAATCCGTTCCGGGTATCCAATGTGCGGTAACCCATAAAATCATATTCAGCAAGCGTTTCATACCCCGATGAGCAGAATGTGAAACTCTCTATATTCCGATTGTTTTCCAATTGCATCCGTACATGGCGTTCGACCCAGGCTGCCAGAAAAGCTGCCCCATATTGTGAATTTCGAATATCTGCAGTCGGTTTGGAACTGACACCGGTTGTTCCTCCGGAGGCTTCGCCCCATTCCTCGACATGAATCGGAATATCTTTTAATTCAGGATATTTATCGCGCATATCGGCATACCGGATATGCTGTTCGATGAGATAGTCCACTTCCGGATATTGTCTTCCGGGACCTCCACCGGCGCCGCTCCCTCCATAGGTATGTACGGCTATAAAATCGATCGGAGCCCCTTTTTCTCCTGTCGCATGGTTCGTTCCTTTCACAATGTGATCCAGGAACATTTCCAGGTTTTCGGGTTTATTGTATGTTCCGGTACTGGTCAGGGCCGGGCCGCCGATCCGGATTTCCGGACAGACCTCTTTTACTGCTTTGGCGAAATGGTCGTATAGTTTAAGGTATTCCCGAAGATCCGCCTTATGCCAGAACCCGCTGAGATCGGGTTCGTTCCAGCATCGGAAAGTCCATTGCTTCACCTCTTCCGGCCCGTATTTTTGAACGACGTGACGTGTGAAATCCGCACATAACTCCTCCCATTTCCGATAATCTTCCGGAGGAGATATGCAAACCAGTCCTCCGTAAGGTCTCTTTTTTACAGATTCCTTGTGTAATGCCAATTCGTAAGGCATACCGAAAAATACGATTTTCAGCTTGTTTCCCGACGTAAGGATCATCTCCGCCATCTCATCGAAGACACTCCAGTCATAATATATCCTGTCGTTTTTATCTTTTCTAAAAGCCCTTTCCGGTTGGTTGTATATGCGGATATATTGCCGGGCAGCCCCGGCTTCTGTAATCATATCGATAAAGTTCTTTCCCCACCCGGTTAGCAGAAATTCCGTAGGATGGATGATTTGACTTGCCCAGAACGGTTCAAGTTTACCGGTATATTGGGCCGCATCGACATTTATTTTTACCGTCTTTTGTGAATCTGCCGGTATGTAAAAGAATAGCAAAAAGATAAACAAGTTGATTTTTTTCATGTCTGTATGAATTGTATGATCGTATTATTGTATGCCACGCCTGATATTCAACTTCACATCAGGTATTATATCCCCTTCATACAAGTTTATTTCCTGTTGTGAAAAAGCCATCTGATTCAAAAATAGAAAAAGCAAGGCAAAACCGATTTGAATACACCTTCTCATAACGTTCTTTTTACCAGGGAAATATCTGCAATAACAATCGGATAATCGTAGATGGGTATATTATCGAACCGGTATTCGCCATTCTTTTCAGACCAGTCTTTCGATGGAATTTCATATACGCAGCCCGAGATCATGTTTATGTAAACCGGTTTCTTGAATTTAGCCTGAGGGAGTGTCAGATTGCATGCAATATTCGTATTTTCATTTGTCGGGATATTACCTTGTTGCCAGAGTGTGATGATGCTTGTCCGGTCTTCCATACGGCTGTAGCCGTATGCCGATAACCGGCAACTGTCCGGCAGTTCTGCCGAATAAGTAAAATCTTTGTTTCGTGTGACGGTGTGATCAAATAGGGAGGTCAGATGCTGCACGGCAAAATAGGCCGGTTTAGGATATGCAACGGTTTGGTCTTCTGCCGACTTCAATAGTCCTTTCCGGTTCCAGCCTTTAGGTATGTCTTTCGCATCCATGATCGTGAAACAGCATGACGGTTTGTCATGACCAAGATCCGTCAGCAAGCGCCGCAAAACATGCTTGGCCTGTGAAAATTCCGTCCAATAATAGTTATTTAAAGCAAATTGCGTACTAAATTCGGATGGACAGCCGGCTTCTCCCTGACGTATTTTAATCCTGTTGCCATACCTTTTCACGACTTTTTCCAATTCGGTTTCCGGTTCCCTTTTTTCAGGAACCGGGATATGACGGTGATGACTTATTTCGTTAATCACATCTATTTTTCCTTTCTCGTCGAGGATACGTAAAACCCTATCGACATACTTGTAATCAACCCCGCTGCCAACGGCAAAACCGATTATATTTGCTTTTGGGCTAACTTCACGAATCACAGCAGATGTCAGGATCAGGAAATGAGCATAATCTTCAACGGAAACTCTATAATTGGGTTCGTTCCATATTTCCCAATCCGTCACATGATCGGCATACCTTTGAACGATGGCTTTCACAAAATTTTTCCAGGCATTAATACCTTCTTCCGATCGGGGAATATATGCATTCAGCAAAGTTCCTCCTCCATCAGCATACAAAGGATTCCCATAGCAAAGATCAATCCAAGGTTCCACCTGCTGATCCACCATATCGTAAACAATTTCGTCTAACCACTCCCAACTGTAAATGCCCTTCTCTTTTTCGGTTTTTGCCCAGCCGGACTGAATACGCGCTTTTTTCACACCTAATTTTCCCAAATAATCTTTCCAATATTTATAAACGGTAAAGTCCCTATCCATCATTTCCGCCCCAATCGCCCAGTTCGACGACCGGATATCTTTCGCCTCCCTTGGCCGTACCGTATCAATGATTGTATACAACAAGTTATTTTTCACACCGTTTCGTTCTTCTATATGCAACGGTTTACTCCCGTTTATGCAGGAGTAAACCGAAAGAGTAAACAATAACAATAGGATACTTTTATTCATAATTACCTGTTTATTCAAGAAATGAAACATCCGTTATTACACAGGGACTATCATATAAGGGAACAGAAACAGATGTTTTCCCGTTTTCCTTCTTCATGTACTTTTTAGGAATACGGTATACCTTCCCTGTTCTGACGTCAATAAAAACCGGTTTTTTCACCAACAAATGGTCGAATGTGATCATTGTCATCCGATATTCGTTCGTATCGGAAGGTATCTTGCCACTTAACCAGACAGCCACGGCATGAACATCTTTCCGGCTATGTTTAAAGGCAAAAACCGATAGTTCGCCTGCATCCGAATCGGATGAATAACCGAAGTTACTTTCGGGTATCGCATCACCTGTAAAAACAGCACATAAATTCTGATAAGCGAAATAGGCTTCTTTTACATGTGTCACATCCTGGGTCTTTTCGTCGATACTCAAAAGTCCTTTTGTATTCAACTTATTCCGGTTCACATATCCGGGATGATTCAGATAGGAAAACTCACATAACAGGAACATGCTGAACGGAATATCTCTGCCGATATGTGCCATGGCCCTCCTCAGGTTCCATTTAGCTTGTGTAAGCTCCGTCCAGTCATGGTCGCCTAACGCACCGGAACTGCCTTTCGTGGACGGACAGCCGGTCTCTCCCTGTATGAATTTTACATCAGGATTATATTGCCAAACGCACTCCCGATATTTTTCCAACCCTTCGAATGTAGATTCAGGGATCTTGGGATAACCATGGAAACTAACGACATCAATAAAGGAAAGTGCATTCCTTTCTTTCTGATATTCGAGAAAACGGGTAAGATATGCCAAGTCGTTCAGATGGGCGATTGATAAGGCAATAATCGTTGCCTGAGGTTGTAGTTCTCTTATTATCTTGCCTGTCCTGTAAAACAGTTCCGAATAGAGTTCCGGTTTCTTTTTATTCTCGCCCAGGTCCGGTTCGTTCCATATCTCCCATTCATCTACCCTGCCTTTGAAATGTGTGACCAAGGCATGAGCATATCTTTCCCAGGCTGCAAGCCCTTCCTCACTATGAGGAATCCCGCCACCCAGATCGACAGTACCTGCTCCCTCGTATATCGGATTGCCGTAAGATATCTGGAGCCAGGGCCGGACGCCTTGTGATAAAGCATCATCAACGATGGCGTCCAGCCACCTAAAGTCATAGACACCCTTTTCTTTTTCGGTTTTTGCCCAACCGGATTGCAAACGCAGTTTTTTAGCTCCAAGCGGTCCCAAATATTTTTTATAGGCTTCATAGTTTGCATAATCCCTGTCCAATGTTTCGCCGCCAACCCATAAATTCGAAGTTACAATATCTTTTGCATGACGCGGATTTATTTTACCCGTTTCTTTCCAATCCACCCCTAATTCGGACGGTGTCTTTTGCACACAAGAAAAAAACACAAAACCTAAAACTATAATATACGGAAACTTTTTCATATAAATTTTTTTTATTTGCGAGAGAGTAAGAAATATCACTCTCTCGCAAGTTGTTTTATTGAGGACTGTTATATCCCGGATTTTGTTCTAATTCCGGATTCAGAATCAATTCCTTTAAAGGAATCGGAAACAGGTAATAATGTTCCAGCCAACCTAAAGGCTCTTGCAAATAGATTACATAACCTTCCTTATCTTTACTTGCTGCGACAGTCGGGTATCCTTCTATTCTTAATACATTATTATACTCTGCGTTTTTAACCCAGGCACCTTTTTGCTGTTTATTATAATACTCTCCCTTTTTCCAACGGCGTACATCATTAAACAGAAAATCTTCACCGATAAGTTCAACCATACGTTCACGCCGTATCTCCCATAAAACCGGAGAAACTGCCTGATCACGTTCCGTATCAAAAGTTTCATCTATTTCCGCTACATTCATCGGAGCTACATTTACGCGTACACGAATTTTATTGATCGTCCGGTCTGCTACATCCTGATTGAATTGTCCTAATTCGAATTTTGCTTCCGCATAATTCAACATAGCTTCTTCAATCCTGAAAATAGGGAAATCCTGCGAATTAGTCGCTTGTAGAGGAGGATCCGTATCATAATATTTGTAATACCAGTAACCGTGCTGTCCGCTGAAAGGAGCGATACCTTCTGCGAAGTTCCGGAAACGCGGGGTATAATTAGTTGCTAACGTATTGTTCCATGCTATAACCGGTAGCGCTTTTTGAGTAGGTTTGGATATTTTTGCCAGAAGATCAATATATTCCCTGAATTTAGCACAATCTTCATCGGTAACCGTTAGAGTGGTTGTCCCAATAGTAACGGTCTCTCCCGGTTCCAAAAATCTCCATTCCAGACTGGTGGGGGCGCCACCCTTATGCACCCGGGAAGGTGGTACAACAGTAAGTAACAACCGATAGTCACGATTCCGGAATTCGTCAAAAACAGATTTATCACCATCATACAAAGAGCTTGTAGAGATCGGCCGCCCATCGGAACAGAGATATTTTCCGACCATTTCTTTGCTTAATTCATAAGTACTTCCTGAAGCTCTTGAATTGCTACGTTGAACCCCATGCGTAAGGATGTTTAATTCATAAGCATAAAACAACAGGACTCCGGTCATACCCGTAAGATCTTGAGAATTGAATAATTCCTCATATTTATTATGCAGGTTGGGAAAACTCTGCAACAGTTTTTCCGACATGGTAACACAAGCATTCAGATAAGTTTCCGCATCCCCCAAACCATGATATTTCCGCCATGTTCCTTCAAATAGCCCGAAGCGGGAAATTAAGGCGCGCACGACATGCACATTTACCGTATTTGTACCGTCACCATCAGCATTTATATTTTGTTCTGCATATAGCAAATCACGTAAAATATTGGCGGCGACCACATCCCGGCTATCTCTTTTTCCGTAAATTATATCAACATCATCTTCCGTTACGACGTGTTCAATCCACGGAACATCTCCATATAAAGACATCAGCCGGATGTATCTGTATGAGCGGAAAAAAAGTCCGACACTTCTCCAATGCGCTTTCTCTTTATCCGTCAATTGAGATGGATCTATATTGTCAAGCATAATATTTACCCGACGGATAAAAGAGAAGTTCCACTCCGAATTATTTGATGCTTCCGTTATTTTCCGATATGCCCATGCATTTCCGTTTATCTGCGTATTATTATTTAACCAAGGGGTTTTTGCATCTCCAAACGCAATGTCATTTGCTCCGGGAAAAACATCATATAACCCCAGGCTGTATGTTGCGAAATTGCTGTATGTCTGAAAAGCGGTTTTTTCTGTTTGCAGATTTTTGGGTTCTATATCCAAGAAATCACTACATGAATTCATTAGAAAAAGTGAACCGGATATACTTATTATTAATAATCCATTTTTCATAATTTATTACTTTTATTGGTGATTAAAATGTGACATTCAGTCCACCGGTAAATTTACGCATGATGGGATAAGTAGCTCCCTCTCCTTTGTTTGCATTATCCGGATGAATACCATCCGGATAATGATTAAAAGACCACAAGTTTTCTCCGTTAATAAAGATCGTAAGTTTTTCCAATCCGAGTCTGGATATAAACATTTTCGGAAGATTATAAGAAAACACTACGCTTTTAATGTCTAAATAAGAAGCATCCAATAAATATCTGTCGCTCGCACTTGTATTGTTGCCTGTATTATAACCGGCGCTTTGGTATATCCTGGGATAGAAAGCACCGGTATGATCCGGAGTCCAGTAATCCAGTTGGTAATCAAAAAGCGATACAAAATAATTGGATGTATAAGGTATTATTGAGCTGTTTTTCTGCCAAACCTGGCGTTTTCCTGTTCCCTGTAGTAACACGGACAAATCAAAGCCTTTCCACGATACGTTTGCAGTAATACCATACATGTAACGATAGCTGTTGTTACCGATTATTCTTTTCGATCCCGGATCATCCAGCGTGTTGGAAGACGCCCATATATCTCCGTTTTCATCCGGATGTTTAAACAAAACATCTCCGGGATTAGGGCTGCTTCCTCTGATTTTAGGAATGCCGTCTTTCAATGTACCTCCGGTCAATTCTCCGGCTGCCGTTGTTTTGAGTGTCCCTTCAACAAAATCATCTGCCGTATAAAACCTATCGAATTCGTATCCCCAGATCTCTCCCATTGTCTTTCCAACATAATGGTCGGTCAGAATCTTCGATTCATTGTTGAATTTAGTAATTTTAGAAACATTGTCACTAATATTAAACCCTATACTGTAAAATACGTTTGCTATCTTGTCCTGTAATGAGAGTTGCAATTCCCATCCTTTTGTTTCCATATCCGCCGCATTTTGCAAAGGTGCAGAAGCTCCTATTACAGCGGGATAATCGGCACCCGGACCTAACATATCCAATGTTTGCCGCCTGAAAATATCAAAAGTCCCGTTGAATCTGTTATTAAACAATCCGATATCAATACCGCCGTTAACCGTACGTACTTCTTCCCATGTAAAATTAGAACGGACCAACGCCGGTGGTCTTAGAGAAGTTGGTTTTTGGCCGTTTACAAGCCAGTTCCCCAAATAAGCTTCCATACCGGGATTATAAGAGTAAGGATCAATATTCTGGTTACCGATACTCCCCCAGGAACCTCTCAATTTCAGGTTAGAAATAACCGATTTGATGTTTTCCATAAAAACCTCTTCGCTGATTCTCCAACCCATTGAGAAAGAAGGAAAAAAACCAAAACGATTATCTTTCGGGAATTTTGAAGAACCGTCGTATCGACCGGACGTCTCGAACAGGTACCTGTCTTTAAAGGCATAATTCAGGCGATAAAAAGTACCGACAATACTATACTCGGAAAAATCATCTCCTGCGGTAATTAAACCGATCCCCTGTCCAATAGAAGGGAGTTCTTCATTAATCATACCCAGTCTTTGCGCCCACAAATCTTCATAATAACTATATTCGGTATTTATCCCTGCCGTTAGGGTAAATTCATGTTCTTTTATTCTCTGATTATATGTGGCAAAAAGATTAAATGCTTGATAATCTGTTTGCCTTTTTGTTTGTCTATAAGTGGATTCCGTAATATTGGATGTTAATTTTCCATAAGTCATACCGTCTATAAGAGTTGTAACAGGCTTTCTGTAATTAGGTGTCCATTCATAAATATGGTTTTTGGAATATTCTCCGGTTACCGTAAGGTCTTTAAATGGTTTGACAAGTATTCTACCCATCATATTGATCCTGTTCGTATTTAACTCATTCGGAATTGTAAAATCCAATATGTTTCGTGGAGTGGCGAAAGGATGGTATTCCCCGTCAACTTCCATTCCTCCGGTAGGATAATAAGAGGGCGTATAAATAGATTGCGTCCAAATATCTCTTGCAAATGAAGCAGAAGAAGGATTTGTTTTCTTCCCATTGGAATATAGTAAAGAAAGTTGAGTAGTCATCCAAGACGTAACGTCCACGCTAAAAAAAGACGAAAGATTGTAACGGCGATAACGGTCTTTGTCCGTCGCAACAATTCCATCTTCATCCAGATATCCTAATGAAATACGATAGGCTGACTTCGAGGAGCCTCCGCTAACAGAAAAATCGTGTATTTGAAGTGTTCCGAAGTCATCCAGTAAATCCCTGCTGGGATCCGATTCTCTTAAAGAATAATATACTCCATCAACAATCGCCCAACCTTCCGGAAAAAGAGATGGATTTTCTTCATATAATGCCAACTGTTCAAACCAAGTTGCAATGTTCTGCCCCGTCCATGTAGACGTATACCCTGCATCTTTGAAACCTGTTACCGTTTGAAACGGTGTAGCTCTTTTCCCTAATGATTGCGGATTACTCAAGGAAAGTTTAGCAGAATAGTTAAATTTGTTCCTTTGTTCCTTTTCCGCTTTTTTTGTTGTTACGAGAATCACACCAAAAGCGGCGCGCGCTCCATATACAGCAGCGGCAGAGGCATCTTTCAGTACTGATATGGATTCAATGTCTTCAGGATTAATATCGCTTATACTCATGGCAACATTATCAACCAGTATTAACGGGCTACCGCCGTTAATACTTGAAACCCCTCTCACATTAATATTATATCCGGAACCCGGTTCACCCGTGAAACCACTAATCGTTACACCTGGAGTGTTCCCCAGCAATGCAGATGCAACAGAAACAATCGGACGATTGCCTACAACTTCATCCATATTTACGGAAGTAACGGCTCCTGTCAGGTTCACTTTCTTTTGTGTTCCATACCCTATGACCACCACTTCGTTCAATTGCTGAGAATCTTCTATCAGCCGGATGTTAAAAATGCTTTTCCCGGCCAGATTGACCTCTTGTGTCACATAGCCTACATAAGAGATTTCCAGAATACCTTCTCGCGGAGTAGTGAGGACAAATCGTCCGTCTGCATCCGTTGAGGTTCCGATCATAGTACCCTTTACCCGAATATTCGCACCGGCAATGACTTCGCCGTTAATATCGGTAATGACTCCTGAAATGTTTTTCTGTTCCTGATTGACCTGTTGTGTTTCGGGTGAGTTTATCGAAGCCCGGACAAATGTTACATTTATCCACGTCATCATTGTTATAACAGAAATAATTATGTGTTTTAATGTACTCATTAAGCATTAGTTTTAAATGTTATAATGTATGAATTATCTTTGCCATGGTATACAGTCCCCTTATCTTGAATCCAGGGGATGTATGTCTTGTAAAGGCATGGAGAATGGCTATTCCCAATGTCTTTTTTTTGCGGGAATTGAGTTTGCTGTTGGTTGTTACCTCCTTTCTGTTTCATAGTTTTTAGTTATTTGTGTGTGAGTTTTGCTACTTCGATGCCGGCTAAAAATATAGCTCCCAGACCATGAATATCATTATAGGGTGCAGGACGATCGAAATAAAATTTGATGTTATCCCCGATTCCTGTTCCCATACAAATGTTGGTCACCGCTCCTTCGCTTGTTATTTGCGTTGAGATACCCTTCCAACCGGCAAAAGCAATAGTTTTATAACGGTCTGCTATCCAGCCGCTATTGACTGCAATCGCAACGGAGTAAGTAAACATAGCCGTACAGGAAGTCTCCGGATACGAATCTTCCTTATTCAGTACTTGATGCCAAAGGCCGCTTTGACTTTGGTATTGTGCAATATTCCGTATTTGGCGGTTCAGCAGTTCAAGAATCATTTTCTTTTGAGGATGGTTTTCCGGCATATACCGTAACAGGTCTACCGTCGCAATCATCATCCACCCATTACATCTACCCCAATATGTTCCGCCGTTCACTTTCAGGTCATCATAATAACAATGCCACATCAGGCCGGTCTTTTCATCGAATAAATGTTTGTTGAATAAAACAACCTGCCTGATCGCTTCATCCATGAATTTTATTTCTCCGGTAAGCTTATACATGCGTGCCAGGAACGGCACGCTCATGTATAGATCGTCGGCCCAGACGGTGTTGTTGTGAGGAACAGGACGCGCAAACGTTCCATCCGCCAGCCGTTGTTGTTTGTTCATGATATAATCTGCCGCCATGTCGATATACTCCCTGTATTCCTGTCTTTTGTCGGTTTCGTACAATTCGATAAGGCTGGCGCCCATAGCCCCGCAATCGTCAAGTTGAGTAAGGTTTATCCCTTGGGCGACCGGAAAACGCCATTGGTTTTTGCCGTCGTAAACAGATTTCAGGTAAGGGCGGTCTTTGAAAAAAAATTCAAAGTTTTTCTTTGTATAATCTTTGTAGCGGCCTATACCGGTTATTTCTCCCAGTCGGTTGAAACCGATATGGATTACTCCATTCCAATACTTCCAATCATTGTAGCCGTTCTGGGGAACAATGTTCTTATTATAACCATGCTTAGTCAGATCTGTGATAAATTCGCCTGTGGCCTTGTCGAAATAAAGGTAAGTAGTATTCTTTATCACATTGTCCGCTATCTTTGCCAGCGAAGACATCACTTCTTCTTCTTTTATATCCTGCGAATACCCGTTCATTGTAATGAACAATGCCAGGGTTAATAATGTATTTCTCATATCTGTTCTTTGTTATAATGTATATTTTGTTTTTGACATTCTGTAAAGCCTCCCTTTCGTATATCTATGGTGGCGGATTATTAACAATGAGCCTTTCAATGACATGATCGACAAGTATTTCATGTCCGCCTTCAAAAATCTCCAATGAAAGGTTTCCGGTACTTTTGAAAAATAACACATCTCTTTCTCCTATTTTAAGTCCGGAGAAATGAGGAGCTGTCCGCGTAGTCAGCATCCATATCGTTTCATCCGGTGAAATCAGTTCGTTTTCACCAGCCCCCAGGTCGGATGCTATTTTGTTATAAAAGCGGATTGAATGAGAAATTGGGACGGCGCCTGTATATCCATCATGGATACCGGTATAAATATGAAGTTGAGTACTTGCTGTTTTCTCCTTAGGTGTTTGCCAGTAGAGAGGAGAGCGGGCTTCTGCCTTTTCTTTGTTGAATGTCGGACAATCGCTGCAGATGCATTTCTCAATATCCTGTGCATACTTGCTTTTACGGCCTAATGACTCATGATACCAACTGTTCAGGTCGGTAATAGGAACCCATACGGAATATGCTTTTACCGGATATGTTGATTTCATGAAATGACAGAGTGCATGATAACCTCCTCCGCTTGCTCCTACGATATATATGCCGGATGTATCGACCGGAAGGTTTTTTACGGCCCATGTGATGGCCTGGTCTATATCGGCAATCACATAATCGCTTCCGCAGGCTTTCGGATGATTATTCGCTCCGCGTGCATCGGGGAAAATATAATTCCAGTTTTGCGCCCTGGCCTGTTCCGCCATTGAGTTCCGGAAATTCGTATAATCCGCACTCCATTGATGGATGGAGACAATTAAAGGTTTTTTCTCCAGCGAGGTGGATTTGTAATAATGAAAACGATTTATATATCCGTCCAACGGAGAAATGACACTATCTTTCCCGAAGCCGTTCCAAGGGTCTTCTTGCATTTTTAAAATCAAAGTTCCAAACTTCGATGGCGTGCGCAAAGGCCAGGCGCCCGACCAATCGAAAAGCTGGCGCCCGTTCCCGTCGTTATCGCCATTCGCAAAATTTATACCGATCTTTTTACCCGTTTCCGGATAAACATTCAGTTCCTGCCATGGAATAGCTATTTCTACCTGGTATCCTTGGTCGATATCCGTCGAATCATTCAATGTGCCGGACAGGTAGACGGCAAAACCCGCCTCTCCGTCCCAGGCAGGGTCACTTAAACAATCTTTTGTTCCCTTGTCGTCTTTCTTCTGCCCGAACAGATTGATATGGTAAACCAGATCGTCGGTTGTCCAACATTCGTTTTTGTCATTAAGTGCGTCAATCAGTATTTCCACCATATCATCCCTGTATAATAAAGGATGGTCTTTTTCTTTCTGAAAAGCCCGCAGTTCCTCGTCTTTGACGTCGAAGAAGAAGTAAAGCGAGTCTTTATCCCATAAACTTCTGATACTTACCTTATTGTCGCTTTCTGCCTGGTTTTCGAAAAAGGCGGGTTTTGTCTGCAGCCAGGCTGCCGCATTATGGCCTATCCCCTGCCAATTCCCGGTATAAACGGAGAATATGACCGGAAGGTCTTTTTTCGGCCGGCAGAATATGCTTACCGGAAAAAGTATAAGCTGGATTAATATGACGATTTGTTTCATCATTTGTTATCGCGGGTTTGTTGGATTAAGGGCGCCTTTCATGATATTGCCTCCGGGAATATAGAAAAATAATTTGGATCTCCGATCTCCTTCCCCAATAAAAATAGTGCCGTCTACTGCCGTACACATGGCATCAAATTGGTAACCTATTTTTGCATAGTAAGGGCTCCTGTCAACGCCTAACACTCCATAATCCAGAAAACCCTCCCTGTTTTCAGTAAGATCATAGGAAAACATCCGGCAAACATTGTCCTTCTCGCCGCAAATCATATACAGCCTCTCGTCTTTACCAAGGGTCATGCCGCGTACACGCCTTTCAACCCTCGGTTTTCCAAATACAATCATTTTATCATCCGTTATGTTTATCCGAAAGATAAAGCCGTCGCTGCTACTGCCCAATATGCAACTATCCCGGTAAAGAATCAGTTGCTCCACTACCGGAAAACCGTTATAATTTTGTGTTTCCCAATATTCTCCGGGTATCCGCATATCCGTCGGATTTATTTTCCCCGTTTCCGGATCAAAGAAATACATCAGCCCGTTATCGCCGGAAGAATAAACTTTCCCGTCAGGCATGCAGACCAATGACCTGGGAACACCTCTCCAACTTCTTTCCGGGCCCGGATACGATTTCATACTCATCCATTCGCCATGATTTTTGATTTTTTTCATCGCCAGGTCGTATTCGAAGAATATAGCATCGGGATAAGATATACCATAGATTTTATCCTTCGTTTCATTAATTGCCATTGCATAAATGGAATTGCCGGGAACAGCGATTCCCAGGTCTTCTATCCGGGCGACGGCTTCCGGCAAATAGGTGTCATCGTCACCGGCTTTGGGGTCATACCGGTAAATACGTCCTCCTTCAAAATCCTTATATTTGTTTTTTATATCGTCCCACAATTGATGTTCGATCGTTCTCCTTCCATACGGAATCTCCCGGGTGAGCGTCAGAAGTTCCAATTCGTTTAATCCTGTTCCGATATATACGATCCCGTCCTTACCTTCTACCAGAGCGTTATGCACACCTTTAGCCTTCGGTATCTGCCCCAACGGATAAACCTTATTGGTCATGAAGTCGTTTACGAAAAGATAGGACTGTTTTCCCGATGTCGCTCCATAAACTTTCCCGCCGGAATGTGCCAGCAGGGAAGTGATAGGGGTATTATCCGCCGGTATATCCGTCGCTGCAGGATAGCCCAGATCGCGAAAATCCAGGCGATGCGCTTCAATATTAGGATTTACATATTTCTGTGCCCTGCCGGATAAAGGGATCAGGCACAAAAGAAGCAGTATTATAATTGTTTTACAGGTATTCATTTTAACTACATTTGTTTATTGGTATCAAAAGCAATCAAGCCTATGCTGAACGGCCAACGGCGGCCTACTTCACCGACAACATCCGCTTTGTTTTTTTCTTCAATAGCCCCGACAAAATAAATTTTTCCATCTTTGGCTCCGGTGCAGGCGCCTCCCAGCCCGAAAACTAAATTTCCTTCCTCGGTCAGCATCAGTCCATGCGATTCTCGTTTTTGAGTTTTTAAATCATAGCTGACCAGGTAAGAAACAGGAGGGTAATGACCGCCCGACATCTTTGCCTGAAATTTCTCTTCGTCTTTCACATCCCAGGAGTTGCCGATATAGTCAAATGATCCGGAAGCTGTGGGAGCATAATATATTTTCCGGTCTTTGGATATGGTAAGCGTCAATGTTGCGAAGGGAATGAGCCTTACGTTTGCCTCGCCCCAATATTGAGGCGCTGTAAGCGGAACAAGGTATTCTATTTCACCTTCATCTCCTTTGTGAACATCATACCTGAACAACATCGAATTACCTCCTATAATACCATACGCCACATTATCTGCCGGATCCCATTCTATAACCCGCCAGATAACTTTTCTGTCGATCATCGGCTTGGACATCGTGCGGGGCAGAACGCGCATATCATATTGCAAACGTATATTCGGAAAATCAATCACCTCGTCTTTTACCGGATCGTATTTCCAAATCTGCGCTACGGGAAAAGACCCATAAATATTCCCTTTATCGTCTGCAAATATTGTACGGCAAATATCCCAATCGTCCACTCTCCCCAAATCGCGTGTAAATTTCTTATGAATATCATGCATATAGAGGTGCCCGTCTTCCGCAAGTCCGTAAAGGCGCATATAGAGCGGATCCATTACCATCCCCAGTAAGCCGAAATGCCGGCTGACCTTTCCCAGAATTTCCACCTTATCTAACTTCGGGTTATACCTGTACCAATATGCTCCCGAATAACTTCCGGGATCTATGCTTTCAGGCCCGGTATCTTCATTGAGTCCTCCGAAATAGATATTGCCGTCGTTATCTTCTCCCATTCGGACGTGGATTTTCCCGTTCGTATTGATACCTTCTCCTCTTTCGTTATGCAGTGCGGTAAGATCCACCAGATGGCGCATCTTTTGTGTTTCAGGATCAAACTCATACAAATGGGCAGCCTCGGCATGCGTACACAGGCCGATATATATCTTTCCGCTTTTTGCTCCGTACAATGCACTCCACATACTTTCTTCGCGATGGTTCCCCACAAATTTATAATGTTTGACAATCGCTTTTTCTTCCTTATCAAAATCAATTTGCTGAGGAAAAACATTCGGATTCATCCATGAAAACAGGATCGGAAACAAAAGGAAAAACTTTTTCTTCATCAGGTATCGTTTAATGATTAATATTCCGAAAAATTTGCACAGGCAAAAGTACGGGCTATCGCAGGGAAACCTTAACAGGGAGGTTGCCATTCGTTATAATGTATGTTGCATTTGTATCAAATATGTTGCAACTATCAATTATGTTGCATTTTCTGCTGCCGGTATTCGGTTGGGGTTATATTATAAAGTTTCCGGAAACTGGAGGTAAAGTACGACAGGTTATTGAAGCCTACCTGATAGGCTATTTCCGAAACGGTCAACGAGCTTTCAAGCAATAGTTCGGCGGCGTATTTAAGCCGCAATGTGCTGATAAAAAGACTTGGAGACATACCGGTCAGGGCTTTTACCTTACGGAAAAGTTGTGTTCTGCTGAGATGCAGTTGCCTGCCGAATTCTTCAATGTTCAGATCAGGATTACTCATATTGAATTTCACATAATCGTATGCCCTGTCCATGAAAGCTTTGTCTATCGTTTCTGTTTTGGGAGCAGAGATACCGACCGCAAAATTTCTCAGATAGGCTTGTTTGGCTTTTCGCCGGTTTTCAATCATGTTTCGGATTCGTATCTTTAGCAATTCGGCATCAAAAGGCTTGGTAATGTAATCGTCCGCTCCGGTCATCATCCCTTCTTCAACCTGCAGGATGGAGGTGCGTGCCGTCAGCAGGATGACCGGAATATGGCTCGTATTGACATGATTTTTTATCTTTGCACATAATTCCAGTCCATCCATAACCGGCATCATGATATCGCTTATCACAATGTCCGGTATGATTTTTTCCGCCAATTCCCAACCGGTCGCTCCGTTTTCAGCCTCGTATGTAATATATTCCGGCAGTTGGGATTTCATAAACTGGCGAATCTCCGCATTGTCATCGACAAGTAGGATAATGGGATTATTTTTCTTGTAGATAGCGACTTTTTCGTTCGATTTATCCGGAGTATATTCTTTTGCCGAAATTGAGTCAACAATATAATCATGAGATACGGCAGCAAATTCATCTTCTTTAAACAGATCTTTTCCAATAGGCAGGGTGATGCAAAAACAAGCGCCTGTTCCCGTCTTGTTCTTTACATTAATTGTTCCGTGGTGTTGCTGAATGACGATTCTGGTGATATGTAACCCCAATCCGGTGCCGTAGGAGCCTTCTTCTTGCTGCTCATCGACTTGGAAGAAAGCGTCGAAGATATTTTCAAAATCTTTCTCGGGGATACCTTTACCCGTGTCTGTGACCGTTATTTCCAGCATTTTGTCTTTTGTCCGAATATCGACTTCGATAGCCCCACATCCGGGTGTGTTTTTTACGGCATTTGATAAAAGATTATAAAATACTTTTTCCATCAGCGAAGGATCAAACCAGGCCATTATCTTATCTTTTGACGTATGCAGATCCAGGCTGATTTGTTTCGAATTAGCCAGTTCGCGGAACAAAATGATAATTTCCCGCACGAACTTTACGATGTCGGTTTCCTTCACTTTAATTTTTATTTTCCCGGCCTCTTGTTTACGTAAATCCAATAACTGATTCACTAAAGCCAACATCCTGTTTGCATTTTTATAAACCATTTGCAGCGATGTTTTATAAACATCGGGAAATTCCATTTCACTCAAAAGCATCTTTACGGGATTTAATATTAATGTAAGAGGGGTGCGAAGCTCATGTGAAAAATTAGTAAACATATTCAGGCGCATTTGGTGTACTTGTTCCAGCGTCTGCTTCTCCATTTGTTTCACGTGTATATCGTTCTCCAGTTTTGTTCTGGAAACAAAATAATAGACGATAGCGTAAATCAAACCAATGAACAAAAAAACATACAATGTATACGCCCACCAGGTTCTCCAGGGAGGAGGCAATACTTGAATGGAAAAGTTCAGGCAGTCTTCGTTCCATATACCGCTGTTATTACTTGCTTTGATTTTCAGGACATATTTACCGGCAGGAAGGTTTGTATAAATAACCTGCCGCTGAAATCCGGGTTTATTCCAGCCGGTTTCATACCCTTCAAGATAAAACATATATTGGTTGTTTTCAGGAAAAATATAGTTCAGGGTAGCAAATTCGAGGGTAATGGCATTCGTTTGGTTATATTGCAAAACGATTCCTTCCGTGGCCGAAATGGATTTTTCCAGAATACCGGTTTCGTCGTTCAGCGAAACTTGTTTGTTGTCGAGCGAAAGACGGGTCAGAACAACAGGAGGCACATAAAGATTGTTAGAAATGCCCTGAGGATGGAAATGCACAAGTCCGTTACTCCCACCGAAATAAAGTTGTCCGTCCGAAGCCACCAAGCCGGATTTGAGATTCAATGTTTCAATGGGAAAACCGTTTTTATTAAAACTGTAATTCGTAAATGTGCCGTCTTCCGGGTTAAACTTCGAAATGCCGGCGACCGTACCGATCCAGACCGTGCCGAAAGTATCTTCCACAATGGAACTGATATTGTCGTTTAATAAACCATCGGTCGCCGTAAACGATTTAATATCTCCATTTTCCGGATCATAAATATTGACTCCCCCGCCATATGTGCCGATCCATATCTTTCCTTTCGAATCTTCCATTATTACGCTTATATAATCCGAAGATAATGCGGAATTAGATGCCGATATGCGGCGAGTCGTTTTTGCGTCTTTATAAATGAATATGCCATAATAAATACTACCGAACCATAATTCATTCGTGTCGGGTTCGCATATGGCCCGTATCCACGGGAAATCCACCCATTTCGAATCTAACTGCATCTCGAATCCGGCGCTGAATTTATCGCTATTATAAGCCTTTGTATGAACGCCTTCCACCGTGTTGGATCCGACCCATATATTCCCGTTATTATCCTCGAAAATATCATTTACGATATTATTGTTTATCCCTTCCACGCTATCGTAATAATTAACGACTTTCTTCTTTTTCATGTCAAAGGTAAGTATCCCTCCTGCATACGTGCCGATCCAAAGGTAATTGTTCCGGTCTACGCACAACGTTTTTATCGTATTGCTGTTCAATGCTCCCCGGCTGGGATTGTACAGGTCAAAATACCGGTATTCTTTTGTTTTGATATCATAACAGCCCAGGCCGCCGCCTTCTGTCCCGATCCAGATTATTCCGTCATGCTCTACCAGCGGGCCTATAAACCCGTAGTCATGATCACTCAACAGTTTCGGGTCTATCAGGTTAAATTGCCTGAAAAAATAATTGTACATGTCGATTCCTCCACCATGGGTGCCTAACCACATTGAGCCTGCATTGTCTCGAAAAATGTAGTTTATTGTGTTATAACTCAAAGAGCCGGGTATATTGTTATGCCTCAGGTGGTATTGGAAGGTTTGTGTTTCCTGGTCGTAAATATTCAGCCCTTCAAAGGTGCCGATCCATATCTTCCCGTCTTTGTTCTCGGCAATACATCGAATCTGGTTATTGTTCAATCCGGTTCCATCTTTTTTTACCGGAATCCGGTTAAATTGGTCGCGTTCCCTGTCGTAAAGGTTTACACCGTGTTCCCAGGTTCCGAACCAAAGGCGGTTTCCCGAATCTTCGTAAATGACATAGACGTGATTCGTGCTGATACTGTGCGGATTGTCCGGATCATACAGGTATTGTTTGTATTGAAACGTTTCAGGATTAAACCGGATCAGGCCCGATTTCCGGGTAGCCAGCCAAATATCGTTAGAAGCATCTTTATGAATGTCAAAGATCCTTGAATTGGCTAATGTCCCATCAAAATCATAAATGTCAAAGCTTTCCGTATTTTTGTCGAAACGGTTCAGGTACATGTCCGTTCCGATCCATAATACATCGTTTTCGTCTACAAACAGGGATTTCACATGGTTATTGCTGATACCCCTTTCATTATGAGGCGCATGCCTGTATACCTTGAATGACTCTGTAACCGGATTGTAACAATTCAATCCATCGATTGTTCCGACCCAAAGATTTCCTGCGGAATCTTCAGTAATACAGTTAATAATATTATTGCTTATACTTGTTGTATCTCCTTTTATATGCTTAAATGTACGGAATACGTAGCCGTCGTACCGGTTCAACCCGTCGCCTGTCCCGAACCACATAAAACCACGCCTGTCCTGATAAATTGTATTAACAGTACCTTGGCTTAATCCGTCTTTTACCGATAAGTTGACAAACGTCAGGTTGTTTGTTAATTGAGTATTAACAGGCGATAGGTTGTTTGTAATAAAAGAAACGATTAATAACAAAATATATTTACATGGGCCTTTCATACGATATGTTTTTGTACTTGTTTTGACGAAAGTCAAAAAATAATTTATTTGCTATCAACAAT
>JAIRRS010000084.1 GCA_031255855.1 Tannerellaceae bacterium | reverse complement strand
AATAGGTTCTGCGGAAGACTTTTACAGTAATCTGAATAATTGGATACCTTATGGTGTTCTTGCTCCCAATGATCCATTGAAAAATCCACCTACAACGATAGTAGAAATTTCGTTTCATATATTTTTAGATGACAATGGAGGCAATTGTGCTTATTTAGATAATAATCAAGGTAAAAGCAGCTTAATAGGGGCATTTAATTTAATGAACCAAATTTATGCAGGATATGCAGAACATGAAAATAATTATCAAAAAGGTTCGTCAAACCCTGTCCTTGGATTGATGGAATTACCGGATTGCAATACGAAAATACAATTCTCATTGGGAAACAATAACGAACGTATTTATTTCTATAATAACAGTAGTTTAAATACTCATGGCAGTCCTGCTAATAATTTTTACAATTTTCTTCAAGATAGTTTTCCGGAAAGAAACACAAAGATGAATATTTATTTTACAGCCGGTTCTTATGAAAATGCCTCTGGTTATGCGAATGGAGCTTATAATGATTTATCAGCAAATAATTATGTTGTAATTTGCCAAGCCAATAAATTAATAGGTGATTATATTTTCGGTTCGTTGTTGGCGCATGAAATAGCTCATAATCTTGGTCTAGAGCATACATATTGTGGCGGTGGAGCAGATGTTGTATGTTGTTCCGGTTCTTGTGGTCAAGGATGTACAAAAACCACCAATACATCAGAATATCTTTCCGATATTTTTGGGCCTATTACCAATTCGACATGTCCACATATAGTGAGTTGGGTCAATCCGTTTGACAACACAATTCCCAATGCGAGTAAGATTACAAATAATGTAATGGGCGGCAGTGCTGTCCAACGATATTTTTCACCTATGCAAGCCGGGCAAATGCACAGGACATTAGCTTTAAAATCCACCCGAAAATACGTAAAAAAGGAAACTTACTCTCCGACTCCTTTAGTAATCAATTCCAGTGAAGTTTGGGATTTCAATTTGAAGTTATACAGGGATATTACCATTTCTTCCGGAGCTATATTAACTATAGCAAATATATTCGAGGCGCCATATAATGGAATGATAACGGTAAATAATGGAGCTTCTTTGATAATTGAAAAAACACTTAAGTTATCCGAAAGCAATAAACTAATTGTAAAATCGGGATGTAATCTGACAGTCAAATCGGGAGGCACTTTAACGTTGAAAGACCCTACTGTGTTTTTTGTTGAACCAGGAGCTACATTTACTGTCGAACCGGGTGGAATTATCAATTAAAGAATATGAATTTTTATATTTATTCAGTACTTCAATGAAAACAAAATACCTACTTTTTCTATTGTAGTTTCTATCTCCGGCTTTTCAAAGGAGACGTATGCCATTCAATTAACAGAGGGAACAACAAAGAAAACGTGGAACAAAAAGTAATTTTATGATGATTAAATGAAAAGAACCGCAAGGAAGTTGTGATAATTATCCTTGCGGGTATCGTTATTAGCATCATTATAAGTCACCCTCAACACTTAAATGGATTAATTGCAAATGCCGTCAACCGTTGCCCTATAATAAAAAAAGCCTCGACTATCTATTGATAGTCAAGGGCTTAATTTTCTGTTTCGTACCCGGAACAGGACTCGAACCTGCACGTAATTACTTACACTAGTCCCTGAAACTAACGCGTCTACCAATTCCGCCATCCGGGCTTCGAGCGACAAAAGTATAAAATTGTACCAAATAAGACAAATTTACAATCTCCTTTTTGCTTTGAGAGAACAATAATTAAAACTGAAACACGACCCGCATTGCAGGGCCGTGTTTTTAAGGTATTTGTTATTAGTTAATTATCTCTCTTGCAACGCACACTAAACATGCTCGAGGCGGAGCTGCTGCCCCGGGTCACGGCACTTTGACCGTAAATCAAGAATCGGTTCCACCCGATGTTGCTATCGTTGGAGCTACTAGACCAGAAGTTCGTTTCCCACCCGAAGTCGTTGCTGGTACCACTGCTCACGTCGCCCACGAGGAACACGTCAAACCCGCCCATATCAGCAGTCTTACTTGAGCCATTGTTGCCTATGCTCCCCGGCGGCACGTTTTTCATCTTCGTCCCATGGTTACCGCGAGCACCGACGGTAGTCCGGTAAACCTTCTTTCCATTAGCATCTACAGGCCAATCAGCCGCCCCAT
The DNA here is from genome assembly GCA_031255855.1 of Tannerellaceae bacterium. Lineage (GTDB taxonomy): Bacteria > Bacteroidota > Bacteroidia > Bacteroidales > Tannerellaceae > DFXE01. The sequence goes on along the minus strand of JAIRRS010000084.1, from coordinate 1,431 downwards.
CTGACGAATAAACGCCCGCAGCACTTAGGGCAATCACCTCTTCCAAGTCATTCCATTCCTTATCACTGGGGACGTGCCAACCTACCGGGCAAACGCCGCGAACATACGATGATGGACCCTCGTTGATGCCTCCCTCACCCTGGTGAAGGTTTACCGGATCAGCTATTTCGTTGCCGATATTAAGAGCCGCAGGCCAATTATACAATACGCCCGTGTGCGCTCGCGCTTTCCAATCAATTTCAATGGCAGTAAGGTTGTCTGATGCGGTAGGGTACGCCGCGCCGGGTACCGGGTTCGGGAACGCATAACGCTTATCCGGATGAGGGCCGACGAAGGCGGCCCCGTTATGTGTGTAACCGGGATAGCAGTTCGTGTCGGTTGGTATGTAACGCAGGTTTTCGGTCATCCACGTACCGGCACTGCCGAAATTACCTATGTAGTATGTGTTGCCATCTCTATTGTCGGTCATCGAGTTTCTACTGTTACCACTGTCATTCATAAACGGCGTCCATTTAGTGCCGTTCCAGACATAAATTCCTCCGGGAAAGAGCGGTTTGCATGAATCTTGTGTATGATACACCATCAGGCCGACATGCTTGCTGTTTTCAGCCGGGTTGTAGTTAGCCTGAAACATCGGGTAAAGTTTGTTCAAGTCGGTCAGTTGTACGCGAGGAAGCATCATGCCCTTGGTAGCCGTGGCGTTATCCGTGTCCGGCACCCATTGTTTCAAGTCAAGCATAGTCCCTTCGTTCGGGTCTAAAATTGCACCTATTGTCACTTGCGCGCACACGGACGACGCGCCAATCGACAGCACCATGATAAGTGCCGCTCCGGTCATCTTTAATCTTTTCATCTCTTTTTGCATTGTGTTATTACTTTATATAATTATTCCGGTCGATTACGACCATGTATTTTTATCTCTGCGGGAGTCCTGCCGTCGGCAAGACGAAAAAAGCTATCTTCTATTTCTTGCAAATAGAAATAGCACTTGAATAAGTCTATGCGAATTTTTTGTGTATTCGCGCCCGTAAATACATAATAAGATTAAATAGTTCCAATAAATACGCTTAACTTCCAAATGTTCAAAATAAAGAAGGAAAAGGAAACCGATTTTTTTCGCTTATTTTGTCCGTGAAGTTCGTATAATTCATTAATTGTTTTACAAGTACTTTGTATCCGGCCGCAAAGTTAATTACTTTTTCCGATTTTTATTGCTCAAATCGGCTAATCTTTTTACAAATCACACCTTTTTGTTTTTTTGTTGGTTTTATTAAGAATTAGCATACTGAACAGAAATCGAAAAGAGATGCAGTTACCTGCACCTCTTAGTTCTTAACTCTTAGTTCTTAACTCACTCCGCTATGCACCTGACACTCCTGCCGAAAGCACGGAGGTCGTTGCTGCCGTAATCCACGCTCACGAGGCCACCGT
>JAIRRS010000076.1 GCA_031255855.1 Tannerellaceae bacterium | reverse complement strand
AATGATGGGAAGGGCACGGATTCGGAAATCCGCGCCGGCAATCATTTATAGAAAGATACACTAAACAAAAGAATCTTCATCCCAGCCCAGCTTGGTCAGTTGGATTTTCGCTGGGTCAGCAGTGCCGAGGTGGTAGCGGGCATCGGCTAAGGCGATGTGTTTGGCAGGCGGATTGAGCGGGCGGTCTTCCCTGAAATGTTCTCTGCGTTTGGCCTCAATGATTCGCAGGCCCACGGAGTCGACGGCAACCGGGTCGAAACCAATCGCCAGGCCGTTGTATTGCCAGGTAAATTCCTCGGAAAAGGTACTGGCGGCCAGGTGATGAAACTGGGGCGTGAAGAGCACCAGGATGTAAAGGCGCGTTTTACCCTTTACCAAAGGCAGGTCGTGCAACGTGGCCAGGGAAGCACAGGAGTCGTCGTGGTAATCGGGTAGTTTCTCGGCAAAGGTGATGTAGTTCTTCAACAAGCTGCCGACACCAGACCAGGCATGGGTGCGCATGGGCCGGATGTTGATTAGCGCAGTGGATCGCACAAAGACAGGGTTGGTCTTGACGCCCCGGTCATCAACGCTGACGTCCTCTTCACGGATTCCCACGCTCCGGACACGCGCTACGAGCAGGTCGTTCATCTCAGGCGGCGTGGGGAGCTCTTTCCAGACGTTCGTTTTGATGCCCACCACGTCGGTAGGTTTGAGGATGGAAGCCCAGGCTTCTGCCGGATCTTTCCGGTCTGTCAGGCTGCAAAGGGCACGGTCGAGCATCTGCGCACAGAGGTCGGGGTCGGGCGAAGGGCTGGTGGCAAACAGGTTGCGCTCCCGGATGAGTACAACTTTAGAAGCTTGTGCGCTTTTGTGCGCCCAGGCCTTGACGGGACGGCTTAAAAGCAGGGAACTGCCGGCGGCCATAGCAACCGTCGTTTTCAGTAATTCACGGCGAGAAAAGGTTTTCATACAGTTTATTAATTTAAAGGTGACTAAAATGCGGAGTGATACAGGGCTTCCACCTGCTGCCGGGTGCTGCCGTTAAAGACGGCGATGAGGCGGTTTTCCTTTTGGCGGAGCGCAAACCAGGTACCGTCTTCCATGAGCACGAAGGGGTCGCCGGGGCGGAGTTCGGGGGCGAAGCCTTTTTGGAGCTGAAGGGCGGCGGCAGCGGCTTCAGAGGCCGTGGAATATTCCACCAAAAGCAGGTAGCAACGGGCTTCGGGCGGACCGTACTTGGCCAGGATTGCGTCGGTGCTATCGGTGATGTTCACAATGTTGTAGTCGGCGATAAAGAAGTAGGCATTGAGCCAAATGTAATGATGGAAATACAGGTAGCCGCCAGGTATAAGTCCTTCAGAAGGAAGGGCGTTTACGAGGTCGGGTAGGAAGGATTCGGCTGAAATGGCCCGGTCTGTGAGAGTGGCGAAATGACGGATGGCTTCGGAGCTTTCGGGCGTAGCCTTGTGGGTGTTGATGACCACGAAAAACCGGCCTTTCCAGAAGAGGATAAAATCATTGAAACGCTGCGACCCCTGGCCAAATTCGTGTTCTTCCCGGTCGCGACTTTGCGTATAGACGCCGAAAGCGTCTTTGGGCGAGGTCATTTCGTAGATTTCCACGGTAATTTGCGGCAGGTTTTCTGCGTTGTACTTGGCTCCGGTCATTTTTGTAAGTCCGTAAGAGAGATAGAGTTCTGCGCCTCCATTTATGTAATCGTAGAGGTCTTCGCCTTCAAAGTTGAGGCGTTCGGTGAGGTGATAGGATTGGTAGTGTTCCGGGAGATGATCCATAGGACAGGTGTTTTGTGCATGGATGAACGTTGTGCAGCAGATGCAGCAGACAGCGGTAATCAGCGGGTAAATAGTTTGCATGGTTGCTATAATTAACGTGAGTCCAATGTAAGAAAAGTATATAAAGTCACTTATCAATTAACTGCTTTGATAAATATTTATCTTACAATTTTCCCTGCATCACTCAGATATTTGATAAAAATATCCCATTCTGCTTTTCGTTTTTGTGCGTTTTCTTTTCGCAATTGCAAAGCATTTCTCTCATTAGGTCCTAAATTCTCATCTAAAGGATAGCCATCCAATAGATAAAATTTGGAACCCTGTCTGACAAAAACCAGATCATTATACCTGTAACTGGAAATCGGAGAATATACATTTATCACACCTAGCAAGTTTTCGTCCAAATAAAATGCCAGGTAGACAAACAGGCCAAAAATACGTGTATTAAGGTAGTCTGCCGTTGAAGGATCGTTAAATACAATTTCCCTTGTTACAACATTAAAAGATTTAATATCATTTCCGGTAAAGGCTAATATTTCATCTTCGAAGGGGCCTTCATAAAGAGGAAGTTCCCCTCCTCCTTCCGGAACGGGCTCCTTGTCTTGCGGATAGTTCGGATGTTCCGGAACGGACGAATCAATCACGCTATCAGAACTTCCCGCTCTCGTCGCTATTGCGGTCAACTCTCCGGCCAATTTTTCATCTTTTGCCGGAACATTCGTGTCATTACTGCATGAAAACAATGTCAATGCAAATGACGTTATTAAAAAAAACTTGGTTTTATTCATAAATATTTAAATTATTGGGACCTATAAATTTATTTTTTGCCAATCAACATCTTTATGATATTTGTTGCATCAATAGTGATTTTCTCCGTCCAAAATCCTCTTCTACTTTCTCCATGCCAACTCATAGTTTTCAATTTCATTATGTTTTCTCTCTGCGTTAACCAAAATTGTCGCAAACTTGTTTATTGCTGTAACAAAACTACACAATATATTCATATTCAGGAAATAATGTGTACTTTTTGTTATACAATATTTTTCGTTCACTATACTTCTCAAACTTCCAACAGAAAAACAAGGAACGGAAAAATAGGGTAATTAATTGATAATCAGAAACGATTGGCTTTGAGTGTCTCCGATCAGTTATTTGAGACAACTATTCAATTTGGAGATAATGTAATCATTATACTCATTGAATAATTCTATACCCTTGTCGATAGCATTTTTCAATGACGTTACATGCGAAAGGTCTTTATCTTCTAAATATTCAGAATTTTCTATATAGTCGTTTAATGTTTCCACATCATTATACAGTTTGTCATAGGTCTCAAAAAGATTATCAAGATTGTTTTTTAGGTCTTTTTTGTCGTTCTTTTTCATATTTGGAGGAATTGCCAATAATGACATTCTTTCTTCCAAATACCAACTGTCTCTTTCTTTTACTCGATTGACATTCCCTAAAGATCTAGCGGCACAGTATCTTAATACCCAAGCCTCTTTTGTGACTACTGCCTGATTAATAGCTTCATAATTAACGCCAAACTTATAGTGCTTGAAAGAATAAATAGTTTCATCACTATAGGTTAAATATTTTATTCTGTATTGGGAGATTGCTTCTTTGGTAGAGTTATCATATGCTATTTTTTTAGTTTTACAAGAGAAACACAAGCAGGTGCATAGTATTACAATCAAACAAATATAAATTTTATTCATAATTCGTGTTTTTGGATTATTAGCAAAAATAGATATTACAAAATAAACATTTACAACATTAACACATGTTAACCATGCAACGTCCAAATTGTACATTGATATCAACGATGCCACGTTTGCTTCGCTATTTATGGTTGTTTACCAATATAAGCCAAAATACCTCCATCTACATATAATATATGTCCATTCACGAAATTTGACGCTTCAGATGCCAGAAATAAAGCCGGCCCCTTCAAATCATCCGGAGTCCCCCAGCGTGCAGCCGGAGTCTTGGAAATAATAAACGAATGAAAGGGATGACCTTCCGCGCGCAAAGGGGCTGTTTGTGGAGTAGCGATATAGCCTGGGCCTATCCCGTTGCATTGAATGTTGTATGATCCGTATTCCGAAGCTATATTCCGGGTCAACATTTTTAATCCGCCTTTTGCCGCCGCATAAGCCGATACGGTTTCGCGCCCTAATTCGCTCATCATGGAACAAATATTAATGATTTTCCCTCCTCCTTTCTTTATCATGCCCGGTATGACAGCCTTGGCCACTATAAAAGGAGCATTCAAGTCTACATCAATAACCTGGCGAAACTCAGCAGCAGTCATTTCATGCATAGGTATACGCTTGATAATTCCGGCATTGTTCACCAAAATATCTATTACACCTATCCCCTCCTCTTCCACCTTCGACACCAACTCGTTCACTTTCGCTTCATCCGTCACATCACAGACATATCCATGCGCTTGGATGCCCTTTTCTTTGTAAGCATCCAATCCTTTTTGTACCAAATCCGAAGATATATCATTAAACACAATAGTAGCGCCCGCTTCCGCCAAGGCCGATGCAATAGCAAAACCAATTCCATATGAAGCGCCTGTTACAAGCGCTATCTTTCCTTTGAGTGAAAAGTTAACCATTTTCGTTTTTTTTTATTTGATTACTAATATTTCATTTCTTCAAAATTAAACGCGGATAAAAGTACTTCTTTTATTGTGTTTCCCAATCACCTGAAGAGGTAATTCTCAGGCAGTTTCTTCCTGTATGCAAAGTTTGGAAATTCATCTGGATGACTTCCCGGTTTCATTGGGATGATTTTGGAAAATCATCTGGATATTTCTCCAAAATCATCCCAATGAAAATTATCCACCATCACCGAAATCCGAAAAATATTCATACTTTTACATCGGAAACAATCATAATGAATCATGAGAAAAATAACCGGTTTACTGCTAATTATCTCTGTATTAGCTGCATGCAATAACAAAAAAACAATCATTATTTCGGTTTCAAACACCTCGTCATTGGAACGGACAAACGAACTTGCCGAGATAGAAGCAGAAAGTATCTCCGCTATATTGGGGGATGAGAGCTTTGTCATTACCGATCATAAAGGGAATCAGGTTCCGTACCAAATTACTTACGACAAAAAAATTATATTCCCCGTTACTTTACAAGAGCATGCACTGGCTAATTATTATGTGGAAGCCGGTAAACCCAACAATTATACCACCATTGCATGTGGAAAGCATTATCCGGAACGATTGGATGATATCGCATGGGAAAACGACAAAATTGCTTTTCGGACATACGGGCCGGCTTTACAAGCCACCGGAGAAAGAGCTTTCGGATATGATATCTGGGTAAAACGCGTTTCCGAACCGGTAGTGGAAAAACGATATGCTACTGAACTTAACCCCGAAACAAAGGCTAAAATAGAAGAGGTAAGAAAAACAGACAAAGAAGCAGCTCAGGCATTGGCCCATTCCGTTTCATACCATATAGACCATGGCAACGGATTAGATTTCTATAGTGTAGGGCCAACTTTAGGAGCAGGTACTTCTGCCTTGCTGTCAGGAGATACGATTATCTATCCTTATTGTTATAAGACGTATGAGATATTAGACAACGGCCCATTACGATTTACTGTAAAGTTGACGTATAACCCATTCGTAGTCGGAGACGATCCAAACGTAATTGAAACCCGAATCATTTCGCTGGATGCCGGTTCGCAACTAAATAAAATCACACTGTCATTTGCTAATCTGAGCAAAACCACTCCAATCGCAACAGGAATCGTAATGCACGAACCCAGCAATGAATACCAGATAAATAAAGAAACAGGATACATTGCTTATGCCGAACACAACGATCCTGAAAACGGGCAAATATACGTAGGGGTAGCATTCCCCACCCCTATTCATGACGCGAATATTTTCAAATTTTCCGACAAGGAAAAGAAAGAGCGTAATGCCAGCGGACACGTTTTGGCCATCACCGATTATCCCCCCGGCAGCAACTACACCTATTACGCAGGTGGAGGTTGGAGCCGGTGGGGCTTTGCCAATGCTATAAGCTGGTACAATGATATGAACAATTTTGCCCGGAAAATCAAAAATCCATTACATATAGTAATACAATAAGGATAGATAGCCCCTGAAGCAGAGATAACGTATCCGCGAGCAAACGCCATTGTATGCCTAAAGTATGCCACCTGCTATTTCAAAGCAGGCAACAGATGTTTCCAAATGAGGTTAAGTTCCGCCTGCATATCATCTATCTGGGCAGTAGTTACGATAACCGTATTTTTTTCGGGCAATACCAGTATGTATTGACCCCGGGCTCCGTCGGCACGGAATGAATTATGCCGGCTTCTCCACATTTGGTAGCCGTAGCCTTGCAACCAATCACTGTCTTTCTTTTTGATTTTCAGATCTTCCCTGCGTGTTCCTGCCGGGAGTGATTCGATATGCGACCTTGTAGCTTCGTCGAACCATGCTTCGGGTAGCAATTGCTTGCCGTTCCATTTCCCTTTTTGCAGGATAAACAAGCCCAATTTGGCCATGTCTTCCGTTTTCACTTGCAAACCCCAACCACCTACATTGATGCCTTGCGGGCTTTCATCCCAAGTGGCGCCAACAATTCCCAGTGGACGGAACAAGCGCGGATAGAGGTAATCAATCAATTTTTCGCCCGTAACCTTCTGTACGATAGCAGAAAGCACATAAGTTGCCATACTGTTATACACATAGAACGTACCAGGCTCGTGTTCAAACGGAGCAGCAAAAAATGCTTGAAGCCAATCAACATCTCCTTCTTCCCTGTTCATTCGGGGTTCTACATCGTGCCCGGACGACATCATCAATAAATGACGTACTTCCAGCGCTTTCAAATTGTCATTTATGGTAGCGGGCATTTTTTCGGGGATGAGATCCGTTATTTTATCCGTCACTTTCAATTTCCCTTCCGATACAGCAAAACCAACAGCGGTAGCTGTATACGTTTTACTCACCGAGAACATAACGTGCGGCTTATTGGCAGCATTATCACCCAACCAATGTTCGGCGACAACTTTTCCATTCCGGACAATCATCAAGCTATGCAAATCTTGGCCAGCCTTCTTTACAGCTTCCAGGTAATTAGTAATACCTTTCGCATTCACCTTTTCGGCTTCGGGCGTACTACGTGGAAGCGACTTAAGCAGTTCATTGTAATCTATAAGCTCTATCCCTTTGTCTTTTATCGCCTGTTTTACCTTTTCACTGGTAAATAAATCGGTAACCCCCTGACGATCGAAAGCCACATCTTCATATCCGATATGACCAATGGTTTCCACTTCCGCGTTGTCTAAAGCAGGATGGTCGAGGAACATATAGGTTTTTCCTTCCTCCAGGCTATTTAATCGCTTGATGAAAGCAGTTTCTTTTTCTGCCGGAGTCCGTTTCGGACCGTCATACCCTACATATTCAAATCCATATTGCGCAATAGCATCCACCCTGTCCACTGCCGGAAGGTTGTATTCTTCTCCTAAGCGTTTTACCAGTTTTACCACCTCGGGGGCAAATCCCGTGGAGAACATATGTCCGGACAAATGGCTGATTTGCGGAACATTCTTCAGGGCCAGTTCAATCTGCGCGCGGAATTCCTGTTCTATTTCTTTTATATCCCATTTGTTTTCAACCATCGACAGCCCCGAATAAGCCGGATTAGGACTCATCATCGGATAAAAATATCCGTTATCATCCGTCAAACTCGGACAAGAGGTCAACGGACGCCATTTCATATTTTCCCATTCACTGGTAATGGTAAGATGCAACCCTACATCTAACAACGGGTTTTCTTTTAACATCTTTACAGCTTCCGGAAACCAAGGCGTAACCACCATCAACTCTGCAGAGGTGATGATCCCATCCTTATACGTTTTAACAAATGCTTCATTCACCGAATGAAAAGCCCCCATATCGTCGGCCCTCACAATCAATCGCGGATTCGACCGTTGAGCAACTAAAGAAATACATACGGCACATAAAAGAAATAGGCCAAATAATCGCCTTAAAAAACTTGTTTTCATAACGTTTCTATTAGATTTATACTGATTTTTACTGCAATTTTCCTTTTAATACAAGAGGGGGATCCCCCGGTTGTACGCTATTTGTGATTGTAATATTCACTCCGTCTCCTTCAAATTTACAACTGTATGTTTCATCCACAGCATCAGTAAGGTACAATAAGCGGAGTTGAAGTTCATCTTTTTTCGTCCAACTTCCATAACCGGCAATATCAAAAGGCGGCATGCCTTTCGGATTTCTTCTGGAATTAAGGAAATACGGGGTTAGCTTCTCCGTTTCACCATACCGCCACATATCTTGCCCGAAATTAAAGGAATATGTTTCGTTATTACCTGCCAACGTAAACAAACAATCACCTTGCCCATTGAACTCAAACGACACGGTGTGAATCTGTTGTTCATTCGATTCTATCGTATATGTACAAGTCGTCTGTTTCGGTATCGTTATTGTTTCATCGGTACGGAACGGGTCGGGTATTTGCAATGAACTTAGTTTGGAAACAAGCATATCGTTCGATTCTTTATTTTCCTTCAATGGTTTGTCCATAAAAGAAGGAAAAATATGTTCCCATATCAACGACAAAACTTTCTGTGTGTCCGAAACACGGGCGGTAATTGCGATAACAGCATCCTGATCGGGCATTACAATAATAAACTGCCCGTTGGCTCCGTCGGCCCTGTAAGCATTATGCGTACAACGCCAAATCTGATAAGCATAGCCTTGCGCCCAATCATCATGCATTTCCTGTTCGAAAGTGGTTTCAGCTATCTGATAGATGTGCACCGAAGTAGCTTCTTTTATAAACGATTCGGGCAGTAACTGCTTCTCCCCCCATTTGCCTTTTTGCAGGTAAAACCTGCCAAGCTTAGCCATATCACCTGTTTTTATACGCATTCCCCAGCCTCCGGCAGAGATACCCTGAGTTCCTTCCTCCCATTTGATATCAGTTATGTCCAAAGGATCAAACAAACGAGGTTTCAAATAATCAAAAGTTGTCATTCCGGTCACCTTCTGAATAATAGCCGACAACATATATGTGGCATACGAACTATATTGAAAAATCGTACCCGGCTCATTAACTACAGGCGCTGCCAAAAAATCTTTTACCCAATTCGGAGAAGACATATAAAAGACCGGAGCTGTTTCATGTCCGGCAGTCATGGTGAGCAGATGTTTTATTGTCATCTTTTCCAGATTAGGAGATATGGCCGGAGGCACATCATCCGGGAAAAATGAAATTACTTTATCATCTACTGTCAGCAATTTCTCTTTCATGGCAAAACCTATGGCTGTAGAAGTAAACGTCTTGCTGACAGAGTGCATGATATGGTTAATAGTCGGCCTGTAAGGATACCACCATCCTTCAGCTATCACTTTATTATGCCTTAGGAACATAAAGCTATGCAGTTCCAATTCATGATTATCAATTTCTTCCAGAAAATCGGTAATACCATGTGAAACCACTCCTTCGTTTTCAGGAACACCACGCTGCATGCCATCGGCATAACGTTTGGGTTTAGGTTGCGAACAAGAGGTAAGAGCAAGAGATAGCACTAAAAAAGGAAACAGCAATAAATTTCTCATCGGGGTCTTCATATCCATATATTTTAAGAATTAGAAATGGTTGTTCTATTTTCAATTCCATTTCAATTTATAGTTTTAAATCAAGTAATACTTCGCCTTTGGTATTCAACACCTTTAATGCCATACCATTCCTTTTCTTTTGAAGCACCATCACAGTAGACGTTTCCATACGCTGACTTCCTCCGATTACCACCGGGAAGTTATTTCCGGCAGTTCCTTTCGGAAGATGGGCAAAACGATGGGTATGTGCACTTATGTTGATATCGAACGGGGCTTTCTCTAATAAACGTCCCCACAATTCAGAACAAGGACGATAATCATCCACATTGCCATACAAAGGAATATGGTTCAACAGCACACGCCGCGATGCTTGTTTGAAATCACTGCCCTGCAATTCCTTTTCAAGGAAACGTACCTGATCCAGGCGCAATTGGGCAAAATCGTTCAGTCCATAATAAACCGGCGTAGCGTCGGGTTTGTCTTCACCACAATCCAGCATTACGATACGCGTATCGCCCCAGTCGAAAGCTCCATATGTTTTATTGCCTACATAATCAAACAATTCACGCAAACCAATGGAATAGGCATTCCTTATCTCGTGGTTTCCACGCAAATAAAATACAGGCACGTTTTGGGCGTCTACTTTTTCGCACTGCATTTTAAGATGGGTTAGCGCTTCCTGTTCTGTGGCCGGATCGTCAATACAATCACCATTAAATACGACAAAGTCATACGGGACATTCTCTACCTGTTTGTAAAGCGCGTTCAACGTGGCTTCCTGTTTATGCAAATCATTAAATATAACAGCCGTAAAGTCTTTTGTCTCGGACGAAGGCAGTGTAAAACTATAAAAAGGAGAAACAGCCGTTTCACCGAAATCTTTCCTATACGCCTCATAAACGGTTATCTCTTTGGAGCAAACACGATAATAGTATTTTTGTCCGGTCACCAGTCCATCTATCCTGATTTTATTATGTAAATCATTACAAATCACCTGCCCGTCTACCAATGTATGTGCTTTTTTCAGGTTCAACGTATCCATACCGTATTCCACCCAGCTATAGGCAGGCACGGTGGTTTGCCACATAATCGTTATCCCATTATTCACCGGATTTTGAAGATACGGGCGATTATAAAAGATGACGTCGGCCGTTGCCTTTAAACGAATATCGGAATAAATAGGACGATGGTCGGAAGCTACAGGCTCATTCACGACCTGGCTGGATATTTTTGAGAAAGCGTGAGATTTCTTGGCATAGAGGGCCAAATAATCGATTGTTTCTGTTGGTTTATCCGACGGAAATGTCGGTTTTTTCATATCAGAAAAGATTACAAAATCTTTTTCCAATTCCTTTATAACAGGAGATTCGGGCTTATCATTCAAATCTCCGGCAATTATAAATAATTTCGACATATTTTCGGCCTCTTGTCGAAAAACAGAAAGCGACGCCAAACGGTCTTCTTCCGTAAGTGAAAGATGCGTACAAGCCATCACGAAATGTTGGAACTCAACAATCAGCAAAACACGCTGCTCTTCCCTGCCCGGCAACGGAATATATTTATAGTTCAAAGGTTCCTCCTTACTCAACATTCCAACCCCATATTTGCCTCCACCAAAGTTGATTGCCGGTGCATATATCCGGTGCATAAGCGTTCGTTCGGCCAATTCTTTCAGCACATCCAGATTGCTTCTGGTCGTTGCACTATCTACTTCCTGAAGGGCTACAATATCGGGATTGTTCCGGTTAATCACGTCAGCTATACGCCGGTAGTCGACAACATTATCCATCCCTATTGCATTACGGATATTATAACTCATAATACGCCATGTATTTTTATTTCCCGTCAAACCAGTTTGCGCATAAGCCAGCCCTATTGATAATAGCCAAAAGACAGCCGTTAAACGAAACAATCCTTTCTTCATAATACCACATTTTTAAATAGAAAAACAAATATAAAAAAAATAGCAATCGGCATTCTTTCTTTACCCGATTAATTTACAACAATCATCACTAATCCGGCAATTTTATTGAATACGGAGTTTTGTAAATACAAATATAAATCATACCTTTGCAACGCTTTTTTAAGCCCAGCCTCGTGTGATGGGAAATTAGGAAGCAACAACTAATTTTGAGTAACACAAAAAAAGAAAAAAAATGAAAACGTTTCAATTAGAAGGAACCCCCAGGGAAACAGTCGGAAAAAAAGCTACAAAAGCAATCCGCAACGAAGGCCGCATACCGGCTATTTTATATGGAAGCGAACCCGTCAGTTTGCCGTTTGAAGGTAAATTAAACAAAGGTGAAACATTAGTAGAAACAGGTGATGGAAAAGGTGTTATCGTAACCAACTTCAGTGTCACTAAAGATGCCATACGTAATTTGGTTTATACTCCTGAAGTATTCCTTGTAGAACTTACCTTAGAAGACAACAAAAAGGTAATGGCAATGGTTAAGGACATGCAATTCCAACCGGTAAAAGATTCCATACTACACATCGACTTTTTGGAAATATTCGAAAACAAACCAATTGTTATCGAAATTCCGGTGAAACTGGAAGGACACTCAGAAGGTGTGAAAGCCGGGGGTAAATTAAGCCTTGAAATGAGAAAACTGAAAGTTAAGGCTATGTACAAAGATATCCCCGAACAATTGGTTATCGACATTACCAACTTAGGTTTAGGTAAGACAATACAAGTAGGCTCTCTTCATTTCGACAAGTTAGAATTGATAAATGCTAAGAATGCTGTTGTATGTGCTGTTAAGTTAACGCGTGCTGCCCGTGGAGCTGCCGCCGCCGCTGCCAACAAATAATCAAGATTATACAATTTCAAACAATATTAAGGGGAAGAGCGTTCTATGGATGTTCTTCCCTTTTTTTATCTTTACAAACATGAAGTACTTAATAGCCGGATTAGGTAATTTTGAACCAAAGTATTGGGGTACACGTCATAACATAGGGTTTCGTATTGTAAATGCAGTAGCCGAAGATGCAGGAATGCCTTTTACAGAAGCCCGTTACGGAGCCATTTCCAAAGTACGTGTCAAAAATAAAGAGATGATTCTGCTCAAGCCAAACACGTTTATGAATCTTAGCGGGTTGGCTGTCCGTTACTGGTTGCAGAAAGAGAACATCCCGGTAGAGAACCTGTTGGTTGCCGTCGACGATTTGGCTCTCCCTTTCGGTACATTACGGTTAAAACCCAAAGGAAGCCATGCCGGACATAATGGTTTGAGGAATATCGAAGAAATATTGGGTACACAGGAATACTGCCGTTTACGATTCGGCATCGGAAATGATTTCCCCCGTGGAGGACAAGTAGGCTTCGTACTCTCTATGTTTGACCCTGAAGAAATGGAAGTCATGCCCGAGAAGATGCAACGTGCTGTAGAAATAATAAAAAGTTTCTGCCTTTCAGGAGTGCAGGTTACGATGAACCAGTTTAATAATAGGTAGTTGATAGTTAACAGAAATAGTAGTCAGTAGCAAAAGATCAACTATCACTACCCAATAAATTATGGAAGAAGTAAGAATAGACAAATGGATGTGGGCTACCCGCATTTTCAAAACCCGTACAATTGCAGCTGAGGCGTGCAAAAAGAACCGGATAATGATTAATGGTGTCAATGTAAAACCTTCGCGGATGATAAAGTTAGGGGATATCATTGAAGTCAGAAAACCTCCGGTCACCTACTCTTTTAAAGTATTGGGGCTGACAGAACGGCGCATGGGAGCCAAGTTGGTTCTTGAGTACATGGAAAACGTCACTCCTCCCGAACAATATGAAATACTGGAAATGAATAAAATCTCAGGTTTTGTAAACCGCGCCAAAGGGATGGGCCGACCGACAAAAAAAGATCGCCGGGAACTGGAACAGTTTACCGACGACGATTTCGATTTTGACTTTGATTTCGATTCGGAAGAGTAACAAGTAACAACAAGGTGTACCTAAGAATCTTGCATTGGTACACCTCTTTCTGCAAATAATTAATAATCTGTATTGTTAGGATCGAAGTTCGCCCATCCTTCCGTCCAATCGTCTGTTCCGTTAAAGGCGCCTTTGTAGGTGACTTTTTGGAAAAATGAATTACCCAACACGGCATCCGAGAAGTCTGCTCCGGTGATTTTGTCTACAACAACAGACGAGTAATCACCGTCTCTTGCCATGATATCATTCGTTGATGCCAGTAGCCTGTTATGCAGATTTTCGGAACTGAAATAATTTCCACTTGCTTCATCCCTGAAATCCTCCCACATACCGGCAAAAATAACATTCTTCACTACAGCGCTTTCATTGGCTTTATCAAGGAACAGTCCATACGGCCAACCGATAAACACGGCGTTGTACACGTTCAAAGACGAATTACGGCGAATATGCATAGCAGCCTGGAAAGAACCGCCTTTCGCACCATTTGCAGCATCTTCCGTCACATAAAAAATATCATCTTCCGGTTTCCCTTTCGATTCGCCGTAAAGCGGACCGATTAATGTGACATTTGAAAATACGGGTCTGGTGAGAGGAGTATTCCCCGAACCTTCGCTGTCGTTATCAGATTCAAATCCATTCGACTTAGAAGTATCCGCATGTTTAGAATCACGAATACCCAACAAAAACTGCAACATTCCTTGATATCCGTAATCTGTATCAAATTCATCATCCCATCCTTTATAAGCAATTAAATGCCTGGCATTCACTGTCCCGCCAAACCATTCAAAGGAATCGTCGCCACAATAAGACACTTGCACATATTCAATCGTAGTTCCGCTACCTACTCCACCGCATGTCAGGCCGTTAATCTCCTTGTTCGGTTCAAACGGGTAGCCGGCAAATTCGACACGCACATATTTTAATGTACCCGAATTATCCGCTGGATCAGTCCCTCCATACTTGGAACGAGGGCCTCCTTCTATTTGTGGTTCCGACGTATTGTTCACCGGAGCTTTTCCGCAAAGGATAATCCCGCCCCAATCACCATAGGTACGCGATCCTTTCGGCTGGTCGGAGGTAAATACGACAGGTGCATCTTTGGAACCTTCGGCTATTATTTTTCCGCCACGCTCTACGATTAAAGAGCCCATGCTGGTCTTTTCCCCTTTAATGATTGTTCCCGGCTCAATCGTAAGAGTAACTCCTTCCGTAATATATACAAAACCTCTTAAAAGGTTTGCATCTATCGAACGCAATGTCATATCGGATTTGATTTCACCTTCCAGGACAACACGTTTAGATTCTATTGCTTCTTCTGTGACTGTCAGATTACAAGTCGCACTAAAATTGCCGTCTTCTGTCCTTACATGAATAGCTACTTCTCCTTCTGCCTTGGCGGTCACATTTCCATTTCCGTCTACAGAAGCAATTGCTTCATCGGAAGAAGTCCAGTTTACCTTTTTATTACTTGCATTTTCCGGAAGAACGGTTGCCGTTAACTTCAACATACCATCCGGTTTCAGCTCTGCCGTTGTCTTGTCAAGACTAACACTTGTTACTTTTACAGTTACGGGGTCGTTGTTATCATCACCGCAAGAGGTTGTAACAAACAGGGTGGACATACACAGTATCATTACCACTCCTTTTAAAAGAAACTTGTTCATAATAAAACTAATTTTAGTTTAGTAAATATAATTCTCGAATTAAAACTTTACTGTCACGCCTATGTTCACAGTTATTCCGGGACGAAAGCTGCGTATCAGTTGTTCCACCTCCCGTTTTTCTCCCGACGATTCTGTTAACGTAAGGAATTGCTTATATTCTGTTTTTGCATTCAATAGATCTTTCACGCCGCCTTTTACTTCGACATATTTGCCGAATCTTTTCGAAAAGCTGAGGTCGAGAGAGTTGCGGGGCATTTCATAAATATCGGGGATATCATCATTCGGATTTTGTTTGGGAATCCCTACCGTCTCAATGCGTTTACCTATCCGGTTATACAATAGGGAAGCAAAAAAGCCCGATTCGTCTTGCTGGTAAAACAATCCGGCATTGACCAGATAAGGCGATTGCCCTTGCATGGGACGGTTTCGTTCAAAAGATCCTTCTTCAAACTCAACTTTACTATAGATATAGGCTCCATTAAAGACAAAACCGAAATCTTTCATCCCGATAAAATCAAGTTGCTTTTTGATATCCATCTCAACCCCTATCGCCTTGGCTTGCCCGGCATTATGAAAGGTATATTGCAAACCCGATCCTGCTTCATTGAATGTCTGTTCTATCGGATTGCTGAAATTTTTATAAAAGGCGCCCACTGTCAAGGTTTCACCTTGTGAGGGATAAAACTCATACCGGATATCCACATTGTTTGCGTAAGCATTCTTCAAATCCACATTACCCGATATATTTGCATTCAACATAAAATCATAATAAACATAGGGGACTATCTCCCTGAATTCAGCTCGGTTGACGGAGCGTCCGTACGCGGCACGTATCTGGTGTTTGTCATTCAATTTGTATGACACATTCAAGGAGGGGAAGAAATCAACAAAATGTTCATCCATTCTCACTGGCTTGATGCCGTCTGCTTCATAACCATCCAAGCGCAACGTATAATATTCCATTCGTATTCCGACATTCGCGTCCAGGTTATCCCCACAATTCAATTGGGTCGATACATAGGCTGCCCCAACTTGATTGCCGGATGTATACGAGTCGCTCTTATTCGTACTCTCTTTCATATATATTTTATCTGCTGCTATATTTCCATCGGAGAAAAGGGAACGATAATCCCATTCCGCATAACGGTCGTATCCCGAACCCAGCAGATTATAAACAAAACGGCGGGCATTGAAACCGCGGTCTTTATATTCTCCGTACATTCCGGCAAGCAACACGGGAGAAAACATATCCGAAACAGTAACTGTATGCTCATAATTAAGCGCTACCGATATGCCATGGTCTCTCAATTCCTGATAATAACGAGTCGGGTCGGACACGTAATATCCTTTTTCTCCATTCTTCTCCCGTTCGATAAGCTTTACATCTTTACGGTCTGGTTCATCATACTTGGCAAAAGCATATCCTACCGTCCAGTCTAGTTTGCCGGCATTTTCTTTTACACGATGTTCACCGCTTATTTGTCCTGAATAGGTGGTTCGCGAGGTATAAAGCGACTCCCATTTACGAATATTTTCGTCGGAATAATAATCTGTTCCTTGCCGTTGTGACAAAGAGGTTGTTCCCCGTTGATTAAAAAAGTTACGGAATTCATATTTATTATTTCCTTTTAGCAGCGACCAGTTGAACAAAGCGCCCCATTTAACCGTGTTCTTATATTGCATATCATCATAACGAAAACGGTAAGATGACTGGTTGCCCGCCAAATCATACGAAAGGAAATTATTGTTACTTGTTTCATAATAGTCATAACCCGTACTGTAATTGAGGTTTGTGATATTTCCTATCTTAAAATCGTTCCACTCACATACCCGGTTCATCACCAGCGTAAGTTTTTGCTCAGGAAGCGCTGTAAAATACTTAATTCCCCAACCTTTATTCTCCTTCTGCGTAAATTCCGCCGCATCGGATACCGGTACATCCTTCAAATGGGAGGGGAAATTCCCTGATAATTTACGGCCACCTGCTCCAAAAGCGAAATAATCACTTGCATATCCTTTCGTTAATTGGAAATCCCGGAACGACGAATGGGGGTTAAAACCTATCTGGTATGCTATATCGAATGTGTTTCCGTCTGGTATATTCTTCGTCAATACTTTTACAAACCCTCCGGAAAAGTCGGCCGGCAACTCCGCCGAAGGGCTCTTGTAAACCATCATGTTATCTATTAATGAAGAGGGAAGGACATCGAATGAAAAAGCGCGGCTATCCGTTTCACTGGTTGGTATCGTGGCGTTATTCAACCATACATTATTATAACGTTGCGCCAAGCCTCTTACAACAACAAACCGTTCGTCTAGAATCGTAGTACCCGGAACACGGCGAAGAACTTCGGCAGCGTTACTATCCTGTGTCTTGGATATTTGCTGGGATGAAATTCCGCTTACGACAGGCAGACTGTTGCGCACGGTATTCAATACGGCCATTTCCGTTCCCAGTTTCCGCTGGGCAACAACCGTTACATTTCGCAATTGTAGTCCTGCGTCCAACAAAAGAATCGTCAACGGCGTCTCCTGGCCGGCAACGACCGTCACATCAGCGATCGTTTGCTTCTCATACGATACATACGATACCGAAACAGCATATTTACCCGGTTGTACATTCTCTATCCGGAAATTACCTTCTCTATCTGTTACCGCCCCAATCGTGGCGCCTTCGATCATGACCGTCGTGCCTATCAGCGGTTCCTTATATTTGGTATCAGCAACGTTTCCGCTAATAATACCTGTCTGTGCATAAACGGTAAAAGTGAAAAAACTAATGGAAATGAGGGAGAGTAGCTTTTTATATTTCGTTGCTTTGTCCATTCTTTTGATACTTATCTTAACTTGTAGCAAAAGTAGGAGGACAATATCACGTTATCATTTAGGAATCGTTACTTTACAACTGATATATATTACGTTTTGGTTACAACCACAAAAAAAACATCAACGAAAAAATAGTTTCTGTCCAATTCAAAATCAGATACTTCCCGAATCAGCCGGATAAACCACTCCTAATTGGCGGCGCACCTCGTCGATTATCTCCAACGTGATGAGCGAGTTTTCATGTGAATTAATTGCTGATTCCCGCTTACCGGATCGGATAAGGTTCATAAATTCGGCCACTTCATAATAATATTCATCTTTATCGGTAATTGCGCTGATATCTTCGATTGCAGCCTTTTTCCCTTTGCCCGACACAGCTTGTAGCCGGGGAGTAAAGCCTACCTTTCCGATAATGTTGATCCGGTCTAACGTTATATTTCCGCGTTCTCCCTGTATTTCGGTTGGCAACGACGAATCGGCTATTTTAGAATAAAGTACCGTCGCGTTCATATCATCATATATGAAATTAACAGCGCCTTGCCCGTCTACACCGGATGATAATACAATACCCGATGCATCAACCTTTATCGGGCATCCGAATAATACAACCATTGGATAAACCGTATAAATACCGATATCCATCATGGCCCCGTTTGAATATTCGGGTTTAAAGGCATTCAACACGGTTCCTTCTTTGAATTTATCGTAACGCGAAGAGTACTGGCAATAACAGGAAAAATAGCGGCGCACCACCCCTACTCTTTCAAGGTTTTCTTTTATCGCTGCAAAATTAGGAGTAAGCGTCGGTTTCATAGCCTCCATCAAAGTCACATTATACTTTTTCGAAGCAGCAACCATTTCACGCGCCTCTCTGGCATTGGATGCCAAAGGCTTTTCACACAAGACATGTTTCCCATGTTGCATACACAAGATGCTTTGCGAGGCGTGCAAAAAGTTGGGAGAAGCAATATAGACAGCGTCAATCAACGGGCTTTCCGCCATCTCTTCCAGCGACGTAAAGGTATGGGGTATCCGGTATTTAGCAGCAAAAGCGTCTGCCGTTTCCTGCGTCCGGGAATAAACAGCGACTAATTCAAACCGTTCATCTTGTTTGGCTCCGGCAATCACCCAATCCGTAATAAAGTTTGTCCCTACAATTCCAAAGCGTATTTTTTCCATCTCTTTATTATTCAATTATATCTGCAAAAGTAAGATTTCCTTTTCAATATGCAGCTCCGGGACTACCGGAGCTATATCCAATGCCAGGCAATAGGGTATCGAATCTTCCAGATGGTTGGCTTTCAGGCGCGACAGATGGTCGGTTTGCTCCATGTAGCCCATTAAATCATGTTTATGGGCTGTCCACATCCCGCGGGCAATAATGGCGGCATCACTACCTGTTTGGTATTTGCCTGAATTTACTAACGTATCCACCAATGCTCCGCCAAATAAAGTATCTTCTATATTTATCTGATCTTCCCAGCCCGAAGCAAGGACTGTTACATCCCGTTGACGCGCTAAACAATAACCGGCCACTGCCTGTAGATTTATAAAAGCCCCGATTATAACACGAAAAGCATCTTTTGCCAAGGTAATAGCCTTTGTCCCATTTGTCGTCGTAAAAACAATCTCTTTCCCTTTTATCTTTTCAGGAGTATAATCGAAAGGGGAATTGCCAAAATCGGCAAAATCGCAACGCTTTACATGACGCTCCGCTCCTACCAGCCACCCTTTTTCCTTATATGCTTTCGCTTCTTCTACCGAGGCTACCGGACGAATGTTCTTAACCCCGTTATGAAAAGCCGTTGTCATCGTTGTTGTAGCCCGGAAAACGTCGACCACAACAACAATATTCTCCGGATTATGGTATGCCGGATACAACGCAGGAGAGAAACACACATCTATTTTCATAAAAATAGGAGAGGCGAACGGCAAGAGGTAGGGATAAGCGAGAATAGCTTCCGTTTACCTCTCACCTTCTCGCGCGTTATTTCCTGAAAGGAGCTTTAATAACTTCGGCTTTCAAATCTCTGTTGCGCACCCTGATGAATAATTCGCCGCCTGCTTTGGCAAATTCGGGTTTCACATATCCCATACCAATGCCTTTTTTCAGGTATGGAGACATAGTGCCTGATGTTACCGTCCCTATAATATTCCCATCTTTGTCGGCTATTTCGTAACCGTGGCGTGGAATACCTTTGTCTATCATTTCAAAAGGAGCCAGTTTACGGATAGTACCTTCCTTTTTCTGGCGTTCCAGTTCGGCACGATTCGTAAAATTTTTGCCGTCCGCAAACTTTGTAATCCATCCCAATCCGGCTTCGATAGGCGACGTCGTATCGTCCAAATCATTTCCATACAGGCAGAAACACATTTCCAGACGTAGCGTGTCACGCGCACCTAATCCAACGGGTTTGATCCCTTCGGGCTTGCCTGCTTCGAAAACAGCATCCCATATGGTCATCGCATCGCCGGGATAGAAATAGAGTTCAAAACCTCCCGCTCCGGTATATCCGGTATTCGAAATAATGACATCTTTACATCCTGCAAATTCTCCTGTCGCGAATGAATAATAAGGAATAGCCGACAAATCAACCGGTGTGAGCCGCTGAAGCGCTTCTTTCGCCTTCGGGCCTTGAATAGCCAGTTGGGCGATATTATCCGATGAGTTTTCCAATTCGGCGCCCATCGTATTATGGCTCACACACCAATCCCAGTCTTTTTGGATATTCCCGGCGTTTACCACCAACATGTATTTCTCCGGCTCGTAGCAATACACCAACAAATCGTCTACAATGCCCCCTTTTTCATTCGGGAAACAAGTATATTGCGCTTTCCCCACAGTCAACACAGATACATCATTTGATGTTATACGTTGAAGAAATTCCAACGCTTTCGGGCCTTTCACCCAAAATTCTCCCATATGAGACACGTCGAATACACCGACACTATTACATACCGTCAAATGTTCGTCTATAATACCGGAATACTCTATCGGCATATTATACCCGGCAAATTCATGCATTTTAGCGCCCAATGCAATATGCACATCTGTAAATGGCGTCTTTTTCATGTTGCTTTTCGTTTAAGATTGTTTTGTTAGTAATTCTGTTATTTTAATAATTGTTTCCATACTTTTTTCCAGCGATTTCACAGGAAGGAACTCATAACGTCCATGGAAATTAAGTCCTCCTGCAAAGATATTCGGGCAAGGCAGTCCCATAAACGAAAGCCTGGCGCCGTCGGTCCCGCCGCGGATAGGTTTCACAACAGGGGCTACCCCTACGGCTTGCATAGCCTCGAAAGCCAAATCTATAATATGTTTTTTAGGTTCTACGATCTCTTTCATATTATAATACTGGTCGCGCATTTCGAGCGATGTGCTATCCGGATGCTTTTCGTTCATCAAGGCAACGAGGGCCTGGAGACGTTCCTTCTTTTCTTCAAACAACTTTCGGTCGTGGTCGCGGACGATATAAGAAAGTGACGCATCTTCTACCGAACCCGACATGGCAGTCAGATGATAAAAACCCTGATAGCCCTCCGTTGCTTCCGGACGTTGTTCGGCCGGTAGCCATGATGCAAATTCCATCGCCAGCAAAGAAGCATTCACCATCTTGTTTTTTGCTGTTCCGGGATGCACGTTCAAACCTTTAAAAATTACTTTGGCAACCGCGGCATTGAAGTTTTCATATTCCAATTCGCCAATTTGCCCGCCATCAATGGTATACCCCCATTCACATCCGAATTTTTCGACATCGAAATGGTCGGCGCCTTGCCCTATTTCCTCATCGGGCGTAAAGGCAATCCGTATTTTCCCATGTTCTATCCCGGGATGTTCCAGGAAATATTGCATGGCCGATATAATTGCCGCCACGCCGCCTTTATCGTCGGCGCCCAGCAATGTCGTACCGTCTGTTACGATAATATCCTGTCCCGCATAATCATTTAATTCGGGGAACATGGTTGGTGATAAAACAATGTTTTCCTTCTCCGACAACACAATAGTCCCTCCCTGGTAGGAAACAATCCGCGGCTTGACATCTTTACCCGGCATATCGGGGCTGGTATCCAAATGGGCGACAAAACCGATAACCGGAACTTTCTTCGAAGTATTCGCCGGAAGTGTGGCCATCAGGTAACAGTTATCGTCCAACGTTACATCTTCCAAACCCAGTTCTTTCAATTCTTTTACTATAGCCTCCGCCAACACGCGCTGGCCGGGAGTACTTGGCGTTTTTCCAGACGTTTCACTTGATTGGGTATCGTACGAAACGTACTTCAGGAATCTATCTGTTATATTCATATAATATATGTTTTTGTTGTTATTTAAAAATAACTACTCCCATTATAACAATGCGTACAGACACACTCTTTCGGCAGTTTGATAGCCGCAACGAGGTCTTCTACCGTATTAAAACGCAAGGTAGTAATATTTAATTTCCTACGGATACAATCTATCATTTTATTATATTGCTCCGAGTCGGTTTGCGCGTATTTGTCCAAATTTTTCGCGTCGTCTCCCTCCAGCTCCTTTATCGTCCGGCGGGCAATCAGTTCCAGGGAAGATTTAGAAGCCGAAAAACCAATAAAAGGACACGAATGCAGGATAGGCGGACACCCCAGACGCATATGTACCTCTTTTGCCCCATATCCGTATAAGATACCCACATTGTCCCTCAACTGGGTTCCCCTCACAATGGAGTCGTCGCAGAAAATAACTCGCTTGCTTCTCAACAATTGGCGGCTGGGTATCAGCTTCATCCTGGCAACCAAATCACGAACCTCCTGATTGGCTGGTGTAAAACTGCGCGGCCATGTCGGCGTATATTTTATGATAGCCCGGCGATAAGGGATTCCTTTACCTTCGGCATAACCAAGACCCATCCCGATACCCGAATCGGGTATGGCCGACACATAGTCGGCTTCCACATTGTCTTTCGACGCCATGGAAATACCACTGGCATAACGTACGGCATCCACATTCACCCCTTCATAATCGGAAACCGGATAGCCATAATACACCCAAAGGAAAGAACACACCTGCATCTTGTCGTTCGGTTTCCGCAATTGCTTCATCCTGTCTGCCGTAAGCAGTACGATTTCGCCCGGCCCCACGTCGTAATGCAGTTCGTAATCAAGGTTTGGGAAACTACAAGACTCACTCGAAGCGGCAAAAGCCCCATCCTTTTTCCCTATCAACACCGGCGTACGTCCCAACTTATCCCTTGCAGCAATGATTCCTTCTTCGGTAAGGATAAGCATCGAACACGAACCTTTTATTTTTTCCTGTACGATTTCGATGCCTTCTACAAACGTTTTCCCTTGGGAAATCAATAGAGCGATTAATTCCGTTTGATTGGTTTGCCCGGAACTAAGTTCCGAGAAATGACACCCGCTATCCAACAACTCTTTTTCAAGTTCGTCCAAATTGTTCACCTTCGCTACCGTAACAATCGCATACTTACCCAGATGAGAACTGATAAATATAGGTTGGGGGTCGGTATCGCTAATAACACCTATCCCCGATTCACCCTGGAACTTCTCTAATTCCCTTTCAAACCGCGTACGGAAATAAGAATTCTCCAGGTTATGGATCGAACGTTTGAATACTCCGTTGTGAAGCGTAGCCATCCCCCCTCTCCGGGTACCCAAATGTGAATTGTAATCTGTGCCATAGAACAAATCGGTAGCACAAGCCGATTTAGAAATAGTGCCGAAAAAACCGCCCATTGTCTGTGTGTGTTTTTGATGTTTAATTTAAATCACAAAGGTAAACCATTCCTTTTATAATGCAAAAGCCCACGCAAATTCATTGGGATGTTTTCCTAATTTCATTGAGATGATTCAAGGAGATCATCCCAATGATCCTCTAAAGTCATCCCAATGAATTTTCCAACTCACTGACAAACGCAACAAAGCGCCAATTATTCAATCAAACGTTGGGCCTAATATAAAAAACAACAGATTTCTTACACAAAATATTTGGAAAATAAAGAATAATACCTAATTTTGCGCCCGGGTAAGTCCTACACGGCATGCTCCCTCGGAACTCCCCCAGGGCTTGACCGCAGCAAGGGTACTTGGTTGTAGCGGCGCGATGTAGTAAGCTTACCCACCTGCCTCTTTAGCTCAGTTGGCCAGAGCACGTGATTTGTAATCTCGGGGTCGTTGGTTCGAATCCGACAAGAGGCTCGGAAAAGGAAACCATAAAAGGTTTCCTATTTTTATTATATCTGCTTGAATTCGCATATTTTAAAATAAGCAGATAAGATAATGTAACTATTAAACCTGTACAAAAATATGCCCTTAACAAATGAATCAACAAACTGGGCTAAAAGCGCCTTTTTATCGTTTTGTATATTAATGTTTTGTCAAATGCCTGGATTCAGTCAAAATATAAATAAAATACTTCACTATGGCCAACGAGCGCCAAGTAGCCATAACGCTCAAATGTGGCAAGTTGATACTACTTACAATTCTATCCGGATCAGATTAGACCCGACGAAGCTACTAAACAAAGTTGATCCTTCCAACAGGGAGGCATGGATAAGCTTAGGCGCTTTTGCCGAAAACTGCATATTGAGTGCATCCGGTTTTTCTCTCATGTGTGATATTCAGCATGATTCGACTGGAATTAATCTCACTTTCTCCAAGAGTACGGCAGCTCATAAAGAGAAATACGCCAAGTGGATTATACAACGGAAAACCACTCGAACGCCCTTCAAGAAAGAAGAACTATCAACTGAGCATCAAACCATTATAAAGAATTTCGATGTAAACATCACCTATTATCCCCTCAACTCCGAATATGGAAAAATTATCGCGGATAACCTGTATTCTTCAAACATTGCCCAGCTAAATAATTCAACCAAGCTACAAGAACTTTCAGAATGGACCATCACATCAAGAAAAGAAGAGAAACAAAGAAAAGACGGACTATCTCCCTCTGACTTAGGACTCAACAGCTTTTCCAAAGCCTTTTTCTATGCTCTATTTAACAAAGAAAAAATACAATCACATAGATTTATCAATATCGCTCAAAGAAATACGCTAAAGCAAGTGAACAACTGCTCCGGTTTTATAATCATCACCTCAGCCCGGAATAATAAGGAAGAATGGATAAAATCCGGACGATTATTACAACGCCTGTGGTTGAAACTCACAGAATTAAACATTCGTGTACATCCAATGAGCCAATCCATAGAAGAAAACTATTATCCCGAATTAAAGGAAAAACTCAATATCAATAACAAAGAAATACAAATGATAATAAGAGTCGGCTACTCAAAACCCCGAAAAGATTGCAGCGCCCGTTCAGATTTGAAAATAAATAACGGATAAGAAATGTAGGCAACGACCCTCTACTCGGGGATCTGTTACGGAGGAAAAATAATGAACCATCGTTTTTGATACAAAGGTAAATATAGATACGATACTATTCTTTACCTATAGATACTTTTGGTGCGGTTGCCCTAATATGAAGAAGGAACTAATCGGTATGTTAGAATAAATCAGTACTTTTGTGCTAAATATCAGATTTTCATGATTTCAAAAGACCAAATAAAAGAATTATTGGAAGATATTGAGAACGAACGTGTTGAACGTACAATCTCAACAAAAGATACCGACAAGTTTGCCAAAGCCGTTTGTGCTTTTGCGAATGATATAACCAATAAGATATAACCAATAAGAAGCTTCCGGGTTACTTAATGATTGGTGCGGATGGTAATATTCAACCGAAACCTGCTCTGATGGTAGAGAAAGTTTCTTTTCCCGAAGGCGATGTCGCTGTCGTTGAAGTTCAACCGAATAAAAATACACCGGTAAAATATAAAGGTACTACTTACGTCCGTATTGGACCAAGAAAAAGCGAAGCCAATGAGGAAGAAGATAGAATCCTCCGTGAAAAAAGTGAAGTGAAATCGCCAACTTATGATACAACCCCTTGTTTGCATAGTACAATTGATGACCTGGATTTAGAGTTATTCAAAAGGGAATATTTACCCAAGTTTGTAGATGCCGACATCCTAAAAGGAGATAAGCGCGACATTAAACAGCAACTGGCATCCTTAAAACTTTTCGACATAACGCAAAATTGTCCGACCGTTGCTGGTATTCTACTGATCGGCAAAGATCCGGCACACATTCTTTTTGGCGCATACATACAATATGTAGAGTTTGCTGGCAAACGTATCACGTCCAGAGTTGTGAATGAACGCCAGTTTTCGGGAAACATTATCACTTTACTAAAGGAGATAGACTACTTTATTAAATATACCATACAGAAACAACGTCCGGTATTCGTAACCGTTCTGCGGGAAGAAATGAGAATCAACTATCCGTATGAGGCTATCAGAGAGTTGGCGATGAACCTTGTCATGCATCGCAATTATCAGACCAATGCCCCGGCTAAGTTCTACGAATATTCCGACAGAATAGAACTTGATAATCCGGGAGGTCTGTATGGAAAAGTTCAACCGGAAAATTTCCCCAATACCAATGACTACCGAAATCCGGTTATAGCAGAAGCGATGAAAGTACTTGGCTATGTGAACCGTTTCAATCGAGGGGTAAATATGGTACAGGAAATCCTTGAAGAGAATAAGAATGGAGATGCTATATTTGATTTTAAAGACATTTCTACTTTTAAGGTTACAGTTATGAG
>JAIRRS010000073.1 GCA_031255855.1 Tannerellaceae bacterium | reverse complement strand
TTACATCCATAGTCAATACCTTCCTGTATGTACTTCTTTATTTCTTCCTGAGTAAATTCAGGCTTTAATACAGACTGGTCAATATAGGATGCCAGTTCTTTAACACTCATTTCGCTTGCTTTTTTTGTTGGATTCATGATAATTGTTAGTAATGTTGATTTTTTTTCAATATAATAGGATATTATATCCGATCTTTAGCTATACCATTAATAAAAGCTTTTGCTGCGACTTCGCAACCATGCAAAATACTTGCACCAAATATAAGCATAAAACTCGTACGTACAAGTTTTATGCTTATATTCGTCATGAAATTATTTGACACAGTGGTAAAACAAAGCAGACCGAAGTGTTTCGCTCAATTCATCTGGATGTTTTCCCATTTTCATTTAGATGATCCGGTGAATTCATTTGGATGAATTTTGGAAAACATCCAGATGAATTTCCAAACATGAATAATTATCGTATTTTTGCAGGCAAGGAACAAAAAAAATAATTAGTATGTTTGTTTTAATGCCTTTCATTTTCGTTTTAGGTATCCTGGCCATTGCTTTTGAAGACAAGATAAAGATCAATAAAGCTGCCATTGCCTTGTTTATGGCCATCTCATTATGGATGATACTGATGTTTGACGCCTATTACATCTTTGTTGAACAATCGAGTCCTTTATTTCAGAAATTTCTTGCCGAAAATCCGGAGATGGCGAATTCTTCTCCCCAACAACAATTTGTCAGTTTTATCTCTAACCGTTCCATCGTATATCATTTAGGAAATGTGGCGGAAACACTGTTCTTTATCATGTGTTCCATGCTGATTGTAGATATCATAGACAAACATGGCGGTTTCCGTTCAGTAACCCGTTACCTGACTACTGGCAACAAACGTAAATTGTTGTGGTATATAAGCTTTGCCTCATTTTTCTTTTCAGCTATATTGGATAATTTAGCGGCAGCTATTGTTATCATGGCCGTCCTTAGGAAACTGGTTCCCGACCGCACAGACCGTTTGAAATATGCTTGTATGGTTATCATTGCCGCAAACGCCGGTGGTTCGTGGTCGCCAATAGGAGATGTGACAACTATTTTGCTTTGGGTGGGAAAAAATATCACAGCTTTGCACCAAATATCCCGTTTATTTATTCCGGCTCTTATAAATTTATTAATTCCGCTTACCATCGCCCATTTCTGGTTGTTCAAGAAAGGCGCCGTTTTACGCGTATTAAGCGAAGAAGAACAAACGGATGAATATATCCCTGAAATACCGGATCATTCCCGTAAAACCATCTTTATTATCGGCGTATTATCGCTGGCTTTAGTTCCGGTTTTCCAGATGATCACTAATTTGCCTCCTTTTCTGGGAGTATTATTAGGACTGGTCATTCTTTGGTTCTACACAGACATAATGTATAGCCGGTTGCATCAGATGCGCGAATCGAAAAAATTGCGGATAGTCAACCTGTTGCCCAATGTCGATTTGTCTACTATCTTCTTTTTCTTAGGGATATTGATGTCGGTTGGCGCTCTGGAAACATCTGGTCATCTCGGTTTATTATCCAATTATTTGGACAACCACATCCACCAGCCCTATTTAATAAGTTTTGTTATCGGCGTTTTATCCTCTTGTGTGGATAACGTAGCCCTTGTTGCCGCTACTATGGGGATGTATCCGGTTGTTCAACAGGCAGCCGACCTGGCGCCGTATGCCCAGTTCTTCGTTACAGACGGTGGATTCTGGACATTCCTTGCTTATTGTGCCGTAACGGGTGGTAGCATACTGATTATAGGATCGGCTACCGGAGTAACAGTTATGGGATTAGAAAAAATTGATTTTATGTACTATACCAAACGATTCACCATTCTAGCGCTTATCGGTTACATCTGTGGCGCCGGCGTTTATATGGTATTGTTTGCCTAAACTAATTTCGCATGAGAAAAAGAGTAATAACAATGGCTGTTTGCACAGCTTTATTGACAGGTATGGAAGCCATCGCTTGTACCGGTCTGTTAGTAGGAAAAAAAGCATCAGTCGATGGTTCTGTAATGATTAGTTATTCGGCCGATTCACACACGTTGTATGGTGAGTTATATCGCTGGCCTGCCGCTACCTGGCCAAAAGGTAGTATGCTGGACGTGGCAGAATGGGACACCAGAAAACCATTAGGACAAATTCCCCAGGCGGAACGGACATATTCTGTTGTAGGAAACATGAATGAATATCAAGTGGCTATAACTGAAAGTACATGGGGAGGACGCCCCGAATTAGAGGATTCTACAGGTCTTATAGACTACGGAAGCTTGATTTATATTGCTTTGCAACGTTCAAAAACGGCGCGTGAAGCGATAAAAGTAATGACAGACCTCGTGAAAAATTACGGCTATTACAGTAGTGGGGAAACATTCTCTATTGCCGATAAAAACGAGGCCTGGATTATGGAATTGATAGGAAAAGGCACCGGAAATAAAGGAGCCGTATGGGTAGCCATCCGGATTCCCGACGATTGCATTGCCGCCCACGCCAACCAAGCCCGTATCCAACAAATCCCATTCAACGACAAAGAAAATTGCATGTATTCGCCTGATGTAGTTTCATTTGCCCGTGAAAAAGGCTATTTCAGCGGTAAAGATGAAGATTTCAGCTTTGCGAAGGCATATAATCCATACGATTTCGGCGGTTTGCGTGGTTGTGAAGCCCGTGTTTGGTCTTTCTTTCGCAAATATGACAAATCGATGGATAAATATACCGAATTCATAAAAGGCGACCCCTCAAAAGAACCTATGCCTTTATATATCAGACCCGATAAGAAATTATCTGTTCAAGATGTACAGAGTGCCATGAGAGATCATTATGAAGGAACTGTGCTTGATATGACGCAAGACGCGGGTGCAGGTCCTTATAAAGCGCCGTATCGTTGGCGTCCGATGAACTTCAAGGTAGACGAGGAAACATACGTAAACGAACGTGCTATTGCCACACAACAAACCGGTTTTGTAATTGTACCGCAAATGAGAAACTGGCTGCCTGACGAAATTGGCGGTATTCTTTGGTTTGGCGTCGACGATGCCGACATGGCCGTTTTCACTCCTTTGTATAGCTCTATTTTAGCCTCCCCGGAATGTTACCGGGCTGGTAATGGCGATATGTTGACATTTTCGTGGACATCTGCCTTTTGGATCCATAATTGGGTAGCAAACATGGCGTATCATAAATACAGTTTCATGATAGAAGATATCCGCAAAGTGCAGCAAGAGTTAGAAAATGGTTATCAGGATGTTATCCCCGCTATCGACAAAGCAGCAGCCGAATTGCTGGTTAAAGACCCGGTAGAAGCCCGGAATTTCCTGACATGGTTTAGCACCACTACGGCTGATAACGCGACTGCCCGTTGGAAAGAATTAGGTGAATACCTGCTGGTTAAATACATTGATGGCAATGTTAAGAAAGAAAGTGACGGACAATTTTTGAGAAACCCATACGGAATATCTGTTTACCCTGATTTCCCCGGTTATGATGAAAACTACTATCGCAGCATTGTAAAAAGTGCTGGAGATAGGTTGAGAGTGAAATAATCCGTAATTATTAATTGTAAAAATCGAAATGTATGAAAAGAATTCTTGTATTTTTAATGTTGGCCGTTATTAGTATGGGCGCTTACGCACAAACTAATAAAGGAGATTCGTCTTTTGGCCTGGATTTGGGATATGCCTTTGATTCTGAAAACTTCTTAATAGGCATTGATTATCGTATTAATATGACAGACGAAGTTCGTTTAGCCCCATCTATTACGCATTTTGTAAAAAAAAGCAATCTGAGTGCATGGGCATTTGATGTAAATGCTCATTATGTATTCCCATTAAATGAATATTTTGCTTTTTATCCACTAGCAGGGTTAAATCTTTCTCTCTGGAAAAGAAGTGTTTATGTTCCACCTCACGTAGGAAAACTCAGCGATAATACGACCCGTTTCGGAGCCAATATAGGTTTAGGCGGCGAGCTGTATGTTTCAAGAGAACTTTCTGTAGGTCTGGAGATGAAATATCTAATAATTAAAAATGTAGACCAAGCCATGCTTGCTATACGTTTGGGGTACAAATTCTAAACACATAGAGTAATTTTAAATAAACAAAAACGCCCAATAAAAATATTGGGCGTTTTCGTTTATCAATTCTTGTTTCCTGTTTACCATTCTTCAAATTGTTCAAAAGTAATTTCCTGGAAATCCGGGATAACTTTGTATGCTTTATCTATCAATGCTTCAACCGGATTAGTAGTACTAAGAGCAATGACACGCATGCCAGCTAATGTGCCCGCTTGAATACCCATGAAAGAATCTTCAAAAACCAAACATTCGTCGGGCGAGGCATTTAAATCGGAAGCAGCCAAAAGATAGCACATCGGATCGGGTTTACCTTTTGTGATTCTATCGGCAGTTACAATCGAATCAAATACGTCGTCCAATTTATGAAGAGATATCGCCCTTTGGATTTTCCGGTCGTCGGAACTGGTAACCAAGCCTATCTTTACACCTTTTGACTTCAACAATCGAAGAAATTCAATAGAACCCGGCATAGGCGGCAATGGCATATTCCTCTCGTATTCGGCTGATTCATTTATAATCAACTGTTTTTCCTCTTCCGAACGATCCTTGAAATAGGCAGCTATAATATCCGGTAACGTAGTTCCTTTTATTACATTCGCGAAATTATCTATGCCTGTATTATAACGTTTGCCTGCTTCATTCCAGAAAATATCATAGATAGGTTCGGTATCAACAATGACACCATCAAAATCAAATAAAGCTGTTTTCATTGATTGTATAATAAAGTTGTTATTTCTTACCTAATAAATAACGATCTATTTGTTTCACAAGTTCTTCACGTGGTAGTACGCCTTGGGAAACCTGGGGTATTCCATCTTTCGGGATAAACAAAAGGGTTGGTATACTCTCTATGCCAAAGGCGCTTGCAAGCTCTCCTTCCTTATCTACGTTTACCTTATAAACAATGATATCATTTTTATAGAGGATAGCCATATCCCTCAAAAGCGGTGAAATCTTTTTACACGGTCCGCACCAGTCCGCATAAAAATCAACAATACAAGGTTTGCTTCCCTCGTATACCCATTCGTCATGATTATTCTCATAATCAAAGACTTTCGTTATAAAATTAGCTTTATCCAAAACGATAACTTCCCCTTTGGCCGCTTCTTTATTTTCATTTTTTTCTGTCTTTGCCGACATGGAGCAACTGATAAGAGACAGTGTAATCAAAAGAAATATAAAGCTTCTCAACTTTTTCATATTATTATAAATCACTTAATTAATATTGTCAACAAAAATAGAATAAATATATTACAACTTACATTTTAAAAACATAAAGAAAAATAAGAGTTTTATAAAAAACATGTGGGAAATGTTTGAAACGAGAGCGTTTTTATCCGTTCTCACTCCTTTCTTGTTAAAATAAATATATTACATTTGTCCTAACAAACAAATTCGTATAACGATGAAACATTGTAAATTGTTGTTGCTGTTGATTGCGTTTATATCTGTTGCAATTCCTCTCTATGCACAAGATATTCAAAAAATTGTGTTGATTGACACGGATATGGGTAAAATAAAAGTAAGGCTTTTTGATGATACCCCGCTACATCGTGATAATTTCCTTAAAAACGTAGAAGAAAACCGTTATGAAGGGTTACTCTTTCATCGTGTAATCAAACAATTTATGATTCAGGCCGGTGATGTTACATCTAAAGATGCCCCTATAGAAAAACAATTGGGAAGCGGAGACTTGAGCTATACCATTCCGGCAGAAATCATTTATCCCAAATATTTCCATAAACGAGGTATGCTTTGTGCGGCACGTACTTCAGATGAAAATAATCCGGAACGCGCTTCTTCGGCCACACAGTTTTATATTGTAACCGGCAAGCATTATACCGAAATGGAATTGGATAAAATCGAAAAAAACGACACGAAAACGTTTACCCCCGAGCAAAGGGAGGCTTATATGCTGGAAGGAGGCGTTCCCAGTCTTGATGAAAAATACACTATTTTCGGAGAAGTGATAAGCGGAATGAAAGTTGTCGATAAGATACAGGTCTCTCCCATCAATGAGTACGACCGTCCTCTGAAAAATATCAAAATCAAATCGATGACAGTAGTTAAGAAGTAAAACTTTTCCATAAGTTATCTTCCGGAACAGGAGCCGTCACATTAATTTCCTCTTTTGATACAGGATGAACAAATGCTATATGGCGTGCATGTAAACTGATGCTTCCGTCAGGGTTGGAACGGTTGGCTCCATACTTTAAATCGCCTTTTATTGGACATCCTATTTTAGATAATTGGGCACGTATTTGATGATGACGTCCGGTCTTCAAATCTATTTCCAGCAAATAATAATTATCAGAGCATGCTATCAGCTTATAATGCAAGATAGCTTTTTTTGTATTAGGACGTTCCTTGTCGTACGCGTAGCTTTTGTTTTGTCGCTCATTCCGGTCTATCCAATGGATTATTTCGTCTTCTTCTTTAGGAGGCTGGTTTTTTACAATTGCCCAATATGTTTTTCTTACTTTTCCTAAACGGAACATATCATTCAAACGAGAAAGCGCTTTGCTGGTTTTGGCAAATAAGACTAATCCACTGACCGGACGATCCAGGCGGTGAGTAACTCCGACAAATACATTTCCCGGCTTCTGGTATTTTTTTTTCAACCATTCTTTTAGTGTTTCCGAAAGAGGTATATCCCCGGTCTTATCACCCTGAACAATCTCACCGCAGCTTTTATTCACAATAATAAGATGGTTGTCTTCGTAGAGAATATTCATATAATTGATTGTGAGTGATTTATTATCAGATTTCTACTGTTCGCAGACCACATGTTTTCTTTGAAAGGATAAGTATTAATAGTTCAAATAAAAGGTATTAATACTTTCTTGATAGAACTATTAATACCTTTATTTGAGATAAGCGATGAAACAAAACAAATTCACTATTAACAATTAATCATTAACCGTTGAATCATGTGTTCATCCCACCATCACAAAGGATTGTTTGCCCGGTTACATAAGATGATAAATCAGAAGCAAGAAACGTTGCCACATTCGCTACATCTTCGGGTGTACCGCCTCGGCGTAAAGGGATTTGTTTTGCCCATTCGGCTTTTAC
The DNA here is from genome assembly GCA_031255855.1 of Tannerellaceae bacterium. Classification (GTDB taxonomy): domain Bacteria; phylum Bacteroidota; class Bacteroidia; order Bacteroidales; family Tannerellaceae; genus DFXE01. Next base: position 11,081 of record JAIRRS010000073.1, on the reverse strand, counting down.
TTCTTCACTTAATACGGCCGTCATCTCTGTAATGATAAATCCGGGAGCAATAGCATTGGCACGAATACCACGCGAGCCTAATTCTTTTGCCACACTTTTTGCCAATCCTATCATACCGGCTTTAGAAGCAGAATAGTTAGCTTGCCCCGCATTACCGGACACGCCCACAACAGAAGCCATATTGATGATGCTTCCATTTTTTTGCTTCATCATAATAGGGGTCACGGCATGAATAAAATTGAAAGCAGATTTCAGATTTATATTTATTATCACATCCCATTGTTCCTCACTCATACGCATCATCAGTCCGTCGCGAGTGATACCTGCATTGTTCACTAATATGTCAATACGTCCGAATTCCTTATGAATTTCACTGATAACGTTATGGGCTTCTTCAAAATTGGCAGCGTTCGAAGCATATCCTTTCCCTTTTACACCAAAGGCTTCTATACTTTGCTGTGTTGCCAATCCTTGTTCATCGATTTTCAAATCTGTAAATGCGACATTCGCTCCTTCAGATGCGAATTTCAACGCTATTGCCTTGCCAATTCCACGTGCGGCACCGGTAACAACAGCTACTTTTCCTTCCAATAACTTCATATTCGTATAATTTACCCCCTGCCCCCTAAAGGGGGGATAAAACATTTATATATAGTCCTCTCTTTTAGGGGGCAGGAGGGCTTTTAACATTTAATCAAACATGCACCAGCTGAGTAACCTCCTCCGAATACAGTGACAGCAATCAAATCATCTTTCTTGAATTTGTCATTATTCTGAGCATAAACCAATGCCGAACTTACTGAACCTGTATTCCCCAATTCTTCAATATTATGCAAGAATTTTTCTTCCGGCAGGTTTAATTGCTTTGCAATGTTCGTCATGATGCGCATATTGGCCTGATGGCCGATAAAATATGACAAGTCATCCAATGTGTATCCATTCTTTTCAAGCAAATATAATACATTCTTTGGCATATACGTACAAGCTTGTACGAACACATCCCTCCCTTCAGGCATCATGATACCACCGTCACGAGGACGAAGCATCACTGCATCCGGTCCCTTGCTGATATGTCCCAAACCTTCAGTATATATATCTATAACCTGCTGATCTTTCTCTGTTATTCTTTCTTTGGAAATGAAAAAAGCAGTGGCAGCATCTCCCCATAAATGTCCCGATTTCGGGTCGTCTTCATTAGAATAAGCCGAATTCTTATCTGCTGAAAGAATTAAAGCTTTTGAAGCTTTACCGATAGAAAAATATCCTTCTACAATTTCTAATGCGTTCAGGAACGAGGAGCAGGCAGAAGATACGGAAAATGACTTGGCTTTATTTATATTGAACTCGCGCTGAGCTACGTGGGCAGCAGTTGCTACTGTATCATAAGGAGAATAAGATGCTGATATAATCAAGTCTACATCTGTAATATCATATGGTAGCTTAGGAAGAGCGCTCCGAATAGAGTCAAGTCCCATTGTCGTTATGTTTTCTTCCGGTTTTGCTTTCGAACGAGTAATTATACCTGTACGCTGCTCTATCCACTCACTTGTCAACCCATTCACTTCTAGAAAGTGATTGTTATGTACGCGCTCTTGGGGTACATAAACACCTGTAACATTAATAAACATTCCTGTTTTTTTTACTTAATCTTAATTCCGTTGAATATCAAATTCATAATATTTTCTCTGTGTCTTATTTTTTCCGACACGGTTGTACCCATTTGGCCTCTTATATAGGGAACTTCAAGGCCTTTCAGGGCATGATGTAAAATTCTGGCGGTAATATTTACGTCCGGCACTTGAAAAACTCCTTCTTCGACACCGGTGTTCAAAATACTTTTTATAATCTCCATTTCCCTCAAGTCGAATTCCTTGCGAACTTTTTCCACACGCCAAATGTCACGAAAAAAGTTTGCCCGCAATGTTCCATTTCGAAATACGATGGCTTTCACAGCACTTAAACGCGTATAAAGAAAAGTCATTAATTTTTCGTCGGCAGGAAGATTTTTATTGGCAACATCAAGGAGCATTTCATATAACTTATTCAATTCTGTTTCTACAACAGCCTGGTATATATCATTTTTGCTTTTAAAGTATGTATATAATGTGCGTCTGCCTTTTCGAGAAGCTTGTGCAATATCGTTCATAGTCGTATTATCAACCCCCATACGAGCAAACAATTGTCTGGCAACATCTACCAGCATATCACGTGTTTTCGAAACGGTTACCGCCATTTATTGCACATTTTTATCAAATCCGTGCACAAAGTACTAAAAAAAGATCGTATAAAACAAGTTATATGACAAAAAAACTTAGGGGCATGTCATTTCGAACGGGCATCGGCTCCCCACATTAGTTTTTCGCGTAAAGTTTCATAAAAGGTATGTCCGAAACGTTTTATTACTTTCGTCGTATAATCGGCTTTACTTATGGTCAATACGGTTCCGGCCGGAAAAACTTCGGAACGGCCGTCGAGTGCCACAAGGAAATATTCGTTCCGGCTCTCAACAGTTAATGTTATCACACATGTATCGGGTATCACTAAAGGACGGACATTCAGCGAATGAGGTGCTACCGGACTAATAACGTACGTATTACTTTGAGGTACAATTATCGGACCATTCACACTCATGGAATAAGCTGTAGAACCGGTCGGAGTAGAAATAATCAAACCGTCGGCCAGATAAGAAGCTAGATAATCATCTCCCAGCGATGCATGGATAGTTATCATAGAAGATGTATCCCGTTTCAATACGGCTACTTCATTTAAGGCGTAATTATATCCAGAGAATAGTCGTTGCTCCGTATGTAATCTCAATAATGAACGTTCTTCTACTTTATAATAGTTTTTGAATATTTCGTCTAATGTTTCGTCTAATTCGTTTGCCCCTACGTCGGCAAGAAAGCCTAAGCGTCCGGTATTAATACCCAGTATCGGGATATTTTGTTTATTTACACGGGCAGCCGTACGAAGAAAAGTACCGTCGCCACCTACGCTTAACGCAATATCCAAATCAAAGGTATCACCTTTAATTAACCCGTTTACCGGTGGATGGAAGCCTAAAGCATCTGCCAGAAATAAATGAAATTCATTATCAACATAGATTTCAGCTTCCATAATAGAAAGTTTCTCAAATAAACGTTTGAGCAGGTTATGTTTTCCCTGTTGATATCCATGTCCAAAGATGCCAATCTTCATACTACATTAATGTTTACATATTCATATAATACAACAATTCGTCCATCCGCTGCTGTAATACTTCGTCAACCATTCCCTTGTCCATAAAATGGTAAAGCACCGTATAATTAAATCGTTCAAAGCTACGGATTACGGGTGTTGCATCATCCAAATCTATTTTTATGGTAATATGAAGCCGTCCCGTGCCTTGTTCTATATTATAAAGGAGATTTAATACATGTGCGTTGTTAGACTCTACAATACGGGCGATATCGGAAAGCACATAATCTTGCGGGAACATTTCCAAAACAATCACGCTTCCCGAGGCTTCCGCATTACATAGGTCGGCTATAGCATTTATGATTCTGTCGCAGGTAATAACGCCAATATACTTCCCTTCCATGTCAACAACCGGTAATAGGGTAAGCTGGTAGCGAGACATACGGGCAATCGCTTCATGCAAATGACTGTTTTCAGTAATATCCGGTGCAAATAGGGTTGGTTCGGGTATTTGCCTAGATAAGTCAGACATTATTTGTATTTCTTTCTCTGACAGTAAACATTTGTATATACTATCATCTACAACCGGAAGATATTTCACTTTCAACTCTTCCATCATCGACAACGCATATTCACCCGTATCAAAACTTTTTAACACGGGAAAATCATTTGTTATGAAATCTTTCAACAACATTTTCAATAAATTCCCCAAATCCTGCTAAATTTGCCGCATATATTTATGCAAATGTAATTAAAGTAAAGTTACCACAACAGATAAATGACAAATTTAAGTGTAAACATAAACAAAGTTGCCACCCTTCGTAATGCCCGTGGCGGGAATATGCCCGATGTATTAAAGGTAGCTGTAGATTGTGAGGCATTCGGAGCACAAGGTATCACCGTACATCCACGCCCTGACGAACGGCATATCCGTTATGCAGATGTACTTGGGCTAAAACCTTTAGTAAAAACAGAATTCAATATTGAAGGTTATCCAAACGAAAGTTTTATCAACCTTGTTTTAAAAGTCAAACCTACCCAGGTAACATTGGTTCCCGACGCACCGGATGCCATTACATCCAATGCCGGATGGGATGTCAAAAGACACTTTGACTTACTCAATGAGCTGGTCGATACATTTAAGGATGCTGGTATCAGGACATCAATATTTGTTGGGACTGAGTTAAATAATATTGACTATGCAGCAAAAACAGGAACTGATCGTATAGAATTATATACGGAGCCTTATGCTTCCAATTATACGGACAACAAGTTGGAGGCTATTACTCCTTTTATTGCCGCCGCCGAACTTGCCAGAAATAACGGGCTGGGTGTTAATGCGGGACACGATCTCAGCCTGGAAAATTTATCCTATTTTAGCCAAAATATCCCATGGCTCGAAGAAATTTCTATAGGGCATGCCCTTATCTGTGACGCGTTATATATGGGTCTGGAAAAAACAGTTGCTTTATATAAAGAGTGTCTGCAAAAAAATAATTAGTATTAACAGAATAAGTACAAAAACAATGAATATGTTACTTTCGCTACAAGCCGTAGGAGCACAGTCAACCAACCAGTTGCCGGAGTTTACCACTGAAGTAATGCCCACTGAAGCTCAAATGAATATTATTGACCTTGCCATAAAGGGAGGTTGGATTATGATTGTATTGTTAATCCTTTCATTGGTGGCTGTCTATATATTTATTCAACGTTTGCTGGTTATCCGCCGTGCCGGTAAAGAAGACGAATCATTTATGAATCGCATAAAAGACTATATACATGAAGGAAAACTCGACTCAGCATTGAATCTATGCCGCAGCACAAACACTCCTTCTGCCCGTATGATTGAGAAAGGGATAACTCGTTTAGGCCGTCCGATGAATGATGTATCGGTGGCTATCGAAAACGTTGGAAACCTGGAAATAGCTAAACTTGAAAAAGGATTTCCGATTATTGCGACAACGGCTGCAGGAGCTCCCATGATTGGTTTTCTGGGAACAGTAACCGGCATGGTTCGCGCTTTTTTCGACATGGCTAACGCAGGCTCAAACGTTGATGTTTCCTTGTTGTCGAACGGTATATATGAAGCGTTGATTACTACTGTTGGAGGTTTAGTGGTAGGTATCATCGCTTTGTTTGCCCATAACTATTTAGTATCACAGGTAGACAATGTTGTAAACAAAATGGAAGCCCATACGATGGAATTTATGGACTTATTGAACGAACCGGCTAATTAAGAAGGAATGGGACTTAAAAGAAGAACTAAAGTAGAATCATCTTTTAGCATGGCTTCAATGACGGATGTTATTTTCCTGCTATTGATATTCTTTATGATTTCCTCTACGGTTGTTATTCCGAATGCGATTAAAGTGACATTGCCTCAATCACAGAAGCAAACGGCTGCCAAACCGTTGACGCGTGTTACGATTGATGCAAACCTAAATTATTATGTTGCTTTCGGGAAACAGAAGGAAATAAGGGTATCCTTTGAAGAAATTACTCCTTTCTTACAGGAAAGTTACGAAAAAGAACCTGAAATGTTCGTTGCCTTGTATGCCGACGAAACTGTTCCCTATAAAGAAATCGTAAAGATCCTGAACATTGCAAACGAAAACAAATTCAAAATGGTACTTGCTACCAAACCACAGAGATAACTAACTGTCACTTGTCAATTGTCAACCAAAAATGATGAAGTTTAACAAAGACGACATATATGGCATAACCGGTACGGTTATCTTTCATTTGATAACTTTGCTAATCTTGGGCTTTACAGTACTGAAAACTGTTATCCCTGAAGAGGAAAGCGGTATCCTGGTCAATTTTGGCAACCTGGATATGGCTACCGGAACCTTCGAACCAAGATATACCGGTGAAGTTTTGCCTCAAAACACAACTCCTACCCCTACCCCACGTACAGAGACAGCCGAAGAAGATATTGTCACACAAGATATGGAAGAAAGCGTTTCCCTTGCGGAAGAACATAAAAAGGAAGAGGAACGCAAAGAAGAACGTAGGCGTAAAGAGGAAGAAGAGCGAAGACGATTGGCAGAAGAACAACGTCGGCGTGAAGAAGCCATCAGTAACCGGGTGGCCGGAGCGTTCGGTATGGGTAGTACCGATGAAAAATCCCAAGGTGACACGGAAGACGGAGCTGCGAACCAGGGAAATCCATTTGGAAATACCGACCATGGCGCAACAGAAGATACTGGCGGATATGGTTCTTTCAACCTGAAGGGGCGCACCATAGGAGTAGGTGGATTACCTCGTCCGACCTACAACGCACAAGAAGAGGGAAGGATCGTAATAAATATAACGGTGGATCCCAAAGGTAATGTAATATTCGCTAATATTGGCAGAGGAACCAATATAGATAATGCTCCCTTACGAAAAAGCGCTTTGGAAGCCGTCTATCGTGCTAAATTCAATAGTATCAACGGAACCAACAATCAAAGCGGTACAATTACATATAGATATTCATTACGGTAGTTAGTTAGTAGATTTACACTGAATGTTTCTCACTATCAACTACTATCTACCTTTTACTAACTACTTTTAAAAAGAAAAAATATGAAAAAAGCATTCGTATTCTTAGCAACAGGTTTCGAAGAAGTGGAAGCTACCGGAACTATCGATGTATTACGTCGTGGTGAAATTGACACGACTGTCGTTTCCATCACAGGCAACTATAAAGTAGCCGGTGCACATGGCTTACAATTGGTAGCCGACAAATTATTTGATGAAACCGATTTTTCCGAGGCTGATGCGCTTATCTTGCCAGGAGGAATGCCGGGAAGTAATAATCTGAACGCATACGAGCCTCTAAAAACATTGCTCACTAAACATTATGACCAAGGTAAACCAGTGGCCGCTATATGTGCGGCTCCATTAGTATTAGGTGGACTTGGTATCCTGAAAGGTAGAAGGGCTACTTGCTATCCAAGCTTTGAACCACAACTAATAGGAGCGACCATAACTGGCGACCCAGCCGTTATAGACGGAAATGTTATCACGGGAAAAGGTCCCGGCTTAGTCTTCGACTTTGCCCTGGCTTTGGTGAAAGTACTAAACGGCAAGCCAAAAGCCGAAGAAGTAGCCAACGGACTGTTACTATAATAACGGCAAGTTTGTTATTATTCTGAATCAACTGTTTAATATCATTGATATTCAGAATAAGTAATCAATTCTTTAAATCGCATTTATCGGAAGAAGATTGAACATGCGATGTCATCGGGAAATGAAACATCAAAAACGAATGAAATCATTCAGGTGCACAAGCATGATTTCTTACCGATAACAAAAGCATTAATGGTGATGGATACAACCGGAGAACTCCGGATTGAGTTGGATATATTGCAGACAAGTATCATTCATATAAGCATGAACCGATCAAGATACTACTTTTCCGAATGGGCCAAATTGAAAAAAACATCGTAAATTTTGCAAAAAATTACACCTTAATGAAACGAATCCTTCTTTTGTTTTTTCTATCGCACAACAATTTATTGGAAACCGGATATTGTCGTTTCGGATGAAGGGCAAGCTGCTTTCGACTTTTATACCGCTGATTTTCCAACGACTTACTCTGTTGTCATCGAGGGATTAACGACAGACGGTAAAATTGTCCGGCAAGTGGAGAAAATAGTAGTGCGGGATGATACTCCCCTCCCTTAATTCACATCTTTTTTTTTCGCACAAACAAAAAAATAAATGCATATAGGTTAAAAAAATAAGGAGCCTTATTGTTGACAAGGTTCCTTATTTTTTTAATTTTCAATCATTTTATTTCTCTATGGCTGCTTGCGCGGCAGCTACCCGGGCGATAGGCACGCGGAATGGTGAACAAGATACATAATTAAGGCCTACCCGGTGGCAGAACTTAACGGATGAGGGTTCTCCTCCATGTTCGCCACAAATACCACATTTAAGGTCGGGCCGCACTTCACGTCCTTTTTCTGTAGCCATACGTACCAATTGTCCTACTCCACGCTGATCTAATACCTGGAATGGGTCGAACTTCAAGATTTTCTTTTCCAGATAAATAGGAAGGAAAGTGGCGATATCGTCACGGGAATAACCAAACGTCATCTGTGTCAAATCATTTGTACCGAATGAGAAAAATTCGGCAGCCGAAGCTATTCTGTCGGCAGTTAAAGCAGCACGCGGAATTTCTATCATCGTACCTACTTTATATTCAATCTTTTCTCCGATTTCAGCAAACAGCTTACCGGCAGTAGTACGGATGATCTTTTCTTGTTCCAGGAATTCATAAACGATACCTGTAAGCGGTACCATGATTTCCGGATAAGTCATCACACCTTCTCCTTTCAATTCAAGGGCGGCGCCAAGAATAGCCCTCGTTTGCATCTCTGTAATTTCAGGATAGGTATTTCCCAAACGGCATCCACGGTGTCCAAGCATCGGATTATTTTCGTGTAAAGCTTCTACACGCTTGCGAACCACATCAACATCTACTCCCATTGCATCTGCCAATTCCTGTTGTCCTTTATCATCGTGAGGAACAAATTCATGCAATGGAGGATCGAGCAAACGAACGGTTACCGGACAGTCTGCCATTGCTTTGAATATACCTTTGAAATCTTCTTTCTGGTAGGGCAATAGTTTTTCAAGTGCTTTCTTACGTTCTTCCGTATTTTCGGCCAAAATCATCTCTCGCATGGCTTTTATCTTTTCGCCTTCAAAGAACATATGTTCCGTACGACAAAGGCCGATACCAACAGCGCCAAACTTGCGGGCTACCGAAGCATCATGCGGCGTATCCGCATTCGTGCGGACAGACATTACGGCATATTTGTCGGTAAGTTTCATCAATTCTTCAAAATCACCACTTACTTCTGCGTCCTGAGTAGGAATCTTACCTTCGTACACCTCTCCGGTCGTTCCGTTAATTGATATGTAATCCCCTTCTTTGAACACTTTACCATCGACCTCCATTGTTTTCTTTCGATAATCGATGTTGATACTACCGGCTCCCGATACACAACATTTACCCATACCGCGGGCCACGACAGCAGCATGCGAAGTCATACCTCCCCGCGCAGTAAGAATACCTTCGGCAGCAGCCATACCTGCAAGGTCTTCCGGAGATGTTTCGATACGAACCAATACAATTTTCTTTCCTCCCTTATACCATCCGGCCGCATCATCGGCAAAAAAGACAATCTGTCCTGTTGCCGCACCGGGAGAAGCGGGCAATCCTTTTACTAAAACCCTGGCTTTTTTTAGCGCCTCTTTATCAAATACCGGATGAAGCAATTCATCCAGTTTATTCGGTTCTATCCGCTCTAAAGCTGTCTTTTCGTCAATCATACCTTGACGTAATAAATCCATCGCTATCTTGACCATAGCAGAACCGGTACGTTTTCCATTGCGTGTTTGCAAGAACCATAACTTACCTTCTTGTACGGTAAATTCCATATCTTGCATGTCGCAGTAATGGTTTTCCAACTTGGTCTGTATCGCATCCAATTCTTTAAATATCTCCGGCATGGCTTCCTCCATCGAAGGATAGTTTGCCGCACGTTTTGCTTCAGGAATGCCTGCCATCTGTGCCCATAATTGAGAACCGGCTTTTGTTATTTGCTGTGGAGTACGGATACCCGCTACCACATCTTCTCCCTGGGCGTTAATCAAATACTCGCCATTGAATATGTCGTCTCCGTTTCCGGCGTCGCGTGAGAAGCAAACTCCCGTAGCCGATGTATTACCCATATTTCCAAACACCATAGCTTGTACGGTAACGGCTGTACCCCATTCGGCAGGAATACCTTCCATCTTGCGGTACAAAATAGCACGTTCGTTCATCCATGAATCAAACACGGCACAAATAGCTCCCCATAACTGTTCGTAAACCGATATTGGAAAATCTTTTCCTGTCCGTTTTTTTACGGCAGTTTTAAATTGGGTAACAAGCAATTTCAGGTCGTCAACATCCAACTCGTTATCAAGTTTAACCCCTTTAGATTCTTTCATTTCTTCAATGATTTCTTCAAACGGGTCGATATCTTCTTTATTTACCGGTTTCATCCCTAAAACTACGTCACCATACATCTGGACAAAGCGACGATACGAATCCCAGGCAAAACGTTCATTCCCGGTTTTCTTAGCCAAACCTTCAACAACTTCATCATTAAGCCCCAAGTTCAATATAGTATCCATCATACCCGGCATAGAAGCCCTGGCGCCGGAACGAACCGAAACAAGGAGAGGGTTCGACACATCTCCAAATTTGCTATTCATCAATTGCTCTACATTTGTTACAGCATTTTTCACGTCTTTTTCCAAAAGTTCAACAACTTTTTCCTTTCCTAATCCATAGTACTCGGAACAGACCTCCGTAGTTATCGTAAATCCTGGTGGAACAGGTACACCGATTAGGTTCATTTCAGCAAGGTTAGCGCCTTTCCCTCCCAGCAGATTTTTCATATCTGCCCGTCCTTCAGCTTTTCCGTTTCCGAAGGTGTAAACTCTTTTCTTCTCCATAAATCAGATCGTATAGTGTTAAAAAATTGCAATCTCGACATAGCAATCGACACAAATGTAACAAATAATTATGCAAATCCACTGTATTTATCCATTCTTTAAATAAGGAAAAATATCATTAATAACAAAACATACGTGAAAAGGTGTAAAAAATAAGAGGCAAGCCATATCATCTGGATGAATGGAGGAAAACATCCAGATGATTTCGGAAGATCATCCCAATGAAACAGGGAAAACATCCAGATGAATTTTCCAAGCAATCAGTGAGAGGCATTGCCAACAGTATCCGGCAGTATTTCCGGTGGGCGCACTTGTGTGAGGGCTTTTAGTTTATTATCATGGAAAACATAAATTTCGTAGCTATTGATTTCGAGACAGCAAATATGGAACGCTCTTCTGTTTGT
>JAIRRS010000060.1 GCA_031255855.1 Tannerellaceae bacterium | reverse complement strand
CCGGCAGAGGCATTCAGTATAACTGTTCTTGCAAAAAGATGTTGGTTTCCATTATCTTGCTGTGTAACCGTAAAACGAACAGGGAAAGATACGTTTGATGACGTCTTGGTGGCTTTCAGATTAGTTACCGAAACATATCCGGTTGAAGATTGCCATTTGTATACCAAATTGTTATAATCTAAATGCAAAATCTTGTGATAATATTCATAATAAGGTGCAATCTCATACTCGAGCGTATCTCCTTCCGGGCGAAAGAGCAGAGTATCGGTATTGTTTACATCAAATGCAATATTATAAATTATTTTCGGATTCCATTGTGCTTTCACATGATTTACATTAGAACCACACGATACTTTGAATCGTATGCTGTCTCCCGAACGGACAAACAACTCATAGCCATAATGGGTTTGATAATCATAATTCAAGGCATAATAATTACCTGAAGGAATCATAAATTTATTAATAATCATGTTGTTATGCCAAATTTCATAATATGCGGTATCATGCAAAGGCACTAAATTTCTATAATTATAAGAAATGGTTATTCTTCCATTAAAAGGACAATAAAAATTGGGTTCATTTTGCAGCAATTGACTTTCGGCGGCGGAAGTCCCCCCTCCAAATAAACGCCCTATATCATCTTTTTCTTCTCCATACGGATTTAAGGATGCGATATTCGATTGCACACTCGGATCCCAAACCAAAGGCTTATTAATTCCGTTCCGCAAAGCATGCACTCGGAAATAAATGGTATCCCCCTGTTGAATGGACAAACTGTCTAACAGCGTTAAACCAATTCCATCTTGTGGTACATATTTTTCGGTGATATCCGGCGTTGTTGCACCGTCAGGGAAAACCGTTGCAAGGTCATTTGATGGAGGTAAGACTCTCATGATAGTGTTTATTGGTGAAGCATTTGATATGGACTGCATCCCTACACTGTCAATTATTTTCATTACAGAAGCAGATTGAGCAGATTGAGCAGATTGAGCAGATTGAGTAGATTGAGTAGATTGACCGCTATTCCAAGTCCGAGAACCCATATTAATTATATCCAAAATGCCAACTGTGTCTATCCATAAAAGTGTATCCATCCAGCCCTTCTTATAACGCTTATGCCACTGAATGGACAACACTAATGAGTCTTCTTCTCCCGAAAAATGTTCCATTTCTCTATCTTCCATATCTTCAAAATAGATTTTTCCGCCTATTTTGTAATACAGATTTTGATGATCGGGCAAATCTGCTACCCAAACACGAACAAAATCATATTGTACGGCATCAATAACAGTGGTATCCGTAAAAGGTTCGATTTCCGGTAAAGTGTCACATATTATGCTCAATGGAACACTGTCTATTGTAATAACAGGAGGAAGACATTCAGGTAAAGAATAGACAGGCGGATTTTGATAGCTGCCTAAATATTTTACTCCATTAGAATTGACTATATCAGGGAAACCATCGCCATTCATATCGGTGAGATATACTCTTGTTTCCGAAGAACCCCCTCCGCCCTGAAAACCTCCATGCACACCGGCAGACATTTGAAAGCCAAACGAATAATTGATTGATCTGTCCTGCAAGAAATTATCCACACCCGACAGCGTTTGTTCTTCTCCAAAACGATTTTTTCCGGGAATTTGCAAACGATAATTAACTTTGCCTGCACTATTACTGTACACTCTGTCGGGCAAGCCATCGCCATTCATATCTATCATCGTAGCTCGTCCTTTACTAAAAGATGCACCGGTTGAAAAATACAATCCACCGGAAAGAGTTTTAAGCGGAAACGCGGGTAACAATCCAATATCTGCACCACCATTAATCCCAAACGACCAAGTACGGCTTCCTCCCAATACCGAAGGCTTGAAATTTATACTGCTAAATTTATCTTTTAAGTTTTTTGGCATGCCTGATATTTTATCCATAAATGAACCATTGCTGCTCTCTCCAAGATCAACACGTAGTATTGGAGCAAAACTTCCACTGGTATCAGGCCCCTTATGGTAGTTCATATAATGAACATGGTTTTCGCTCACAGAATCCAGACTGCTCCATTGCATGATAGCATGTAATTTTGCTCGTCCAAAATAATCCGAAGTATAACAGAAATCATAACTGCGTACACAACGGTCTCCATAAAAAACAGCGATCTTCGTCAATTTATCTCTAGACGATTGGCGAAATCCATTACGAGCATTAATGGTCAAATCCGGTGCATACGTTTGATTGCAGTCACAGCCGTGACCACCACCATCACCTTCTCCAAGTGCAGAACACCCGACGGCACTACATCTGTCTTTATTGAAAAAAATAAAAACCCACACATCATTCTCATCTTGATAATACTTTTTCAATTGCTTACTGTCTGTTATCTGTACGATACCCTCTTTCGTAACATAAAAATTGGCATAAGCATAATTACGACTTTCGTATTGTGCAGGAACATGATATTCAATAATACTATAAGACTGTCCCGGAGTTAAAGGAGAAATAGGGGTAATACCGGACTCATCTGTCAAATAACTGAATAATGGGTCTCCATAACTATCGTTTCCATTGCGAGTATTAAAACCAGCTCCTGCAACTACTGAATCGCTTCCTCCATCTATTTTTTGTACATAGTAATAAATTTTGGGGAAATTGAGAACAGTAACCGTCCACTGGCAATCGTTGTCTTTCTCTATTTTTGCATGCAGAATTGTATTCACGGTTGCATTACATTGCTCGTCAGCTATAAGGGTAACAGGTCTGGAATTTAAAACATAACCGTCAGGCGCTTGGGTTTCATGTAATTTTACAATATCGTCTAATGGAAAATAATCGGAGTAACCGTCTGTTCCTGTTACAAAAGAACCGATACCACCCATATCAAATGTAAACTCAGCACCCTCTAAACCTTCATCTTCATTATTGATTTTTCTAACACGAAATTCACAGCCGGAACAATTACTTGTGTCCATAACAGGAATATCCGTTCCCAAAAGAGCATTTGCGATGGTTAATACATAATATTGATCATTGCCATTTTGCATTATTTGATAATCCATATCTGGAGTAATGTTTATACCACAATTTTCCAAAACTTCAATCCGAATAATTTTAGTATTCCGTTTATATCCCGAAGGAGCTTTGGTTTCAGCTAATTCTATCGTTTTGCCCGATTCTAATGGTATAGCCGTAGTTAGTCCATTTGCATCTGTGGAACAAACTATACCATTGGCTGTCTGAAAAAATGCATCTTGTAAAGGATTGCCGTTTGCATCAACTTTTTTAATTCGCAAATTACAAGGGAAAGACTGTGATGTGTCTTCTTCACATTGATTCACCACAGTAACTATATTAACAAGCTTTCCGTTT
>JAIRRS010000009.1 GCA_031255855.1 Tannerellaceae bacterium | reverse complement strand
TAATTTTTCATTCATGCCAAGAACAATGAAAAGTAGAAGTAAGGCGAATAATAGTAACCGTACTTTACCGTCAGCCCACGAAACGGGTACACCTGTATTTATTAGCCTACAGCCAGCCGATATTAAAGAGTTTATCGCGGAACTGGCTACGTTCTTCCCTGGCAAAATAGAACTTCATTTAACCATACAGAACAATTTTAGCGGTAATTCTGGGACAATCAACAACGGGACTATAAGCGGGAATAGTCAAACTATAGGCGGTAATTCTATTGTATGAAAAAGAAAAGCGTTGAGGCTGAAACCGCGAATAATAGTAACGATAAGCCTGTATGTAAGATAATTCCGTTATATCCTAATGGTATTATAGCTAAAGAAAGACGCGAACTACCGCAAGCGATCGAAGATACACAGAAGCTACGAACTAAAACGGATTGGGTTGTACTGGAAGCAAGTGTAATAACCATGCACGCCGCCTTAGCTACCGCCAAACTTACATTACGCGAACGTAAATTAGTGGACTATTTCCACCAAAGGGCCGTAGAAGCAATAGAACGCCTAAAGTAACTTCGCTATTTCCGCTTCAGCCTTTTTGAGCGCAGCAATTTCTAAGCGGCTGTAATAGATCGGTGAATTTTTAGCAGGGCCACGGCGTACGCCTTTAATGTGCCCCTGCTTTATATGCCAGTCCAACCAGCGGCGACTACCCGCGATCGTACAGGCTTCGGCGTACTTAACTTCGTCCAGGGCCGGGTATAATTGCTGAATTGCGGCCAAAGCGCCCAGCTGGGCCGTTTCGTAAATTTGTTGTTTTAATGTAAATAAGTCCATATTATTTTTATTTTGAAATGAATATATGACTTATTTAGTAAGGTTTCCAAAGGGTCGCCCTTTGGCTTATAGGGACTTTTTTAGCACCGCGTTAAGAAAAAGCCCTAATAAGCTATGGCTTTTATAAAGACCCACCCGCGTTTTCTTCTTTCGCCAGGTACAAAGCAAAAGGACTAAAGTAGATGTTTTGTCAAAGAGTACACTATTAGTACACTTTGTAAAATTAAAAAAGCCTCAAAATCAAACGATTAAGGGGCTTTTGTTGTACTCGGAGCGGGACTTGAACCCGCACAGCCGCAATGGCCAAAGGATTTTAAGTCCTTCGTGTCTACCATTCCACCATCCGAGCATCCTTTCTCTAAAAGATGAGCGAAAGACGGGACTCGAACCCGCGACCCTAACCTTGGCAAGGTTATGCTCTACCAACTGAGCTACTTTCGCGTTTGCGTGTGCAAAGGTATAGAACTTTTTTATTTATGCAAATATTTCTCGAAAATTAATTACGGACAGTGATTCTATTGCCGTTTACCGACACTTGGTACGATTTCAGGTATTCGTCTGTTGGCCCGCTTATCCGGTTGCCTATCCCGTTGAGCAGTTCGAACTTGCTGTCGCATTTGGGGCATATAGCATACACCCTGCTTTCATCTACTTCTACGGTGACCGTCCGGCTCGATTCATGCGGACAAGAAATATCAAAAGCAAAATAAGCATCCGAAGCCGTATTGCTTAACCCGTGATAAACCAATATTCCACCATATCCAACTCTTTCGATACGCTGGTTGATATTCTTTTCCGTAAATATTTTGTATGCCTGGATGGGGATCAAGTCCTTGTCTTCAAAATTCAAATCTAATTCAAGGTAAACCGGATAATCAGGAATGCTTGAAATATATTTCCTGTCGCAGGAAATAAGAAATAAGAACGCAAGGAATAGGAGGCTGTAACGGAGTTTCATTGTTCAACAAGTTTTTTCTCTGCTTCGTTTACTTTTTCAAACGAAAAACTGTCGATTATATTTTGCATCAGGACTGAAATATGCTCGTTGCACAGATTCCCGATACTTCCTTCATGTGTATGGTGAATTACTTTTTCCGGGACGAACTTGCCTGCTTCTATATCAAGACCAACTTTTTTATAGGCGTCGCGGAAAGGCATTCCTGAAAGTACCAGCCGGTTTACCTCTTCCACACTGAATAGGCAGGCATATTTGTCGTCGTCAAGGATATGCTTGTTTACTTCAATTTCGTTCATCATATAGGTCACCATTCGGAGGCAATCTTTTAATTCACCAAACGAAGGAAGGAAAACTTCTTTTATAATCTGCAAATCACGGAAATAACCTGAAGGCAAATTATTGCTGATTAATGTAATCTGCTGAGGTAGCCCTTGTATCTTGTTGCATTTGGCGCGGGTTAGCTCAAATACGTCCGGATTTTTTTTGTGAGGCATGATGCTGGATCCTGTCGTGAACGAGTCGGGAAGTTTAATAAACCCGAAATTCTGGCTGTTAAACAAGCAAGCGTCGTAGGCTAATTTGGATAGCGTTCCGGCAATACCGGCCATTGCAAAAGCGACGGTACGTTCCATCTTCCCACGTCCCATTTGGGCGTAGACTACGTTGTAATCCATAGAGTCGAACCCTAACAATCCGGTCGTCATTTGGCGGTTCAAAGGGAACGAAGAGCCATATCCGGCGGCTGAACCTAACGGGTTGCGATTGCATATTTTATAGGCGGCTTGCAAAAAGGTTAAATCATCTGTCAAACTTTCGGCATAAGCACCAAACCACAGACCGAAAGACGACGGCATGGCTATTTGCAGGTGGGTATATCCCGGCAACAAAACATCTTTGTATCGTTCGCTTTGCGTAAGTAAAGCGATGAACAGTTCGTGTGTTAGTTCTGTCAATTCCTGCAATTCGGCGCGGGTGAACAGCTTGAGGTCGAGCAATACCTGGTCGTTACGCGAACGTCCGCTGTGTATCTTCTTTCCTATGTCTCCCAATTGCCGGGTAAGCATTAGTTCCACCTGCGAATGGACGTCTTCCACTCCTTCTTCAATAACGAATTCATCTTTTTCCGCCAAACGGTAGATTCTTTTCAGTTCATGGGTTAGTAAATCCAGTTCCTGCCCGGATAAAAGCCCAATACTTTCCAGCATCTTAATATGGGCCAAAGAACCCAATATGTCATATTTGGCAAGGAAAAGATCCATTTCCCGGTCTTTTCCTATGGTGAAAATTTCAACCTCGTGGTCGACTTGTGTATTCTTTTCCCAAAGTTTCTGAGACATAATCAATAAGGTAGTTCTGCCAATACGGTTGATATTTTTTCCAGGGCATCCTGTAGAGGTTTCGAAACCATCGGCTTGATAAATGGATTCAAATCGGCGCGAACAGTTAGTTTTATCCGTGTGTCGCTGTCGGACACTTGCTTTAGTTGTATCCACATATGCAAGGGGACGGGGGAGTTGGTTGTTGTAAACTTAATGGTTTTATTAGGCTCCCGGTCTACAATTTGAAAAGTAATCTTTCCTACAGGGTCAACAGCGAAACTGCAAGAGTCGCTGTCGAATGTGAAGTCCTTAAATTTGTCTTGCGGTATACGGTCTTTTACTTTGTCGAGATTCGATAAGTCCGACAACATGCCGAATATCCGGTCGTCATTATATGGAATCTTTTTTATGTTGCTGGTAAATTCTGTCATTCGGTTTGTTACCCTTTAGGATTCCAGTTTGCCGGGTCTTTGCGCCATTCCTGCAATGTCGCAATTTCGGCTTTGTCTATGTAGTTCGTGCGTACCGCTTCCTCTATTACAGCGTCGTAGCTGCTTAATGTCGTGAGCTCTACCTTGGCTTCTTTGAATTGTTTGGCGGCTATCGGGAATCCATGTGTAAATATGGCTACCATGCCAACTACTTCGCATCCGAAATTGCGCACGGCTTCTACGGCTTTCAGGCTGCTTCCGCCGGTAGACACGAGATCTTCTGTGATGACTACCTTTGAACCGGGTTTCAATTCCCCTTCAATCAGGTTTTCCAGGCCATGGTCTTTGGGCGTTGCGCGTATGTAAACAAATGGAAGTCCTAACAAATCGGCCACCAATGCTCCTTGGGCAATGGCTCCGGTAGCAACTCCGGCGATGGCCTCTGCTTTTTCATATTTTTCGCTGATTACACGAGCCAGTTCCACTTTTATGAAACTACGGATGGCCGGGTACGACAGCGTTTTTCTATTATCGCAATAAATAGGCGACTTCCATCCGGAAGCCCAAGTAAAAGGATTGGCAGGTTGCAATTTAACGGCTTTTATCTTTAGCAATTTCTCTGCCACTAATCTTTCAAGTGTTTTCATTTTTAATTATAATGTTTATTCCAGCTACAAAAATAGATAATCATAATGAATTAGCAACTACGAATAATGTATTATATAACGGATATTTCATTGTCACGTTTCCGAAACATGAAAAGAATGTTTATATGAAATGGAAATGAATAATCCACGTAATTGTTTTCAGGGAATTGCTTGTATATTATTGGTTTTTAGTGTAATAATGTGTATTTTTTAATTGTATTATGATTGAAAAAAAAGAAATTCATATAAAAAACGGTCAATTTCTTTAGAATATAGAAAAAAACCTTTTATCTTTACGACAACTAATTTTTATACAAACAACCGATTATTAACTTTAACAGATAGTTGACATGAAACTTTTATATGTGCAAGAGCACCTGACTTGTAAAAACTACGTCTCGGATTTCCATATCGGCTTTAATTATAAAGAAGTAAAGCGGGGGGAAGTATGGCGTCCGGATGATAAGTATTTCAACTATTTCATTTTTCTTCTCGAAGGTGAAATGATGATGTCATGCAATGAATTCAGGAATCATCTTTGCCAAGGCGGCGAAATGGTGTTTATTACACAAGACTCGGATGCGCAAGGCGAAGCTATCTCTGATTTGAAGTATGTGATTTTGAGCTTTGACAACCAATTTACCTTATGCGACCAGTTGGCATTGGAGTCGTTACAGGAATATGAAAAGAAACCCGCTGTATTTAACAAGATAGATATACGTACCCCGCTCCAGTCGGTTCTTAACAGTGTGATGTTCTATTTGGAAAATAAAATATTATGCAAGCATCTCCACGCCATTAAACAAAAGGAGGTGTTCCTTATCCTCAGGGCTTTCTATACGAAAGAAGAAATGGCGCGTTTCCTGTCGCCTATGTTGAACAGGAACATGGACTTTAAGGCTTTTGTCTTACAGCATTATCAAGATGTTAAGACCGTGGAAGAATTGGCAAACATGTGTAAGATGTCTGTCCGTTCGTTCAACAGGAAATTCAATGATTATTTTGATGATTCTCCTTATAGCTGGATGTTGAAGCAAAAATCCCGCCACATTAAGACCAAACTGGCCGACGGACGAACTACTTTCGGAACGATTATTAAAGAGTATGGATTCAGCTCGCCGGCGCACTTTACTACTTACTGCAAAAAACAATTCGGACAAAGCCCCTCAAAGTTGAGAAAGCAATTGATAGCCGAGAACTATTGATCGCGGCGATAACCGTTAGTTGTTATTTTCTCCACTTTCCCTTCGGATAGTTTATACGATTCGTTGCTCTCGGGGCATGTGGCGGTTCCTTCGTTGTTGAACGTTAAGCGGTGGCCGTATTCACTTACCCACCCTATTTGCCTGGCCGGATTGCCTGCTGCCAGCGCGTATGGGGCAATATCTTTTGTTACGACGGCTCCGGCCCCGATTAATGCATATTCGCCAATCGTATGTCCGCAAAGGATAGTGGCGTTCGCTCCGATGCTTGCCCCTTTCTTTACGTGTGTTTTTTCATATAAATGTTTTCTTGCTACAGCACTCCTCGGATTGCTTATGTTTGTAAATACACAGCTTGGCCCCAGGAAAACATCGTCTTCACAAACGACTCCCGTATAGATGGAAACATTGTTTTGCACCTTTACGTTGTCACCTAGGACAACATCCGGAGAAACCACTACATTTTGTCCTATATTGCAGTTTCTGCCTATCTTGCAACCATTCATTATGTGTGAGAAATGCCATATGCGGGTGCCTTCTCCTATGATACTATCCTTGTCTATCACTGCTGTTTCGTGTGCTTGATATGCTGCCATATATTGTTTATTTATAAAGAAGAAAAATAGTAGGCTTTTTATTTAAGTCAGGTGTTTTGCCAATCCATTCCTTTATTGTACGGGTTTGGATAAATTCGTTGTCGCAGGTTATATCCGAAGCGATACAAAGTTTGCTGGAAGGACGGCAGGAGCGGATAAGCTCTTCCATCAGCTTGTTGTTCCTGTAAGGTGTTTCGATGAACAGTTGTGTCTGGTTTTCGCCATAGATACGGCTTTCCAGTTTCTTTATAGCGTTTGTGCGTTCTGCCGTGTCGATAGGCAAATAACCGTGGAAAGCGAAGCTTTGGCCGTTGAAGCCGGACGCCATTAATGACATCAATATGGACGAGGGGCCTACCAATGGTACGACCGGATATTTTTTCTTTTGGGCAATCGCTACGATATCGGCTCCGGGGTCGGCAATTGCCGGGCAACCGGCTTCAGATATCACACCTACATGCTCGCCCTTCGACAAAGGGGTCAGGAATCCTGATAAGTCTTCAGACGATGTATGTTTGTTTAATTCATAAAAGGTCAGCTCGTCAATATTAATAGACGATTCCGTTTTTTTTAAGAAACGCCTGGCCGTCCGTACATTTTCAACAATAAAATGTTTTATTTGCAAAATAATATCTTTGTTGTAATCGGGGATGACCTTACGGAGTTCGGTATCACCCAATGTGACAGGAATAAGGAAAAGGGATGCTTGCATACGGTTTCTTTTCTGCAAAAATACTATTTTTGTCTCAAACATGCCGAATATTATGCAATTGCCTCCCGATTTTATCTCAAGAACACGTATGTTATTAGGTGAAGAATATCCTCGATTGGAGGATGCTTTGAATGTTCCGTCGCCGGTGAGTATCCGCGTTAATCTTTCGAAAAACCTGCGTCAGGCAGGATACCAAAGGGTGCCTTGGTGTGATACCGGCTATTATTTGCCCGAACGCCTTACGTTTACTTTCGACCCCTTGTTTCACGCAGGCGCTTATTATGTACAGGAAGCATCATCCATGTTCTTGGAGCAAGTCATAAAAACATATGTGAAAGGACAGGTTAAATGTTTGGACTTATGTGCCGCCCCGGGCGGAAAATCCACTCATTTGTTGTCTGTTTTGCCTGAAAACAGTTTGCTGGTTTCAAATGAAGTGATTAGGAGCCGCGGCCATATCCTATCCGAAAATTGTACAAAGTGGGGGAATCCATACGCGATTGTCACGCGTAATGACCCGAAAGAGATAGGCGCGTTAACTCATTTTTTTGATGTAATGCTTGCGGATGTGCCCTGCTCGGGCGAAGGAATGTTTCGTAAAGATGTGGATAGTATAGGCGAGTGGAGTGTGGATCATGTCGCTCTTTGTGCTTCACGCCAGCAGCGTATTGTGCATGATGCTTGGGCTGCCTTGAAACCGGGAGGCTTATTCATTTATAGTACTTGTACTTATAATCTGGAGGAAAACGAAGAAAATATACATCATATAGCCGGTGAATTGGGGGCAGAGGTGTTGCCTGTCCCGGTAAATGATAGTTGGCATGTCACCGGAGCTTTAAAATATGATTATCCGGTTTATCGTTTTTTTCCGCATAAAACCCGGGGAGAAGGTTTTTTTCTGGCGGTTTTGCGGAAAAAGGAAGAGGGTCTATTTGCAAAGAATAGAAAACAAAGGAAAGATAAAAAGACAACACACCATCCAACTCCCCGAGACGTGTTTGATTGGATTCGATGCTCGGATTGTTTTCAGTTTGAGACGCGTGGCGATTTCATCAATGCGTTCCCTGCGGAATTTTTCGACGATTATAAAGCGATTGAACAACAGTTATATATGGTTTCCGCCGGGATAACCATGGGAGAAGTGAAAGGGAAAGACATAATACCTGCGCATTCTCTTGCAATGAGTAATTTATTAAACCAAAGCAGATTCAACCAACTGGCACTATCCTGGGAAGAAGCTGTTAAATACTTAAAACGGGAAGCTATTCAGTTACCCTCTGTCGCGCCTAAGGGATATGCATTGACTACGTATAAAGGATTTCCCTTGGGTTTTGTGAAGCAGTTGGGAAACCGAGCCAACAACCTATATCCTCAGGAATGGCGCATACGGACGGGCTTTGTCCCTGATGTTCCCGTTTTATATCCGTTGTAATCATCCTGATGAAATTTAAATGTGTACATTTGTGCGCAATTTGAATTGATGGTGTGAAGGTGAAAGAGATAATAGACAGGGTGGTCAGTTGGTTTTATTTACCTCTGTTTAAAAAGTTTATACCCTATAAAACATTCCAATATGCAGCTTGCGGAGGCGGTAATACGGTCTTCGATATCCTGCTGTTTGCCACGTTATATAATTTTATTTTCGAAAAAGAAAATATCGATCTTGGGTTTATTACTATCTCGCCTTACATTGCTGCTTTTCTGATTGTTTTTCCGGTTACGCTTTTTACGGGTTATTGGTTGATGAACAATGTTGTGTTCCATGGTTCACCGTTGAAAGGGCATACTAAGATGGGGCGCTATTTTCTGGTTGTATGCACAAATATAGTGATCAATTATGCGGGGCTTAAGTTCTTTGTAGAACAGTTTCATTTTTATCCCACCCCTTCGAAAATACTTGTTACGATTATTTGTACGCTATTAAGCTACGTGTTCCAACGATACTTTACTTTTCGGAATTATAGCCGGTGATACGTCTTCCCCTTCCCTTACACGACGGAGGGAAAGACAATACCCGGCCTGCTACTTATCCTAAACACTCCGTTTTTAGTTGTTCTACCCAGCGGTCGATGCGTCCGTCGGTTTCGCTATCTTCGTTTACTTCGTCGATAGGGAGACCCGCGAATTGCCCGTCAACAAGGGCTGCCGAATCATCGAAGCTATAACTGTCGGTTGATACAGCGCCGCAAAAACGGCAACCTGTGTTTTTTAACTCATTGTAGATAATGCCAATAGCATCGCAGAATGAATCGCTATACGAATCACTGTCTCCTGTCCCGAAGATAGCTACTGTTTTCCCGGCGAGGTCTTTTTTCTTGAGTTTGGGAAGGAAACCATCCCAATCGTCTTGTAATTCGCCGACGCCCCAAGTGGAAGAACCTAAAATCAAGGCTTCATACGAAAGGATCTCTTCTGCGTTTACAGAATCCACATTATATACATCGGAAGGATTAACACCTAATTTCTTTGCTATCCGTCTGGCTATATCTTCCGTTGTTCCGGAAGATGAACCAAATAAAATGGCTGTCTTTTTCATCTTTTTTCTGTATGTTTTATGATTAGAATCAATGCAAAGTTCAGGTAAATGAAGTTTGATATCAATACCTATTTATATGTATATTTCCTGATAGGAAGACAATAAATAGGTATTTTTGCAGCATGACCGAATATCGTAAACCATATAATGATTTTGGGAATTTCCTAAAGCAAGTGTTCCCATGCAAGGTGCAGAAGATTTCCGTGAATGCCGGTTTTACCTGTCCGAATCGCGACGGCTCGAAAGGGTGGGGGGGATGTACCTATTGCAACAACCAAACGTTCAGCCCGGAATATTGCCACAGGGAGAAAACAGTTGCCCAACAATTGGAGGAAGGGATCTGCTTTTTCTCGCGTAAATACCCGGAAATGAAATATCTGGCCTATTTCCAGGCATATACCAATACATACGATCAATTGGATGTATTAGTGAAGAAATATGAAGAAGCATTGGCTTTCCCGGAAGTAGCGGGACTAATCATCGGGACGCGTCCTGATTGTATGCCTGATGATTTGTTGGATTATTTTGCCGGATTGGCAAAGGATACATTCGTAATGATTGAATATGGCCTTGAAAGCACGTTGGATAAAACACTTCTTCGGATTAATAGGGGGCACACACATGCGGAATCGGAAAATGCCATCCGGCGAACGGCAGCCAAAGGAATATATACCGGCGCACATTTAATATTGGGTCTTCCCGGCGAAGACCGGGAAGAAATCCTTCACCATGCCGATACGCTTTCCGCACTGCCGCTGGACACATTGAAACTGCATCAGCTTCAATTGATTAAACAGACTCGTATGGCTAAGGAGTTTGCCGAATCTCCCGAATATTTTCATCTGTATACGGTCGGCGAATACATTGATTTAGTAATAGATTTCTTAGAACGGTTAGCCCCCTCCATTGTGGTGGAGAGGTTTGTGTCGCAGTCGCCCAAAGAATTACTTATCGCGCCTGATTGGGGATTAAAGAATTATGTTTTTACAGCGGAAGTAAACAAACGTTTTGCCGAACGTGAAACGTGGCAGGGGCGGTTGCAAAAAAAACATCTGGATGAATGGAGGAAAACATCCCAATGATTTTGGAGAATCATCCCAATGAAACCGGGAAAACATCCAGATGAATTTTCACAGGTATTATTCCGATGTTTAAAGAATGTTTTCGCTTTCTTTCTTTTGTCTCTACTATATTTTGTATAACTTGCCACTGTTTATCAGTTAGGTTAGTTGGATAGATACATAAAAAATGAAATTATTTTCTATTATTCTAAGTAGTATTGTATTTCTTGGTTGTTCACACTCAATACAAGAACAAATAAGTGTACCATTAATTGAGATTGATGTTGATCAGACAAAGACGTTGAACTTGTCTGATTTTTTCACAGATATTTCATATGTTTCTCTATCCGATTCATTTTTAGTTGGAATAATTGAAACGGCTAAAATATATGATGACAAATTATTTTTATTGACAAATAAAAGTATACTTATTTTTGATATTAACTCAGGTGATCTTTTATTAAATGTAAGGCATTTAGGAAGAGGACCCGGTGAATATATTTCATTATATGATATGCTCTACGATAAAAATGAAAACACCATTGAATTATTGGATATGAATGCCAAAAAAGTGTTGAAGTATAGTTTTGATAATCAATTTATAGATGAATTTACAACTTCATTTTTCTCGTTTTCATTTTATAAAATAGACCAGTTTACTTATCTCTTTTATAATAATAATGTGATGTCTGATGTCACAAATCATAAACTAATTCAATATGATAGCAAAACATCTAAAATTAAAGCAAGTCATTTCCCTATAGATAGACATTTGGCAAACTACTTCTTTGTAATCGACGTGAATAATTTTGGTTCTATGGTAAATTCTTCTTTTCATTTTTCTCCTTCAGATACAATTTATGGATTTACGGAAAACTATGGACTTTATCCTAAGTATGTTTTGAATTTTGGGAAATATCATACCCCTAAGAGTTTTTATAAAGAAAACTATATAGACATATATGACTTTTCTGTAAAAGCCGTTGAAAAATCCTATATCTATACCTATACCAACTTTTGTGAAAATGATTATATCGCTGCACTTTATTTTCGCAATGATCAAAAGTTGTACTGGGTATTATACGATAAGAATATACAAACTGTATGGACAATAGATAGTTGGATAGATGATTTTCATTTCAATACATCTGTTAATATTGATTATAATAACGTGCAATTTATAATGGATAATGACTATCTGTATTTTTTCTTGCAGCCAGATCAGTTTATAAATTTGATGAACGATAAGAAAGGTTCAAAATTCTCCCCAAATGATTGGGATATGTTTAATCATATTTATTCGCTTGATTTTTCCGAAGAATCTAATCCTATACTTGTAAAATGTAAATTCAAGAAATCATGAAAAAAATAATTGTAAATATATCAATAATATCATTTATTTTATGCTCTATTTTTATTGTATTATTTTTGAATAATAGCATCTGGATAATTTAGAAAAATATGACTCTTGAAAATAAACAAAATGAAGGATTTGATTGTACAAAAGAATTTTTTAAAGTATTTGACAACTCAAAATCAATCAATTATTTAGATATCCCTTCTTCTTTAGGAGAAGGTTTTATGAAGAGAGTTGATATTATGGACGGTTTGTGGATAATGTTTCATCTATCCAAAATAAATGAGAAACTTATTATTAAGAAAATTATACCTGATCATCCTATGAATCAATTGATTTTTCGTTTCATATTTTTTATGGAGTCAGACAAAAATTATCTTTCCAGCGTGCAGGTTTCGAATATTTGTGATGTTAATTACCAAATTAGTCCTAAAACTAATGTTTGTTGCGCCGTTATATGTATAGAAAGTGATATTCTACTAAATCTTTTAGATTTAGAAAAAGCTGATGATAAGATGAGTTCCTTTATATCCAATTTTGAAAACCCATTTTTATTTCAGGAAATTTTAACTCTTGAAATGAAAAATATTCTTCTGGATTTATCGAAACATAGAAATGATGATAAATTTGAGCGACTATTTTTCAAAACAAAAATTTCGGAATTAATCTACGAATTTTTCTCTGTTCTTTTTACGCGAGCGTCCCGTAATTTCACTTATATAAATAGAAATGACATCGAAAAAATTCTTGGTATTGAAAAATTAATATTGAATGATCTGTGCAAAACGCCGGCACTTTCGGAACTGGCACGCACAATTGGCATGAGCGAAACAAAAATGAAATTATTATTTAAAAAGATATTCGGTAACAGCATTTACAATTATTACTCATCTGCCCGAATGATTGAAGCTGCTTCAATACTTAAAAATGATAAAAATATCTCTGTGTCTGAAGTGGGATATCGCCTCGGGTTTTCAAGTTTGAGTCATTTCTCAAAAATGTTTAAGAAGCACATCGGAATGAAACCTAAAGAGTATGCTTTGAAAACCAATAAAAGATAGATTCATGGCATTTTGTCCATATTGTTTCTTTTGTTTTTTTGACTTTTCCACGGTTTGCATACAGATATGACGATCATTATGAGCAATACAAAAATCTGAACAAATCCCCAGATAATAGTCTGTGATACATTGTAAAAAAATGTGCTGTTATCAAGCGTATATTTTGCAATATCTTCTAAAGGATACACATTGCTATTGACCCATGTTCCCAATAAAAATGTACCTAACAATATTAACAAGATAGTAAGTATCCATTTCACCGTTATCCACCGATACTTAAAAAATCCCCAGTTAGTCCAAAAGCCATAGATAATCCCGGTAATAGTAACACATACTGCTCCCGGTATAATAAGCCAATCATC
>JAIRRS010000163.1 GCA_031255855.1 Tannerellaceae bacterium | reverse complement strand
GATATTTTGTCCGCCAAATAAAGCCTGTTGGGCAAATGTTGTGATGCCCACTAAAAGCATACAAATAATGATTGATAATTGTTTCATGGTCTATTGATTATGTGGGTTTATTACTTTTTTACCGAAAAAAATTTAAGTTCGATAAAGATATAATAATTATTTGGAAAAGATAGCGGTTTTATTTTAATTGTATAGCCGTTGCCAATCGATGAAATTATATGGCAACCCGTTAAATCTTGTTAGATAGAAAAAGGAAAATCCCCCAAAACGTTTTGATGCCAGTTTTAGGTTTGGTTAAGCATGATTAACATCATGCTTATGCATCTTATGTTCCTGGTCGCTCCCTCTCTCTCCGCAAACAGGGCTGAAAATTAGCTAATTAAAGAATAAGCACCCAACTTTACACCAAAAAATGCAAGGTTGGGTGTTTTATTTAGAGATTCCAAATTCGTGAATGTACGAAACTATACTTTCGTCAAATATCTTTTCGCAACAATTCATCTCATTGCAAAAATCAGAATAATTCTTTGCTGTTTGAGGAATTGGTATACTCCACAATTTGACCTCTCCACCATAGCCATTCAAATTACCCAATGAAGAACAAAAAATCTTTTCTTGTGAAGTATCATCTGAAGGGCATATAAATCCTCCTAAGTTAGCTTGCTTTACATACATATAAGAAACGATTTGGTGCATATCATTCCTATCTATACTTTCGCAGTCTTTTCCTGCCAATTTTTTATATTTTGCATCCAACACAATATTTTCTTTCCAAAAATCGGGGAAACGTTTACCTCTACTGTTTTCAAATAAGTAAATAGCTTTCTTTCCTGACTTATTCTCAGGATGAATAAAGTCGTATTTATCTAAAATCGTATTTAAATATTCCTCCCACAACCATGCTCCATCAAACAATAGTCCGTAAACCTTGTCTTTTGCATCACCATATTTAAGTCCTTCGTATCGTAAGATTTGGCTACATATTTTCTGTAAATCCCTATATGCGAAAAAGAAAGGATGAGAAATAGGCTTTATATTACTATTTAGAACAATATGACGTTTATTTCGGTCATAACTTGGAGTTGCAATTATAATTTGTGAAATGTAGCTTTGAGTTTCTGAATCATTCGTTAGTATGTTTTGCCCAAATGGATGTTTGCGGATATGCTCAATTGTATGCCTGACGAGTTGAGTTATGCAGTTGTCATAGCTATATTCCTTTGTTCTGTAGGCAATTCTACCTGTAAACGGAATATTTGTTTGAATGTGTCGATCAACGTTAATACTCCCTCTTACATTTACATCATTATATTCTCTATGTTGATATTCCTTGAATAATCCCTGTCTTAATGCCTTTTTGAGGTAGTACGGAAACAAATAAAGTAAAAAATCAAATATACTTTCTTGGTTGTAACTGTGTTTCAAATCAAACATATTCATGGAGAATACTTTCTGCAGCATATAATATAAAAAGTAATCTTCCTCATTCCTTTTTGTGAATCGGGATTGAATTTTCAACTCACTATCATTTACACCGACAAAGCCCATAATATTTCCGGTTGTTAGTTTGGATTCACATAATGAGAAAATTTTATCATCTCCAATTCTGTCTCCATGCTGATTCAAACAATCCGGAAAAATAAGTAAGTTTTGATTTTCTTCAAACCTTATATCGCAAATTTTCACATCAGCAATTTTCTGAAAATTGTCAATATGAAAATCAGCAACTTCATAATTGCCACAGTTATTGTCCGTAGTTCTATGCATACAAACTTTTATAGTAAATTATATGCATTTTTCAAGTTTGACAACTCGTCTTCTATATCCGGAAACCCTCTCAAATACTCAGATAAAACCCCTTGTAGATGATTCTCCCAAAGTGTGTCAAAATCGCCATCATAGTTTTTCAACTTCAGAAAATAGGCTGAACCGATATGATATGCCGAACCAAGTCCATTTATTTTTTCAATTGCTTCATTTAAAGCCTGCATTCGTTTTTTAGCATCTTCTTTCCATTCGTCTATGTTACCATCCCACATTGAAATCCTATCAATAGCTTTGATTTCTTTCCATGCAAATCTTCTACGCATAGCGAAATCCATGCTTTCAACACTTCTGTCAATATCGTTCATTGTTCCAATTATATAAACGTTTTCAGGCACATAAAACCAACCTGAACCTAAACGGTAATCAAAAATTGTATCATTTGATTGGATATTTGCATATTGTGTCTTTATTGTCCCTTTTATTCCTCTGTATCCCGGATCAATAGAGAAAAAGAGTTCTCCAAAAATTTTTGAGATTTCCCCTCTGTTTATTTCATCAATTACAAAAATATAAGGTTTATTGTCAGACTCAATGGATTGATTAAGGATATAATTTAAAACTGCCCAATACATAGAAGCATTACATCCCTTTATAACATTCCGAATCTCTTCATTGATATTTGTCATGGAGTTAAGCTTGTCTAAAGAATTAAATTTTTTATAAAGTTTTAGTAGTCGCTGTTTCGTTACGGCATTTCTGCTTTCCCCTGCATTTTTTTGATCAAACCAATGAATATTACAGTCTCCATTGTGAATCGTAATAGAAAGTTTCTGTGATAGATTTCCATTCTTTAATTTTATTGTCTCAACATCTCCATTTTCGATTTGCTCAGCAAGATCATCATAAAGTACTGAAACATCCATATTCCCCTGTGAGATAAGTGCTTTTTTGCAAAAAGATTTAAAAATTCCATTGTGTAAATTGAATATGACTTGACCGTTTAATTTTTCCGCTCGTAATCCTTCTACAAAATCCGTATAATCATAAGAGGGATGAAATTGCACAAAACAATAATGGTCTTCCATTATTTGTTTTTCGTTCTCATTCAATTCTTTTTCATCTTGCTTGTTGAAAAGCATTGATAATGCTATTTGTTTAGCTAAATATGTTTTCCCGGTTCCGGGAGTTCCGGTAAGGATTAAATTCATATTCGATTCAAGCAGTTTCTTGTATGGCTCAATTTCTTTCATTTTTTGTTTGTTTTCCTGTTCTTCATTCCATTGAATTATGTGTTCGTTAAATCTGCCAAAAAAAGCTTTTAACGTTTCATTGGGTTGATTATTATCAAATAATCCGAGTTCGGATGGTGATTTGTTAGCTTTCAGCTCTATCCATTTTGCAGGTTTGTGCCACCATTGATAGTCAACCAACACAAGAGAGCTAACAGTATTATTTTCCCAATAGGCAATAATGTTTAATCCTGTCCCTTCCCAATTGATGTAATTTGTTTTTGCTTTATAACCAATTGATTGATTGTATTGGATGTTGATGCATAGTTTACCGTTTTTATAAACACTCCATTTTTCTACTTGCTTTTGTATTTTATCTCCATTATAACCTTTTCCTGTTTTGCAAAATAAGTTGTCTCTAATTAATGGATTGATATATGTGCTATAACCTCTGCCTTCTTCGTCATTATTAATTAACCATTCGAGGTGTGCGACAAAATATTCTAAAAGAGTTTTGAACTTTTGGTATTCATTTTTAATTTCAGTCATTCCTAACTCCTCCATCGCTTGCACCAATTCGGGTCGTAAAGTCCATTCAAAGTAACTTCCGATATACTTCCCATACATTGGAATAATCCAATATGTAGGCTCATTATTAGTTCCAATAATTTCGAAGCGATTTAATCGCTTTTGAACTGCCTTAGCAAAGGCGGTTATTGTTCCATTAAGCGATTGAGGAGATTGATTGTGCTTTTCTCCTAATGCTTTACAGGTAGATTTATGTTCAGGCTCACTGTAAAATTTAATAAGAGTATCTTTATAGATTGAAGACATAAAGATTTCATCTTGTAGAATTTGCTTCCATTCATCGGAGGAAATGTCAATATCACAAATATAGTTCCCGTCTTGTATTATTACCTTTTTTATATCCATCATTATCAATAAAAAATTATGTTTTTCACTTCTTGCGAAAGTAATAAATATTTGGCAACCAACCACTATTATAG
The DNA here is from genome assembly GCA_031255855.1 of Tannerellaceae bacterium. Lineage (GTDB taxonomy): Bacteria > Bacteroidota > Bacteroidia > Bacteroidales > Tannerellaceae > DFXE01. Next base: position 85,051 of record JAIRRS010000163.1, on the reverse strand, counting down.
CTTAATTCCCTTATTTCTACTCATTTCTTGTGTCTGTTTGGGCTTTATTCCCAATGCCTCCCTAAACTCATTATATTTTTGCCTGAACCATTGAGTAAGACCTATCCTATCAATAAGCAGTCGAAATAATCCTTGCGATTCCGTCCTTTTTTCAAGCCTCACATCTACATCATTGGCTTTGAAACGTTGGCTGTGTTCGTTGGAATATAATTCTCCGGAGAAACGAAAAGGTTTCATCCCAATAATATCTCTTGTCTGATTCTTCGTAAAACCTATCTTTTCACAATACTCTCCCCACTTGATAAGCATAGGCGTATCGGGTAACCAGTCATGAATTTTTTGTATTTCGGATTTTAACTGCATTGTTTCTTGTTGGCGTTCGCTCCGTTTCCTGTTGATTGTTTGGGTAAGTCCTTCAACTTCTTGTTGTAGTTCATGCTTCTCGTGTTTTAGATTTTCTATCTCCAGCTGTTGACATTTGAATTTGGACGTACCCAGAGCAGAGCCTATTCCATCCATAAGCGTTGAGCCTACTTCGGCTGCTGCTCCTTTGAACCTCTCGGTTTTTAGTTGTCCTTTTACCTGATTGAGATTTTCCTCTGTATTTTTCAGTTCAGATTCCTTTTGCCGTTGGAGTTCCTCAATGCTCAATCGTTTAGCATCCTCTACTGCTAACAGCATTTCTATATTGGTTTGTAGATCACGACTCTCTATTGCTTGGCTCCGATAAAATTCTGTCAGGGTAATATGTCGGGCTTCCGAACCTTTTTCACCCCGTATTAACCCATATTTATTCATGACTTCGCCATAACTATCCTGATATTCTATCAGTTTGGCTTTTGCCATGACATCATCGCAACATAAGCGAACCCGGTTGGGGTCTTTCTTTTTGTATTTACGTTTGGGCGTTGCCTGTTCCTGCTCCGACTTTTTCTTCTTTGAGAGTTTTTGCCTGCGTTCACCTGTAACGATGGGAACAACTGACGCATGAATATGGGGTATAGTTTCATCCATGTGTAGAGTAGCTGCAACTACATTTTCTTCCCCGTATGTCTTTTTCAGCCAGTCAATATTATCCTTACACCAGTCATTGAGTTTACCCTCTTGTTGTATTCGCTCCATATCTTCCGGGCTCCCCGAAAGCATAAAGCGGATTACCTGTACTTGGTTCTTACCGACCTGCCGTGTCAGTCCGGCATTTCTTATTCTGTGTTGAATGGCTTCCGTCCGGTTGTTTATGCCGCCTGGAAAATCTATCAATTCTTTATTCAAATGTATCCGTTTCGGGTCAACATTCGGGTGGATTACTTTTCGCTCTATGTGGTCTGTCATGGCAGACTCATTGCCGGGCGATTTGTCTAAATGGAAAACAACATATCCCATAATTTTATTCTTTATTTTTGTTCGTAATTGGATTAATAGTGAATCATGCCTGCCGATAATCGGATACCGGTAGGAAGTGATTCACTCGTTAAATAGCCGCTCCAAGCGACTGCGGTCGGAAGACCGCTCAGGGAGATTCCAAAGGGGGAAAACCTTTGGCTATCTGTTTCAGCTTACGGTTGGCGTGTTGGTTGCTAAGGAAGTCAAACAGGCGGTTACCTTTTCTGAACGGCTCGTAGCGTTCGATAATCTTCATTGCACTATCCAACAGCATGACCCGGAACGGAACTTTTGTTTTCTTACGCTTTGCAACAATCCACCAACCGCCGTTAATGTTTACCAGATTATCGGTTGTCAGGTTCTTGATGTCGATAAACGAGATGCCGGTCAGGCATCCAAATACGAATATGTCCCGCATCTTGGCGAATGACGGGTCGGAAAACGGGTGGTTAATCAACGTCTGCAATTCTTCCTCCGTCAAGAACTGACGTTCCTTTACGCTTATGCTGGCGTGATATTGGGCGAAGGGGTTACGGTGCAGATGTCCGTCGCAATGGGCACGGGTTACAATCATTTTCAACGGAGTGGTGTACATTGTATTACTTGGAAAATTCATCTGGATGTTTTCCCGGTTTCATTGAGATGATCGTCCAAAATCATTGGGATGTTTCCCCTCATTCATCCAGATGATTTTTTGTCTCTTTTGAATACCTCATTGCTGATCAAAAAGTTGTGATATTTTCTTTGATAAAAATCACATTTAGAAAGTTTTTCTCTAACTTTGCAGAAAAGGGATACTTTACACAAAATTGGATAATACACCTAAAGATTCCGCATTAATTAACCTTAGGAATAACAGCCGTGAAGTATTTTGCGAATTGTTTAAATACTATTATCCAAGGTTAATGGCTTATGTCTCATCAATAACAGATGACAATATTGCTGAAGATATAGTGCAGGATGTTTTTATGTATGTGTGGGAAAACCGTAAAAAATTATTGATAAAGAACGGATTCCATTCTTACCTGTATCAAGCCGCTTATACACGCAGTATAGACTATTTAAGAAAATCCAAGACGATAGAACAATACAACCTACAGGCATTCAATAATTATATAGAACTGTATCGCACCCTACTAAACGACAACTGCAAAGTGATAGAAGATCTATATTCCAAAGATTTCTACGAACGTCTTCAAATTCTTCTTAGCAATATTCCGGCAGAACGTAGAGTTGTCTTTATAATGACTTATTTTAAAGGGATGAAGGCTAAAGAAGTATCCGAAATATTGGAGATACCACAACGAACCGTAGAAAGCCATGTTTACTTAACTATAAAATATCTGAGGTTACATATGTCGAAGAATGATTTCTTTTTATTACTTTTCTCACTCACTTTCATGTAATTTTTTGTTTATGCTCCGTAGTTTTTCATTCTGGTACGTTTAGTATATATTAAATTTAAGACAATAATGAATTTCGATTATAAATTGTTGGTTAAATATTTAACAGATGAATTATCTACGGAAGAGTTGAGTGTCGTAATGATATGGAGAAAAGAAAATCAAGAACATGATGAGTGTTTCCGACAGTTAGTTCAATTGAAAATATCAAGAAAATTTGATTATTATAATAAACCTGAGAAAATAGAAGAAGCCTTTGGGACTTTCAAAAAACAAGTCCAAAGAAAATCCTTTAAGCATTTTATCAGAATTTATTTCAAGTATGCCGCAATTGTTTTATTTGTGTTATCCATTGCCTTTTACAGTTTGATCTATATTCAGGAAGAATCATATATAACTTACAGTATTAAAGAAAGTGGTGAAATAAAGAAAATTACATTAGATGATGGAACGATGGTTTGGTTAAATAAAGGATCAATTCTTAAATTACCCAAATCATTTTCTGACCAAAACCGTAATGTTACTCTAAAAGGAGAAGCCTATTTTGATGTAAAAAAGAACCAAGTATCTCCGTTTGTAGTTAAAACAGAACATATGAATGTAAAAGTGCTTGGAACTTCGTTTACTATTAAAACAAATAATAAAGACAAAAAAGTTGAAACGATTCTTGTTTTTGGCGAAGTAACTCTTTTGGATAAAAAAGATAAGATAGTTTATCAAATGTCGCCTGGTGAAAAAGTGACTTATAGTTCTATCCAAAACAAATATGAAATAGAATCTGTTGATACAAATGTAAGTACCGCATGGCATTTAAATCAATTTATATTCGAAAATATATCATTAAGAGAGATTGTCAACAAATTGGCATTAAAATTTAATGTCAATATTAATTTAGAATCAAAGACATTAGCAGATAAAAGACTCCGCTGTGTGATTAATGAAGATGAATCATTGATAGAAACATTGGATATTTTAAAATATTTAATACCTATACGATACAGAGTGGAAGAGAATGAAGTTTTTATTAGTGAATAATTAAAAAATGTTTGCCTATGAAAAAATAAAGATTGAATGAATGATTGATTGTATTGATATTTATCGATATAAAAGTGAAAAAAATTAGTAAAAAAATTAAATATTATATTATGAATAAACACGTTAAATTATCTGGTATTGTGCTTCTTTTATCTGAATACAAATTAAAAAGAATAATAAAATTTGTTTCACTACTACTATTTATTACTTTTCCTATGATTGCTAATAATATTTCACAATACGTAAATATTAGTTTACCACAGGAAAAAGCAACAGTAAAAAATATCATTAATAGTATTCATGAACAAACAGGTTATGAGTTCTCATATGATGCAACTATTTTAGATAGAGAAATAAATTTTTCAAATGTTACTATTAAAAAAGATGAGCACATTGAAAATGTTTTGAAAATTATTTTTAAAAATGCCGATATCTCTTTTAAAATACAAAATAATAGGGTGTTTCTAAAAGATGAAAGAAAAGAAAAAGAAATTACAAAAACGGGATTACCAGCTCCGGTAATTCAGCAGCAAAATTCAATAACAGGAAAAGTAGTCGATACATCCGACGAACCTGTGATAGGTGCAAATGTGGTTATAAGAGGAACAACCAACGGGACAATAACCAATGTAGATGGAGAATTTACCCTGACAAACGTACCAGAATCAGGCGTTTTGATTATTAGCTACATAGGATACATCGAACAACAAATAAATATTAGTGGCAGGACCTCGTTTACTATTGTTTTGAAAGAGGATGCCAAAACATTAGACGAAGTTGTAGTTGTCGGTTATGGTACACAGAAAAAAGCAAATCTGACAGGTGCTGTATCTACAGTAAAATACAATCAGGAATTGGAAAACCGCCCGATTACCGATCCTTCTCAGGCGTTATCAGGAAAAATGACAGGAATGTGGGTTAGCCAAAATTCCGGAGAACCTGGTTCCGACGGAGCAACAATAAGAGTTAGAGGCTATGGAACATTAAATAATACAGACCCATTGATACTTATTGACGGTATTGAAGGACGTATGGCAGAATTAAACCCTAACGATATTGCATCTATCACCGTTTTAAAAGATGCAGCATCTGCTGCTATTTATGGATCTCGAGCGGCAAATGGTGTTATTTTAATTGAAACGAAAAGAGGAGAAGGAGATAAAATCTCTATAAACTACAATGGATATTTTGGTATGAAGAAAATATCAAATAAATATGATATTATAACAGATAGCCCTGAATATATGCGTTTATGGAATACTGCTTTTACTAATAGTGGAAGTGATCCTCTTTTTCCTGAAGAAGTGATTCAAGTTTTTGAAACTGGAAATGACCCTTATAAATATCCAAGTACAAATTATTTTGATGAAGTATTACGTTCAGCATTTACAACTCAACACAATATTTCAGCCACTGCCGGAGGGAAAAAATCAACAAACTATATTTCATTATCATATCTGAAAGATGACGGAATTTTCAAAAATTCAGAATCGGAGAGATACAGTCTAACGCTCAACAATGAAACCAAAGTAAACAGCTGGTTAAAATTAGGAGGAAGAGCTCGTTTGATGCGTAAAATAACGACAGATGCATACGAAGGTATCGGACGTGTTATTTATATGATGGCAAATGGGCATCCGTTTTCAACTCCTTATTTGCAGGATGGTAAAACGTACGGTGGAACACAAGCTCTTTATATTTCTGGCGAGAAAGCCGGACAACCGATTGTTGATACACGTAATCCATTCCCCGATCTATATAACGGGCAACGTCAACGTATCAATAGTTTTATGAAAGGGAATGTTTATGCGACTATCGATTTTATGGAAGGGTTGAGTTTGACAGCACAATATAGTGGACAATTTAATATAAATACAAATGATCGTTATAACCAATCAGCGTATTGCTATACTGATCTGAATGGAAGTAATCAAACGAAACCATTGGATTTTCCTTCAACTTTGAATGTAATACGAAATGTAAATGATGAATATTATTCAACATTTTATACCAATTTGAACTTCAATCGTACTTTTGCTGAGATACATGATATTTCCGCAATATTAGGTTATCAGCAGGAAGCTTTGGTAAAGCGTACGACCACCGCACAAAAAACAGACCCTTCTAAAGAAGATTTGCATCAGGTTAGTTCCGGAACAATGAACCCCACTGCAAATGGGAATAAATTCCAGTGGCGCATGTTGTCCTATTTTGGTAGAGTGAATTATGCTTTGATGGATAAATACCTTATGGAAGTCAATTTACGTGCTGATGCTTCTTCCCGTTTTGCAAAAGGAAATCGTTGGGGATATTTTCCCTCGTTCTCTGCAGGATGGCGTTTAGGTGAAGAAGGTTTTATTAAAAATATGGGAATATTTGATAATCTCAAAATTCGTGCCTCGTGGGGTAAACTCGGAAACCAAAACATAGGCAGTGATAATAATACACATTATTTCCCATACCTTACTGTTCTTACACAAGATTATGGTACAAGCTATAATTTCAATAACACATTAGCTCCTGGTGCAGCTGTTACAAGTTTGGTTGATCCGGGAATTACATGGGAGACTACCACTACCACTGATATAGGTTTGGATTTAGGTGTCTTACAGAATCGTTTGAATATAGAAGCTGATTATTTTATGCGGAAAACGACAGATATCATTGTACAATTACCTATTCCAACAGTTCTTGGCAATATGAGTGCTCCATATGAAAATGTGGGTGAAATGGAAAATAAAGGTATTGAGTTCAATGTGAATTGGCAGGACAGGATTCCTGGTTCCGACTTTTCTTATAGGGTTGGAGCGAATGTAACCTATGTAGATAATAAAGTAACAAAGTTCAGAGAAGGAAAAGCGCCGGATCAATTATATCTGATTCGTGAGGGTTATTCTTATAAAACATTGTACGGGTTTATTTTTGATGGCATCTATCAAACAAACGATGAAGCAAAGCAACATATGCACAGTAATGGATATATGCCGGTAGCGGGAGACATAAGATACAAAGACGTAAATGGTGACGGCAAATTAGACTATCAGGATAAGCAGGAAATTGGTAATACAATTCCCAAATTCACCTATGGTATCAATGCTGAATTAACCTGGAAAAATTTTAATCTTAATCTTCAGTTTTCCGGAATGGCAGGTGTAAATGGTTATTTTCAGAATGCCTGGACTGAGCCATTAGGTATTTCAGGAGGAACAATTACAAAAAGATGGCGCGATGCATGGAGTCCTACTAATCCGTCAACAACTTTACCACAAATTAAAGTAAATGACACATGGAATCGTCAACAATCTTCATTCTGGGCTTGCAATATGTCATGGTTTAAGTTGAAAAACATCCAGCTTGGGTATGCTCTTCCTAAAGAGATTACTCAAAAAATGTTTTTACAACAGCTCTACGTTTATGCGAATGCTACTGATTTATTTACATTAGTAAGCAACGATTATGAAGGATTCAATCCTGAAAGAGACACATTCGCAGATGGCTATGGGCATTATCCCATCAGTACAATATTTACTTTAGGTTTAAATGTTACTTTCTAAGAAATGTTTAATTAGTAAGAAATTATGAATATGAAAAAGATTATATTTCCGTTTATAGTACTGTTATTTTTCACTTCCTGCGAAAATTATCTCGACAAGATACTTCCTGATGATAGAATTACAAGTGAAACATTTTGGACAACACCCGAAGATGCGACATTAGCGTTAAATGGAGTTTACAACATACTAAGGAATAATTATGTATATGGTTATGGAGGAGGATATGACGCATGTACTCCTAATGCTTATCAATGGGCTCATTGGGAAGGCCAGCAAATGCAAGTAGGTGACGGTTCGATTTTCTCCGGATCAGGTGCTATTGTTTCCGAACGATGGAAGTTTTGTTATAATGGAATTTACAGATCAAATTATTTCCTCGAAAATATTGATTTGATTCCGGATATGGATCAAGCCCAGAAAGAAATAATGATTGGTGAGGTATATTTCCTAAGAGGACTGTTTTATGATCTTCTGGTACGTTCGTATGGAGGTGTGCCTCTCATAACGAAGACCATAACATCGGAAGAGGGACGTAATGTTTCGCGTGCCAGCAAAGAAGAAACATGGGTACAAGTACATGCTGATTTTGATGAGGCGATAAAACGTTTACCCAAAGATGCATCTACAACCGGACACGCAACACTGGGTTCTGCTCTCGGCATGAAAATGAAAGCTTATTTGTTTACTTCGCAGTGGGATAAAGTTCTTGAATATTGTGATAAGATAGATGCTTTGAGCAAATATAAATTGTATCCGTCGTATTATGGGCTATTCCAATATGAAAACGAAGGAAATGACGAAACTCTTTTTTCTTTATGTTTTATGAATGGGGCGTTCAGTCAGGGAAGTGTTTTCGATCGTTACTGGCAACCTCAAAACCTGAAATATGGTATTGACGGATCGAACTCTGTCGCTCCAACTCAATTACTGGTTGACCAGTATGAAACATTGGACGGATCACCTGTTGATCTTAATAACCCATACAGCAACCGTGATCCAAGGCTCGATCTTACGATTCTTCGTCCCGGAGCTTATTTTCAAGGTCAGCTTTATCCGGATGAAATCAGAAATCATACAGGACAGAAAGTTGGGTTTGCTATTCGCAAGTATACAATAGAGACAATGCAGGTTGTAGGCAATCAGTCTCCTTTGGATTTCATGATTCTTCGTTATGGCGATGTCTTACTTTGCCGAGCGGAAGCTATGATTGAAACAAATAATAATATCGACGGAGCTATTGATATCATCAATCGCATTCGTGCGGAACGTGAAGACGTGAAAATGCCATTAGTACCTAAAGGTTTAAGTCAGGTTGATGCCCGCAAAAAGTTGCGTCACGAACGGCGTATAGAGCTGGCTTTCGAAGGTCAGTTCTGGGATGACATTAAACGCTGGAATACCGGACCGGAATTTTATCCATGCGATGTGATCGGCGGATTAGGAGAATTGATACAAACAAAATTCCCGAACGGATATAATTTGGAAAAGGATAATTTATTACCGATACCGGATAATGAGATATCACTTAATCCGAATTTGAAACAAAATCCGGGTTACTAATTATATTGAAGGGGCTGAATTACTAACAGCTCCTTCTTAATTTTATCAAAGGACTTACTTTTTTGAAAGATATTTAATACTTTTACAATTCTATTAAAAAAATCATTATTAAGTTTAAAATAACATTATGAAAACTAGCAGAAGAAGGTTTTTGAAAACCCTCGGAGGAATGGCGGCTTTAACTATTGTGCCGCGACATGTCCTGGGGAATGGTTTCCTTGCCCCAAGTGACCAATTGACTAAAGGCATAATCGGTACGGGAGGTATGGGACGTGGCCATGTGAACTACGCAGGTACCCGATTGGTTGCCGTATGCGATGTAGACAAAAATCATCTTGAACTGGGGAAAAAACTGGTACAAGAAAACATCGCCGCTTATCACGACTTCCGGGATTTGATTTTAGACCCGAATGTTGATATTGTGCATATTGCCACCCCACCCCATTGGCATGGGATTATGTCGGTTGAAGCAGCCAAAGCAGGAAAAGATATTTGGTGCGAAAAGCCTATGACACGTACTATTGGTGAAGGAAAGCGTGTAATGGAAGCTGTTAAGCAGTACGGACGGATGTTCCGCCTGAATACGTGGTTCCGCTTTGAAGATCAGTTCTACGGATTGGGTACACCGGTTAAACCTTTAAAAAAATTAGTTCAAAGTGGTTTGCTAGGCTGGCCATTAAAGGTTACAATCAGCAAGCATACCGGTTTCGACTGGAAATTCTACTGGGTAGGAAAAGATTATCTTGAACCTCAACGCATACCAGCTGAACTGGATTATGACCTCTGGTTAGGCCCGGCTCCTTACAAACCTTATAACGAGCACCGTGTCCACCAAACATTCCGTGGTTACTGGGACTACGACGGTGGCGGCCTGGGTGATATGGGACAACATTATATCGACCCTGTACAGTACTTCCTGGATAAAGATCACACCAGTCCAATCAAAGTGGAAGTAGATGCCCCGCAACAGCATCCAGATGCTGTAGGAACATGGCAGTCAATCACTTATACGTATGATGACGGCTGCCAGATTGTACTTTGGGGGGGTGATTATGGCGACTCGAATACGCCTTATATATCAGGTCCTAACGGAAATGTTTACAAAAACTTTGTTTGTGATATTCCTAACTGGGAAAAGAAACTGGCTGACTTCCCGGAACCGGAACCCCAGGTTACCGACTTTATCGAATGTGTAAAAACACGCCAACCATTTGCCTTGAATGAGAGATATGGTTTTCGGTCGGCCACAGTTGTCAACATGGGTGCGATAGCCTTACGTCTGAACCGGACACTTCATTTCGACCCGGTAAAATTAGAGTTTATTAATGACGAAGCGGCCAACCGATTAATCGACCAGCCCATGCGTTCACCGTGGAATATTTAATTTAAATTCGATAATGTCATGAAGAAAATATATTTATCCTTTTCGATTTTATTCCTGTGTGTGAGTGTGTTACTGGCACAATCGTCACGCACAGTCCAAACTATTGTAGCAGATGTACTGGCTCAAATGCCAACAAGTAATATGGTTGACTACAATAAACAAATGGGCGACCTGGCCTCTACCGGAGAAGAAGGCATTCAGGCATTGGCTAAAATGATAAACGCTCCCGGAAAAGGTAGTAACGCCGCGATAGAGTATGCGTTAAATTCGCTTTCCTATTTTGTAATGGAAAACGGAAAAGACAATGCCCGTCTTGCTACGGCCAATGCTTATATCAAAGCATTGGATATGGCAGAAGAACGCGAAATAAAAGCGTTCTTCATCCGCCAATTACAAACAGTGGGCCAGGACGAAAGCGTGGATGCTTTAGGACGTTACCTTAATACAGAAGATTTAAGCGGTCCTGCTTCACGTGCCCTGGCAACAATTGCTACCGAAAAGGCCACCCTAGCATTACAGACTTCTTTACTTCGCAGGATGGGTACACTTAAAACACAACGGGATGCTATCCTCGCCATCGGTGAAGCACAACTGAATGTGCCGGAAGACTTGATCAAAGGGATGATTGGTACGGACGACGAAAGCTTCCAAAAAGATGTGCTTTATACGTTAAGCCGTATCGGGAGTAAAGCTTCGCAAAAAGAACTGGCTACCGCTGCTGAGAAAGCCGGTTTCGCAATGGAAAAAACCGGTGCGAATGAAGCATATATTGTTCTTTTGAAACGGATGGTACAGCTTGGTGAAACGAAAGAAGCCGAAAAAGCTGCTAACGATTTATTAAAGAAAGCGACCAAAGTGAATAAAACACATACACGTCAGGCGGCCTTACAGATATTGCTTTCTATCCAGAAAGAAAATGGTCTTAAGTTGGTTCAAAACGCCCTGAAAGACCCTTGCAAAGAATACAGGAATGCAGCATTGGACTATACGTCTTCTTTTGCCAATAAAGAAATTTATGTAGAATTGCTCAAGACAATGATGAAAGCAAAACCCGACGTGAAGGTAGATATCCTTAATTGGGTTGGTCGCGAAGCCAAGTGTCCGGAAAAAAATCCTATCCTAAAGAATTTGGATATCCGTTTCGACCTTCCCGCAAAACAAGTCTTATTAGACCAGTTAAAGGATGACAACTTCGCTGTAAAAGAAGCTGCGGCATGGGCATTGGTTAAGATAGGTGATGCTTCCGTTGTCCCATCTTTGGCTGGATTATTGGCCAATAGCGACAAGCAAACTGTCGACTTGGGAAAAGCGGTTCTTACTTCTTTCAAAGGTGATATCTCACCGGCTGTAGCGAAAATTATTCCGCAAGTCCCGGATGCAGGCAAAATTGCAGCGGTTGAACTGCTGGCATTACGCAAATCGTCGGCCAACATTAATACGGTGCTTGAACTTGCCAAACACGGCTGTACGGCTGTGAAAACCGCCGCTTACGATGCTTTAAAAGATGTAGTAACCGAAAAAGACTTCACACTATTGTGCGGCATGCTGGAAACGGCCGAAATGCAGAGAGTTGCTCCGTTGCAAAAAGCTGTTATTGCTTCTATAGCTTTGCAATCGAATGCCTGGCAGGTTTCTACCGTCTCGCGGCGTATGTTACAAGCTGGTGAAAGCAAAAAACATTTGTATTATGCCGTATTGGCTGTCAGCGGTGATGATGAGGCTTTAACTACTATTGTAAATGGATTCAAACAAGGACATGGAACTGCTAAAGATGCAGCTTTCGAGGCTCTGTTGAATTGGAATGGTATTGAAGTGGCAAGCGAATTATATACCATTTGTAAAGACCCGTCGGTTTCTTCTTATTTCGACAAAGCGTTTGCAGGGTATGTACGATTGGTTTCCAGTTCCTCCTTAACCAGTGAAAACCGGATGTTAGGTCTACGCAATGCTATGGAAATAGCTAAAACCAGCGAGCAAAAAAATGCCATCCTGCGCCAACTGGGGCGTACCAGAACATTCCTTGGCATGTTATACGCAGGTGAATTCCTGAATGACAAAATTATACAGCAAAATGCAGCCAATGCTGTAATGAACATCGCCTTGGCGCATCCTGAATATACAGGAACGAACGTAAGGGAACTGCTTCAAAAGGTTTCCAACATATTGGATAATCCGGATGCCGGATACCAGCGCGAAGCTATCAAGAAACATCTCGACGAAATGCCTGCCGAAGAAGGTTTTGTATCCTTATTCAATGGTCGAGACCTGACTGGATGGAAAGGGTTGGTTGAAAACCCGATTGCCCGTGCGAAGATGAAACCTGATCAGTTGGAAAAGGCTCAAGTGAAAGCCGACGAGCAAATGCGGAAAGATTGGAAAGTTGAAAACGGCCTTCTGGTATTCGACGGCACAGGATTCGACAATATATGTACCGTTAAACAATATGGTGATTTCGAAATGTACGTGGATTGGAAACTTGACCAGAACGGACGCGAACCGGATGCCGGTATATATCTTCGCGGTACGCCACAGGTTCAAATGTGGGATACATCACGCGTAAAGGTAGGCGCCCAAGTGGGTTCAGGCGGATTATATAATAATCGGGTACATGAAAGTAAACCATTAAAAGTTGCCGATAACAAATTAGGTGAATGGAATACCATGTACATCAAGATGATTGGCGACCGTGTTACCGTATATCTGAATGGTGAACTGGTTACTGACAATGTTATCCTCGAAAACTTCTGGGACAGACGCCAACCTATCTTCCCTGTAGAACAAATTGAGTTGCAAGCCCATGGAAGTAAAGTCTATTACCGCAATATCTATGTAAAAGAACTGGAACGCCCCGAACCGTTTAAACTTTCTGCCGAAGAAGAAAAAGAAGGTTACAAAATATTATTCGACGGGACAAATATGTTCGAGTGGACCGGAAATACGGTAGATTATGCCTTACAGGACGGTACAATTACCCTGATTCCAAGTAAAGGTTCAGGTGGTAACTTATATACGAAAAAGGAGTATGATAACTTTGTATTCCGTTTTGAATTTATGCTCACTCCTGCCGCAAATAATGGATTGGGTATCCGCACTCCGATGGAAGGCGACGCTGCTTATGTAGGCATGGAACTACAATTATTGGATAACGAACATCCTGTTTACAAAGACCTGAAAGAATACCAATATCACGGTTCGGTATACGGTGTTATCCCTGCCAAACGCGGTTTCCTGAAACCACTTGGCGAATGGAACTATCAAGAAGTAATTGCTGATGGAGACCATATCAAGATTACCTTGAATGGTGAAGTTATCCTCGACGGAAATATCCGTGAAGCTTCAAAGAATGGCACTGTTGACAGACAAAACCATCCCGGGTTATTGAACAAGAAAGGACACATTGCCTTCCTTGGACATGGCTCGGAAGTTAAGTTCCGCAACATCCGTATCAAAGAATTAAAGTAAAAAGAAGAGAAAGGTGGTAAGTGGTAGGCTCTACCACTTACCACCTTTCACACGAACCATAATTCGGGTGGGTTGACAATTGACAATTATTTAAGCGCTATCTTTTGTTCTTTAAGGTTCCAGCCGGTTATTTTAAGGGAAGTAGGAGATGTATTCAGGTGGTTGCCGGTATAAGTACACTCCAATACTTTCTTTTCTCCGGGTAAGATACTTACATAATTGTCTGACCAGAAGACCGGATACGCGATTTCCTTATTACCGTCTGTCAGAGCCAACTGCGTAAGCAAAGCTATTGTTGCGGAAGTATTTTCCAATTCAACAGAAATACCTTTTCCCTTCAACGGAGTCACTTTTACCTGTACGTCGGTAACCGGCAGTTTGGACAAATCCTTGAAATCACCATATTCAAGTATAGGCGTTCCTACCCACATCGTCTTATCCCAGGCATATCTGTCTTCTTTTGATGACAGGCAATAGAAGTTATCGGCCAACTCATTCCCATTGCTGTCGCGTACAACCAAAGACAGGAATGTATTCTTTGCCGAATTATCCACCGTATAGATATTTTGTACGCTGTTTGGCGCCAACGTCAATGTTTTCTTGCCATCGAACAATACGTTTGAATTAGTAGCAAGACCACGGATAATAATTGTTACGTCTTCAGCAGCCAAACCAGTTTCATTTACGGCATATACACCATTATCTTTATAATTGTAAATAAGCTGTATCGGCTTATTCGCCTTTTTTACTCCATAATAAGCGGCTACCGGAATCTTAAAGTAATCATACAATTGCCAGTACATGGAAGGCCATGCCGAATTAAGCATCCACTGCACAATACCAGTCGCTTCCTCCGGATTTACACGGAATGCTTCAAACATGCTTTTAGTAGATTGCAAATTAGCCAAATATGAGTGATTCAGATACTGGTGCAAGCCTTCTGCTTTTCCGTACATAGCTTCGATGGCTTCCGTGTTCGGCTTCATATTGTTCAGTGCCGTAGTAGATGTCGTACAATGGTAATCCCAGTATTCATTTACCGGCCATAGTTTGTCTTCCGGAATCATTTTCAACAATGATTCGTAAACAGGTACTTGGGCGCCAGGGCCTGTCTCTGTATTAAATCCGTAATTTCCTCCGAATTTGTCTTCAAACCAATAATTGGGACCTACATATTCGTACGGGCCTTCCATCTTCATTCCGGTTGGGCCTGTTATCGCACTTGTCCTGTTTGAAGCACAACCAACATACGGACGGTTATCTATTTGGGGAAGCAATTCCATGTATCTCTTTTCAAGGGTGGGATTCAGCAACATATCGCTCCCTCCGTACCATGCTATGATAGCGGGATGGTTACGTAACCAACGCACCTGGTCATTGAAGTAACGTACCAATAAATCCATATCATGTTCAGATTGGATACAACCAAACTCTCCGTTCGGCCTGCCGAAGTAACCTTCCCATTCCCACTGACAACTCCATCCTACCAACGCCATCAACCCATAACGGTCGCAAAGGTCGTAGATGTTTTGGCTGGTTCCCCAGATGTTTTCAAAACGGATAGCGTTCAGGTTCATGTCTTTTACATATTGCACTTGTACTTCGTTGCCTTCGGGTGTGTCGCGCAAGAATATGTCGTCTGTCCATCCGGCGCTTTTCACCAATACTTTCTTGCCGTTCAGGATGAAGCCTTTGTGTCCTTGCCCGGTCGTATAGGTTTCAATCGTACGGATACCAAAGGTTACATCTTCTTTGGCAGAGACTCCGTCTCCTGTAACAAACCGGAGATTCAGGTCGTATAATTCCGGACTTCCCATATTGTTGCACCACCAAAGGCGCGGATTCTTTATATGCAAGCCTTTTACATCGTTGGGGGTAATTTTTACGGTTCTTCTTTCTCCCGGCTCCAACATAACGGGGATTTGAAAGGCAATATTCTCTATCTCTCCTTCTATGTTTCCTTTTACTTCTTTATCCGACAGGTTTGCAACTTGAGTTTCTATCGTAAGCCAGGCTTCGTCTAATGTTTCCTTGTTTATGTCTGACTTCACCCAGGTATGGTTCATTTCCACGCCACCTGTGGTTACAAGCCTTACTTCGCGGAAGATTCCCATATTCTCATCCAGTGGGCGCGGGTTCCAGTCTACAAAACCGCTATTGGGTTCCCCTTCCCTTGCCCGGAACACTTCTACGGCAAGTATATTTTCTTCTTGTAGATAACCAGTCACATCAAATGAGAAACGGCAGAAAGTTCCATACGTTTCATCTTTAGATGCTATCTGCTTACCATTCAACCAAATGTTCGCGCGATAGGAAATCCCGTCGAATATTAATTGGGTATACCCGCCTCCTACTCTCGGCGGGGCGTTGAAACTGATAACGTACCACCAAGACACGTCGAACCGGCTACGGCCGGTATCCTTATAGTTCATGCCAAACAACAGGTCTTTATACTCGTTGTGTGCCGTCAACACGCCCATTATTGTAGAAGGTACGGCAGCATCATACCAAACACCGGTAATGCCCGAACCGACAGACAGTTCTTCACCTGTCTGGCTTACCTTTTCCGAAGATTGAACCAGCCAACCTTCCGACAACAAGACTTCATTAGCCGGCATTACTCTTCCTGTTTCTGTACACGACACAAAACAAGCTCCTACAATTGCTGTCAAAGCAATATAAGCAACAAATCGTTTCATAAATAAAAGTATTAAATATGTGGTGTAAATTATTGTACCAAAGCCGCCGCTCCGAGGATTGCGATATCAGGGTTCGACGATATTTTAATCGTCAGCGTCTCTAATGATTTCGGGAAAAAGAACGTCTTAAACGATTCTCTCATACCCCTTTCAAAAAAGGGATAAGCATTTGTCAATCCACCTCCGAAGACAATCGCGCCGGGGTCGTATGCATAAACGATAAGCTGTACCAGTTCTCCCAGATGATTGCCATATTCTTCCCAAATATTCAGGGCTTCCGGGTCATTGTTGCGAGCACGCTCTGCCGCATCCTTGCCGGTAGTATGGTGGTAAGTAGTAAAGAATTCACTCCCGCAATAATGCTCATACACATGGTCCAAATAGCGCATGCTACCTATTTCACCGGCGCCTGTATTGCTTCCGTTATACAATTGGCCGTCGAGTACGACACCAGCGCCTACGCCTGTTCCCAAGGTAACACCAATCATGTTGGGGAATCCTCTTCCTTCCCCATAGCGGTTTTCTCCAATGGCAAAACAGTTGGCATCATTATTCACATATACCGGGATGCGGAACGCCTCTTCCAGTATCCTTTTCAAATGAACTTCTTCCCACGAAGGAATGTTGGTCACATGATACACAATTCCTTCCTTTACATCCACAACGGAAGGGACGCCAATACCGATACCAACAACCTCAGAGGATACCATCGGCGCAATAACAGATTTAAGATACGTGATCGATTCGTCGAGATCCATTTTCGAGGGGCTCGGCGCAGAAACTTTCTGTATGATTTTTCCTTTATCCAGTTTTCCGACGCGGATATTCGTCCCTCCCAAGTCTATACCTAACTTCATGATGTATTACATTTAATAAATTCCATTTGCAGAAACAACTCCCTTCAAATTACTCCCCTGTTTTAAAAGCATTTGTATACTTCACCATTAATATAATGCAAAGTCCTAGCACTCCTATCAGCAAATAAGCATACCGGATACTGAATGCCTGTGTAATAGCTCCTATCAAAAGTGGGGCTATCAGCGAACCGATAAAACTGATACTCGACAGGATCGTTAAAGCAATCCCTACCGGGGTTTTGGATTTAGCTCCCACGAAACTGTAAATGGTAGGCACCATACACGAAATACCCAAGCCTACCATCATAAATCCCAACGAATTAACAATCACTTTTCCAACCATGGAAGTAAAGACTTCTCCCAATAATGCGGAAGTCAGAAAACCAACAAATATCAGAGAGCCTGCAATCAGCAACACATTTTTTTTGCCAAAAGCATTATAAGCATAATTCGTCAGAAAACGTCCCATCGTCATCATTACCATAAATACAAGGAATCCAATCTGCAACGATTTAGGGGCTTGTATAACCGACCCAAAATAGATACCGCTCCAATCAAACATGGCGCTTTCTACAATAAGAGCAAACAACCCTACAAGTCCTAGTTGAAGAAGAAGCTTTTCCGGCATCCTGAATTTGCGTTCCACCTTTTCGGGCTTCGGTTTTTCTTCCTGTTCTGCCGGAGCATCACCTTGTAGGTACCTGCGGCTCACAAACGTAATCAGTATGATAATAAGGGTAATCAATGAAAAGTGGTAAAAGGGAGCCACATTCATCACAATCATAATAAAGCCGGTAAGCGCTCCCAGGCAGGCTGCCAAACTCCATCCTCCATGAAAGGTAGCCATAATCGTACGCCCATAAATCCGCTCAATCTCTATCCCTTGTGTATTTAAGGATATATCACACAAATTCCAGAACACGCCGAAACAAAAAAGAAAAATTCCCAGCAAGACGATGTGCGAAGCCGTGCCGATAGCAAACAACGACAGGGCATAACCTATGATACCAGCCTGTACCATGATACGGCTTCCCAGCTTAGACACAAGATAGCCTGCCAAGGGAATAGCTACAAACTTTCCTACTGGGATAAGAAACAAGACAAGCCCCCAGTAGAATGCGTAATGTACATCAAAAATATCTTTGACGTCGGGTATACGGCTTGCCCAACTGGAGAAACATAAACCCTGCGCCAAAAAGAAAGTAAGGACAGCATACCGAATCCGTTCTTTAGAAATAATCTCTATTGTGCTCATCTGGTAATAATATATGTTACATTTGTCAGGGAGGTAAAAGTAATAAAAAATATAGCATTCAACATTGGCTATATCCTGAAAAGAACGGCTGCTATGGCAGCTCCGACAATGGGCGCCAGTATCGGAATCCATACGTATTCCCAATGGCTGCTTCCTTTTCCTTTGATAGGAAGGATGGCGTGCATGATACGTGGAGCCAGGTCGCGTGCCGGATTGATGGCATATCCTGTTGGTCCTCCCAATGAAAGACCGATTACCCAAACCGTAAAAGCTACCGGAATCGCCCCTATCGAACCGAGTCCGACAGGCAAGCTGCTAGTGTTATCGTGCCAGGTAATCTCGCCGTCTGTGATATAAAAGACAACAAACATTAAGACAAACGTGCCGACAACCTCTGTCAGGAAATTAATTACCGGATGCTTTATTTCGGCGCTTGTCGTAAATACCCCCAATTTCGTTTCCGCCGCCTCAGTAGCGTCAAAATGGTCTTTATAGACAATCCATACAAGGAATGCCCCAAGCATGGCGCCAAGCATCTGCGCCACGATATAAGCCAATACATCACACCAGGGAAATACTCCCCCGATTGCCAAGCCTATCGAAACAGCAGGATTGAGATGCGCCCCACTATAGGGCCCGGCAACTACTACTCCGATAAATACACCCAAGGCCCAAGCGGTGGTCACCACCATCCAACCGGCTCCGTTACCTTTTGTTTTACTCAAGCTAACATTCGCACAAACGCCAACTCCCATAATGATAAGAAGCATGGTGCCTAATAATTCTGCTATAAATGGAGACATCGTTTTTTATTTAATTGACCGTTGATAATTCTCAATTTGGCAACGCCCAACCCCGGGCGCTTCCAATTGCTTTGTGCCACTCAGACAAAAGACGGGAGGCTTCTTCTTTTTTCATTTCCGGACTAAAGACTTTGTCAAGCGACCATTGTTCCTTCAGTTCGTCTATATTTTTCCAGTAGCCCACTGCCAGACCAGCCAGATAAGCGGCTCCCAATGCCGTTGTTTCCAATACTCTCGGACGAACTACCGGGCAACGGCTTATATCTGCCTGAAACTGCATCAGGAAGTTGTTTGCAATTGCCCCACCGTCTACCCTGATTTCCTTGGGCTTGTAATTAATATCGTTTTCCATTGCCATCAGAACGTCGTACACCTGATAGCAAATCCCTTCCAATGCCGCACGGGTCAGGTGACAGGCGGTCGTACCGCGTGTTATTCCTACAATCGTGCCGCGCGCGTATTGATCCCAGTAAGGCGCTCCCAAGCCGGTAAGCGCCGGTACAAAATAGACACCTCCATTGTCGGACACCGCCTTTGCCAGTTGTTCACTAATGGAAGCGTTGGGTATCAGTCCAATCCCGTCGCGCAGCCACTGGATAGCCGCCCCGCCCACAAAGACGCTTCCCTCCAGGGCATACGTTACTTTACCGGCTATCTTCCAACCGATGGTTGTCAGCAAGTTGTTTTGAGACACCACTGGTTTGTCTCCTGTATTGGCAATCATGAAGCAACCCGTCCCATAAGTGGTTTTTATCATGCCTTCTTCAATGCAAAGCTGGCCGAACAGAGCAGCTTGCTGATCACCTGCCATTCCCGAAACAGGGATAGGCGATTTGAACAAAGGCGTTGCCACTTCGGCAAAAACGTCACTGCAACTCACCACCTCCGGCATCATGACAGGCGGAATATTAAACAATTCAAGCAACTCCTTGTCCCATTCCTGCGTATGGATATTGAACAACATCGTGCGGGAAGCATTCGTCACATCCGTAATAAAACGTTCGCCGCGCGTAAGTTTCCACATCAGCCAGGTATCAACTGTCCCGAAACATAGTTCACCCCGCCCGGCACGTTCCCGCACACCTTTCACATTATCCAGTATCCATCTTATCTTGGTTGCCGAAAAATAGGCATCAATTACCAAACCGGTCTTTTGCTGAATACATTCGGCATATCCTTTTTCTTTCAACTCTTCGCAATAGTCGGATGTTCGGCGATCCTGCCAAACAATCGCATTATAGACAGGAAAACCTGTTTCCCTATCCCACACTATGGTGGTTTCGCGCTGGTTCGCTATCCCGATGCAGGCAATATGGTTTTCAGACACATCTGCCTTTGCCATAGCTTCTTTGATTACCGACGACTGAGTATACCAAATCTCGTTGGGGTCGTGTTCAACCCATCCTGGATTAGGGAAATATTGCTGGAAAGCCTTTTGGGCAACTGTCACGATATTACCTTGTCGATTAAAGAGAATCGCTCGCGACGAGGTGGTTCCTTGGTCGATAGCCAAAACGTATTTGTTCTTTAAATGCATGATATTGATGGTTAACCGTTAAGAATATAGTTTGTTGCTAAATCAGTAAATGCTGTTAGTTGTTCTTGTTGCCAGGCGGGCTCTTTACCTCGTTCGGCCGCCAGGATTTTCGCTACTCCCGGAGCCATTGCCACAGCGGCGCGGGCATCCAAGAACAAGATCCGGAGCCGCCTTGCCAGTATATCTTCCACAGAGCAGACCATTTCGTTACGGATAATCCAGATTACCTCGCCAACGGTATAGGCATAGTCGGGATGCAACTTTTCTGCCATTTCCGGGGCCGAAGCTATGAGTTTACGAATCTCGCCGGCATCCGCTCCATACACATACAACGGGTCGGAAAAATCCGGATCCGGTTTCCAACCATGAATTGCATACGATTCGGTTACACAATCACGCGTAGGGATGTCCATATAGCGGATGGCAAAGTCGAGTGTGTCTTGCGCCATTTTTCGGTAGGTAGTCCATTTTCCTCCAATGATAGTGATTAGTCCTGAATTTCCGCGGGTGATTTTATGGCTGCGCGATATTTCCTTTGTCTTTTTCCCTTCACCCCGGGGAGCTGCCAAAGGGCGCAGTCCGGCAAAGACGGAAAGAACATCGCTGCGCCGCGGGGCGCGGGCCAGATAGTTTCCGGCCGTTTGCAGGATAAACTGTATCTCTTCTTCCAGGGCAATGGGTTCTTCCAACGTCTCTTTCATCAACGTGTCGGTTGTTCCCACAATTACCTTGTCATGCCAGGGGACGGCAAAGAGTACCCGCCCGTCTGACGTTTGGGGTATCATGACAGCACAATCGCTTTCCAGAAAAGATGAATCCAACACCAAATGGATTCCCTGGCTCGGACGCACAACAGGGCGTTTCCCCTGAGTGTCCATTTGCAGGATATTGTCGGCAAATACACCTGTGGCATTGATTACGGCCTTTGATTTGACAGGATAGATATCCCCGCTTTCCTCATCCCGCACAACCACTCCTGCCACATTTCCGTCTTCTTTCAATAAATCCGTTACTTTCATGTAATTCAGTACGCATGCGCCGGCGTCAACGGCCGTGCGGGCGATATTGATTGCCAGGCGGGAATCGTCAAATTGCCCGTCGTGGTAGAGTATCCCCGCCGTCAGTCCTTTCCCGCGAAGGTTGGGGATTGTCTTCACCGAACGTTTGGGGCCTATGCACATCGAACGCCCGAAACGCAACCTCCCGGCCATGAAATCATACATTACCAGTCCGCAGAAATAAAACGGGCCTTCCCACCACCGGTAGCAAGGTATCAGGAAACGCTGGTCTTTTACTAAATGGGGGGCATTCTTACGCAGGATACCTCGTTCGCGCAGCGCTTCAAACACAAGCGGAATATTTCCTTGGGCTAAATAACGGACGCCTCCATGCACCAGCTTGGTGCTCCTGCCTGAAGTAGCTTTTGTAAAATCGGATTGTTCAAAAAGGGCAACACTGTATCCTCTGGTAACAGCGTCGAGGGCTATTCCCAAACCGGTGGCGCCTCCTCCGATGACAACAAAATCAAAAACGTCTTCTTTCTCCGCCAATCGGCGGATAATGGAATTGCGGTTCATACATATGTGTTTAAGATTAACAAGCCAAATATAGGGAAAAAGGCGCAAGGAACAAGGAAAAAAGGAATATTTGTGGCAAGTGGCAAACCTTGCCTCCTGTTTCCTGCCACTTAGCTCCTTTTTTACTCAAACATTTTATCAATGCCCCCTATATCGGCAGGGATGCTGAGTAGCTCTTGTTCAGTATGTTCCTGACAGGGATTCGCGAATTGCGGGGGAATGTCAAAGTTTTCTACAGGCGAATAGCCGAGGGCTTCGTCGGCATATACTTTCTGCATGAAAAGCCCGTAAATAGGCAATGCCATGCTGGCTCCCTGCCCTTCGTTCATGGTGTCAAAATGGATGGAACGTTCTTCGCCGCCTACCCAACAACCGGCAACCAGGCTGGGCGTAAAGGCCATAAACCAACCATCGGAATGATTTTGTGTCGTTCCTGTCTTGCCTCCCATCGGCCCACGGAGGTTATAGCGGTAGCGGATACGGCTTCCCGTACCTCCGTCCATCACGCTCCTCAACATGTGGAGCATTTTATAGGTAGCTTCTTCTGTTAATACTTCACGCATTTCAGGATTAAAATTGGCTATCGTATTCCCGAAAGAATCTTCAATACGGGTTACATACAATGGCTCCGTATGGATTCCTTTGTTGGCAAAAACAGAATAGGCGCCCACCATTTCACCTACTGATATGTCGGGCGTCCCCAACGCGAGAGATACAACGGGGTCTATATGTCCCTTCAATCCAAATGAATGGAGCAGGCGGACTAAGGTATAAGGCGATAATTGTTTCATCAGATAGGCCGTTACCCAATTGGAAGAATTCTGCAATCCCCATTGGATCGTTACCATCTCCCCTACCCTTTTGGCTCCGGAGTTGCGTGGTAGCCACGGCGTACCGTTCTCATCCGTCAACTGTTGCTGTACATGAAGTACCTTGTCGCAAGGGCTATGCCCTTCTATCATAGCCAGCGAGTAAAGGAACGGTTTCATCGTGGAACCAATCTGGCGGCGTCCGCCATTTACCATATCATATTGGAAATCGTTGAAGTCTATCCCCCCTACATACGCTTTTACATGTCCTGTCCTTGGGTCCATTGCCATAAATGCCGAACGGAGGAAGCTCTTATGATAGCGGATTGAATCCATTGGCGACATGATGGTATCTATCCTTCCGTTCCAACTGAAAACACTCATTTCAACCGGCTGCATGAACTCTTTACGGATATTTGCTTCATCCATACCTGCTTTCCTGAGTCCGCGGTAACGGTCGGTTTGCTGCA
Organism: Tannerellaceae bacterium; assembly: GCA_031255855.1. Taxonomy (GTDB): domain Bacteria; phylum Bacteroidota; class Bacteroidia; order Bacteroidales; family Tannerellaceae; genus DFXE01. The sequence continues at coordinate 61,263 of JAIRRS010000163.1, read as the reverse complement.
TTGAGCGGAACAGGATGGTGTCTACCTGTGCCTGAGTAAGCGTACGCGAGAACGGGGCATAGCTACGCCCGCGTTTTTCGTTAAAGAATGCCGGTTGCAAAGCTCCCCCTATATGTTCGCGCACGGCATCTTCGGCATATTGTTGCATACGCGTGTCAATGGTGGTATAAATCTTTAACCCGTCGGTGTATATGTTGTAGAATGAACCGTCGGCTTTCCTGTTCTTGTTACACCAGCCAAACAGCGGGTTTGTCTCCCAGGCCACGGAGTCTTCCTGATACTTCTGCGTTTGCCATGAGGCATAATTTTTGCGTTCCGGCTTTGGGGCGGTCATTGTCAAGCGGAGATATTCGCGCAAGTACCGAGCCAATCCTTCTTTATGATCCATACGCGAAAAATGGAGCGTAAGGGGCAACGCCATCAATGAATCACGTTGTGAAGTTGTTATATAACCGCCATTCGCCATCAGCGAAAGAACTACATTCCGGCGTCCTTTCGAACGTTCGTTATACCGCTGCGGATTATAATACGAAGGATTTTTACACATTCCTATCAGCGTGGCCGCCTCTTCTGTCTTCAATCCCTTGGGGGTGGTATTGAAATAAACGCGAGCCGCCGATTGGATGCCTACCGCGTTGTACAGGAAGTCGAATTTATTGAGGTACAGGTTGATTATTTCTTCTTTTGTATAATAACGCTCGAGCTTCGCGGCTATTACCCATTCGATCGGCTTTTGCAGTAAACGTTCAAAGATATTATCAGCACCCGGCGAGTATAATTGTTTGGCCAATTGCTGCGTAATCGTACTTCCTCCTCCCGCGCTTTTTTGGAATAATAATCCCCTTTTAATAATGGCGCGGAACAGGCCTTGTATGTCTACCCCACTATGACTGGCAAAACGGATGTCTTCCGTAGCGATAAGCGCTTTTACCAAGTCTGGCGACAAATCATTGTAATTTACGAGTATACGGTTGTCTCTGCTATGCGCGTAACTGCCTAATGTTTTACCGTCTGACGATATAACCAGGGAAGCGTATTTATCAATCGGGTTTTCCAATTGCTCCACAGGAGGCATATAACCGATAGAACCATTGGCTATCGCAGCAAAGGTTATCACTATCGCTAAACATATTACAGCATACAGTATCCAAAATCCAACTATGATACGCTTTTTTATTTCTGAGGTCATATATTTTTTCTCCCGCTTCACCATGATAGAAACGCAAAGGTACAAAAAACATTGTTTACTGCCTTTGTAAATATTAGTTATTTGTTGCCTGTACATCTCATTATGTACGCACTTGACATCTGCTGGGTATCCGCGATGTATCTACGGGGTATTATGGAGCAGGTGGTAAACCTCCTGTCCGCGTTGAAATAATTTCTTCTAACCGAAATGATTTATTAGATAAAAACATTATATTTGGCAAGGAATATTTTGTTTTTTAATTAAACTGCCGTATCCGTATGAAAAAAATGTATTTATTACTTGCCGTGTTAACTGCTTTGATGATAGTTTCCTGTAGCCAACAATCCAAGTACGCGTATGAAAGTGTGCCTGGCGACCCGTTGAAAGCCCGTATTTATACGTTGGAAAACGGACTGAAAGTTTACCTGTCGGTCAATAAAGACAAGCCTCGCGTGCAAACATTCATAGGGGTGCGTGTGGGAGGAAAGAACGATCCCGCCGAAACAACCGGGTTGGCACACTATTTCGAACACTTAATGTTTAAAGGGACAAGAAGCTTTGGCACGTCCGACTATGAGGTCGAAAAACCCTTACTGGACGAAATTGAAGCGCTTTTCGAAGTATACCGGAAGACCAAAGGCGAGGAGGAACGCAGAATCCTGTATGCGAAGATAGACAGCCTTTCGCAGGAGGCGTCTAAAATTGCGATACCCAATGAATACGACAAACTGATGTCTGCCATCGGTGCGCAGGGAACCAATGCTTTTACATCTTATGACGTAACGGCTTATACGGAAGATATTCCCTCGAATGAAATAGAGAACTGGGCGCTTATACAGGCCGACCGTTTTGCGAATCCGGTTATCCGCTTGTTCCACACGGAATTGGAAACCGTGTACGAAGAATACAATATGTACCAGGCTTACGACGACATGCGGGCGAGCGACACGATTATGGCCGCCCTTTTCCCTCATCATCCTTATGGGACGCAGACGATTCTTGGGAGCCAGGAGCATCTGAAAAACCCGTCGATTACTAATATCAAGCATTATTTTGACACCTATTATGTACCGAATAATATGGCGATATGTATGGTTGGCGATATTAACCCGGACGAGGTGATTGCAATTATCGACAAGTATTTCGGCGGCATGCAGCCGAAGGATGTGCCCGAGCTGAAAACAACTCCCGAACAAGCCATTACCCAGCCCATTATAAAAGAAATGGTAGGAATTGAGGCTGCCAATGTGTCTATTGGCTACCGTATGCCTGGCGCCAATACAAATGAGGCCGCTACGATGGAATTTATCAGTTATCTGCTGCAGAACGGGAAGGCCGGGTTGATAGATTTGAATCTGGTGCAGAAACAGAAAGTGTTGAGCGCCGGCAGCTATGTAAATTCGATGGCTGATTATAGCGTATTCCAGCTATCGGCTACTCCTAAGGAAGGACAAACACTGGAAGAGGCTAAGGATTTGCTTCTCGGCCAGGTGGATTTGTTGAAGAAGGGCGAATTTGAAGACGGGCTGCTTGAGGCGGTAATAAATAATTTCAAGCTGGAACAGTATTACCAGCAACAGGAATACCGTTATGCTGCCTACCAGATGCTGGACGCCTTTGTAAACGGCATTGCGTGGAAAGACTATGTGAACAGGATAGATTTCCAGTCGAAAATCGCCCGGCAGGATGTGGTTGATTTTTGTAATACATATTTGAATGACAATTATGTGGTTGTATACAAACGGGAAGGAAGGCCCGGTGACAAGAAGATAGAAAAGCCGCAGATTACACCCGTTTCGGCCAACAGGGATAGCGAGAGCGAATTCCTTACCGGCATAAAAACACGTGAAGTAAAACCTATTGAGCCGGTATTCCTGGATTATTCGAAAGACCTGTCGCAACTGACCGTTAAAGGCAATATCCCCTTGCTTTATAAACGGAATACCACCAACCCGCTATTCTCATTATATTATGTATATGAGATGGGGAATAACCATGATAAGGCTTTGGGGACGGCATTCGCCTACCTGGATTACTTGGGTACATCAACCAAAACGGCGGAGGAAATAAAAAGTGAATTTTATCAGTTGGCATGCGACTTTCGTGTGATGGCTACCAACGAACGGGTCTATGTATTTATCGAAGGCTTGAACGACAACTTCGATAAAGCGATGGCGTTGTTGGAAGAACGCCTGGCCGATGCCAAAGCCGATAGGGATACCTACAACAACCTGGTGTCGGATATATTGAAAAAACGTTCAGACGAAAAACTAGACCAATACGCCAACTTCATGCGTTTGAGCGATTATGCCATTTGGGGCGCCAAATCGCCTGCCACTCATTTACTCTCGGCCGACGAATTGAAGAGTATGAACCCTGAGGAGTTGATAAACCGCACGAGGAACCTGAAGAATTTTGAACATACCATTATGTATTATGGGCCAATGACCGGAAAACAGGTAACAGAAGCCATCAATAAGCACCATGCGGTAGGCGAAACGTTGCAGCCTGTGCCACAGCCGGAGAAATTCATTGAACAGGAAACAACGGAAAACAGCGTGTTGTTGGGCCATTACGACGCGAAGCAAATCTACATGGCCATGTGTCGCAAGGGAGGCGCTTTCGACAAAAGCGTAGAGCCTCTCCGCTTTATGTATAATATGTATTTCGGAGGCGGCATGAATGGCATTGTGTTTCAGGAAATGCGCGAAGCCCGTGGGCTGGCCTATTCGGCAAGGGCAAACTACCAACGTCCGGACAAGCTTAGGTATTCTTACATATTCAATACATTTATAGCCACCCAGAATGATAAAATGATGGAAGCGATAGAAGCGTTTAACGACATTTTACATAATATGCCGGAATCAGAGAATGCCTTTGGTATAGCTAAAGAACGGCTGTTGACCAATATCCGTACCGAGCGCATCCTCCGTGATAATATATTATGGAACTACCTGAATGCAAAAGAGTTTGGCTACGAAACAGATGAGAGGAAGGTATTGTTTGATAAAATACCGGCTATGACACTTGGCGATGTGAAGCAATTCCAGCAACAATATGTCAAAAATAAGCCATTTGTTTATTGTATCCTGGGAGACACAAACGACCTCAATTTGAAATCGTTGCAAGCAATAGGGCCGATAACAAAGCTGTCGCAAGAAGAGCTGTTTGGCTATTGACGCTTTACTTTATTGCACAAATTCAAGCCATTTATGATAAGCGATAGTAATCTATCAGCCAACTTGAGAATTATTTATTAACGAAATTAATAGCGATTAGAACATGAAAAAGTATGTATGTACAGTATGCGAATACGTTTATGATCCGGCAGAAGGTGACCCGGATAGTGGTATAGCTCCGGGAACAGCGTTTGACGACATTCCAGACGATTGGGTATGCCCTCTTTGCGGTGTTGGCAAAGACGATTTCGAACCGGTAGATTGATACTTTCTTAGAGAGGTTCTTTTCAATTATGACGGCAAAATATTCAAGTGCTCTACCATCTCTTCTTTTGATGAAGACTTTGAATATTAAACAAAATACTATATGAGCCTCCTTAGCAGACTACGTTATAATCAGGTTAAAGTTAGAAGAATAGTATGCAGATTTGTCTTCGTATTTTTCTTGGTAAGAACCTTACAGGTATCTGCGCAATATACGTTTTCAGGAATTGTAACAGATACAGGGCAAGAGACACTACCCGGCGTACAGGTCTTGCTTTTTGTAAGTGACTCCCTGTATGCAGGCGCTTTAACGGATAATGCAGGGAACTTTTCCCTTCGGAATCTGCAAGCAGCCGATTATCTGTTACGTATCCTCTACCCCGGGTTTACACCGATTGAAGAAAACCGGCAGATAAAAGGAAACCAGCATTTTCAATTTACACTGGAAAAAGAGATGACGGCCGATTTAGCTGAGGTGGAAGTGATAGGCAATCGCAGCGATGTGATAAAGCGAACTGCTACCGGACAAATATTTCATCTTTCCGAGAAAGCCAGGAATAGCGGCGACCCTTATCAGGCACTGCGAGAGATACCTCGCTTGGTTGTGAATGAAGCCTTGCGGAAAATTGCCATGGAAGACGGTAGTAGCCCTTTGATACTAATAAATGGTATGACAGTCAATTCCGGTGTGACTCCTATTGATCCCAGGGATATAGAATCAGTAGAGGTCATGGATGTTGTGAATGCACGCTATTTACGTACAGGAACCAAACACATTATCAATATTAAACTAAAAGAAAAACGAACCCCATATCGGTTTTTCGAAGCAATGACCCGCCATGACATTCCTTGGAGACAGGGTATGGGAGCGGTCTATTTCGAAGTAGGTAACTCCAAATATTCGTTGTATGGAAGAGGGGCTGCTAACTATATCTATGATGATGACACAGAGACAACAAGTTGGCAGCAAGATATTGACTATTACAAGCAAAGTAGCGGAACAGCGCAAGCGGACAGCCATAACTTTTTGGGAGAGTTGCTATTCAAATGGATGTTTACAAAGAAAGACTACTTAGCTGCTCATGCCTATGGAAGATACGACAAAAATAAAACCAGCAGTGACGGGGATGGTCTTTATCAGACGAATGACATCCAGACATTCGATTACGCAACCCTGAATAAAAATAATTCGTATGTATGGACTGGTAGTTTATACCACAAGCATACTTTTTCGGATGATGAATTATTGGAAAATACATTCGCCTACAATTACAACCGGAATTATGACGAAGGAGTGCGAAGCGAGACATATCCTAACTGGCTATACAGGTATTTGTATGAATACAGGAATAAGCGTTCATCAGGTAGGTGGAATATGGACTATTCTCGGAATTGGAATGATGTAAACAGTCTGAATATCGGAAGTGAAATAAAGTTTGTAAATGACCATATTCATCAGGTAAGTGAAAACTATCCTGTTTTCTTTCATCGGGAGTGGAACGGGTATTTGTATGCGGCCTTTAGCAGCAAAATTAAAAACTTCTACTATATGGGCTCAGCCGGTATAGAGAGTATTTGGCTGAAAGCTGGCGACGCTTCCGGAAAATATATTAAACCCCGTATGGCAATTAGCGGGACCTATGAATTTAACGACAATCATTCCTTCCAGGCTGGCTACACATTAACTAATGAAGCGCCGACAGTCGGGCAGTTGAATCCTTATAATACCTCCACCGATTCTTTAGTCATAATACGGGGGAATCCAAATTTATTTCCGATGCAAGTGCATGATCTAAACGCATCGTACACGTTTAATAAAACCGGATTATACATCACACCTTACACATCATACCAAATATATACTGATGTCATAGAACCATTTGGTTATAACGAAAATGGCATTTATGTTAGTAGTTATCATAACAATGGAAAGTTCCGTACACTGACAACAGGAGGTTCAGTCAGTTATCGTTTGGGTAATTGGGGACGTATCTATGGGTCGAGTTATTACTATGTAGATTATTTCTCAGAACAGGATCCGCATAAAAGCTTTTCGTATAGTCTGGGAGGTACAGCCAGGTATAAAAAATGGACGATTAATGTGGACTACAATTACCGGAATTATGCTTATACTGCTATTTCAAGGACGAAATACCATACTCCGGATTTCTCTTCAGCTCAGATTCAATATAACTTTACTCCTAATTTTTATATATCTGTAGCTGTCCAGTATTTTACCGGAGTTGTCCTCTGGGATGTAGAGACTTATGGGGATAATTATCAATCATTCACATCCCAACGGATGTTAGACAAAAATGTACGTCCCTGGATTCTGATACGCTATACATTCCGTAAGAATGACAAGCAGAAAATAAAGTTAAACAATGTCGTAACTGGCAAAGAACAAGGTATTTCTATTTTACCCTTCCGCCCGTAATCCAGTATTTGTCGAAATATTTACTGTTTACTTTGTCTATTTTTACACCTCTCGAACTGCTGGCGTGGATGAAGTATTTGTCTTTTAAATAGATACCTACATGATTAGGCACTTTCTTGCTCCCCGGAGTCGTACGGAAAAACACCAAGTCTCCTTCCTGGAGGTTTTTTCTTCGTATCTTTCTGCAATTGTTTTTCAACATGTCGGCCGAGGAACGTTTAAGTCTTTTTTTGTAAACTTTGTCATAGATTTGGACCACTAACCCGGAACAGTCTATCTCGCTTTTGGTATTGCCTCCATATTTGTGCTTTACATTCAGCCAATTGGCCGCTTCCGTATATAATAGCAAGTTATCTTTATAAGTAACCTTAAATCCAAATATGTCGGAAAGTTTTTTGGGTGATTCCACTCCTGCCGGTAAGGGTTTGGTTATCCCGCAGGAAAACATTAAAAAGACCATAAATGACAACAAAATGCCGGAAAATATTTTATCTCTCATTCGTGCAGATTATTTTTAAACAAACATACTATATTTATTGTTAACTAAAGCCAAGAAGGCAGTTAAACATGGCTGCAACATTTGTTTTACACGAAATTTCGTTCGATAAAAACCAAGAATCAGGGAAATGTCAGCGTAAATGTCGTTTGTTGGATAGCCGGATTACTTTTCAACGTGATACTACCTCCCGACAGCCGCATAATTTGCCTTGAGATAGATAATCCGATACCACTTCCTCTCTCTTTGGTTGTAAAAAACGGTATAAAAATATGTTCTGCCTCCTCAAGAGGTATAGCCGGACCATTATTGCTCACTTCAATAAATACGGTTTCCTCTTCGTTGCAGCAGGCTTTTACTTCTATCAGGCCGTCGGGTTGTTCGTGCCCTATTGCTTGCATAGCATTCTTCAATAAGTTCAACACTACTTGGCTAATCAGGTTTTCATCAGCATATACAATCAAATCATCAGGTTCTACACTCATAATAACCTTTATATTCGGGAAATTGTTGTGATGGGTAGCCAGTTGCACCATCCGTTTGGCAAATTTCTTTACATAAAACAAAGATGGGTGCGGTTCGGGTATATGCGTGAATTTCCTATACGACTCGACGAAAGAAATCAGGCTTTTCCCGGTGGTACTGATTACCTCCAGTCCGTTCCGTATTTCCGTATTGGCATCACCGTGGATAGAAATCAAGGTGTCACTCAATGATGTAATAGGCGTAATGGAATTCATGATTTCATGCGTCAATACCCTTGTAAGGCGTATCCACGAGTCAATTTCCTTATCATCAAGTTCACTGTTGATATCGTTGATAGCCATGATTCTGACATGTTTTTCCCGCAAAGTCATTTCCGAAACCCGGATAGAAAGGTGCACAACCCCGCGCTCGTTGGTGAAAGTTATTTGCTGTTTGTCGCCCGGTTGGATATTCATCAGAATGTTTTCGAGCTTTTCATCGATACGCCGCAGTTGTTTTGCATGGGTAAAAATGGAAAGCCCCAGCAACCGCAACGCCTCGTTATTGCTCTGGTAAATATAACCGTTATCGTCGATTACAATAATGCCGGTAGTAATGCTGTCCATTATCAACTCATAATATTTTTCCTTCTGTACGGCATCTGCCTTGGCCTGGAAAAGTATCTTGGTGATGCGATTCAACGAATTATTCACCAACTTGTCGTTCGAAAACGATCCGCTGGTGGCATATTTGAAAGCATAGTCGGCATTGTCGATGGCATCAAACATAAAAGCTATCTTCTTCGCATTCCGTTTATACAGTCTCCTTATCAATTGCAAAGCAAAGAAACAGGCTAAAGCAGTAATACTCAACCACTCCCATATCTCATTCAATGCGAAATAAGTAGCCGCTACCGTGGCTACCAATAAAAAAAAGAGCCGGAACGTAAGACTATCAAAGAATCTCTTTAGCATTACAAATTGTAGCGTTTGATTTTATTATATAATGTCTGTCGCGAGATACCCAATTGGTTAGCAACAAGCGAAAGGTTGCCATCGTACTTATCAAGGGCGCTCTTTATCATCTGGTATTCCATTTCTTCCAGCGTAGTAGCCTCCTTTCCCGGAGCTTCTTTTTTCTTCGGGAAATCAAAATCCCCAACATCCAATGTATGGCCGTCGCTAATGATAACAGCTTTTTCTACCGTGTGTTGCAATTCGCGGATATTGCCACACCAAGGCTGTGCTTTCAGTTTTTCTTTCGCATGATTGGTTAAAACTAAGGTTGGCTTCCCATATATGTTGGCATATTTGGCAAGGAAAATTTCCGTAAGCGATACTATATCTTCCGGACGTTCGCGTAAAGGAGGAATCTCAACATGGATCGTGTTGATACGATATAATAAATCTTCCCTGAATTGATCCTTGTCCACCATATCCCGTAGTTCGCGGTTGGTAGCCGATATCAGGCGGATATCAACAGGTACAGGCATATTGCTTCCCACCCTTACAATACTCCGGTTTTGCAAAGCCGTCAGGAGTTTTGCCTGCAAGTGATACGGCAAATTGCCTATTTCGTCGAGGAAAAGGGTTCCGTTGTTCGCCGCTTCAAATTTACCCGGCCGATCCGCGCGCGCGTCGGTAAACGCACCCTTTACATGGCCAAATAGTTCACTTTCGAAAAGCGTTTCCGTAATAGCGCCCATGTCAACCGCCACCATCGCTCCTTTCTTCCTGTTCGATAATAAATGGATTTCCCTGGCCAACATCTCTTTACCAGTACCATTCTCGCCGGTTATCAGGATATTGGCATCCGTTATGGCAACTTTTTCTATCAGCAAACGCAACTGTTGCATCACATGGCTCTCGCCCCAGAACATACCGCTTTCTCTCGACACCACCTGCCGGAAAGTCGGCCAGGCGTCCCCTTTCTTCCGGGAAAGGCTCAGTTCATAAGCATTTTGCAGCGTTTCAATCAGTTTGTTATTATCCCAAGGTTTCACGATAAAGTCCGTAGCCCCTTCTTTTATTCCGCGGACAGCCAGATCTATATCGGCATAAGCTGTAAAAAGAACCACCTGCATCGAAGCTTTGGCCTTTTTAATCTCCGACAGCCAAAACAATCCTTCGTTTCCGGTATTGATTCCGGTCGAAAAGTTCATGTCCAATAAAACAACATTTATATTCTCTTCCCGCAACGTAGCAAGAATCTGGTTGGGAGACGCCAATGTGATAACTTTTTCAAAATAAGCTTCCAGCAATATCCGCAATGCCGCGAGTATAGGTTTGCTATCGTCAACAACTAAGATTGTCCCTCTTTTTACCCGGTGATTTTTCATATCACAAAAATAAGCTAAATTACTGATTGGGGGCAATTTTTGTGCAAAAAACATCCCGAAAGGCCTACCAAACCAGCCGCGCCAGTAGCAATCCGAGCGAAACAGATGTAATGGTCGCAATCAAACCGGGAACCATAAACGAATGGTTCAGGATATATTTGCCGATACGCGTCGTGCCCGTCCGGTCGAAATTTATAGCCGCCACAATTGTCGGGTAGTTAGGAATGAAAAAATATCCATTCACAGCCGGGAAAAGGGCTATCAACGTATAAGGGGAAATCCCCAAAGCAATCCCCAAAGGAAGCAACGCCCTTACGGTAGCCGCCTGGCTGAACAGCAAAATAGACATAAAGAATAAAGCCAACCCAAACAACCAGGGCATTTCGGTCACAAAATGCTCAATCGAACCCTTCAATTCAGCCATATTCCCCGCGATAAAAGTATCTCCCATCCAAGCAATACCAAAAATAGCGACAACCGCCTGCATGCCCGCCAGGAATACAGACCCCTGCGTGGCCTTCAACCCATCGGTTTTGGTAAGCAACAAAATAAATGCCGCTGCCGAAAGCATCAGTATTTCAATAATATAAGCCATATTAAGCGGAGCCTCTCCGCCGTCAGTCATAAAAACAGGCCGGAGCGATTCTATCGAACCGAATAAAATAATCCCCACCGTAGCCATAACAAAAATAATAATCGAAAGCATAGCCGGGCGCTTATTCTCCACATCCGTCGTCTCCCGGCGTGTATTGTCAAACTCACCCGAAGCCAGGCGGCGTATGTATTCAGGGTCGTCTGCCAGTTCTTTCCCCACGCGCATCGAATACAGCGCCCCCGCCAATACCCCTGCTAATGTGGAAGGTATGGAAATCATCAATATATCTATCAGCGTGATATTAAACCCCTTATCTCCCAGCATACTAAGCAGCGCCACCGTGGCCGCCGAAATCGGACTGGCAGTAATAGCCTGCTGCGAAGCGATAACCGCTATCCCCAAAGGGCGTTCGGGCCGTATCTTCGTTTCCGTAGCCACTTCCGAGATAACCGGCAAAACCGAATACGCCACATGCCCGGTTCCGGCAATAAAAGTGAAAAAATAAGTCACTAACGGGCTTAAAAGCGTGATTTTTTGCGGGTTCTTGCGAAGCAGTTTCTCGGCCGCTTTCACCATCAAATCCAGCCCGCCGGCTGCTTGCATACAGCCCGCCGCCGCGATGACAGCCACAATCATAAGCATCACATCAATAGGCGGCGAAGTAGGCTCAAGCCCAAAACCAAACGTCAATACCGCCAATCCCATCCCGCCAAGTACACCCAGCCCAATACCCCCCAAACGGGCTCCCACGATGATAGCAACCAAAACAAAAGCCAACTGTATCAGCATAAAATATTACAATATGATAAAAAAGACAAATCAACAACAAAGGTATAATTTTTGATGCTATATTCAGGTTTATGTAGGCATGATAGTCAGGTGGAAAATTCATCTGGATATTTTTCCGGTTTCATTGGGATGATCTCCAAAAATCATTGGGATGTTTTCCCTGTTTCATCCAGATCAAAATTTCAGTGTCAAAATCTTTTACATGACTGTCTAATTATTTGACAGTGCGTAGAATCAACCTATTTTATATATTGCTGAAATACAACTTATTGTGCTCTTTGGCACATCCTTTGCTGATTCATTGAAAGAAATACAATTGAACAATGAAAAGGATATATTTATATGTTGCATTATTCCTGGAAATGACCTTTGCCGGCAATGCCCAGGAGAGGTGTTGGACGATGGAGGAGTGTATGCGGTATGCTGTTGACAATAGCCCGGCGGTTAAAAGGCAGGTTTATACGGCTGATACGTACAGGGCGGAATATATTTCTTCCGTCGCTTCATTTTTTCCTTCTTTGGAGACGCGCACGACTGCGCAATATAACTATGGGCGCGCTATCGACCCTGAAACGAATACGTATGTCAATACGACTACTTTTAATAATTATTACGAGGGGTATACTTCTATTCCTGTTTTCAACGGGGGGCAACTGATAAACCAGTGGCGACTGGCTAAATCAAACCGCCAGATGGGGATGAATGATGTGCAGAAGGAGAAGGATGATTTGGCGCTGAATGTTCTGGTGGCTTATGTAGATGTGGCTTATTACCAGGGAACGGTTCGCTTCGCGGCTGAAAAACAGGAAGAGAGCAACCGTATATTGTATAAGACGAAACGGGAAGAGGAGCTTGGCGTGAAGGGCAGGGCTGATGTTGCGCAGATTGAGGCGCAGGCGGCGGGCGATGAGTATAACCTTACGCGGCAGCAAAATTTGCTGAACACGGCTTTGCTGAAGTTGAAAGAGCTTATGAATTTTCCTTATGACCGGGTATTGGCGATTGATACAACGGCGCTTGTGACAGACTATTTTTTCGGGGATGAATCCAGTGGGGATATATTTTCGTCTGCGCGGGAGAATAATCCTGCTGTTTTGCAAGCAGGCTTCCAGTTGCAGGCTTCCAGGCTGAACCTTTTAATCCAGAAGGGGAAATTGTTTCCAAGTATTTCTTTTTCTGCCGGTATTAATACCAGTTATTTTAAAAACCTTAAGTCGGAAACGTCTCCTGTCGCGTTTAGGGATCAGTTCAGGAACAACCGGGGGGAGTATATTAATTTCAATATCCGTTTTCCCCTTTTCGATGGTTTGACCCGAATAACGGATGTGCGAAGGGCGCGGAACAACGTGCGGATTGCACAGGAACAACAAACAGAGGTTGTGAGGCAATTGCAAACAGCTATTGAGCAATCAATTCTCGACCGCAGAGGGTATGCCAGGGAAAGTATCCAGATGGAGAAGAAATTGAAATCGGACGAGCTTGCTTACCAGGTAACACTTCGTAAATTTGAAGAGGGTATCATGAGTCCTATTGATTTGCAAACCAGCGCAAATACGCTCATTGAATCAAAGGCCAACCTGTTGCAGCGCAAACTGATGTATCTCCTCAAGTGCAAAGAGGTTGACTACTATAAAGGGAAACCGCTTATCATTGACAACTCACCAACCGTTAATCATTAAAAAAAAGAACAATGGATATCAAGTTAGAAAAAAAGAAAGGAATCAGGAGGAAGCATATTCCTTACATCGCGGGAGGAGCATTTTTCTTCCTGTTGCTTGGCTGGATTGTATTTGGCGACCATTCTTCCACTTTGCGGATAGATGTCCGCGGAGTCAGTATTGGTACAGCTAAACAGGATTTGTTTCACGATTTTGCCCGCTTCGACGGACAGGTGCAGCCTATCACGGTGGTGCAGCTCAGTTCGCTTGAGGGGGGGATTGTGGAAGAAAAGGTAGTGGAAGAGGGTGCGCAGGTGAAAAGAGGCGATGCTATCATACGCCTTTCCAACCCTCAACTGGATTTGTCTATCCTTACTTCCGAAGCTCATTTAACGGAGCAGACCAATATTTTGCGACAGACGCAAATACAGCTTCAGCAACAAAAGCTTTCCAATGAAAATGAGAAGCTCCAACTGGAACTGGACATTACTCAGACGAGGCGCGCTTTCGACCAGAACAAGAAGCTGTATGATGAGCGCCTTATCGCGAAAGAAGAGTTTCTGAAAGCGCAGGAGAGTTACGACCTGGCGATGAAGAAATTTAACCTGATATCCGAACGGATTAGACAGGATTCTATTTACCGCTCGGTTCAGGTGGATCAGATGGAGGATGGCTTGTCGAGCATGATGGAGAATCTCAGGCTGGTACGCCAACGGAAAGAGAATCTTACGGTGCGTTCGCAGATAGATGGTGAACTGGGGTTGCTGGATGTTGTGCTGGGACAAAATATTTCGGCCGGCCAAAAGATTGGGCAGGTGAACGATTTGTCGGACTATAAAATAGAGTCTCTTATTGACGAGCATTATATCGACCGGGTGCGTCCGGGTTTGAGCGCAGCTTTCGAACGGCAGGGGACGAGTTTCGGCCTGACTGTCCGCAAGGTGTTTCCTGAAGTGCGCGAGGGGAAATTCCGCACTGAATTTGTTTTTACCGGCGAACGTCCCGGGAATATCCGTAGCGGACAGACGTATTATATTAACCTGGAATTGGGGCAGCCTGCGGAGGCTATCCTTATCCCGAAAGGGACATTTTTCCAGAGTACGGGAGGGAGCTGGATATTTGTTCTCGACGCAAGTGGTAAGAGGGCTTATCGCCGCAGCGTCCGCATCGGACGCCAAAATCCACAATATTATGAGGTATTGGAGGGCCTGGAGGCGGGTGAAAAGGTGATTGTTTCGAGTTATGAAAGCTATAAAGATAATCAAGTGCTTATTCTTGAATAGGCGGTAAGTTATTCATTAAATTATAATTTATTATGAACTTGTTAAAAATATTATTCCGTTCTTCTTTCAAGAAAAACAAGAACAATTTGATAAAGATTTTGTCGCTGAGCGTGGGACTGGCGCTTGGGTTGGTGTTGATTGCCAAGGTTTATTTCGAGCAATCGTATAATGATTTTTTTCCCGATAAAGAGAGGATATACCAGGTTATTTCCAACTATTCTTCTACCGACGGCCATAAGGCTTTCCCGCAAACGCCGGGTGGCATTGTGGTGGGGATGAAAGCCGAACTTCCTGAAATTGAAGTGGCTACACGGTATACGTGGCTGGCGGTGACTGCTTTGGTAACACCGGAGAAGCAGAAATACTTCGGGCGCGTGATATTGGGAGATACGTGCCTGTTTGATGTATTTTCCCGCCCTATACTGACGGGCGATCCGAAGGATGTGTTGTCGCGTCCGATGTATGCTATGATATCGCGTGAAATAGCTGAAAAGATGGGGGGTATCCGGGAGGCTGTGGGGAAAACGTTTGACCTTGACAGCCGCCCGGGCAGAATGATTACCGTGGGGGGTGTGTTTGAAGATATTCCTCGTAATTCCCATCTCGACTATGATGTTGTGCTTTCTATGGTTTCGATTGGCAACTATACGTATGACGGGAGCTTAAACTGGCTGGGGAACGACCGTTATTTGTCGTATGTAAAATTGTATCCCGGCGTTCAACCGCATTCGTTGCAGCCTGGCCTTGAGCAAATGAAAGGGAAATATATGCCGTTGGAAGAGATGGAAAAGTCGGGGTTTAGTGTTGGCTGGGATTTCGGCCTCTTGTCTGAAATACACACGGGGAATGAAGAGACGCGACGGATGACGTTGATATTCTTTATCCTGGCGATGGCGATGCTCTTCGTGGCTGTTATGAATTATGTGTTGATTGTTATTTCTTCGCTGGTGGGCCGTTCGAGGGAGATGGTGGTAAACAAATGCTATGGGGCGTCGACCGGTAATATCTACTCCAGGATGTTTTCCGAAACGTTTATCGACCTTGCCGTATCCCTTATATTTGCGGGTTTATTGATTTTCTTTTTCAGGGGGACGATTCTCTCTTTGTTGGAGACAACACTGGGCGATTTGTTTACTGTCAGGAGCGTTTTGTTGCTTTTGGGCGTTTGTGTGTTTGTGCTTTTTACGGCAGCCCTTTTGCCGGGGTATCTGTATGCTCGCGTGCCCATCGCGGTTGCGTTCCGCAATTTTACCGAGAGCAGGCGGTATTGGAAACTGGCGTTGTTGTCTATCCAGTTTGCGGCCGCGGGTTTCTTTGTTGTATTATTGGTAGTTGTCGGCCGGCAATATCAATTTATGCTGAATGATGATCCGGGGTATAATTACGATAATCTTGCCTATGCCAGCCTTTCGGGTGTGGACGTGGAGCTGCGTCAAAAGGCTTTGGACGAGGTGAGGCGTTTGCCGAATGTGGCCGACGTAACAAGTTGCGATCAATTGTTTTTCGATCCTGCGTCCGGCAATAATATTTATTTACCCAACGACGACAGGGAGTTGTTCAATGTTGCCGATTTGTATAATGTAGATAATGATTACCTGAAGATTATGGGTATTTCCCTTATCGAAGGACAGTCGTTTACCGAAGATGTATCTTCGTCGAGAGAAGTGTTGGTGAGCCGTAGTTTTATAGATAAAATACTCCCGTACACGAATTGGGAGGATGGTGTGGTGGGGAAAAGTATCCTTATCACCGAACATAGCCACAACAGGGAGCCGTTTACTATCCGCGGCGTATATGAAGATGTGCGCTTAAAAATTATCGGTAATCATGATACGCGCCCGTCGATTATGTTTTATTCGGATAAGCCGTCGAGCAAATTATTGATAAAGTTTCATGAAGAGACGCCTGAGGCTATCAAGCAAGTGGAAAATTTACTGGCGGAAGTGATGCCGAACAAAGATGTTGTTGTGTATTCTTATTCGGGGGAGATGGTAAATAAATACCAGGATTCGAGAAAGTTGCGCAATTCGGTGATGATTGCCGGCATGGCGACGCTGATTATTTGCCTTATCGGTTTGTTGGGGTATACGAACGACGAGATGAACCGCCGGAAGAAAGAGACCGCTATCCGCAAAGTAAACGGCGCAACGATATTTGATATTGAACGCCTTTTCCTTAATGACATAAACCGGATAGCTTTACCGGCTATTGTGTTGGGATGTTGTATGGCTTATATCGTATCTAAATCATGGCTCGAAAAGTTTGCCGACAAAGCTGAGCTGACGGTGTATTTGTTTATTAGTTGCGGGCTGGTTGTTTTGTTTGTCATCCTGACTGCCGTTGTCGTTAATTGCTACCGCGCAGCAACAGAAAATCCTGCGGAATGCGTAAAAACAGACTAGGAGGCGACCGGGAGACGGATAAAAGGGTTTCTGTGATTTAAACCGGTTTTTATATTTTGCATTTTCGTAAATCTTTCCGTTCTTTGTTATGTATAAATCGTTAAATATTATCTGGTATGGGACGGGCGCGTGTTATTCTTGTTTTCATTCTTTTTTCTTCTATAACGGTTTGCCGTGCGCAAGGGTTATTTGGTATTGAAGATATTTATTCCGGCAGGTTGATAGAGACCAGGGGGGCGGGTTCCGTGAACTGGCTGAAAGATGGGGAACGTTATGTCAAACTGGAGGCGAACAGGGAGATTGGCGGGACAGACATTGTGGCCTACCGGGCGAAAGATAATGCAAGGGAAGTGATTGTGGAGGCTTCGTTATTGCGAAACGGGATGAATGACAAGCCTCTTGATATACGAAGTATTTCCTGGAGCGAAGATAACAGGCGTATACTTATTTATAATAACACAAAACGTGTTTGGCGTTATGATACAAGGGGCGATTATTGGGTGCTTGCGTTGGATGACGGTATGCTGCATCAACTGGGAAAGGGATTGCCGGAGTCGTCGATGATGTTTGCCAAGTTTTCGCCGGACGGGGGACGCGTAGCCTATGTGTCGAACAACAATATCTATGTGGAGGATATAAGGAGTGGTGAAATCAGGCAGTTGACATTTGATGGAAACGAAACTATTATAAACGGTACGTTCGATTGGGTGTATGAGGAAGAGTTTGACTGCCGCGATGGTTTCCGCTGGAGTCCTTCGGGCGATTACATTGCTTATTGGCAAAGTGATACGGAAGGTACGGGCATGTTTGACATTATCAACAATGTTGATTCTTTGTATCCCGCTATTCTTCATTTTCCTTATCCCAAAGCGGGAACGACCAATTCGGCCGTCAGGGTAGGCTATGTTTCTTCAACGGGAGGAACAACCCATTGGGCAGACTTACCTGGCGACCCTCGTAATAATTATATCCCGCGCATGGAGTTCATACCGGAAAGTGATGAATTATTCCTCCAGCAATTAAACAGGGAACAAAACACGAATAAGGTTTGGATTGTTGATTTGAAGAATCCCCAACCGGTAAATATTTTTACGGATACCGACGCTGCCTGGCTTGATACAAATGATAATGTCAGATGGCTTAAAGGTAATCAATATTTTACCTGGGAGAGTGAACGGAGCGGCTGGAGGCATTTATATCGTGTCGGCCGGGATGGCAAAGAGGTTATCCCGATAACGAAAGGGGCATTTGATTATATCTCCCCGGTTGGTATGGATATAAAGGGAGGTTTTGTTTATTTTATTGCTTCGCCTGATAATCATACCCAACGGTATCTGTATAGCGCGAAACTATTTGGGGACGGGGAGGCTAAGAGGTTAAGCCCCGCCGATCAATACGGTCAACATAGCTACAATATGTCTCCATCCGGCAAATGGGCGGTGCATGTTTATAGCAATGCCCAAACTCCTCCGGTTGTTGATATGGTTTCCCTTCCGGCACATAAGTCGGCGCGCATCATAGAAGACAACCGCAAAGCAAAAGAGCAATATGCCGCGCTTGAGGTGAATCCTAAAGAGTTTATAAAAGTAAGGTCGGGAGCCCTTGAATTGGATGCCTGGATGATAAAACCGACCGATTTCGATATTTCCAAAAAGTATCCTGTGATTGTGGAAGTATATGGGGAACCGGCCGGTTCCACCGTTCAGGATGTTTGGGGAGGAGGCGATTTATGGTTGCAATATATGGCAAACCAGGGATATATCATTGTTAGCATTGAGAACCGCGGGGCTAACGCACCTCGCGGACGCGAATGGAGAAAATGTATTTATGGCGAGGTGGGAACGTTTTCGGCCGAGGATCAATCCCGCGGGATCCGGGATATGGCCCAACGTTATCCGTTTATTGATATTACCCGCATTGGGATCAATGGCTGGAGTGGCGGCGGAAGCCAGACGTTGAACTGCCTGTTTCGCTATCCGGATGTGTTTCACACCGGCATATCCATCGCGCCTGTAACCGACCAACGGCTGTATGACACCGTTTACCAGGAACGGTATATGAATACACCCCAGCACAATCCGGATGGATATCGTAAGGGTTCTCCCATTACGTATGCTGCGGGATTAAAGGGAAATTTGCTGCTTATACATGGAACCGGAGATGATAATGTGCATTATCAAAACATTGAACTATTGGTGAACGAACTGGTAAAACACGGAAGGATATTCAGCCAGATTAGTTACCCGATGCGGAGCCATGGAATTTACGAAAGAGAAGGAACGACTCTACACCTCCGTAAAAGTATGGCCAAATACTGGATTGATAATTTACCTGCCGGAGGAAGATGATAGTAATAATCCTTTAATATTTCAATATGATTCGAACCAGATTAACCAGATTCCTGTTATTTGTATTTTTTTTCCACGCTGTAATTATGCACGCTCAATTGCGGGAAAGAGCGGAATCTTTTCTGAATACAGCTACCAGGCAGCAGAATATTGATTCGTTGCTGACAGATACTTTAGAAATACTTTCCAAGCGCCGACAGGATTCCATCTATATAGAAAAGTTAATGGCACAAATTCAGGAGATGAAATTAAACGAAATTCTTCTCCGTTCGGAACTTGATGATGTACACAGCAGTTCTCTTGCCGATTCAATAAGGAATGTCGAACAACACCACCGGATAGATTCGCTGAGACAAATTACTGATGGTGTAAAAGTGGTAATTGACCGGGATACCTTGTTTGAATTATACGCTACCCGAGGTGGGCTTACTCCACAAAAGCGCGCAGAAAACACGGCTGAAGCAATCCGGAAAATCGGCACGGATTACAGTTTGCGCCCGGATTCGGTTTATATCATTGACAGTGAATATACTTCCGACATTATGTATGGCGATAAGGTTGTTATCAGTATTACCGACCAGGACGGCCTTTGGCAGAATACGAGCAAGGAGGATTTGGCCCGCCGATATTTACCCCTTATAAGCAATAAGATACAGGATATCAAGAAAGAACACAGTATATGGGTGGTCGTTAAACGGGTCTTTCTTTTTTTAGTTATCCTGGTTGTCCAGTATTTTTTGTTTAAGCTCACCAGCTATTTGTTCAGGAAATTGCGGCGCCGGATAATCCGGCTTAAACAGACCAAGCTTAAACCGATAAGTGTTCGCGATTATGAATTCCTGAATACGCATAAACAGGGCATGGTGCTAATCTTTTTATCCAATTTATTGAAGTGGGTGACGATGCTTATCCAATTGGCCTTTAGTATACCGATGTTGTTCGCTATCTTCCCGCAAACGGAATCGTTGGCCTTGCGTTTGTTTTCGTACGTGCTCGAACCTATAAAGATGATTTTGAAATCCATTGTCGAGTATATACCCAACCTGTTTATCATCCTCATCATTACGTTTTGTATCCGTTATATTATCATGGGAATACAATATATTGCCAATGAAATCAAGGCCGAGAAATTGAAAATAACGGGCTTTTATCCCGATTGGGCACAACCGACGTTCAATATCATACGGTTTTTGTTGTATGCTTTTATGATTGCCATGATATATCCTTATCTGCCTGGTTCAGATTCGGGTGTATTCCAGGGGATATCCGTATTTGTGGGTTTGATTATTTCTTTAGGATCCAGTACAGTAATCGGAAATATCATCGCGGGATTTGTTATCACCTATATGCGACCCTTCAAGTTGGGCGACCGTATCAAACTAAATGACACCGTGGGCAATGTTATTGAAAAGACTCCGCTGGTAACACGTATCCGAACGCCCAAGAATGAAGTGGTTACGATACCCAACTCGTTTATGATGTCTTCCCATACCACTAATTACAGTGAATCCGCCCGCCAATATGGTTTGATTATCCATACCAATGTGACTTTCGGGTACGAAGTAAACTGGCAGCAAATACACGAATTGCTTATACAGGCGGCATTGGAAACACCGGGCGTATCATCACATCCGAAACCTTTTGTGCTGGATACCGAATTGCATGACTATTATACCGTATACCAGATAAACGCGTATATCAAAGACGCGAATAAGTTGTCACAAATTTATTCGGATCTCCATCAGAAAGTAATAGACAAGTCTAATGAGGCAGGCCTGGAATTAATGTCGCCCCATTATTTCGCTCAACGCGACGGCAACAAAAGCACCATTCCGACGGAGTATTTACAAAGGCACATGGAGGGAGCAAGCGAAAAATAGGTTCATAAAAAAAGAGGTGGCATTTTACGGCCACCTCCTTTCCTTCCAGCGATGTTTTTATTTATAGTCCTAATTTCGAGCGGATGGCTGATGGGATAGCGTTTTTATGTACGACGATACTTATTGTTTTGTAGGCGGCAAAGGCTTCGGATACATACCATATGCCTTTGTATTTACTGTCTGTCCCCCATGAGTTCTTTACCAGGAAGAACTCTTTACCGTTTTGGTCTTTGGCTATACCGTAAATCAGCATGGCGTGGTCGTCGGTAGTTTGGTAATTGTCGTAAGCCTCCTGGCGCATTTCTTGCGTAATTGTTAACTCTTTGCAAGGTTTTTCTACCAGTTTACGGATTTCATCATTTTTCTCACGTTGGTTTAAGCCAATCCACCTGTCTTGGTCGGAACCTGATGTTTCGATGGCTTTCACGTCGGGTACAACGCCTATACCGTTGCGGGTGAAGCCTACTTCGCTAACATCGGAAGCCCATGCCACAGGATATCCTGCATTGACAGCCTTCTTTATAACGTCGATCATTTCATTTAACGGAACATTATATGATAATCCCCAACGCCAGTTGTCGGGCACTTCCAATGCAAACGGTTTGTAGAACGGATGATGCGTATATGAGGTTAGAGAGACATAATCATCTATATTCAATCCTAACTCTTTCACAAAGCTCTGGGGGGTATATTCTTTTCCCTGGTATGTGAATTTTCCGGGGACTTCACCCAGATAGGCATCGATGATGCCGTCGAATCCTTTTTTCCAGGCAGTAGACAATTTTCCGTTCGGGTTTTTAAGTACGGTTTCCACATAACTGGCAGCAACACGTACCAATTCATTATGCACATGTTGGTCTTCGCCATATTGCAAGCCATCCATAACTGATTCGGGCACGATTCCATAATGCTTTACGGCATACAATACATCTTCGAAAGAACCTCCTTGTTCGAAATTCAGTGAACCATGCGTCCTCACATATTTATCGGCCTGGTCTTTATACGAATGGCTAACGATAAACATTTCAGACAAATCGTATTCGCCTTTGCCCACACGCAATAGCTCTGATTCCAAATAGGCTATCCCGGAGAACGCCCAACAAGTCCCTGTACGATTTTGATTTTTAACGGAAGTAATCTTTAACTCTTTTACGGGAGTAAATACATACTCGCCTTCACCCTGTGCTTTCGCAGTAGTAAGCGTCATTGTCCCGATTAAACAGGCAACCAATAATTTTCTCATATTCATTATCTTTCGTTTAGCAATTATCCTGTAAAGATACAACTTGCAATTCAGACATCCGATTATTTTATTATTTTTGTGTTTGGTACATATTAAAAATAAGGGAATTAGTCATTATGAAAGTTACTACCATCGGAACAAGAAATATAGGAGGCGCCATCACGTGAGGCTTGCCCAAGGGGGGACATGTCCTACCTCCCATCGTTATTTTTTCCTTCTTTCCATTTCAATTTTAAGCATGCGTAGTTCGCGGCCGGTTTGTCCGGCAACGGAGGTGTTTTCTTCGGCACGGCGAAGCAGGTATGGCAATACATCTCTTACTTTGGCGTAGGGGACATATTTGGTCACATTATACCCCGCGTGTGATAGATTAAACGAGATATTATCGCTCATCCCCAATAATTGCGAGAAATAGATGCGCGGGTCGTTTCGTTCCAGCTTCTTTTCGTCGATAAGGGCAGCCAGTTTATAGTTGCTTTCTTCGTTATGTGTTCCCATAAACAATTCCATGCGGTCGATATGGTCGACGACAAACTTTACTCCAGCATCGAAATTCTCATCCGTAGCTTGTTTGTCTTTACATATAGGGTCGGGATAACCCATCAGTTCGGCACGTTTGCGTTCTTCTTCCATATAGGCACCCCGTACGAATTTGATTCCCGGATAATAACCTTTTTCAATCGAATCGTCATAAATACGGCGTAGGTAAGCCATCCGGTCGTGACGGTACATCTGAAGGGTAGCAAACACGATGGCGCGTTCTTTGTTGAATGTACGCATCGCCTCGTCCGTAAGTTCGTCGATGGCATCCTGAAAACAGTAGTCTTCGGCATCTACCAGGATACGCACCCCATTATCATGGGCGCGTTGGCAAAGGGCATTGAACCGTTCTTTAAATTCACGAAATTCTTTAATTTCCTGAATGGATAATTTGTCTTGTTTCCCGGATGCTTTGGCGAAAAGTTCATCGGTGGTGAGCGTCGAGGGTTTGAATACGGCATAAGCGATATTCGGATTCCCTTTGGCAAAGTCTACCGAGCGAAGCGTCTCTTCAAAGGTAGCTTGTATACCGGCTGGCGTTTTTTTGCTTTCGGCAGAATAGTCCAATGTGGATTTCACATTGTATTCTTTCAGGAAATTAATATATTTGGTTGTATCTTCCAACGTTTCGCCGCCCACAAATTGCTTGTAAAGCGTTGGTTTTACAATCCAGCCTAAAGGGAAGTGTGCCTTTAACGCGATATGGCTCGCATATTTTCCGAGTTTCACAACACCCGGATGTTTCATTACATTGAACAATAGATAGGCATTCTTCAATTCCGGTTTAGATTTGGATGAGAATGCGATTTCTGTATTATTAAAGTCTAGCATGGTATTATAATTAACAAATGAGAGTTGACAGTTGACAACTACGATCGTATGACAAATAAAAATTGCCAACTGTCAACCGGAAAAAATTATTTTTCTCCAAGGAAAGGATATTTATAGTCTGTCGGCGAAACAAGCGCTTCTTTGATGGTACGGGCATTTGTCCAGCGGATAAGGTTCAACGGGCCGCCTGCCTTGTCGTTTGTTCCCGATGCCCTTGAGCCTCCGAATGGTTGTTGGGCGATAACGGCACCGGTTGGCTTGTCGTTGATGTAGAAGTTTCCTGCCGAATAACGGAGCTTGTCCATCGCTGTCCGGATGGCATAGCGGTCTCTCGCAAAGATGGAACCTGTCAAGCCATAAGGAGATGTGCGGTCGCACAGTTCCAATGTTTCTTCGTATTTGTTATCGTCGTATACATATAGGGTGATAACAGGGCCGAATATCTCTTCCGTCATCGACTTGAATTGCGGATTTGTTGTCTGAATTACGGTAGGTTCAATGAAATATCCCACTGATTTGTCGCCTTTACCGCCAAAAATGATTTCGGCATCCGAAGCTTCTTTCGCGTAATTGATATAATTCATGATATTATCGAAAGATACCTCATCTATTACTGCATTAAAGAAATTCGTAAAATCTTGTGGGTCGCCCATCTTGATTTCTTTCAGCATTTCGCCTATCTGCTCTTTTATTTCTTTCCACAACGATTGGGGGATATAGGCACGCGAACCGGCCGAGCATTTCTGTCCCTGATATTCAAACGCGCCGCGAACGATAGCTGTTGCTACTTCCAACGTTGGAGAAGAGGGATGGACAAAGATGTAATTCTTGCCACCTGTTTCACCCACAATCTTCGGATACGACTTGTATGTTTCCAAATGGTCACCCATCTGCCTCCACAAGGTATTAAACGTAGCTGTCGAACCTGTAAAATGAAATCCTGCCAAATCAGGACTGGCTGTTATCACTTTGCCGATAACACTCCCTTGTCCGGGGATGAAGTTCACAACGCCGTCGGGCAAACCGGCTTCCTTGAAGACTTTCATCAACAAGTAGTTGGAATGGATAGCCGTGGTAGACGGTTTCCATACGGCTACATTACCCATCATGGCAGGCGCCATATTCAGGTTTCCGGCAATCGACGTAAAATTAAACGGGCTTAGCGAGAAAACGAATCCTTCCAACGCACGGTATTCCATCCGGTTGATGATACCGGTATCCGAATAAGGTTGGTCTTCGTATATCTGTCCCGCATAGAAAGCGCTGAAACGCAAAAAGTCTATCAATTCGCAAGGAGCGTCGATCTCTGCCTGATAGGGGCTTTTGCTTTGTCCCAACATAACCGATGCATTCAACAAATAACGGTATTTAGTGGCGAACAGCTCGGCAATACGCATCATAAGGGATGCCCGCTCTACCCAGGGCAGTTCCGACCATTCCTTGTGCGCTTTCATGGCAGCGTCAATGGCCATTTGCACCTCTTTTTCTCCTGCTTTGTGGTATGTTGCCAACACATGTTTATGGTCGTGGGGCATTACCACTTTGCCTGTGTTTCCCGTACGTACTTCTTTTCCCCCGATAATCAAAGGAATGTCCCATTCTTCGGACGAAAGTTGTTTTAGCGCGTTTTTTAATGACGTTTTTTCTCCGGTTCCGGGTGCATAAGCCTTAACGGGTTCATTAACAGGTTTTGCAAACCTATAAATTGCATTATTCATGATACGTATAAAATTAAAGAGTTATTATCTTTTAAATTCTGGCGCATAAATTTAATGAAAATATTGATACAATACAAAAACCGTATTATTTTAAAACGACAGTACATTGAAAAAGGGTCGCTCTCACGAGCCACCCTTTTCAACTGTACAGGTTTGGTATGTCTATAGTTGTACAAATTAGTTAAAAATAATATTACTATTTTTGTATCTCTATTTCTAGTTTATTTATTCGCCGGATATGGGTTTTCTGAAGAACGGACATCCCAGAACATCTTCGAATAATAGTTATTGTCACCACCTTGTAACTTTGATATTGCTTCTAAGAAATTCTTATTATTCAAAGTACTTTCATTTGTCGGGTATTTCACACGGCATATAATTCCTCCTTTTGTATCCGAAAGCGGTTCGAATCTTAATTCATTACCTTCTGCATCAAGGCAAGAAATTTCATTCGGATGTATGAGTTGAATAGGATATCCCGTGCGGCGATATTCAGTCCATGCCTCCGTTCCGTTCATATATAAATCAATATATTTCTGTAAGGAAACAGTTTCGGGATTTACATTCTTACTAACTGCTCCAATATACGCATCTATTTCTGCTGCATCTAACGATGTTCCATTTTGAGCGCTCCAGTGTTCTAACGATGCCTTTATTCCTTCTTTATATTCTGTTGCCGAAAATCCGTTATATTCGCTTAAAATAAATTGCATTTCTGCGTATGTCATCAAAGGTACGGCAAAATCCGGATGTATGGCTAATGGAGGATCTACATTCCAGGTAGGAGCCGTATTTCTCATAACACTTGTCTGTTCCGAACTCTTAATCCCGTAAGGTAAACCTATATATTTTCCATCTCTCGGGGTTGTATAAATAGCCAACCTTGGATCGACAACACCTTCCCATGGGTGAGTTTTATTGTTCAATGTATCTTTCTGTCCTTTCAAAATGTCTACAAAAGGGCGGGAAACTGTAAAGTCATTCCTGCTGTCTACAAAAATTGCTCTCCAAAAATGACTTTGATTAGGATTCGCTGATGAGTAATGATATAATGCATTATCATCATTACTTTGAAAGACGCCACTGGATACAGCTTCGTTGATATATGTTTTCCAGTTAGAATCCACTTTCGACATATGGATTGCTATACGGCATTTCAGCGAATTGGCAAATTTTTTCCATTTTGAAGCATCGCCATTATAAATATTATCCCCACCATTGAATGCGGGACTTTCTTCATTTATCATAGCGATAGCTTCATTGAGTTCTTGAATCAAAGCCGCATAAATATCCTTTTGATCGTCATATTTCGGATAAAATATTTCTTGAGCCAATTTTGATGCTTCCGAATATGGTATACTTCCCCACGTATCAGTTGCAACCAAAAACACCCATGCTTTCATAATTTTACATGCTGCTATTTGATTATTATTATCTCCAAAAGCCGACATTTCATCCGCGCTTTCCCCTGTATTCAGCTCAATAATCTTGTCGAATCCAGCTATTGCCTGATAAAAATAGATAAAGTAATTATTGTTTACACTCTCTCTTATCTGATAACGGTCTTCCTCTGTATAACTTCTTTGCGACCAGAATTGGCTATAAACCAAACATTGGCGTCCACCAAACCAGTTGTCATGAATATAATCTATTATTCTTTTGGTAGTACCGGCCATAAGCATATTACTTTGCATATAGCTTGGATTATTAGGATCTACGTTCACTTTTTCCATATCTTGGCAAGAAGAAAGGATTCCCAATATCATTATTATGCTAAAAAAACTATATAATAACTTTTTCATAATTTTTCACTATTAAAATTGTACAGTCACATTTAAACCATAACTTGCAACAGAAGGTAGGATACCTCCTTCAACGCCTTGGATATTCCCAGAGTTTGTTATTGCCATTTCCGGATCAAAGTGTTTAGTGTCAGGACCCCAAACAGCCAAATTACGTCCATAAGCTGCAACACGCAAAGATTTAACAAAGAAATCTTGTTTCAGAGGAATTGTGTATCCTACATTTACTTCACGTAATTTAATGAAATCTGATTTAAGCACACTTTGTTTTGCAGGGCCTGAATAGATTTGTCCGGCATATGATTCCGCACTTATACGCGTATCATTCGGTTCATAAGTCACCACATCGCCATTCCTTACTTCTTTAACGCCTTCCAACAAAACACCTCCGCCATCACTTACTGCATCACGGATATTCTTGCCATTTTCATTTATCACAGCAGACTCATCAAACATACCTGAGTAAACTCCCCACATATAGGTTGTAGAGAAATAATTACCACCTTTGGAGAAATCAATCAAAACACTTAAATCTATATTTTTGTAACGGAATGTATTGGTCCATCCACCTGTAAAATCCGGGAATATTTTCCCAATATTAACATTTCCGTCTGTACTTTTATACGTGCCGTTTGCATTAATCACCTTATTTCCATTGTCATCATATACAAAATCCGTACCCATGATAACGCCATATTCATCACCTTCCTTAGCGCCGATTTCTACTTTGAATGGAGCGTTGACCAAACGGTAATAGTCAACCCCTTCAAAAAGCTTTTTCACTTTATTTTTATTGGAAGAGAACACCAATGAAGATTCCCAGGAGAAATCTCTTGTTTGAACAGGAGAACCATACAATCTAAACTCAATACCTTTATTTGTCATCGAACCAGTATTTACCACACTATAAATGTATCCTGTTGAACCTGATATAGACAATGGAACGATTTGATTTTTTGTTTCACTCATATAAACCGTAGCATCAAAACCTACCCGGTTATTAAAGAAGGCCATTTCTAAACCTGCTTCATATGAATTTGTTGATTCAGGTTTCAGATTCAGATTGTTCTTAGTATTTGGCAACACATATCCCGGAGTTGAACTAAGTGTATTATGGAACGAATAAATATCTAATACCTGATATGGGTCTGTATCGCTACCTACTTGTGCAAGCCCCAGACGAACCTTACCGAAAGTAAGCCAAGGCGTAATATCTTTTAATGGTTCAGAGAATATGAAGCTACCCGTTATGGCAGGATAAAGATATGAGTTATTACCTTTAGGTAAGGTAGACGACCAGTCATTTCTTAATGATAAATCTAAATATGCCATACTCTTATATCCTACTGTAGCGCTGGCAAAAACAGAATTAATGGTCCTCTTTTCTAAATGGTTATAGGCTCTTGCCGTACTGATTGAGTTGTCAAAATTATAAAATTCCGGCATTCCCAGTCCCCCTTGTGTCCGTCCATAAATATATTCATATCTCCGATGCATCAGGTTAGCTCCCAAGTTTGCGCTAAAAGAGAAATCTTGATAATTCTTGTTAAATGACAATAAAAACTCATGATTTAACTCACGTTGCTGACGGGATCTTTCATAATATTCAGGCAGCTCATAAGAATGAACAGCTTTTCTCTCGTATTGCTTATCTACAAAGAAATCCAGATTCGCCTTATATTGAAATTTAAGATAATCGGTAAAATTGAATGCCACTCCTACATTTCCATAAATGCGGTCACGCGTATCTCTTTGAGGATTCACATAACGTACCCAGTAAGGGTTATTCGCAAAATTCGGAGTAGGATTATCCCATCCCTGGCGATTCCAAGTTGCTTGTGAGCCATCAGGGAATTTATAAAGGCTTTTTAATTCCTTCATATCTAATTCTCTATGTCCCCATTGGAAGAATTTCACCATAACATTACTATCGTCGTAACCAGTTTCCGAACGCCCTTTAGCATTTGTACTTAGATAAGTAACATTTGTAAATATTTCCAACTTCTTATCAGGACTTGTTGTCGAGGCGGAAACATTAAAAATGTTTTTTCTCAAGCTACTATTCGGCATATATCCCTTTAATTCCGAATTTGTATACGAGATACGTGCAGATGCTATGTCTGTTGCCTGAGATACAGAAATACTATTTACTGTTGAAATACCCGTTTCAAAGAATTTGTCAATATCATTTTCAGGTGTTTGCCATTTGGATGTGGTAGGATTTCCAACTTTACCTCCAGCTTCCCATTTGGCCAAATCATACCATGTAAGGACATTTTGTCCTTCGTATCTCGGCCCCCAACTTTCATCAGTCGCCATATCCGCATATTGATATATTTGACCGTTGATTTCTATTTCTTCAAAATCATAACCACCTCCATATAGTTTCTGAAGTTTCGGCAATTTATTCACAGATTCAAAACCAATTGATGTATTAAAGGTTATTCCATAACCACTATTCTTCTTCCCTTTCTTGGTTGTTACCATAACTACCCCATTAGCAGCACGCGACCCATAAAGTGCAGAAGCATTCGGACCTTTAAGTACTGTTATATTCTCTATATCATCAGGATTCAAATCTTGTATCAAGTTACCATAATCGTATCCTCCAGCTCCACGTGAAGTGTCGGTTGAGTTATAATCTTGTCCTTCAATAGGAACGCCATCAATGACAAACAATGGCTGATTGCTTCCTGAGATTGATTTTACGCCGCGAATCAAAATCTTTGAGGAGCCTCCCATACTACCAGCCCCACTTTGTATTTGTAAACCGGCTACTTTACCTTGCAATGCATTGATTGGATTATTTATGCCACCACGAGCCTTTAACATTTCATCACCCGACACCTCGGTCACGGCATAACCCAAAGCCTTCTTTTCACGAGAAATACCCAAGGCTGTTACTACAACTTCGTCTAAGGCTTTCGCGTCTGTCTTCAGTGTGATGTTCATTATTGATCTGATAGCCACTTCCTGCGATTCCATACCAACATATGAAACAAGTAATGTTTTGGCATCCGATGGCGCCTCCAAAGAAAAAGTACCATCAAAATTTGTTACAGTTCCTATAGATGTTCCTTTTACAACTAAGGATGCTCCAATAACAGGTTCATTATCTTCCGCAGATATAACCGTTCCGGTTATTCTTGTGGTTTGAGCTGTTACGAGTCCTATGCTTACAACCAAGCACACCAAAAGATAAGTCAATCTTTTTTTCATAAACACGCTTTTTGATTTAGTTTAACATACATATATACAGTTATTATATTATCGAAAGGATATCACGCAAGCACACAACACGAAAATAAGGCCAAAGCCCCCAAATATCATTTTACTTTCTGGGTTAGAAAAGAATGATTTTTAAACATCATAAATGCGACATACCACCTATGTAATAAATGTGAATTACATTACGCAATATTAAGAATTTATTTGGTAATAAAAAAACAAATTGTCGTATTTTTTCGCTTAAAATTAATAATTTAAATTAAATCCGCGTTTGAAAAAGTCAAATTACAACCTGCTGGAATATTATTTAACTTACATAAAGAAAGTATTATTATTTTAATCACCCTTCTTTTTGTCTTGATAAAGTGTTTTATTGACATAAAAACAGGCAAAGCGCTTCCATTATGTCAAACAGACATTCCTCCAATCCCAATGGGTCAGGCATTGAACATTTACAGTAAGAATTTTTATTGATTTGAAATAATCAGACGATATCCGAGCCTATAATATGTCTGTTTGCCGTAGCGGTATGCCAGGTTTTATAGCCTCCCGACAGATTACGGACATTGGCGTACCCGTTTTGCGTCAAGATACGGCAAGCCAGGTATCCGCGAAGCCCGATAGCACACGTTACAATGATCGGTCTGTCTTTGGGCAATTCGGATAACCGTTTCCTTAAATCGTCTACCGGAATATTTATGGCACCCGGCAATGTGCCTAATGCGTATTCTCCAGGGGTGCGGACATCTACTAAAACAGTATCGCCGCTTATGGCGGCTATTTCGCGCCAATGAATGGTTTTGGTTCTGCCTTTCAGTACATTATCCGCTACATATCCTGCCATGTTTACCGGGTCTTTTGCCGAAGAATACGGCGGAGCATAGGCTTGTTCCAGCGAGATAAGGTCGTAAATTGTACCTTTTCGTTGGATTACCTGGGCTAGCATCTCCATCCGCTTGTCCACACCGTGGAATCCGACTACCTGGGCGCCCAACAGGCGGCCATCGTCCGGAGAGAACAATATCTTTATGGATAAAGGAAGCGCTCCCGGATAATATCCCGCATGTGAAGCGGAATGGGTGTACGACGACAGGTAAGGAATCCCTTCACGTTTCAACAATTTGGCATTAGCGCCGGCGGAGGCAACTGTCAGGTCAAACACTTTGGCAATGGAGTTTCCTATGGTTCCGCTGTACGTTTCTTTATTCCCATACACTAAATTGTCGGCTACTATCCTGCCTTGTTTATTGGCTGGTCCGGCCAGTGGTATCAAGGCCGGTTTTCCTGTCACCTGATGAGTCACTTCTATGGCGTCTCCCAACGCGTATATGTCCGGATCGGATGTTTGCATGTACGCATTGACTGAGATACCGCCCAATGAACCGATTTTCAATCCGGCTTCTTTTGCCAATTTCGTTTCAGGGCGGACTCCGATACTTAAGAGCGCCATATCCGCCTCTGTTTTTTTCCCACTTTGCAGATGTACGGACAAACCTTCCGGCGTTTCTTCAAAGTTTTCCACCCCGTCTTCCAGTATCAATTTCACTTTCTTTTCCGCTAAATGCTGATGTACAATGGCAGCCATTGAATAATCGAGGGGAGCCATCACCTGGTCGGCCCTCTCGACTACGGTAATCCCGATGCCTAAATCATGTAGATTTTCGGCCACCTCCAATCCGATAAAACCTCCGCCTACCACCACGGCATGCCTTGGCTTTGCCTGTAAAGTATATCGTTTGATGGCATCCGTATCGGAAACATTCCGAAGCGTGAATATCTTCTTACTGTTTATTCCCGGTATATTCGGCCGCAAAGGTTCAGCTCCGGGGGAAAGTACCAACTTATCATAGCCCTCGATGTATGTTTCCCCGGTAGACAGTCTCTTTATTTTCACTTGCTTATTTCCGGGTTGTATGCCGACAACTTCCTGGCGGGTACGGATATCAATACGGAAACGGCCTACAAACCCCTTAACGGTTTGTACAAACAGTTTGTCACGTTCATTTATCGTATCACCGATATAATAAGGCAAGCCGCAATTGGCATACGATACATACTCGCCTCTTTCAAAAAGAACTATTTCTGCATTCTCGTCCAGCCGGCGAAGACGGGCGGCTACTGTCGCGCCCCCGGCAACTCCGCCTATAATTAAATATTTCACAACGTCAGTGTTTTTCCTCTTAATTTAGACAGGTCAATAGAGCCGCATAGCCACCTGCCGTCTCGTTATGCTGTCAAAGATAGCGATTATTCTATAAAAGAGGGATCGTGTCAGGTATTATTAAGTCAGGTTGTTTTTTGAAAAAAAAGGATAGCTCTCACGAGCCATCCTTTTCAACCGTACAGGCTTGGTATGTCTATAGTTGTACAAATTAGTTATAAATTATTTTACTCCTGTACGTATGTCCCACCACATTTGTTGTCCCCAACAGTGGTCTTTTACATTTGCATTTGCTACTGCTTCCACGTTCTTTGGATTATACAGATATTCATTATTAGGATAAGGTAAACGGAATGGCTGATCATTATGAGTCCCTTTCCAAACAGATTCTATGGCCGGATAATTTGTTGTGGGAGTACCTGTCCTTCTATACAAACACCAAGCTTCAAAATTATCCTTAAACAGACCAATCCATAACTCTTCCCAGATACGTTCTTTGGTATTATTCCATTTTCCTTTTCCTGCCAGATATGTTTTCGCGTCCGCGTCTGACACGCCATTCTCGGTCATAGACAACATCACGCCTTTCTCGTATGCTTCCTGGGCTGTCATACCTACGCTCCATCCCAACATGGCGGCTTCGGCAATAATAAAGTAGCTTTCGCATGCTTTGAAAAATGGCGTGAAACCGGTCGGGTCGTCACGGTAAATCGCGCCTATACGAGAAATAGTAGTAAGCTGCGGCTGAGTGGCTGGGCCGTTCGGGAAACCACGATATTCACCATCACTTTCAGCCGGATGAGCCAAGCTTGGCAAACGGGGATCGTCCATTGCTTTCAAATGGTCAATGAATATGTCGGACAGCCCATGGTCGTCGCGTGTGCGTCTGTTGTCGAACCAAGGTTCGAAATAAGGAGCCGATCCTTGCCACCACAAATAAGTGGCCGATTCATGGCTGTCGATATATGGATATTTTTCAGGGTTCCCGCAAATTTCTTCTATTGTGCTCTTAGCCAATGCGGGCGATACTCCGGAAATCCGCATGGCCATCCGCAGCCTGAGTGAATTACAGAATTTTTGCCATTTTTTCATATCGCCGGCATAAATAAAATCACCATCTCCCAGCCGGTCGGATCCGAAGCCGGCAGCCATTCCGTCCGCTATCTCTTTCAGGTTTGCCATTACAGCGGGATAAACATCTTCCTGTTTATCGTACTTCGGAGTTAATACGCCGTTTTCTCCTCCTTGCAATGCTTCAGAATAGGGTATGTCGCGCCATCCGTCTAATAGATATTGCCACATAAATTGTTGCCAGATACGAACGGCAGAACGAATATTTTTAAAATTTTCAACATCACCTTCCGTCCTCGTTAAAATATCGTTTCCCTGGGAATTATTAACATAGCAGAGCCTCCAACGGTTCCCATAGGTATTGTTGGTTGGGATTATCGAGTTCATATAGTCAAGATACTGTATCTTGGTAACATAACCTGCCCATGTACCATATCCCTCTATTTCACCACCCATTGTCGTACCTGTTTCACGAATCATATCGCCCAGCATGTTTGAAAAAGGCGCCTCGCTCAAGGCGTCAGGGTCGGTATTTATTTCATGGAATGAATCGGTACATCCGGCCAGTAACAGGATTGTTGTTGCCAATAAGGCCATCCATATATTTACTATTTTCTTCATAATCGTTTTATTTAATCATTAAAAAGTTAACCCTAACTTAATCCCTATACTACGGGAAGTGGGAACAGATGCCTGTTCATATCCCACACCCCTGCTATCACTGGATACGCCCCCTGTTTCAGGGTCGAGACGCAACGTGTTAGATTTATGAACCCACAACAGCGCTAAGTTTGAACCAATCAGAGAAACTGTGGCCTTGCTTATGTATCTTGTTTTTGCCAGGAAGGAAGTGGGAACCGTATAAGTCAGATAGGCTTCACGAAGTTTCAAAAACGAACCGTCGAACACATACATTTCATCCACGCCGCCATCATTAAACCAAGTCTGCGCATCTACTTCTATGGTATTGGGCACCCAGTTCGGTTCTTGGTCGGTACCAATATTCATAACGAAACGCTCGTCGGTCATAATATCTCTACCGGCTACAATTGCGCGTTCACGTATACCATTCTCTACGGTATATTTAGCTGTTCCCGCCACATAAGAGTGATCCATGGATTGCGACCAAATATCTCCGCCAATACGTAAATCTAAAAAGAATCCCAATCCAAAATTCTTATAAGAAAAATCATTACGCCATCCCATAAGGAAATCAGGCGTTACACTACCGATATCTTGTGCTGCTTTCGACAAAATCAACCCTCTCGGAGTAACTTTTATCGCGCCGTCGTCTGTACGGTCGTAACCCGATCCGGAAAGAATACCCCACGGCTGTCCTACTTTTGCCAAATTGGAAATACCCCACGTCCAACCTAACCGGTATGTATCCAATCCAGGATATAATTCTACAATTTCACTCTTATCTTTTGAAAAGTTTAAAATACTTGACCAATTCAAGCCGTTTTTGTTTTGTAAGATATCGCCTCTCAACTGAATTTCTATACCCTTATTCGTGATTTTACCCGCATTAATTAACATACTGGTATATCCTGAACTCTGAGGGATAGTTACCGCCATGATCTGGTTGGTCGTAGCTTTGTCATAATAGGCGAAGTCGGCACGCAAACGGTTGTTGAATAATCCGACATCAAAACCTAATTCCCACGTTATGATACTTTCCGGCTTTAATCCTACATTCGGGAATTCATTGCTTCTATACATTTGGGCAACCCCATTGAATGAATTATCGCGGGCATAATAATAAGCTCTATTCCTGTAAGGCGATGTTGCATTACCGATTTCAGCCCATCCTCCACGTAGTTTCAGAAACGATAACACCGTATTATCTTTCAAGAAATCAAATGATTCCGTAGGTATCCAACTTAAGCTGGCAGACGGGTAGAAAAACGATTCATTGATTGTTGAACTCCAGTCGTTACGGGCGCTTACATCGATATACAATTGGCTCTTCCAACCTACCGACGCGTTAGCATACACAGAATTAGAGCGCTCACGTCTATGATCCATTTCCGCAACAGCGACCCCCGATTTGTTTGCCAACGTATATACACCAAGTACGGTTAAGGCTTCCGCGCCCAGCTTTTTATTTTGATAATTCAAGTCACGATAGTTGGCGCCGGCTATAGCCGAAACATTAAAATCACCAAACGTTTTGTTGAACGTTGCAATAAAGTCTACGTTTATCTCTGTATTCTTAACCAGGAATTGCTCGAATCCACCATCAGGATAATCAGAATAGTCCAGATAATGACGCTCGAATGTTTCTACATCATAATAGTCCATCCCCATACGTCCTTCAAACTTCAAATATTCAACCGGTTGATAATATAATGATGATTTGGCGAAAAAGCGGTCGCGTTGCAAACTGTTTGTATTTTCGTACACATTGAAATAGGGATTCATGTGGTAATTCGTATTCCAGTTATAAAACGTATAATTACCGGCAGCATCCTTTTGATCCCAATTATCTTTAAGAGATTTCATGTTGATCTGGCGCGCCGACCACAAAAATAGTCCATTTATAGGGTTACTACCGCCATATCCTTGCGCCGGCATGTTGTCACTTTCCGTACGGGTATAGTTTGCACTCAAATCAAATTTCACATATTTGTTCAATTCCATGTCTGTATTAATCTGTCCGGAATAGCGCCTTTGATCCGTATTAGGAACGGTTCCTGCCTGATCGCGGAGAGACAATGATACACGCGTGTTCGATTTTTCCCCTTGTGCCAATACGGAAACCGTATGGTTCATCGAATATCCGGTACGGAAGAATTCTTTGATATTATTTTTCCTTGAAATCCAATCGGTTGGAACAGGTTTACCGTCAGCGCCGATAGGGCTGTCGTATTGGGGAAGCTTAAGTCCGACATCTAAACGAGGCCCCCATGATTCGTCATAAAAGTCGTTTACACCCCTTGAACCATCTACCCAACTAAAACCAACTTCTTGCGCATAACGCTGGTAATCGGTATAATCACTGGTGTTGAAATGGTATTCATCCCCTCCATATCCTTGCCCGTATTCATTCTGCAGTCTGGGAAGTGTTGATATCTGGTCTATGGATATATTTCCGTCATATGATATAGTTACGCCTTTACTCTTTTTTCCGGATTTGGTCGTAATCAAAATTACCCCGTTACCGGCTCGCATCCCATACATGGCAGCGGATCCTCCTTTCAGTATCGATATCGTTTCAATGTCTTCGGGATTGATATCATTTAGGCCTGAACCATAGTCGACACCCACATAGTAGTTGTCACCGGAACGTTGTGTATCATTTGAAACAGGAACTCCGTCAACAATAATCAAAGGCTGCTGATCTGCGGCCAATGAAGAGTTACCGCGAAGTGAAATACGGGAAGAAGCTCCAACAGAGCCTCCAAACTGGTTGACCTGCAAACCAGCCACCTTACCGGATAATGACCCTGTCAAACTCAATTGCCCGGCTTGTGTGAGTTCTTCCGATTTTACTTCCTGCACGGCATATCCTAATGATTTCTTCTCGCGGGTTAACCCCATGGCTGTTACTACAACTTCGTCCAAGGCCTTCGCGTCTGTCCTCAGTGTGATGCTCATTGTTGGTCTGATAGCCACTTCCTGCGATTCCATACCAACATATGAAACGAGTAGTGTCCTGGCATTCGACGGCACTTCCAAAGAAAAAGTACCATCAAAATTTGTTACAGTTCCTATAGATGTTCCTTTTACAACTAAGGATGCTCCAATAACAGGCTCATTATCTTCCGCGGATATAACCGTTCCGGTTATTCTTGTGGTTTGAGCTGTTACGAGTCCTATGCTTACAACCAAGCACATCAAAAGATAAGTCAATCTTTTTTTCATAAACACGCTTTTTGATTTTGTTTAACATACATATGTTTCATTCATACAATCATTCATACAGTCATTCATATTATCGAAGGGATATCACGTAAGCACACAACACGAAAATAAGGTCAAAACCAAAGGATCATCATTTTACTTTTAGTGAAAAAATAGGCAGTTTTATAAACATCACAAATGCGACATACCTATACAATAAACGTGAATTACATTATGCAATATTAAGTATTTATTTGATAATAAAAAATAAATCGTCGTGTTTTTTTGCTTTAAATTGATAATTTAAATTAAATCCACGTTTTCAAAAGTCAAATTATAACCTACTGGAATATTATTTAACTTACATAAAGAAAGTATTATTATTTTAATTGCCTTTTTTTTGTCTTGACGGAGTGTTTAAATGACATAAAAACAGACAAATAACTTCCATTCTGTCAAGCAAGCATCCACCCCTGTTTCAATGGATACAAATATCATCTACAGTCTCTCTGATTTTCATTGGGATGATCTTTCAAAAACATTGGGATGTTTTCCCAATTTCATTGGGATGATTCAGGGAAAACATCCCAATGAATAAATACGATGCCGCCGACACGGTTATATTTTCATGTAAAACGCCCTCTCTTCCGGCAAAAAATGCTCGATGGCATAACGTAAAGCCGTACGTGGCATTGCCTTATAATGCAGGTCGAGAAAACCAACAAGCGTAGGGCGGTCTTTTTTCCCAACTTCGCGCAACATCCATCCGACAGCTTTGTGTATCAAATCGTGGGGGTGAGAAAGCAGGATTTCGGCAAGGGCCAGGGCGTCGTCAAATTGCCGATGCTTGATAAATGTCCATGTCGAGACGATGGCTATGCGCTGTTCCCATAGATTACCGTTTGCCGCGAGGTCGTAAAGTATGCTCTTGTTCTTGTCTAAAAGCCACTGCCCCACCACATCACGGCAACTCACATCTACCAAATCCCAGTTGTTGGCCGAACGGGCACTGGCGATATAAAAATCAAAGATGGCCTTTCGCATGAGGTCTGTTTTCGCTTTTTTGAATTGTTTGACAAGCAGTAAAAGTCCCGCCAGACGAGCCTCGTGATATTCCGAATGAAGCAGGATAGTGATTTCCGGGAAGGGAAGTTCCGGGCTACGCTTCACGATGTCGCGCGTAAGCGGCACGGCAATGCCCAACATCACGTCGCCTTCGGCATATTGCCCCTTGCCCGTTTTAAAAAATCGCTGTAAAAACTTTGCTTTTTCGGGATTGGCCACCGACATTAATTCTTCGAGTATAAAAGAAGCGCTCATATCAGGAAACTATTTATTCTTTTCAAATTTATCCATGCCATAAAGATAAAAGTAAATTCGAACAAGAATAGTTTCCATCAGAAACTATTTTATGACTTTCCTTTATCGCTTATCCATCCCAATAAAAAAATCAACCAAACTTATTCCGAAATAATCACAGATATCCTTCAAGGTAGATACGGTGAGATTTATCTTCCCCGTTTCTATCCGTGCTATATGAATATCTGTGTCTATATAAAAAGTATCCTGGGAAACACCCTTTTCGTCCCTAAGCTGTTTTATCCTCTTCGCAATTCCAGAAATTAAGTCCGCATCAAACCTCTGCCTTTTCATACACTTACAAAAGTGTCATTTCCATATAACCTTTTCGATGACATATTTGTCATTATTTGAAAATGATTTCATACTTTTGCAACCATCCGACAAATGATCGATATTCATGTACCGGAAATTTAACTTTGCAATAATTCAAAGGCTAACATGAAAAAGGATAAAGTAGTTTTCATTTGAATCGAAAAGTTGAAGGGTGGACTTTATTCCACCCTTTGTTTTTACATTTATTGAATATCTTTTCCATCAGATGGAAAAAAGAATTGTCAATTTATGTTTTTTTTCTCTTTCCAGACCAAAATAATAAATATCTTTGTGCTTTGTATTTTCAACTGTTTTCATGAAATGTATATTAAATATATATTAACCGTGGTGCTATTCTCATTTAGTATAAATACCTTATCGGCACAACTATCTGAATCACTTCAAGTGAGAGAACACAAATTAAGCAATGGGATGATTGTTTGGTTGAACGAAGATCACAGCCAGCCTAAAGTATTCGGAGCCGTTGTTGTAAAAGCCGGGGCGAAAGACACCCCCAATACCGGTATCGCCCACTATTTTGAGCATATGATGTTCAAGGGAACCGACAAAATCGGCACGCTTGATTATGCTTCCGAAAAAGTTTTATTGGATTCCATTGCCGCCAAATACGACGACCTTGCATCCACCGCCAACGTAAAAGAACGTTTACGTATCCAACAGGAAATAAATAAACTGAGTGTAAAAGCATCCGACTATGTTGTCCCCAACGAATTCAACCGTTTAATCTCCAACTATGGGGGAACGCGTCTGAACGCAGGAACTTCTTATGATTACACGGTTTACCTGAACACTTTTTCTCCCCAATACATCGCCCAATGGGCAGACTTGAACAGTGAACGGTTATTAAACCCGGTATTCCGTATGTTTCAAAGCGAACTGGAAACGGTTTACGAAGAAAAAAACATGTACCGGGACGCCATGGGGCGCGATGCGATGGAGAAATTTATGGAACGTTTTTTCCAACCCCATCCGTATGCTTATCCCATCTTGGGAAGTACGGAACACCTTAAAAATCCGCAACTATCGGAAATGATGAAGTTTTTCCGCGCGTATTATGTCGCGTCGAATATGGGATTGATACTCAGTGGCGATTTCGATTCGAAGACCATCCTTCCCATCCTTGAAACCACTTTTTCACGTATTCCGGTAGGAGAAGTCCCCAAACAGGAAACGGTAAATATCCCTCCTTTTGAAGGAGAAGAGAAATTTACGGTACGCTTCCCGATGCCACTGGTAAAACTGGCCGGGTTCGCTTTCCGCGGAGTTCCGGCCAACCATCCCGATCAGGTGGCTCTCAACATAGCCATCGGATTACTGAACAACTCAAACGGAACGGGCTATCTAGACAAGCTGATGGTAAACCGGAAATTAATGGCGGCCATGACCGTCAACGAGAGCTTCAATGACGCAGGCATATTAGGGGTTATTACCGTACCTAAACTGGTTTTTCAATCATTGGGGAATGCCAGGGATTTAGTGATTAAAGAGGTGGAAAGAATCAAAAGCGGCGACTTCAGCGAAGATGTTTTCAACAGCCTCAAACTGGAGCAGAAACGTAAACACGTTTCCCGTCTTGAAGACATTAATTCCCGTTCCGAAGCGATGATTACGTTGTTCTCGCAGGGAAAGTCGTGGGATAGTTACCTGAACGAAGTAGAACGTATCAACGCACTGACAAAAGACGACATTGTTGCCGTGGCCAATAAGTATTTCACCGACCACTACCTCTACGTAACAAAGAAAACGGGAAAGTACCCTAAAGACAATCTTCCGAAACCCAATTTCCAACCAATCATACCCAAGAATGCCGAAGCATCGTCGGCTTATGCCAAACAGTTGGAGCAACTTCCTGTCAAAGAAACAAAGCCTCGTTTCCTTGATTTCGAGAAAGATGTGGATATCCTTCCGCTTTCGCCGCTAGTCAAATTATACGCCTCGGCAAACCCGGTAAATGATATCTTCACCTTAGATATATCGTTTGGAACCGGTAAGATAGAACGGCCGGAATTAACCCAGTTAAGCAGCTACCTTCCCTTGCTGGGAACAGAAAAATCGTCTTTCGACGAGTTCAGAGGTAAACTGCAAGCATTGGGAAGCACGTTGTCATTCGACCTGGACAACGACCAATTTGTCATAAAAATAAGTGGCTTCGATACCAATTTCAACGAAACGCTTGCTCTCGTCTCTTCCTTCATGCAACACGCAAAGGCTGATAACAAAAAATACAAACAGCTTATCGATGAAGAAAAATTGATCAAGAAAGCATTCTACAAGTCTGCCGATAATATGGCGAATGCCTTACTTGAGAAGGTGAAATTCGGGAAAAAGTCTATTTACCTGAACAAACTTTCCCTGGGCGACATAAAGAAAATGAAGGGAAATGATTTACTGGAAACATTCAGGAACATCCAGAAAGTGGAATGTGATTTATATTACTGCGGAACACTTCCGATACAAGAAGTAGGCAAACATATCAAGGAGCAGATAAAACTGGAACAGATCACCGTCAAATCAAAAGCTCCCGTTTACCGCCCGAAAAAGGAATTTACCGAGTCGACCGTCTATTTCTGCGATATGCCCGACGCTTCACAGAGCATTATCCGTTCTTATATATTGGGCGATCCTGTTACGGATGAAACATCCCGCCACGCGGCTCAACTGTTTTCGGGATACTTTGGCGAAGGAATGTCTTCCCTTATGTTCCAGGAAATCCGCGAATTCCGTTCGTTCGCTTACCGTACCACCGGAAACTTTTCGTTATTGCCTCTGAATCTGAAAGACAAGCCCGGCGAATTTACCGCGATGCTTTCTACCCAAAACGACAAGACAATCGACGCCCTTACGGTATTAGACGAATTGATCAATGAAATGCCTGTCAAACCCGAACGTCTTCCGGCCGTTAAACAGGCATTGATAAACCAGTCGGGAAATAACTATCCTACGTTCAGAAAGATACCGGGCAAGATTGCTTCCCTGCTTAACGAAGGTTACAAGACCGACCCGAACGAAACGCTGATTGAGCGCCTCTCTAACATGTCAATGAGTGACGTGGCGCGCTTTTACGAGAAAAATATCAATAACCGCCCGGTTATCTACATGATTGTTGGTAACTCCCGGAAGATTGATATGAATAGGCTGGAAGAATTCGGGAAAATAATCAAGGTTAAGAAAGAAGACCTTTACAAGTAAAACAATAACATACTCATAAAACACATCGCGGTGATTATTTAAACGACGTATGGTGATTAAAAAATGTCAGATTAATTTGCGATTTAAATAATTATTGTAACTTTACAGCGCAATTAAATAAATAAATGAAAAGAAATATGCTACATAACCATCATCATCAACGGACAATCGTTCGGTGAGCTGGCGCAATATGTAGAATATCCGGGATATCAACAAAAAAAGGCTTACCGTTTAGCGGTGAGCCTTTTTTTGTTGATAATCAATTTTAATGGTTAATTATATGAACATGTTACGAATCGCAGTACAATCAAAAGGTCGTTTATACGACGAAACCATGTTGTTGCTTGAAGAAGCAGGAATCAAACTAAACCGGGGAAAGCGTATCTTACTCCTTTCGG
The DNA here is from genome assembly GCA_031255855.1 of Tannerellaceae bacterium. Lineage (GTDB taxonomy): Bacteria > Bacteroidota > Bacteroidia > Bacteroidales > Tannerellaceae > DFXE01. Next base: position 18,218 of record JAIRRS010000163.1, on the reverse strand, counting down.
CAAAAGGCTTTCCGGTGGAAGTTCTTTTCCTGCGGGATGACGACATCCCCCAATCGGTAGCCAACGGGGTTGCCGACGTTGGGATTGTCGGAGAAAATGAATACGTGGAAAAAGGCGCCGAAGCCCGGATGGTAAAACGGCTCGGATTCAGCAAATGCCGCCTGTCACTGGCCATTCCCAAAGACGAAACGTATAGCGGCATCGAGTGGTTCAAGGGCAAAACGATTGCTACTTCCTATCCTGGAATATTGCTCAATTACCTCAGCCAATATCATGTAAAGGCTGAATTGCATGTAATCAGCGGTTCGGTTGAGATTGCGCCGGGAATCGGATTGGCCGACGCTATCTGCGATTTGGTTAGTTCGGGAAGCACATTGACCAGCAACCGGTTGAAAGAGGTGGCGGTGGTTATGCAAAGCGAAGCTTTGCTAATCGCCAATAATGCCCTGTCGGAAGAAAAACAGGAAATCCTCGGCGAATTACTTTTCCGTTTTGAATCCATCCAGGCGGCAGAGGGTAAGAAATACGTTTTGTTGAATGCTCCTAAAGAGCATCTGAAAGAAATTATCGAACTGTTGCCGGGCGTTAAAAGTCCCACGATTACCCCTCTGGCAAACGACGGGTGGGTATCCGTGCAGTCCGTAATTGCCGAAAAACACTTCTGGGAAATCATCGGCAAACTAAAACAATTGGGCGCCCAGGGTATCTTAATTATCCCCATCGAAAAAATGATTGTATGATGCAAGTCTTTAAATATCCCGCCCGTCACGAATGGGAGGCGCTTACGCAGCGTCCCTCCTTGGATGTTTCCGGGCTGTTCGGGGCGGTACAAACCGTATTGGATGATGTAAAAAACGAAGGCGACAAAGCTGTAAAACGGTATGGGGAGATATTCGACAAAGTATCGATCCCAACCTTGCCGGTTTCCGAAGAAGAAATTAACCGGGCAGGCAGCCTGATTTCCGAAGACCTGAAACAAGCAATCCAAACAGCCAAAAACAATATTGAAAAATTCCATGCTTCCCAACGGTTTACAGGGCAGAAAATCGAGACAGCCCCCGGCGTCTCCTGCTGGCAAAAGGCGGTAGCCATTGGGAAAGTCGGCCTGTATATCCCCGGAGGGACAGCCCCGTTGTTCTCTACTGTCTTGATGCTGGCCGTCCCAGCCAAGATAGCCGGTTGCCGGGAGATTGTATTATGTACGCCGCCCGACAAGGAAGGAAACGTGCCTCCCGCCATTCTCTTCGCCGCCCGGACGGCAGGGGTCGGCAAGATATTCAAAGCAGGCGGGATACAGGCTATCGGGGCGATGGCATACGGAACAGAATCAATCCCCAAAGTGTACAAGATATTCGGGCCCGGTAACCAATATGTTACGGCAGCCAAACAATTGACCGGCTTAAAAGACGTAGCGATCGACATGCCCGCAGGTCCTTCGGAAGTAGCGATCATTGCCGATGAAACGGCCAATCCCGATTTCATTGCCGCGGACTTCCTTTCGCAGGCAGAACACGGGACAGACAGCCAGTCGATACTGGTCACAACCGAAGCGTCTATCATTGACGGCGTAATGCAGGCCATTGAGAAGCAACTGACTGAGCTTTCCCGCCAAGAAATCACCGCCAAATCCCTCGAACACAGTCGAATCATCGTGTTGAAAGACAGGCAGGAAATCATAGATTTCACCAATCTCTACGCCCCAGAGCATTTGATTATCCAAACAAAAGATTACAATGAAATTGCCGGACAAATAGAAAACGCGGGGAGCGTGTTTCTAGGGCATTACACACCGGAAAGCGCGGGAGACTATGCTTCGGGCACCAACCATACACTGCCGACAAACGGCTATGCAAAAGCCTACAGCGGGGTAAACCTGGATAGTTTCATGAAAAAAATAACCTTTCAAGAACTAACACCCGAAGGCATCAGGGTATTGGGAGAAACCATCCGCGTCATGGCAGCCAATGAGCAACTGGACGCACACCGCAATGCTGTAACCATAAGATTAGAAACGATATGAAAAACGTAAGAGAATTGGTCAGGCCGAATATCCGGAACCTGAAACCTTATTCGTCGGCAAGAAACGAATTCCAGGGAAACGCTTCCGTTTTCCTCGATGCGAACGAAAGTCCCTACAATGAGCCTTTCAACCGGTATCCCGACCCTTTACAGTGGAAACTGAAAGACAAAATCGCATCTGTCAGGAAAGTGGAGCGCACGTCTATCTTCCTCGGCAACGGAAGCGATGAACCGATAGACTTGCTCATCCGCGCCTTTTGCGAGCCGGGTATTGATACGATACTTTCCATCGACCCCTCGTACGGTATGTATCAAGTGGCTGCCGACATCAATCATGTGGCCTGTCATAAGATACGTTTGAACGATGATTTCAGTCTGGATGCCAGTGATTTGCTGCAAGCGGTTGGCCCCCATACGAAACTAATCTTCCTTTGTTCGCCGAACAACCCGACAGGAAACATACTGAGCCGGGAAGAGATTTACAAGGTTTTGTCGGGCTTCGAGGGGATCGTGGTGATAGACGAGGCGTATATAGACTTCTCCTCCTCCCCTACTTTCCTCAGGGAGTTGACGCAATTTCCTAACCTGGTCGTATTGCAAACGTTGTCTAAAGCTTGGGGAGGAGCCGGTATACGGCTGGGCATGGCTTTCGCGTCGCCCGAAATCGTCGGTATCCTAAACAAGATCAAGTATCCTTACAATATCAACCAGCTAACCCAAGAGCGGGCTTTGGAACTATTGAACCGCGAAGAAGCGATGAAAGGAGAACTACTGGAAATCCTTAACGAACGGACACGTATGGAAACCGCCTTGCGGGAATTCCCGTTTGTAAAGAAGATCTTTCCCTCCGACGCCAATTTCCTCCTGGTAAAAGTGGACGACCCCAACGCAATTTATCATTACCTGGTTGAAGAAGGAATCATCGTACGCAACCGGCACACGGTTACCTTATGCGAGGGATGCCTGCGCATCACAATCGGCGCCCCCGAACAAAACAAACGTTTATTGGAACGATTAGCAGAACGATTACTTATTAACGGTTAATTGGTTTAACTACTATTGATATGAAGAAAGCCCTTTTTATAGACCGCGACGGTACATTGGTGGTGGAACCGCCTGTCGATTACCAGTTAGACAGCCTTGAGAAATTGGAGTTTTATCCCAAAGTATTCCGGAATCTCCATTTCATCAGGAAACAGCTTGACTACGAATTTGTAATGGTGACTAATCAGGATGGTTTGGGAACGCCTTCTTTTCCCGAAGAGACATTCTGGCCCGTTCACAATAAAATGCTGAAAGCTTTCGAAGGAGAAGGCATCACCTTCGATGATATTCTGATAGACCGCTCTTTCCCGGAGGAAAACTCTCCCGGTCGCAAACCACGGACAGGCATGCTGACCCGTTACTTGACGGGCGAGTATGATTTGCCAAACAGCTTTGTTATCGGCGACCGCCTTACCGACATTGAACTGGCCAAAAACTTAGGGACAAAAAGCATTTGGCTACGGAATCCCGAAGGGGCAACAGACGAGCTTGCCGCTCACGGGGGAGTGCTGTCGCCATCACTGGTTACCGACGATTGGGATACAATTACCGAATATATATTCGCAGGCGAACGTCGTGCTACCATCTGCCGGGATACCCAGGAAACATCTATCCGTATCGATGTGAATTTAGACGGTAACGGCCACACGGATATCGCGACAGGAGTGGGCTTTTTCGACCATATGCTCGACCAGATAGGTAAACATTCCGGTATCGATTTGACCATCCAGGTAAAGGGAGATTTGGAAGTAGACGAACATCATACCATTGAAGACACCGGCCTTGCCTTAGGGGAGGCTCTTTTGCAAGCGCTCGGAAACAAACGAGGCATCGAACGCTATGGCTATACCTTGCCGATGGACGATTGCCTTTGCAGCGTGGCTTTAGACTTCGGAGGACGTCCCTGGTTGGTTTGGGATGCCGACTTCAAACGTGAAAAGATTGGCGATATGCCAACAGAGATGTTCCCCCATTTCTTTAAAAGCCTGAGCGACGCGGCCAGAATGAACCTCAACATCAAAGCCGAGGGCTACAACGAACACCACAAAATAGAAGGAATATTCAAAGCCTTGGCCAGGAGTCTCAAAATGGCCATCAGGCGAGACATCTACAAATACGAGTTACCTTCCACAAAAGGAGTGATTTAAACTCGTCTCTTTTATTGACGTGTTTGCCGGGAAGTTATTTCACCACCCAGCGTGAATCGTGTACATACGTATTCGGACGTTTGTAGTACATTTCGCTCTCTTCCGGGATTTGTAAGGTATAGGTTTTGCCCAACGTATTCAGTTTGCTGTCTCGAAGCCAAGGATTGAAGCGTTTGAGGTCGGCATACGTGATACCTTGCTCTCTGGCAAATTCGGCCAGGTTCAGGATATCTTTCGAAACGGATACCTCCTTTGTCTTTACCGGTTTGTACAAATCTTTCGTGCGCAGTACAAAACCATATTTGTAGGGATTCTCGAATATCTGCTTAATGGCCATGATACGGTAGGGATAACGGGTAGTTTCCTGTACCAGCCACATATCATACACGCTTTCGACTTTCTGCCTGGCTATTTCTCCGGAGATACGTCCCATGCCTCCATTGTAGGAAGCCGCCACATTCGACCAGTCGCCAAATCTCTTATAGGCTTCCTTCAGATACTTACAGGCGGCAACCGTTGATTTGACAACATCGCAGCGTTCGTCTACCGTGGGGGTAATCGTAAGCCCGTATTGTTTGCCGGTACTTTCTAAAAACTGCCAGGTGCCTACCGCACGCGCCGAAGAAGATACCCGCGGATCTAAATGGCTTTCTATCACTGCCAGGTATTTAAAATCGTCGGGGATGCTATGTTCTTTCAATATTGGTTCAATAATTGGAAACACACGGTTTGCCCGCTTAAACAATAACATCGTAGTGGAATGAAAGTAGGTAAAACTGCTTATTTCCCTATCGAAGCCCTCGTACATGTTGTACCGGGTAATATCGATGGTCTCTCCAAAAATCGAGATAGATGAAGGGACATCCGGCGATATAGTAATGGAGGCAACGAGCGGACGCTCTTCCTTTATTTTCTCCACATCGTTTGAACTGACAGCGATACATGCTGTCAGACAAGCGATTCCAGCAGCTATCATACTGATTATATTTTTATTCAACAACTTTGTCTTGTACATTTTTAGGTCTGATTATGTTTATACTTCCTTTTTCCTTATACTGTCTCCCGTCAGAGCCCTTGGCTTCTATTACATAAAAGTAGACTCCGGGCGGCACGTATCTCCCGCCTTTCTTTCCGTCCCAACCTTTCGCGGGGTCTGTCCAGTAAAACATCTGAACTCCCCAACGATTGAATATCCATCCCTTAAAGTTCACTAATGATTTATACATTACCCTGAACTCGTCGTTTACCCCGGGAGATGTGCCGGGCGAGAAAGCATTGGGTATTTTAAGAAAAGAGTCTCCGATATCCACTAATACGGAATCAGCTTTCTCGCATCTGCCTGTCCGGTCTTTCACCTGTAAAGTTACTATATATTTTCCGGCTGAATAGAACGTGAAATTAAAGCTTTCCGAATTATCAACCCTCAGGTTTTCTTTCGTTTCCGTATTAATAATATCCCACCGGTAAAAAGAGACAACAGGGGAATTGCCTATCGCCCTAAATTGTATTTCGGCAGGAGCCGAATATCCCACATTCGCAGCCGACACCCTGTTGGGAGACTCCAGCATGATTAAAGCCGTGTCGATATGAATGTCTATGGCCGTTGCCTGATAAGAACCGACAGAGATTGACTTTTCTACGTTAAAATGACGGGCAAAAAGGTCGCCCTTCAATTGAATATCTGTGTCTGTCAAAGGAGGATCGAACGAACGATAAAAAGGAGTTTTCTTCACGGTACGCACAACAGTTGCCGGCACAAATGTCTTTTCTTCGTCTTTCCATTCCAAGGTATTATAGATAACTTCAAATTCGCGTTCCAATTCGAACTCCGTACCGCCGGGCAGGCGGTATCCAAGCTTAGGCATGGAAGCCGTACCTTCAAGGCGGAATTCATAACATGGGTCGTCGCCGTCAACTACTTGCAAGCGTTCTATCCCGAAGGCGTATTTGCTGTAGTCTATTATCCATATAAAATGATTGCTACCGATGGTTTCCGATTCTTTCACAAAGTAGCCGTAGCCATCCTCTACGTTCCGGATAACTGAAGAATTTCCTTCCCTGGTACTGCTTACCGGTTCGGCTTCCAACGCTTTCGTTTTATACCGAAACCATTGATGTGAGCCGGATCCGGAAGTATACCGGATCTCTACATTATCTGTACCATATACCAACCAGACTTGTAATTTATCGCGGGTATCGTCGAGCGCCAATAAAGGAACTCCCCTCCCACCCGTCACGGTGTATTGCGCATCAACTGACAGTGTAAAAAGCAGCATAAAGCATGCAACGACCCAACTCTTATATACTATTCCCGACATTTCAATCCAACTAAGAATCCCACAAAGATAACTCATTTAGATGTTGAATATTATATAATAACCATGGAAAAATTAAACCAACCGCAATGCCCGGGCATTTTGCAACAACTGTACGGTGTTGTGGGCATTGAGTTTGATATTCAGTTTTTGGCGGTATCCACGGATGGTATTTATACCCAGGTACATCTTATCGGCTAATTGCGACAGGGTGTAGCCTTTTTTCAGTACAAGACAGTAATCAAAACCTGTTTTTTACTGACATTTCAGGACAACAAACCTTCAATACATTAGTATTTTATGACGACATACACTATCTTTGCCACAAATAATTCGATCAGAGAATGAATAATATTACGATTTATATCTTAGCAGTTTTATTAAGTTTCGCCGGTGTGATTCTCCCTCTTCATTCACAAGAGAGGGAAACTAAAAATGTAACGACAAACCCACAAGGCGATGACATATTTCTTCATACTATTGAAGCGGGTCAAACGGTATATGCCATTGCAACCATGTATGGAGTAGGCGTTGAAGATATCTACCGTCTAAATCCGGGAAGCCGCGAAGTTATTAAAACCGGGCAAAAATTACGGATTCCGCAAAAGGAAGTGGCCACTACTGTAACGGCCCCCAAAGAAGAGATGGATTATTCTTTCCATACCATCCAAGCCAAAGAAACTCTTTATTCGCTGTCGAAAAGGTATCAGGTTTCGGCTGAAAAAATCATAGAGGCCAATCCCGGCCTCTCGGTTGCCACGTTCCAAATAGGAAAAACAATCCGCATACCATCCGCAACAGCGACCAGTATTCCCAAAACAGAAATCCAAACGGTTGTAAAAGAGATTGAATACAAGATAGAGAGACGGGAAACCATGTACCGCCTTACACGTAAGTTTAACGTTACTCCAGAAGAACTTCTTGAAAAAAATCCCCAATTGAAAAACGGGGTAAAAGCAGGTATGATCATAAAAATACCTGTCAGGACTGATGAAGCGGTTAGCGAAAAAGTATCCGAACTTAAAGAAAGGGATGTAAACGCATTGTTGGCCACTCCGGTGCAAATGAATAAAGTAGACAGGATTAAAGTTGCCCTTTTATTGCCTTTTATGGCAGATCAAATCGGACAGACCTCTACCACGTCACGCTTTACGGAATACTATGAAGGGTTGTTGTTGGCCATTGATAGTTTGAAGAGTGCGGGCGTGTCGGTTGACTTAATGGTTCGGGATGTAGGAGCAACCGGTACGCAAAGGTTAAACCAAGTGCTTAATGAACCGGCATTAAAGAATGTGCATCTTATTATCGGCGCATTGGAAAGTGAACAAATCAAACCGATTGCCGACTTTGCCCAACAACACAGCATCAGATATGTGATACCGTTTACATCCAAGAACGACGATGTGTTATCCAATTACTATGTTTATCAGGTAAACACGCCCCATTCGTATTTGTATGTAAATGCTTCCAAGGCAGCTTACGACATGTTCTGCAATTATAACATCATCTTTGTCGATACTTACGACAAAGACGACAAAGCCGAATTTATAAAAACATTTAAGCTTGAACTGACGCAAAAGAAGGTTGTGTTCCGCGACCTTGTTTATCATCCCGAATCATTTTCCAATGATGTCCTGGCATTGATGGTTCCGAATAAAAAGAATGTAATCATTCCGATATCCGGTTCGTTGGCCGCACTTAATAAAATAAGATCGCCCCTCCGAACGGTTGTGGAGGCCAATCCCCAGTTTGCAGTCAACATGTTTGGCTATCCGGAATGGCAAACGTTCACACGCGAGAGCTTGGATGACTTTTTCTTCCTCGACACGTATATTTACAGTCATTTTTATGCCGACAATATGGCCAATAATGTTTCCCGGTTTAATTTGAAATACAAAACATGGTTTAGCAAAGAGATGCTGAATACATTTCCCAAATACGGTATATTGGGATTCGACACAGGTATGTTTTTCCTCGAAGCTATCCACCAATACGGTACGAATTTCGAACACCACCTGGATAAGATGAAATATAAGAGTATCCAGACCGGATTTGATTTCCAGCGCGTGAATAACTGGGGAGGATTTATCAATACCAATATATTTATTGTCCACTACAATAAACAGGACTATAATGTGATACGTCACGAAATAAAGAAATGAAAAAGCGAACCGCCCTCATTATAGCTATCTTTCTGCCATTCGTTGCCATCGTTCATGGCCAAAATACTTTTCAAAAGGAATTGTCAATTGGCGGTTCTTTTGGCATGGGAACATCTTGGGTAAGTTTTGTTCCCAAAATACAAACCAATTCGTTGACAGGAACAAATATCGGACTGACAGGACGTTGGATAACAGAAAACCACCTGGGTATCATGTTTGAAGTCAATTATTCCCAACAAGGTTGGGATGAAAAGTTCGCAGACAAATCTATCCGGTATACCCGCAGGCTGAATTTTATTGACATTCCGTTTCTTACACATGTTTATTTTGGAGGGAAACGTGTGCGTTTCTTTGTAAACCTGGGGCCGAAGATTGGTTTCCTACTTGGCGAAAGCACGACAAAGGAGAATCTTGATATGCTGCCTGCCGCAACCGACGAACGTCCCGGAAGATTGCGCGAACAATCCGTCCAAAAAAACTTTGCCTGGGGAATATGTGGAGGCCCCGGTCTTGAAATCCGGACAGGGATCGGTAGTTTTCTGTTGGAAGGGCGTTATTACTACGCGTTGGGTGATTTGTTTAACAACAGAAAGGGGGATGATTTCCCCCAGTCGTCAAGTCAGGCTATCCTTGGGAAGTTAACGTATTTGATTCCCTTGCGATAAACGTTTCAGCCTTTTTATCTTAATCTTTCCAGTGAACGAACCAATGTTTCGTCGGCTCCGATATTACGAATAGCCAAATAATCCAGAATTAAACAAATAATAGGGAAAGATAGCGCAATCCGTACGCTGAAAGAGAGGTCTAACTGCTGTTTCATTATAAACATCAGATAGGCAAAGAAACCGTAAAAACCAAGCATTAAGAACGCGTTGAAGATACAAAGACGTATCTGCAACATCCTTTTCTTATAAAGAAATAGGGTAATCAGAGCCAATAAAGCTATCAGAGCCGTTATAATAAACAGTCCCCATGTGGAGTGAACCAATTCCGACTCCGCAGCCACGGAAGTAACCCCGAAAACGTCAAATGTGTAGAAATTATTCCCTGCTTGCAAAACAGCCAAAGGAAGGAACAACATAACTGCTGCCAATATAGCTATGATAAGTAAATAAACTGTCTGTATTCTTTGTAACATGATTTTTCAGTTAACCGTTAACAAATGATGGCTGACCAGCGACAATCGGGACAATACAAAATTGTCGACTGTCACTGGCCAACCATCGACTAATTAAAATGTACTTTTATCCTTAGCAGGGTTTTTGAAGTATACCTTGTTTTCTTCGTATTCTTGCGCGGCAATAAGTGTAGATTTCGGGAGTTTCTCATAATAACGGGAAATCTCAATTTGTTCCCTATTTTCAAATACTTCTTCCAGATTATCGTTGTAAGAAGCAAACTCCTGGAGTTTTTTCTCCAGGTCGTGTTTCATTTCCACAGCAATCTGATTGGACCTCTTGGCAATAATCATTGTTGTTTCATAAACATTACCCGTGTCTTCAGACAACTTCATCATGTCACGTGTTACCGTAGAAGTCGGAGCATTTGATTTTCTGTAATCCATATACTTGTATTATTAATTAAATTCGTTAATAAGAATCCGTGATTCGCTTACTGGCATAATCATAGAAGCGTTGCGCCCGCCTTATATATTTTCCTTCGGGGTATTCGTTTACGTAGTTATAATATTCGTCTACTACATCACGATAACGTCCTTGCAGCTTTTCGTCGACACTTACCAAAGCCAGTTCGTATTTCGATTGAAGCATCAGGAAGATGAACTCTTCCCTGTATTTGGAATATGGGTAGTTTTTCAACGCGTTTTGGGCAGTAATCACACTCGATAAGTAATTATTGCCCCCATATGTCCCTAAATTATAATACAAGCGAGTGGCCAACAGCTCTTTATAGGCCAATTTCTCCTGTAGTTCGAACATGATATTCTGCGCTTCGGAAGAATGTTCGGATTGCGGATAATATTCAAGATATAATTGCAATTGGTTGATAGCCTCATGTGTTTGCGCCTGGTCTAAACGTGGGTCGGGAGAATCCAGATATAATCCGTAACCTGAATAGAAACGTGCCAATTCTACATATTCACCTTTAGGATAGGTGGTATAATATGTATTGAAATATTGTGAAGCCGTCTGATAATCTTTTTGCCCGTAATAACTTTGCGCCAGCAAATACAATGATTCCTCGGCGTATGTCGTTCCTTTGAAAATCGTAACCAACTCCTCTAACAATGTTGCCGATCTGGTATACTGTTTGGCATTGAAATATTTCTTTGCATAAGAATATTTCAACTCATAATCAGTACTTTTCAATATCTTATTATATTCTCCACATGAAGAAAACAAGATAATCATCATCACCCATAGATATATTACCTTTCTCATTCGCATATATTTAGCGTGCAAAGTTAATGTATCCTTGCCAATAAATAAAACACAAAACGTTAATAATTATAACTTATATAAGTCACTGGCGGCTATTAGTGTCAATTTGTTTGCCTTCAAAACATCCGCGCATTTCTCCACATCGTCAGGACGGATAATAACATGTGCCGAATCTCCCTGCGAAAAAGCGTACATATATTCGATAAAAATACCGGCATTTGTTATAATATCCATCGCTTTTGCCAATGCACCGGGTTGGTTGGGGCAATAGAGACAGACCACATCCGTAACACTAACCGCGTACAATTTATCTTTCAGTATTTGGATAGCTTTATCAATATCTGATACAATCAGACGCAAAATTCCGAAATCGGAACTTTCCGACACCGTAAAGGCAGACATATTGATACCGGCCTCTCCTAATAATTTCGCAACTTCCGTAAAACGGCCTTTCTTATTTTCAAGAAAAATTGATAATTGTTTAATCAGCATAGTTTTACTTTTTAAATGCTTATACTAATTTACGATTGTCTATTACATGCTTGGCTTTCCCCATGCTACGCTCGATACTGCGGGGTTCCACGATTTTTATCTCCGGCTGTATTCCTATCACGCTTTGCATTTGTGCCGTGATTTTCTTTTTTAATGCCAGAATCTTACCCATCTCATCCGAATAGAATTCCGGACGCACTTCTACCTGAATCTGGAACGTATCCGTATTGTTCACCCGGTCTACAACGATAAGGTAATGTGGTTCAAATTCAGGCATTTCCAGAATAACCGATTCAACCTGCGATGGGAATACATTCACTCCGCGTATAATCAACATATCGTCGCTACGTCCTAAGATTCTATCCATGCGTACGGCTGTCCGTCCGCAACCACATTTTTCATAATGAAGCGATGTCAGGTCGCGCGTACGGTAGCGTATCATCGGCATACCTTCTTTCGTCAATGTAGTGAAGACCAATTCTCCTGGCTCTCCTGGTTCGACCGGTTGCAACGTATCCGGATTGATAATTTCCGGGAGGAAATGGTCTTCCCACAAGTGCGTACCTTGTTGACATGCACATTCACATCCTACGCCCGGGCCGATAACTTCCGTTAAACCATATATGTCATAGGCTTTAATGCCCAAGGATTCTTCTATTTCCTTACGCATATTATCCGTCCAAGGCTCTGCTCCAAATATACCGATTTTCAACTTAAATTCTTCACGAGGAATGCCGGATTCTTTTATCGTTTCTCCTAAATACAACGCATATGAAGGGGTACATGCCAACACTTTGGCTCCAAAATCATGCATCAATTGGATTTGTTTCTGCGTATTCCCGCTACTCATCGGAATAACGGTTCCTCCTATATTCTCTACCCCGCTATGCAAACCCAAACCGCCGGTAAACAATCCATAACCATAAGAGACCTGAACTGTATCGTTGCGCGTTACGCCTGCCGCATACAAACAACGGGCTACCGTTTCGCTCCATATGGAAAGGTCTTTCCGGGTATATCCCACGACAATCGGCTTACCGGTCGTACCGGAAGAGGCATGTAAACGAACTATTTCCGACATAGGAACAGCCATCAGGCCGAAAGGATAATTGTCGCGCAAGTCTTGCTTCACCGTAAAAGGGAGCTTGGTAATATCATCAATCGATTCAACATCGCCGGGAGTCAATCCCATTTCCTGCATTTTCCCCCTGTAAAAAGGGGTGTTATGATAAGCATGTTCAACCACCCGTTTCAACCGGATACTTTGTAACTTCCGCATTTCTTCGCGATCCATGCACTCGATAGTCTCGTTCCAAATCATGGTAAAAAAGAATATGTTTGTTATAGTTGGTAATTAAAAACGGATGTAAAGTAACAGATTTTTTTAATATGCGTTACTTTTTAACGTTATGAAAATAATGAATAAGCTATTCGCGCACGTATTTAGTGGTTCTCTGAATTTACCGGTAATTTATCGGTTTCTATTTTAGGCATATTATTTTTAGGCAAACGGGTGAATATACTGTTTATTTCCGTATTTTCATTGAAGAATCCCCCGTTTTTCAAATAAAAACAATCACCTTCCACACCTCCTGTATAATCCAGTCGAACCTGCGCTTTTGCTGTCGCGTCATAAGTAAATACTCCTTCTATCAGTTCATACCATTCGCCTTTAGTCGTACGAACCCATTGGTTTCCAAAAAGTACCGAACGGGAAAGGTATCCTTGCTCAGGAATAAAGTTTTCCAGGAAAGAGTGTGCTTTGGTATACCAGGTATTTGTCTGCGGACGCAAAAAACCGGCAATCAATTGCCATTGCTCTTCTTCGCCCGGGGCACGAAACCAGGCATAGTATTGTGTATTCCCTTTTCCGTCGGGACATACACGGGTGAGGAAACGATAGGTTTCACCGGCTTCCCAAGGGTAAACCAAATAACTCTGCCCGCCTGATCCTTCATTCCCAAATTCTCCCACATGCACGTTTTCGCCTTTGCCCAATAATTTGATGCGTTGTTCTTCCGGGATGTCAGAAGGGATGTCGGTACTGAAAGGGCTCCAAACTGAAAAAAGGACACGCCTCTCTGTTTCGTTGTTTACTTGTATGCCGCAATAGCCTTCTCCAAAACCATTCGCCATAAAATAACTACCGATTTTGTCTTCTCCCTCAGGCACGGTTATTTCATTGTAAAAATATTCCACATCCATTTCGGGCAAAGCATAATTCATGTGTACGGAAGGGCCGCGCAAAGCCCAATAGGTTTCAAAGTCATGCACATAATAAACAGGCGGAAGAGCCGCCTCGCCATCGATAATCAGTTCAGAAATAACAGGGAATTGATCTCCTTCTTTCGAAATGCCTTTTATATCTACCCGTACATAGCCGGGGGTATGAATATCCACTTTCCCAACCGGGACGACCGTTTCTTCATTTCCTGTGAGTTCAACCGTAAAGTTCTGTCCCGCACAGGATATGTTCAGTTCAGATACACCGTCGGGTTTGGCTTTCAGAAACAGATGTAGTTTGCCGGTTTTGCTTAGCTTAAACCATGAAGATAAAATGGCTTCTCCTCCACTCCACCTGGAAATACCTTCCGTTGAAACAAACGCATCTCCTTTTCCACTGGTTACATACGTATTTCCGGCTATGGGTATTGATATAGCATCTCCTGATACTTCTATCTGATCAGGCCGGCAACTAAAAAGAAAAAATATTACGGCTACAAAAAGACCGTTTTTCAACACATTCATTATTTTATTATATTAAATCCGGTATATGGAACCAAGGCTTTGGGTATTCGGATTCCTTCCGGGGTTTGGTTATTTTCTAAAAGCGCAGCCACGATACGCGGCAAAGCCAACGCGCTTCCGTTCAGTGTATGGCATAGTTGCATTTTCTTGTTTTCATCACGAAAACGACATTTCAAACGATTGGCCTGATAACTCTCGAAATTAGACACCGAACTAACTTCCAACCAGCGTTTCTGAGCGGCAGAATATACTTCGAAATCAAATGTAAGGGCAGAAGTAAAACTCATATCCCCTCCACATAAACGAAGGATACGCCAAGGCAATTCCAATTTCTCTACCAGTGATTGCACATAGTCTGTCATTTCCTGTAACGACTGGTAGGAGTGTTCCGGTTTGTCTATACGTACAATTTCCACTTTATCAAACTGATGCAAACGGTTAAGCCCACGCACGTCTTTTCCATACGAGCCGGCTTCACGCCGGAAACAAGCCGAATAGGCGGTATTCATAACGGGCAGGTCTGATTCGTTCAAGATGACATCGCGATAAATATTTGTCACCGGCACTTCGGCCGTAGGAATCATATACAAATCATCTTGTGTAACATGATACATCTGTCCTTCTTTGTCCGGAAGTTGACCGGTTCCGTACCCGGAATCGGCATTAACCACATAAGGGGGTTGTATTTCCAGATAACCCGCTTCGCGGGCATTTTCAAGGAAGAAATTGATAAGCGCGCGTTGCAAGCGACAACCATATCCTTTATATACCGGAAAGCCTGCGCCGGTTATCTTTACTCCCAATTCAAAATCAATTAAATCGTATTTTTTCGCCAAATCCCAATGCGGCAATGCGTTATCGTCGAGATTGGGAATTGTTCCTCCTTCTTTCACAACGATATTGTCTTCAGCGCCTTTCCCTTCCGGAACAGAGTCGTCCGGTAAATTAGGTATCAACACCAATAGATCGTGTATCTCTTTTTCAGACGTATTCTTGATTTCTTCAAGGGTCTTATTCCCTTCTTTCATCTCTGTCACTCGCGAACGGGCGGCTTCGGCTTCTTCTTTTTTGCCTTCTTTCATCAACTGCCCAATCGTTTTCGATAGGCGATTCACTTCAGCCAGGTTGGCGTCTAATTGTTGTTGGGATTCTCTACGTTTTTTGTCTAATTCAATAATCCGGTCGATTATTCCTGTTGCATCGAAATGTTTTTTGGTCAATCTGCGGATTACTTCATCCTGATTTTCCGTAATTACTTTGAGCGTCAACATATCAATCTATGTTTTTATTTGAGGACGCAAAGGTAAATAATATTAAGAAAATAACATGCGCTTCAACTAAAGAAATGAAAACGAAGGATCGTTTTTTTAACAGAGAAAAACTGTTTCTTACAATCTTATCCTTGTACCTCCTTCCTGATGTATATCCGAGGCTTGGGTTATTATTACTTCTTTTACACCGGCTCTGATAGCTTCAAACGAATTTTCCAGTTTAGGAATCATCCCGCCCTGTATGATACCTTGTCCGGCATATTGTTTGAACAGGGTTTCGTCCAATTCTGCAATAACACTGTCGTCGTCGTCTTCATCCTTTAAAACTCCTTTCTTTTCAAAACAATACACCAACGTAACATCAAAAAAGGGAGCCAATGCTTTAGCGGTCTCACCGGCAATGGTATCTGCATTGGTGTTTAACAAACGGCCTTTTTTATCATGTGTCAAGGGGGCCAAAACCGGAATAATTCCTTGTTTGATATAGGATACAAGAAAACCGGCATTCACTGTCTTTACATCTCCCACATAACCGTAATCCACTTCTTTCACAGGACGTTTGTCGGAACATATCAAATTCATATCCGCTCCTGTCAGCCCCAAAGCATTAACATCCAACGCCTGTAAGCCTGCTACGATATTTTTGTTTACCAAGCCTCCATATACCATGGTCACGACATTCAGCATTTCAAGGTCGGTAATCCTACGGCCATTTACCATTTTACTTTCAATTCCCAGCCGCGAAGCCAATCGAGTAGCCGAACGCCCGCCGCCATGTACCAATAACTTGTATCCGCTAATAGCTGCAAAATCGTGAAGCAAACGATTTAACGTATCATCTTCCTCCACAATCTTCCCTCCTACCTTAACTAAAGTCAGTTTTTCCATATATGTCACCTAATAATTTTTGCCCAAAGGTATGAAAAAAAGAAAGATTTATTATTTTTGCAAACAAATTGCGGTAGTAGCTCAGTTGGTAGAGCATCAGCTTCCCAAGCTGAGGGTCACGAGTTCGAGCCTCGCCTACCGCTCAAACAGGCAAACAACTATAAAAAAGGCTTTGAATCTCATTCAAGGCCTTTTTTTATTCTTTCCGCAGTTTCTTTCCGCGGATTTTTGTACCCGTTTGCATACTGCCAGAGTTGTTTTTGATTTACCCCTGTTAAACTTTCCATAGGGAAGTATTATAAACGGTCTTGCTTGAAAAATTCATCTGGATGAATGGGAGAAAACATCCCAATGATTTCGGAAGATCATCTAAATGAAACCGGGACATCATCCCAATGAATTGAAATACACAAACCTACTCTGACAGGGAAAGCGGAAATCCGGTTAATAAGAGTTAATTATTCGCAAATTTGATGTATATGTTGAAATAATAGCTATTATTACTAAAAATTAATGAAACATTCCTTATGATATGCAAATGTCAATTTCCCTTCAATTGGAAATATTTTATATCAAAAGCTTAATACATGTATAATATATGGAAAAGAAAAGTATACCTGAAAATATAGATGCTTATATCGCAGAATTTCCTTCGGAAATACAGTCAACAATGAATGAAGTGCGTAAAGCAATCAGAGAAGTTGCCCCGGAGGCAACCGAAAGTATAAGTTGGGCTATGCCGACCTTTAAGATAAAGAAGATACTTGTACAATTTGCCGGATTTAAAAACCATTTGGGTTTTTATCCTTTTCCCGAAACCATAGAGCATTTTCGAGACGAACTGACCTCGTATCATACAAGCAAAGGGGGAATTCAGTTTCCACACAATAAGCCGGTGCCTTTTGACTTGATTAAACGTATCGTCAGCTATAACCGGGATAAATTAATCGGGAAATAAATGTATGGCTCATAGATACCGGTTACGGGCAAATTCCTTTTTTGTGCTTCTTGATTTTCTTCATTGCCCAATCATAATGGCTTGAAGTAGCGGAAACACAGTAACTCCCCACACTTGTCGTACCTGTCCAAGTGTAATATTTGTTTGTGAATAACTCTTCATTCGAGAAAGTACCAATCATTTCAATAACATCCGAATGACTTTTTTGCAACATGGCAACCGACTCTTTTAAAGGTGTGCTTTGATGCTTCATTCTAAAACCGATATTCATTTGAGGGTATGTCTTCCAGTTGTACGGATCAGGTAGGAAATTAGTCTTATTTCCTGATTTATTGGTATTTACCCAGTTGAGTAACAGCTGGTGCCATTCATACAGATGCACGAGTACATCTCGTATATTCCTGTCTCGGTCTTCAAATGAGAACATTTTTTCCTGTTCTTCTTCCGTCATGGAATTGATAAGAGCAAACAGTTTCCGGAAGTTTTCCTCAGCTGCCTGAATTAATTGTTCTTTTGTTGTTGGTCGTGCCATAGACATTTTATTTTATAGGTATATAAACTTTAGTAATCTGTTCTTTGCTTAGAACAGGTAAATACATAAACGTTTAACACATAATCATTAAATTAAAACACAAAAAGCGCAAAATATAATAATTTAGTGTGCAAACTATCAATCCTAAACTTCGCAAGAGTAGTTTTTTTTCGACAAACTCCAGACAGGCCTCCAAATACAGCAGCTATGCAAGGGTAAAATTAACAAATTATCAAATTGCT